>JBAYHI010000001.1:0-156476 GCA_041666205.1 Patescibacteria group bacterium
TCGAAACAATTCCGTCCGACCCGGTGGTCGCGGATGCCGTAATCGATGACGAACCGATCGTCGATGATTCCAACGTAGGGACAACCCTCGGGTTGTCCGAGCCCGAGGAACCGCAAAACGAAATCACGCCCACGGTGACAGAACCAATCGTTGACGAATTGATTGTCGAAACGCCAATCGAAACAATCGTCGATGAACTCGACGTACGGGTCGGGTCTCCCGACCCGGTGATCGAAACCGTAATTGCGCCAACAGTTCTTCCCGGCGACATCATCATTACAGAAATCTGTAGCAACCCAAACGAAGACAATGAATGGGTCGAAATAAAAAATGTATCCGCCACGGCAATAAATCTCTTGAACTGGAACATCCAGGATGCGTCTGGAAAAAATGTCTTGTTTCCTGAGGTTTCTCTAGAATCCAGTAGCGTCTTCGTTCTTGAAAATATCAAAATGCTCAACAATGATGGCGACGCTGTGACCCTCATGGATTCAACCGGACAAACAATTGATTCAATGGCGTACGGCACTGAACAAATCTCTGCTCCAAAGAAAGGAGAAAGCATCGCGCGCTTCGCAAATTCGTGGAGCGTCTCCATAAATCCTACTCCTGGCGCAGAAAATGTAGCAGTCGCCGACGAAGTCACCACAACCACAGAAACGTATGAAGAACAAACTCCAAATCAGGTTCAAACAATTGAAAGCACTGCCTCCCAAGTGGCACCAGCGAGTTCTAACGGATCTTCGACGCATGCGGGAACAGCTTCAGTTGTTTCCGATCCTGCCAGTACCGTCCATAAGATTGTCGCTGTAGCCGAACCTGCAAAAACGGCTGCCACAAAATCAACAACGACGAAAAGCACGTCTTCTAGCTCAAAAACGAGTTCCCTCGAGTCGCGTACCGGCGTCGTAACCGCTCTTCCTGGCACATTCGGCGACCAAATCGCCTATATCGATGGAATTCAGCTCTACTTCTACACAAAAGACTGGCCAACGCTACACCTTGGCGACGAAATCCGAGTGCTCGGCACACTATCGGAGTCCTATGGCGAGGCACGCCTGAAGATTTCGACCAAAGACAACATCACGATTCTCTCGCAAACAACACTCACACCAAGAGTTCTGAGTATCGCTGAGGCAAAAACGCAAAATACCGGAGCGCTTGTGCAAATCACTGGCGAAATCACGGAGCGAACCGGCAATAATCTCGTCGTACAGTTTGGCGAAGACGCAATCACGGTAGTCGCGCACGAAAAAACCGGAATTGCCTGGACCGATTTCACTGGCACAGCAATTACCGTCACGGGAATCGTGCGACAAATCAACGGAGAAGCAAAACTCTATCCGCGATCTGTAAACGACGTCCGAATCGAAGAGATAAAAACGATTTCAGCAACGTCATCCGTGCTCTCATTCCAAGAATTTACTCCTTGGATTGGTGGAGCACTCGTACTCGGAGTCTCATCCTTCCTTGCCTATTGGTACATTCGCTCAAAACAAATTTCAATTCTTAACACTTCAACAACTTAATATGTCAGACGCAAAATCACCTGCAGGAAAATGGTACGTGGAACTCATGGATAAATTCGATAACCTTATGGAGCGCATCGGCATGCCCGAAGACGTTTCAAATGAGGTGAAGACCTTTATCTTGGGTGTTGCCAAGGAACAATATCTTGCTGGAAATCGCTCCGGCATTCGCTGGGCGCGCATGAATCCAGTCAATAGCCCATCGTATTCCTCATAATTGACGAAGAAATTTGAAACGACTAGTTTTAGGGCATGGAGGAACCATGTGTAAAAGGCGATGCGAGGAACTGGAAGAATTTCCAGATTCGGACATTCCGTGGACACAGATTCAGCTCAGCAAACGTGTGCCCGAGTGTGTAATCCCCGGGTCCATCACTGCCTCGCGAGAAAAATATCGACGCTTCACAAATCTCACGATCATGAACGAGCGCCAAACAGCGCTCGAAGTCGAAATCTCTTGGTCTGTATGGAGACCACTCGGTGAAACCCGGGAGTCCATTCGTCTGCGCATCTTCGCGCGCGCGTTCATTCAGCGCCATATCCCAGTCGACGGATACTGCCAACTACGCCTGAAGTTTCGCCATGTCGAGTAGAATCGTTTCTCGTGAGCCCTCGGGAGTCCGGGGGCTCTTCCGTTTCTTGCTTGAATTGCGAAGTCGTCCTAAAGTGATTGTATGGACGGCCAATGGACCACGTTCACATTCGACACCACCTCCCATCACAAATTTGATCCATGGGATGATTTAAAAATCGAAATCAAAGACGCCTCAAAACAGGCGAGCCTGCCGGGAGTCACGAAAAAACCAATTAAAGTGCAGGTCCACAACAATGTTCGAAAAGGCTATTTCGAATTCAAACTCTCCTGGAATCGCGCCTCAAAGAAACAAAAAGAGACGATCTACAAGTGCAAACGCGAAAAAACCGTTATCGTCTTTCCAAATCCCCTCCTCACTATTGAATGGCGCCACATAAAATAAAAATTCCCCTTCCGGGGGATTTTTCTTATCTGCCGTTATCGCGTCCTCCTACGCTCTGTATAACCAGAGCTACGGAGGACACCCTTCGCCGACCGCATAAAACAGGATGGCCTGCCACCCGAAGCTCCGAAGGAGCGAAGGGTGGAGCGGCAGACCGGGATCGGACCGGCGACCTTCTCCTTGGCAAGGAGACGTTCTACCACTGAACTACTGCCGCATATTTTTTTAAATGACCACTGCCTGTCCTCCGAAGCTCTATTTCTATAGAGCGAAGGAGGAAACTACTGCCGCAAAATGCGAAACGAATATATCATTCACCTCCAAATTCGTCAATTTGATTTCTTTTAATCCAGCAATCCAAAACCGCGCAACGCGCTCTCAACGCCCGGGCGCTTATTGCTCCACGAGAGTCGAACCAAATCCTCTGGACTTCCCCACCAAACCCTGCAGAACTCCCGATCGTACTGATTCAAATTAAAAATCGTTTTTGAAGGAACCTCAATAAGGAAAAAATGTTGATCCTGCCCGCGATAACCCGTATGTGCGAGCTGTTTTTGTACGTCTGGAGTCCAGTTATACCGATGGGAACGAATAAGCGCCGCCTTCAATTCATATTGAGATCCAACAAGTCCGATTTCTTCTTTCAGCTCACGTCGTGCCGCTTGTTCAGGCGTTTCATCTGGCTCAATTCCGCCTTGGACGGTTTGCACCGTACCCGGGCGATCAGCTCGCTCACATAAAAGAACCTGCCCTTTTTCATTACAAACAATCACCGCCGCATTTGGTCGGTACCAATGTTGTTTCTTGAAAAACACGTGTGAACGGATGAAAGAAAAAATCGATTGCACAAACCTAAACGATCCGATCTGAAGATGCATCTCCGTGACGGCGCTTATCATCGTCGGAGAGCTCAATAATAAGCTCTTTTACGTCTTCTGGATTATCAACATTTTGAAAATTAAAGCGCTCACGAGTTCCAGCCGTTTGAATGTAGACATTCCCGTACGACAAAAACGTTGGGAGCATCCCGATGGTTTCGCTTGTGACATCTTGAATTTGATTCAGGTGCAATTCCGAAATTGTGCGCGAAAATAAGCCCTGCAACTCAATATTGATGATGCGACAATTAGTAACAATCCAGGTATCTAAATAATAATCCGTGAATTGCGTCATGAGAATGACCGTCACGAGCAATAAATAGGTTGACAGCAATAACCCGGCAATAATGCCAAGCGTTGGCGCGCCAATAAAATTCCACCCAATAAACCGCATGGTTGCATAAAAAAATGCGGGAATGCAAAGCAGGGCCAAACCAGTAAACCCAAGACTAACCAGCGAAATCCAATGCCGACGCAAAAATAATTTTGTAACTTCATCGCGTTCATGATTTGGGAGATTCCCAAGGTCGATCATATAAGCGGAATCTTAAAAGAGAAAAGATCTGGCAATACAATGGTCTGCGACCAATCAAATGAAGAGAGAATCTGAAAAACAAACATCAGTGCGCAAACATAAATGGCAATATACCCAACAAGCACTAGGGCTGTTTTTGTTCCTTGTAACCCAAAATGTGCGATGTGAAAAAAATTGAACATCACAAACAGGGTTGTAAGGAGAATCACAAGTCCAAACGGAATGAGCAAATATAGAACCGGCAACTCCATATACCCCTATTGTATCATTAGTTTGTGGGCGGTGTGAGGTTCAAGTGTTCGTAGGCTTTTTTGGTTGCGGTGCGACCGCGAGGCGTGCGTTGTAAAAAGCCGATTTGCAAAAGATACGGCTCGTAAATTTCCTCGATGGTCGATTGTTCTTCCTGTGTGGCCGCAGCGAGCGTACCAAGACCAACCGGACCGCCTTGAAAATTCTCGATGATTGCCAAAAGAATGCGACGATCAGCCGCGTCGAGCCCGAGTGGATCGATTGCGAGTAAATTGAGCGCGAGTTCGGCCACGTCAGACGAGAGCACGCCTTCGTTTTTCACTTGCGCAAAGTCGCGCACGCGCTTCAAAAGGCGATTTGCAATGCGCGGGGTGCGACGACAACGACGCGCAATCGCTTGCGCGGTTGAATCGTCAAGCGCAATGCCCAAAATCTTGGCGCTTCGATTCAAAATGCTCTGCACATCATCTTCAGAATAAAATTCCAAATGATAGGTGACGCCGAATCGATCACGCAAAGGCGATGAGAGCAAAGAAAGACGCGTCGTCGCACCAATGATTGTGAATTTCTCAAGCCCCAGCCGAAGGGTGCGAGCCGATGGACCCTTCCCAACCACCAAATCAAGCGCATAATCTTCCATCGCGGGGTAAAGCACCTCCTCAATGGAGCGATTCAATCGGTGAATCTCATCGATAAATAAAATATCGCCTCGCTTCAAATTCGATAGAATCGCAGCTAAATCGCCCACGCGCTCAAGCGCCGGGCCGCTCGTGACGCGCACGGTGGCACCCATTTCATTCCCAATCACATGAGCAAGCGTGGTTTTTCCAAGCCCTGGATTTCCGTAAAACAATAAATGGTCCATCGGCTCGCCGCGCTGCTGTGCAGCCTCCATAAAAATCCGAAGACCAGATTTTAAATCCGTTTGCCCAATAAAATCCTCAAGCGTTTGCGGACGCAAATTCACCTCAAATTGCTGTTCTTCCGTTTTCACCTCACGCTCAAGCAATTTTTCTTCCCCTCCATCCATTTCATTCTGCTCAATCATAGTGGAACCATTATACCGTTTGGCTTCAATTCAGAGAAGAAATGCGTTGACAAACCCAATTTTTTTTGGTATCTTTTTGCCACGCCGCGGTGATGAAATGGTAGACATAAGGGACTTAAAATCCCTGGGTCGAAAGGCCGTGTGGGTCCGATTCCCACCCGCGGTACCATCCTTCGCTCTGTAGAAACAGAGCTACGGATGGCAGGCCAGCAAAAATAAAACCGGCGTTTTGCGCCGATTTTTTCTTTGCATTATTGCCATCGTTGTTCCAATTCAATTCCGGTGTAGAAATATTTGAGAATTCCGTCCCAACTGTATCCTTCCTTAGCCATTGCAAGTGCGCCAGAAGCCGACATTCCAATCCCATGTCCCCAAAGCGTTTTTCCTTCGTCCCACGGCACTGGCACCCCAACACACCACGCCACTGTGCCATACCAAACGTCGGACCAGTTATACGTTTTACCAGCAGATCGTGAGAAATAAGGAGTAATTGCAATGTCGCCGGCATAGGTGACAATGTTGCCGCGCGTTGCTTCAACCGCTGCCGCAATATTTGGTGAACGCTTTTCTTGGCCGTATCCATTGTAAACTTGATCGTCAGAGGTACTTAGCACGGTCATAAACTCTTTTGCGCGCTTAGTATTATGCGTCCAGTGATAAAACGCGTAGGTGCGGGCTGCGGTAATGAGTGCTTTTTGATATTCCATTGGCGATGAATTTGAAGTTTCCGCAAGGCCCTTCAAATAGTATTCCATTGGAAGTTCGTTAATAACCCAGGTGCGATCCTTATAATCATTAAAACGAAGTTCGAGCACATTGCGGAATTCATTATCAGCGTAAGTGTAATTTCGGGTCACGCGACGATCAAAATTTGAAATCTTCATGATGGCGTTTGCGGTTTTTGGCTCGAATCTGAGTCCATACGAGGAATATTCCGTGCCACGACCTGCGTCGTAGACATAGCGCGATCCATCGTAGGAAGCAGTCACAGATTGTCCAACACCAAGTTCTGCAAGCAAATTCCCTTGCACATCGCGCAAATCAAATGCGGATTCCGAGCTTGTAATTACGACCTCGTTGTCAGTTTCTTCATCAACAATCAAAACGCCCGATCGAATCATTGGCTCTTCAATAAAGGAAGTTGTATCAATAGCATTTTCGTTTGTAGGCGCAGTAATTGCTTCCGCTGCCCCACCAGTTACGTCAATGGGAATGTCCACATACGCCCCGGGAATCTCAACTCCGTCGGCCGTAAACGTAAACCGCGCCGTATGCGAACCATTTGTTTTTGGAGCGGTGAATGAAAATGATAGAACCGCCATTTGTCCAGCAGGAATTGCGCCAGCGCCAGTCACGAGATCTGTGCCCTGCCAGGATGGGTGAGAAAAAGATGATGTAGAGGCCATTGCAACGTCACCCGCAGAAATCTTATACGAATTCCAGGTTTTTGATCCGGTATTTGTAAATCCAACTGTGAAAAGAATGGGGCGCCCGGCTTGAGCACGAATGGAATCTGCAGATTTCACCGAAAGTTTCGCAGCGTACCCGGTCGAATCACTCACAGCGACCGGTGTTGTGGATTTTACTTGCGCGGTTGCTGTATTTTGAACCGAAATTTTGAGCGTAATCATTCCGCCCGTCACCCATGCTGTATCTTCTGCGGCAAGTTGAAAGTTCTCAACATAATCGCCGGTCGTTGTTGGCGCTTTGATTTCAAAAACAACAGTTGCAGTTTTCCCAGGAGCCACACTCGTTTCGCGAATGCGTTTCAAATGATCTCCCCAAAGCCACGTACCTGGGTCAAAAACACTTTTTCGATACTTTGGAGTTTGCGTGTAAAGCGACACGTAGCCTGCCCCATCGTTTTTCCAGGTGGACGTGCCAATATTTTGAAATGTTGCGGTGATTTCTTTCTTTTCGCCAGGTGCGAGCGTAATTTTACCGCTCCCCGAGACTGAAATAAGGAGTGCCTCGTAGGCATTTGCTGCATGAGCAACTGGTGGTGCACCAAAGAAACTCCCTAAAATCCCTGCCAATACGATAAAACTACACAAAACAGAAAAATGTCTCATATGTACAGAAAATTATACCACAAAATGAGACCTCGAAAAACCCGTGCTTTCTGCTATACTTTGACCGTATGGACAAAGCTGGACTCGCAAAAAACACGGCCGTGCAATCGATTGGAAAAATGCTTGGGAACATTTTTGGCATCCTTGCGGTTGCGATTTTGAGCCGTTATTTGGCGCCTGAAGGATACGGCCAACTCACGATTGTTCTCACATTCCTTTCGGTTTTTGCCGCAATTGTGGATTTTGGCCTCACGCTCACCACCGTGCAGATGATTTCCGACGAACATGAAAAAGAAAATGAAATTTTGGGGAATCTTTTGACGCTTCGCATTGTGTCTGCCGTGCTTTTTCTTTCCCTTGCGCCGGTTTGTGCGTTTTTCTTCCCCTACGAGCAGGTAATTATCCTTGGGATTGCGGTTGGCGCCATCTCGTATTTATTTGGCACGACATCGCAAATGCTCATTGGCGTTTTCCAAAAGCGCCTCGTAATGCACCGCGCCGTGATTGCCGAGCTTTTGAACCGATCACTCGTGCTTGTGGGAGCATATTTGGCCATGCGATTTGATTGGGGCCTTATTGGCATCATGTGGCTTTTCGTTTTTGGGAATGCTCTGCAACTTGGCACCATCATTTTGCTCGCTCGCAATCACGTAAAAATTCGTTTCCGCTTCCACTCCGGCACTATGCGCGAGATTATTTCGCGCAGTTGGCCCATTGGCGCTTCGATTTTTTTCAATTTGATTTATTTACGAGGCGATATCATTTTCCTTTCACTTTTCCGAGGCGATGCCGAGGTTGGACTCTACGGCGCTGCGTATAAAGTGGTCGATGTCATCACAACAATTCCTGTGATGTACATGGGCCTAGCACTTCCAATGCTTGTGCGAGCATTCTCGAAAGATAAGACCGAGTTCCAAAAAATCATGCAGGATTCTTTCAATTTCTTGGCAATTCTCGCGGTTCCGTTTGCACTGGGATCGATTGCTCTTGGTCGCCCCGTAATGGAACTCATTTCAGGCTCGCAATATTCCGAGTCTGGCGCCGTACTCATGATTTTAGGGCCAGCTGCATCAATTGTTTTCCTAAATTCTCTATTCGGGCATGCCGTCGTTGCCGTGAAGAAACAAAAAATCATGACACTTGGCTATTTGTTTGTGGCGGTTTTGACCGTACTTGGCTATCTCATTTTTATTCCGCAGTATGGAATGTGGGCAGCGGCGTGGTGGACGCTTATTGCCGAAACGTTGATTGGTCTCATCACATTCTTTTGCATTGTACGAACCGGAAAATTCATCCCGCAACTTGCGTCGCTTAGTCGTGCCATCCTTGCCGGTCTTTTCATGTTCATCGTTTTGAAACTTCTTCCCGACATTAACGTCATTTTCTCAATTCTCATCGGTATTTTCGTCTACTTTGTAGCCCTCGCAAGCATTGGCGGACCAAAAATCAAAGACATTCGCAATCTCTTTTTGCCTGAAAAACCTCCGCTAGCACTTCCGTAATATGTGGTACGCCATTTTCCTCGTTGTTTTCTTACTAACATTTGCCGTTCTTGCTTGGCGCAATCAAAAAATTGCATTACTGGCACTCGCCGGGCTTCTTCCCACATATCTTTTGCGATTTTCCATTGGACCAATCCCCTCGACCTTGCTTGAAGGAATGATTTTGATCCTATTCCTCGTTTGGATCATCAAGAAACAATACAAAAATATCCCGGGGAAGATTCTCAAACCTTGGATGAGCCCGATTTTCCTTCTTCTTGCTGCGGCGTGCCTTGGCGCCATGATTGCGCCTGACCTTTTCGACGCACTTGGCATTTGGAAGGCCTATTACATCGAGCCAATCCTCGTTTTACTCATGGCAACATCCATTCTCAAAACCCCGGAGGATAGAACCACACTATTTTCCGTGCTTGCGGTATCGGGAATTGCCACGAGTCTATTTGCATTCTTCCAATACGCATCAGGCATTGGGATTCCAGAGCCATGGGATTTGGAACATCGCATTACGAGCTGGTTTGATTATCCAAATGCGCTAGGACTATTCCTCGCGCCAATCACCGCAATTGCATTTGTGGAGCTTTTTTCAAAAGAGAAACACCCGTGGTTTGCACACCGCCGACAATCGCTCATCTTTTGGGGTGCAACCGCGGCACTTTGTGGCGGCGCAATCATCTTGGCAAAAACCGAGGCCGCATTTGTAGCGATCCCTGCCGCTCTTATTGTCACAATTTTCTTCTTGAACATTCGTCCAAAGAAAAAAATCTTTGTCGCGCTTGCTGGGGCACTGATTTTTGCCTCAATTGCGCTAGCAATCCCCGCCGCTCGTGAAAAAATCCTTTTGCTCGACGATTCCGGACTTGTGCGACGATCACAATGGAGCGAAACGATCGTCATGTTGAAAGATCACTCAATCCTTGGCGCAGGGCTCAATGGATACCCGACGGTTTTTGCTCCCTACCACGATCCGAAACTCTATGAGGTTTTTCAATATCCGCACAACATCATCCTCAATATTTGGACCGAGCTGGGGATCCTGGGGCTTCTTGCGTCGCTCTGGCTTCTTTGGAAGATTCTAAAGAGCATGCGGGAAAATCCAAAAGACTTATTAAAAATAGCGGCATTCGCCGCAATTGCTGTCATGTTGATTCATGGACTGGTGGACGTGCCATTCATGAAAAACGACCTTTCTGTGCTCTCGTCACTCATCTTTGCTGTTTTTCTTCTCTAATCGGAATCGGTGGACGAGCTCGTATTTGCTTCCTTCAGACTGAAGCATGCTTTTCATGAGCACAAAACCTTTTACTAAAAATTTCATAGGCTTCACCGGGATTTCTTCGGGTTTGAGAATCTCGGAGCGTTTTTTTACACGTCCAATTGTGATGTGAGAATGCCACTCGCGTTCATCGATTGGCATTCCAAACGATGAAACAACGTCGCCAACCCGCTTTCGCAGACCAAGAAGTGAAGGATGCACTGTAGTTTCCACAAACAGTGTTTGCGGATTCTTTTTATTTGGGAATGCGCTCACTTCTTTGAGACGCAGTTCAAACTGACGTGGAAACTCTTTGGCAACGAGGTCTGAAACAAAATCACCCTGCACATCGCGTGGGATATCTCCCAGGAAATGCAGAGTGATGTGATAATTTTCTATGGGCGTCCAGGCAATCGTTGAAAACCGCAGTTGATCGTGAACGTGACCCGCAATAACCGCAATTTCTTGCTTCACCTCTCGCGGAATGGGCACGGACAAGAATAATCTGTCGGCGTGCATAGAACCGTGGTTAATTCCCTGCACTAAGCGTACCACGATTGTGTGCGTATTTAAATATCACGGAATTACAAAACCTCAGCTCGCGCTGAGATTTGTTCATGGCGGAGAGCCTGCCTGCCGGTAGGCAGGGGTGGGATTTTGTCGGCGTTCGCTCTGCTCACTCTGTCCTGGGTTGGCGAAAACCTTCCACTGGCAGGTTTTCGCCAACCCGTTCGAACCCCAACAACTGCCTCGGAAAAAGAAAATATCCCAGGCACGCTGAGATATATTCTTTCGGCGGTGATATTTTACACTTTGCGCGAACCTTTTTTGAACGAAACGGCTAATTCGCCTGACCTCCGCTCGCTAACGCTCGTCAGCCAGCAAAAAAATTTTCTCTGCTTTTCTTTTGTGCGCAGCGGAACTCCCCCCCCTTCCGCCGCGCTCTCGCTTCGGCGACGAAAAATTTTTGCGGCATTTTTTAATTTTTAATACACAACAATAATGCAGTATTCATTTTCGAAAAGTCTTTTTGCACCTTGAAACCAATCCTCGTAAGCCATTCGGTTTGGTCTTCAATCGACGCGAGATCATTAAGAAACATATGATGGTGCGCCCATTCGGTCAAAGTCATTTCGTCCGCCGCATGTTCAACCAAATGATGATAATGCAAGGCATGATTTCGCGCCGCTTCGTATTTGTCAGCGTAGGTCATTAAGTCACCGAAAATGAATACTCCGCTTTGCTTTAATAACGAGTGGATTTTCCCGAACATTTTTTGTTTCCCTTCGGTATTTTGGTGATGTAATCCTATAACAGAAACGACGATGTCGTATTGTTTATCAAAGCTCATTTTAGAATAATCGCCTAAAAGATAATGGGTGTTTTTGTCGTCAAGTTTCTTTTTTGCTCCCGCTATCATCTGTTCGGAAAAATCCACCGCGTCAATTTTTGCCTTCGGTAATAAATCTTGAAGAAGTTTCGCCGTTATCCCGGTACCAGTTCCTAAATCTAAAATCTCGTATTCTTTCGCAGAATCAAAATTTTTCACAACAAAATCTGCGATGTGCCGGTGTAATTCTTTATGAAAAGGAATTGAATTGATGATATCCTGATCATATTTATCGGTTGTGTACTTGTCGTAATTTAATTCTGATGGTTTTACATTTGTCATATTTTTATTCTTCACAAACATAAATTTCTTCAATCGGAACCGGCTTGTATTTTAACTTGTGTTTGCTTTCGGCGATAGATTTTAAAGCCAAAACGAGAGCGTCAACGTCTTTTTTAGTATTGTGAATTGCAAGACTTGCTCGCACAATTCCATAAGAAGCCAATCTGTCGCCGCTCGCGATTTTCTTTTCAATTTCATTTTGGGTTGTATCGTTGATTTTGAACCAGCGACGAACAAGACGGTGATTGCAAATTGTTCCCGCTCTCGTTTCGATTCCATATTCATTTTCTAAAATCGCCGAAAGTAAAGCATGATGATAACCTTTCAAACTGAAAGTAAAATTGCCTGTGCGGTCTTCGGTCAAATATTTTTCGGCTGGAACATACAGAGTTAAATCGGGAACGGTTTGAAGCTCTTTTGCCGCGTATTCAACCAGTTCTTTCTCATGTTTGAGAATTTTATCCCAGCCGGTATCCATAATTGCCTTGCAACTTGCGGCGGCGGCAATAATTCCAGTTACATTCCAAGTCCCAGTTTGATGACGGGCAATAGGCGGAGCCCATACAATATCTGTTTCACTAATCATATCAATCGAGCCGCCACCCGGATCAACTGGCGAGGTTTCTAAAATTTGTTTCGGTAAAGCAAGAACGCCCAAGCCAAACGGCGCGTAAACCTTATGGGCGGAGAATGCCAAAGCATCCACGCTTCGCGCCGACATATTTATTGGTCTGTGCGGCGCAAGCTGGGCCGCGTCAATAAATAACAAAGCATTATGTTTATGAGCAAGTTTTGCAATTTTTTCAATATCTGGAATATATCCCGTTAGATTTGACGCGCCAGTTATCGCGATAAGTTTTATATTCTTGGCATTTTCCGCAACTTTTTTCTCCAAATCGTCGTAGTCCAGTGCACCGTCATCAAAGGCGTTTACATAAATGGTCGTTGCGTCAGTATTGTATTTCCACGGCAAGTTATTTGAAGTATGTTCAATAATTGAAGTGATAATCACATCATCTTTTTTAAGACGCAACAACCGAATAAAAAGATTGATCGCTGAACTTGTGTTAGAAGTGAAAAGCAAAGCATGTTCATCGGTAACGCCTAAAAACTGGCGCAAAACTTTTATTGCCTCTTCTGCTTTTTGAAAAGTAATATTAGCATGTGGCCCTGCGCCTCGATGAAGCGCGCCGTAAGTTTGCAAGTATTCGTTAACTGTTTTTAGCGTAATCTCAAAAGGCGGAGTTGTTGCGGCGTTATTGAGCAAAACGACTCTTGTCTTTTCTCCATTCTTTAATTTTATGTAGTCATCTGTGCCGACGACTTTTGGTAATTGTGTCATATTTTGAAAATTATTTGACTAATTCCTCCATAGGAACGCCTAACGACTTGGAGGTTTTTTGATTGTTTTGTTCGTGGATGGTGAAGTGCATATCGAAGAGAATATCACGACGTTACTTCAAATTAGGCTTACGTAATAAAATTCTTCCACATCTGACTTGCCCGAGGTTTTGTATCCCCAACATACTTATTCCCCATCTCCTTCGAATAAGGTCTTTGGCATGCCGACGACAATTCTTCAAAGGCCATTTGTGCAATTGGCATTTTGTAATAAAGCAAAATGGGCATATTTGCCGTATTGTGAAGTTCGAGCGTCATTTTCAGAGAATTTCCTGGGTCCAAAAATCCAGCCGTCACATGAATAAGCATCCCCATTCGTCCAACGGAGCTTTTCCCCTCAAGGCGACCAACATATTTTGAAGAAACGCCAGTCGTTTCATAGATGAGCCCAAGGGCGAACTCTCCTGGGTGAAGAACAAATGGCTGACTATCGTCAATCGCGATTTCTTTCATCATGTCGTCCATCGGCTTTTTGGGATCAATGACGTAATTCGTCTTCGTGTCAAAAACCAAGAAATGTCTATCTAAATGCAGATCAACTGATGCGGGCTGAAGAAATTTTTCATCAAATGGTTCAATCTTAATATCGCCACGAGCCATCGCTTCTTTGATGTCCTTGTCTGATAAAATCATATATTTGTATTCACATAGCATAATGAACCAGGAACGGAATGTCCAACCACTCAAGGGACTTGATTTTTCCCCGTTTTTGCGCTATTATCGGTGCACCTTTGGAGAGGTGGCTGAGTGGTCGAAAGCGCACGACTCGAAATCGTGTGTGCTAGCAATAGTACCGTGGGTTCGAATCCCACCCTCTCCGCCATCCCACTTCGCCCTTCGGGCTACGTTGGGGATTGTCGGAGCAAATCAAAATTAGGTGGGATAGCCCCCAACGTAGCTCTGTTCCCAGAGCGAAGTGGGGCAAATATTTACATGTACACCGTCTATATCATTCAAAGCGAGATCGACCACAGATATTACTATGGATTTAGTGGCCGTTCTATCCTGGATCGACTTCGAGAACATAATGAAGGTAAATCATGTTACACGAGCCAATATCGTCCATGGAAATTGATCTGGCACGCAAGTTTTTCCTCAAAAACAAAGGCAAAAGATTTTGAAAGATATTTGAAAACTCCATCAGGATACGCATTTTCTAGAAAGAGACTTATTTAATTCCACTCCCTCGGCCCACGACAACAAAACAACCCTTCGCGGGGTTGTTTTGTATTTTGCTGTCGATCCACCTTTAAAGTATGATCTTTTCCTTTCGATCGATAACTCCTGGTGCAAACTTCTGGTCCACGATATCGAGCACCACATCCACGATGGTTTCTGGGTGTTGCGCAACTACTTTGAGGTGCGCACCCGCTTCATGAATATACTCATCGCCTAGAGTTGACGGCGAAATAAGGCCCGTTGGCAAGTAATACGCTGCGAGGAACGGGCTATGATGCGTGTTTATTGCCTCAATAAACGAACTTAGACCAGCATTCACGAGTGTATAGAGGATAAGATCTTTTGTTTTGTTTGAAGGCTTCCCTGCACACCAGACCATTTGAACTGGTGACGTGTGCAATGGGTATTGCTTTTCGATTGCTTTAGCAAGTAGCACGCTTCCGACCAGCTTCGCATTAATAAACTGTTTTACACGATCCTCCGATAGTTCACTAAGCTCACCGTGACCGCCGGAATCAGCGAGCATCATAACGAGGTCAAGGTTGGAAATCTCACTCAGCAAAGATTTAATACTGTTCTCGTCAGAGATATCACATGATCGTTCATGCCAACCCTGTGCGTCGACCTTGCTGGCACTGCGACTATACAGCCACACATCCCAACCCGCGGAGTGCAATGCCTGGCCAATAAATCGACCAATGGAATGTTTTTTCGTTCCAGTGATGAGCGCGGTTTTGCGCACCAACTTTTTGGCAATGAACAATCCCCAACCCATTTTGCCACGCTTCACTGCATCAACAATATGCCGATAGCGTGACTGTAAATCCTTGTACATCGTGTCATCTTGATTCGTGTAGGGCTGCATTTTATCAGCAAGCATTTGATAGGTGCGGATCATGTCTGCATCGTGACGTTCCACCGTCACCCCTACGAATCCTACGGTGTTTAGTATCTTAAGATATGCATCTTCTGAGAGCTCTCCTGTCCAATTCACGAGCGAGTAAACAAGTTGTTGATCGCTTTTTGGCATGTTTATAGCTTGAACCTCTGACAAGAAGTCCGTAATTGCAAGCACTCCACCTGGCGCAACAAAACGGTACACATTCTCAAATAGCGACTGCTTGTTTGCAACAAGCATGATGGCGTCCTGGCTGATGACATGCGTAAAGCGTTCATCTTTATTGAGCACTTCGTCTAATTCGCTTGCACTTCCTTGTACAAAGCGTGCGTGAATCTTAGAAAGTCCCTTTGCAGTTCGTGCGCCGTTAAGATCTGAAAGGTACGTTTGCGCATCCAGAATTTGCGCATCACTCAGATCAATACCAACACCACTGCAACCAAATGCCTCACAAATCTCAATAAGCGTTCGACCAGTTCCACACCCAACATCAAGGATAATTGATTTGTTGTCGATTGGACTGATGGCAATGATACGGTCAATGAGGTGTTTTGTGGCATTTGCGTATGCGTCGGTTAACGAATCATGGCCCGTTTGGAATAAGCCCACATGCAGAGTGTGACTATCCTCATCCCATGTTTCATCGTAATACTTTTTGAGAGCGTTGAATTTGTCGCGCGTCGCGTTTTCTTGAGATGACATATATTTTATGCGTTATTGAGTGTATCAACCATTTCACCGAGCAACTTGTAGGTTTTTACGCGAATTGATTCTTGTGTTTTCCAGCCCGCACGATAGGCAATAACGTGATTTGGGAGCAGGTTATGAATTTTCCAATCAGATGGATCATTCATTGGTAAGCCGAGAGTGTCTTTTCGCGGCAAGCCTGGATACACATCAAGATATGTAAATATCTCGTTCTGCACCATGCGTTTGGTCAGTGCATGCTGGTCGATTGCATTACCGTCAGCAGTATTAATGAAGAGCGATCCTTTCTTCATACTCTCGATGCGTGTTTGATCAATCAGATTTTCCGCGTGATGCGCTGGCACATGAATAGAGATGACGTCGCTCTGTTGCATGAGTTCTTCGAGTGCCACGTATGCGATACCAAGCTCGACTTCGGCCTCGAGATGGCGGTTTTGGGATGCATAGATGACTCGAAAACCAAGGCCTTTTGCGATTCGCGCAACATTGCGACCAATGCGACCCAAGCCGACTACACCGAACGTTTTATTTTGAACTGTGTACGTGGCGGATGGCAATGATCGAACGTCAACGATTTTCTCCGGGATAAGTATCTGCACTTTCTTCAGCACAGCAGGATTGATTTGCTGCGCATCGTAGAAAACAATGTCATTTTCACACAAAAACTTATAGAACTCTGCGCTTGTAGTGTTTTTCGCCGCGTGTACCTGAGTTAAAACACCGAATGTTTGTAGCGTCTGAATAGTCATCTCAATATTTGCGATATCAAGGAATCCAACTCTCTGATATGCAATTAACCGCTCAGGAATAAGGTCGTCGATATGTTTCTGCGTAAAATCAAACTTCGCGGCACCAATCTTGTGAAAATGATGTGTAAACTTTCCGCCACGGGTATTCTTTTCATTTTCTCCCAGCTTGCGAAACGCTTGAAATACGCGGTTGACTACCGCATGCATAAGGCCTTCACTCGTATCAATAGTGGCTCCAGTAGTAAAATTTCGAAGAATCAATTGCCACATGCCCGCAAATACAACCTCAGCCACAGCATCGGTTCCATAGTCAGGGACATTTTCAACAACAATACCCAGCTCTTCAGCAAGGCCAACATTCACGCGGTGTTCTTTTTCATGCGTCCAAAAAATAATCAACTTCAATTGTGGGTTCAGGCGCAAAATGTCATCGGGAATATCTGTCCAACAGCTAATAATAACGTCGGCCCCTTCAACGCGCTGCATGAGCAATTGCAATGGGATATTGCCACTTGCAATCTGCGTATAACATTTCTGCTCCACGAATAATTCAGGATTCTCCCGGTATTGCTTTTCGAGGTTTGCGGGCAAGCTACTGGGATACTCAACAACTTCCTCTGCGAGTGCATTCAAGAGTTTTCGGTGTTCAGGATAAAAGATTACCGTATCAAGCACGACTACTTTCTGAAATTTTTTCTTGAATTGGGTCATATAGGGTGTTTTCAGACGATTTCATTAAATACAACGTGCAAATCTATCAATATTATACACTTTTGTCAATGTGATTATCAAACAATATAAGCTCTATTTACTAATTATCATGAATAGTGTATAATAGATTTATACATAATAAAATGCCTTATCTTTAAAATCGCTATGATTTCGCAATCTGAAGTACGTGAGAATCTTTACACTTCCCTAAAAGAACTTGGGCTTACCGAGTCAGAATCAAATCTTTACATCACGTCGCTCTCTCTTGGTCCAACTACTATCGCTTCCTTGGCCGAGAATCTTGCTATTCCTCGCCCCAATGTCTATAAGCTCATTGCGGAACTTGAGGTGCATGGTCTGGCGAAATTTTCTGAACGAAAACGCTATGTTCGCACCTTTATGGTGGAGCCACCAACAGAGGTGCTCGAGCGATTGCGTAAAAAGCGTGAAGCAATGGGCACGCTCGATCAAACACTCGTAGGGGCTATGCCTGATTTACTTGCTCTGTATCGCCAGGGAGAAATGCCAAGCAAAATTCGGATCTTCAAAGGTGAAAAGGAATGGTTGAAAATATTTTTTCAAGTGCTCGATGAAGCAAAAAGTACGATAGAATTTTTCGGTTCGGCTGACGCATTTATCAGCCTTGTTACTTGGGAAAAAGAGCGTGAATGGATTGCAAAACGAGTTAAGAAGAACATTCACATGAATGCTCTTCTTACCCCAGGAGAAGACGCTGCTTCCCTTGAAGCCACGGATAAGAAAGACATGCGAACGACCAAGATATTTCGTGGTACTGAACCGTTTGTAACGGGTTTTATGTTGTATGGAAACAAGGTGATTATTTGGCAACCAAAAGCACCGCTCGTGATTCTCATTGAGGACGAGTACATTGTGCAGATGTTGCGCAGCGTCTTCACCGCGCTGTGGAGCCAAAAATGAGAAAACAATTTAAAAAACGACCCAGCGATGGGTTGTTTTGTTTAACGCCTCAATGCTTTTATTCTTCAAAACCCTCATCAACAACAATCGCAGATATCAGGTCAGAATTGGCATGCCACCATTGACGTATAGCATCAGCTTTCCCGGTAGCACGAAAAGAGACAATCAAAAATGTATCTCCGGAAGAGATGCGATCCTCAATTTGCTTTTTCACCTCGCCGCCAAGACGCGTAGCGTAATCTCCAATGGCCTGGTTCAACGAATCATCGGTCATCTCGCCAGAAAATGGAACGTTCCCGCCACTAATCACCCCATCTGAAGATACCGGCGTTACTTCCATAATTTCTGGACTGTTTTCGTTATCCATCAAACTACGAACCTGCAGTGCAGTCGCATTGTTCTCAAGACGAATGAGCACTTTTACGTCCCGATTTTCATACTCAGCCAAAAAAGCATCAAGATTCTGCTCGTAAGCAGTCTCGCCAAAAAATTCTTCGGTGATAGACACGCCTCTCTCGGTACAGCCCGCCCCAAGAAGCAAAAAAACCGCTAAGATAACGGGTAGCTCATATTTCATATTGAGAAACCGTACCACACCTTAAACGTATTGTTAAAGTAACAGTCAGCTAAATCTATTTTTCGCCTAAAAAGACTCCCCACCCTGAATTTGCTACAATCGGCATATATATAAACCTCAAACTGAGGATTTTTGATCTGATATATGCTAAAAATCTATCTCGCAAGACATGGGCAAGATGAAGATAATGCCAATGGCATCCTGAATGGCAGAAGAGATGAGCCGTTGACGGAAACAGGAATTGGCCAAGCGAATCTACTGGTGCAAAAAATCATTGATGCTAATTTAACATTTGACGTTATTTACAGCTCTCCACTTCAACGAGCGTTCAAAACCGCTCAAATCATCAGCGATTCATTGAATTTGCCTGCGCCAATTCAGTTAGACGAATTGATTGAACGAGATTTTGGTGTGATGACCGGGGAGCGCATTAGCGATGTTGAAACGTTATGCTCACCAGACATCATCAAAACAGATAAAATCGTTTACTTTTTATCGCTCAAAAACGCCGAAACATTCCCAGAACTGTGTGTGCGAGCACAAAACGTTTTGAATATCATTCAAAACAAACACCAGGATGGTTCGATTTTACTTGTTACGCATGGAGATTTGGGAAAAATGATTTACGCAGCCTATTATGGGCTAGATTGGTCAAAAATTCTCCCGATGTTCCATTTTGGCAATTCCGAACTCCTTATTTTGAGTCCGGATTCAGGGCCGGAAGACTCTCACGTTTTTCAAATCGAACAATACAACCACTAATATTCCTCTCCGCCATGAAAATCATCGGCAGATGAATTGTATTTTCTACTGGCTCTGCTAGTCTCTTTATAGGGATTCGTACATGCAAATCCCAGGAGGATTCTCGTGAGCTTCGAGCTTCAGAAGGGTGAAAACGCGTTCGAGGAAACTGATCTGCTTCAAATCGCTGCCGATCGCAGAGGATTCGGACTCGATCTGGGGGGTGGAACTCATCGGATCTATTCGACCCCATTGAAGGTCTACACCCTCACGGACGATCTGCTGAGCGCCCTCAAGCGAGCCGGCTTCGAGCAGATCAATTCTCCCGATGGTGAACGCAGCATTCTCACACTCGTCGACACCAGATCTCACGACGCAACCCCGGGGTATCGCCCGAGCAACTACTGGAACTTCAGGCGGGGTCCGGATGGAGCATCCGATCTCACCGTCACCCTGTGCTTCATTGTGGCGCTCGACATCGCAAGGCGTGGCGTCGTTCTGTGGCCACAGGCGATCGGCCCCGTCGTGTCTCCATCGGATGCCAAGCCGAATTTCCACATGTTCGAGATCCTGGTCAAGAACGACCCCGATGCCCTGCCGATCGCCAAAAAGATGGCGGAAAGCAACGGGAGCATCGCCGTCTCCTGGACCGAACTTGGTCTCGGAGGACTTCGTTCGCTCTCCGAGCTCTTCAGAGAATTCGCGGGTGGGAACGAAGCTCTGACAAGGCTCGCGCGCAGTGGCATGAACGTCTTCCAGCCGAACCCGCTGGGACCGCCGTATCTCTACATCGCTGAACCAGCGCAGCCGGAACTCTTCGACGCGTGGCGCGCGCAACTCAACAAGTTCGTATTTAGCCTGCGACTCAGGCCGTGACGTGATCGTCAACCCGCACAAGGGCTTCGGAGGGAAGCCCTTTTATGATCGAAAGACTTCCCTCCTTGAATTTGCTATAATCGAGTTACTATGCCAATACGAAAAGCGATTATTCCGGTTGCGGGATTTGGAACGCGATTCCTGCCTGCAGCAAAAGCTCAGCCAAAGGAAATGCTTGCCGTTGTCGACAAACCCGTCATTCAGTACATCGTTGAAGAAGTTGTAGCCTCTGGGATTGAGGAAGTCATTTTCGTTACTTCCTACGGAAAACGCGCGCTTGAAGATCACTTTGACCGTAACTTCGAGCTTGAATATCGTTTGGAACAAAAAAATAAGCTAAAAGAGCTCGAACAAATATCGGCAATTGGAAAATTGGCAAAATTTGCATTCGTTCGACAAGCAAAACCACTCGGTGATGGACACGCACTTCTTTCCGCGCTTCCATTCGTTGGCGAAGATGAATCTGTGGCCGTTGTATTTGGCGATGCAATATTCGACGCAAAAGATCCTGGTATCAAACAAATGCTTAGCACCTACGAAGAGCACAATGCGCCCGTGATTGGGCTTTTGGAAGTGCCAAAAGACGAAGTTTCGCGTTATGGCGTTGTTGGTGGTGAGATGATCAGCAAATCCGTAATCAAAATCGACAAATTCGTAGAAAAACCAAAACCCGAAGAAGCTCCTTCTAATTTGATTGCGCCGGGCTACTACATCATTACACCAAAAATCATGCGCATCCTTGAGAGTCAAACCCCAGGAAAAGACGGGGAAATTCGCCTGGCAGATGCATTTGCAACAGCCCTCAATGAAGGCGTCGATCTTTATGGGAAAGTGATTTCGGGAACCTGGCTTGATTGCGGGAATAAACTCGGATTTTTGAAAGCCCAGGTTCAGCTTGGCATGAAGCATCCCGAAGTGGGCGATGATTTTAAGAAATATCTCGAAGAACTTTTGAAATAATATGAAGCGCATTTTTCGACCACTCAGTTATCTAGTCCTCGCTTCCCTTGTGCTCACCATGGGTGCTGGATGCAATAGTTCCAGCACAACCACAGCGCCACCCGAGGTTGATTTAACCATTTGGCGCGTATTTGACGATGCAGATTCGTTCGAATCAATCATCACGGCATACGAAACCATGCATCCGAATGTTTCCATTGAATATAAAAAGCTTCGCTACGATGAATATCCAACCGAGCTCGTTCGTGCATTTGCCGCAGGGCAGGGCCCGGATATTTTCTCGGTTCACAATACGTGGATTGGCGAATACATGGATTTGATGCAACCCATGCCAAGTTCCGTGACAGTCACAAACCAAGAAACCCAGGGCACGGTTTCGCGAAAAGTGGTTTACGTGCAAAAACAAAACCCCACCATGAGCGTGCGCGAACTTGAATCCAAATATGTGGAGCAAGTTGCAAGCGACGTGGTGCGCGATTACCAAGCAACCGATAAATCCGATGTTGAGTCACGTATTTTTGGCCTTCCCCTCTCGGTGGATTCCATGGTTTTGTTTTATAATAAAGATTTGCTCGATGCCGCGGGAATTGCCACGCCTCCTGCCACATGGACCGAGTTTCAAGCAGACGTCATAAAGCTCACAAAATACGATAGCAAAGGCGAAGTCACGCAATCAGGTGCTGCCATGGGACTTGGCGACAATGTAGAGCGATCTGCCGACATTCTTTCGCTTCTCATGATGCAAAACGGCACAGCCATGACCGACGAGCGCGGTCGAGTTGCATTCAATGTGGTGCCAGAAGGGCTTGCCGACGATGTAAACCCCGGGCTCGATGCCGTGCGCTTCTACACCGACTTTGCCAATCCAACCAAAGAGGTCTACACCTGGAACGGTTCCTATACGAATTCTTTTGAAGCGTTCACAACTGGCCAAACCGCCATGATGCTTGGCTATAGCTATTACATGCCACTCATTCGCACGGCCGCGCCAAAACTCAATTGGAGCATGAGTAGCGTGCCACAAGTGGAAGGACGTGTTGTCAATTATGCCAACTACTGGGTGGAAAGCGTTGCCAAAAGCACAAAGAACGCAAATTACGCATGGGATTTTCTCTTATTTGCCGCAAGCGAAGAGCAAGTACAAAGCTATTTGGCATCTGCAAATAAGCCAACCGCACTCCGAGCACTTATTGGCAATGAATTAGAAGATGCGGAAATGGGAATCTTTGCCGAGCAAACATTGACTGCAAAGAGCTGGTATAAGGGAAACGACATCAATGCAACCGAGGAAGCGCTCCGAGCGCTCATCACGCAGGTGCTCGATGGTACCGTTGAACCAGAAAAAGCAATCACGAGTGCTGCACTTAAAGTGAATCAGACGTTCTAGCATTTTGCCCGTCATCCTGCCTGCCCCTGCCGTCATCCTGAGCGCAAGCGAAGGATCCCTAGACTAAATATCATTATCGAGAGATTCTTCGCTACGCTCAGAATGACGAATAGATATTTTTTTTGATATACTGCAATCAATTATGGCCTTATCAAAACGATTTTCGATTTTTCTTATTCTCGGGCTTGCAATAGGATTTTTTGGCATGGTGCCAAACGTACTTGCATCTGAAGCAACCGATGCGTGCGACGCAGACTATTTAGTCTGTATGGATAATGCAAGAGATGAAATACAAGCGTTGTGGGGCGACGAGTGGGAAATTTGTGGTGATTTGGCTGTTACAGAAGGTAGAGAAGAAGAAAGTGTTGAGTGTTTCAATGAAATAGAAGCATTCATGACAGCGGATTTTACTCCACTCGAAGCAACGTGTGTTGAGACCTGGAATACGTGCGTGACCGATGCGGGTTGCGCTCCGGGTATCTGGGGATGTGCAGAAGCCCCTCCAGAGCCAAGCGGTTCCACGGGAGTTGAGGAAGATCTCACAGGTTCTGCGGCAATTCCTCCAACGACCACGCCCCCAACCACCACAACCGGCACTACTGGCACCACAACGGCCACGGCAACAGGTGCACTAGAAATTCAATACGATGCCATAATGAGTGAGGGCTTAATTTTTGCAAATATTTGCACTGATCCGAAAACAGGACAAGCTTATCCAAGCTGCCCATGTCGCGAGGAGGGAAAATGCGATCTCGACGATATTTTGCAAGTCATTGTAAATATTTCCGTATTTATTTTGGGCATTAGTGGAACGGTTGTGCTTTGCGTGTTCATTTACGGCGGATTCCTCTTCATAACCGCACAAGGCAAGCCCGATCAAGTCAAAACCGGCCAACAAGCGCTTATTGGCGCAGTGATTGGCATCTTCATTGTCTTTGCCTCGTATGCCATTGTGCTCTTTATTGTGAGCGTTTTAAAAACGGGCAATGCTCCGGGTACTGGCTCAACAATCGAGGACGTGATTGGCGGATCATCGGGAACTGTGATTGATACAAGCGATTAATCGCGCAATCTGATATAATTTTCGTATGCGTTTTTACAAATCCATTATCGCCTCCGTCATTGTTGCTAGCGTTCCACTGATGGCGCAAGCACAAGTAACGCTCACCAATCCATTGGGAGCCAATATGACTGATCCGCGTCTTATTGCAGCGCGCATTATTCAAGGACTCCTTTCCATTGTTGGCACACTTGCACTCGTGATGTTTATTTACGGTGGACTGTTGTGGCTTACCTCTATGGGGAAACCTGATAAAATAAAACAGGGGAAAGACATCCTTATTTGGACCGTAATAGGCATCGCTCTTATTGCCGGAGCGTATGTGGCAGTCGACGCCGTTTTCCGCGCACTGCTTACCGGAACCGTTGGAACAACAACATAAAAAACTAATAATTCATATTTCTATGATCCAAACACTTCTGCGCTATACGCTAAGCATCGGTCTTGGCATGACGCTTGCCATGTCATTCCTTGGGGCAACCCAGCTCACCCAGCCACTCGTGGCACACGCTCAGCTCGAAACATCTGATCTTTTGGACGACGACTTCAGCGATGCTTCCGGACTCGGCACAGCCGATCTTAAGGAAACCATCGGAAACCTCATTAAAGTCGCCCTTGGATTCCTCGGCATTGTGGCAATCGTCATTGTGCTCATGGGCGGATTCAAGTGGATGACCGCTGGTGGAAATGACGAAAAAGTCACCGAAGCCAAAAAACTTCTTATTGCCGGTGTGATTGGTCTTGCCATTATTTTGGCCTCCTATGCCATCACAGAATTTGTGATCGGCTCAATTCTTGGCGCAACAGGAAATTCCTAGTTTTCTCACGATGATTGGTCCAAAAGAAATTTTGGACCTTTCACTATGCGAAAACTGCTTGCCATATTTGGCATGACTGCGCTACTACTCCCTTCTATTTGTTTTGCGCAAATTGAAATGAATGAAATTGGGCTTACCGAAACCGGCACAGGCATTTATGGAACAAATACAACGTCCATGGATATTGGAACATTCATTGGTACGCGCATCATTTCCCCACTCTTGGCCCTCTTGGGAGTAATTTTTTTGGTGCTTGTGATTTATGCGGGTTTTATGTGGATGACGGCAGGTGGCGAAACAGCCGCCGTAAAAAAAGCAAAAGACATTCTTACAAATGCCGTCATTGGTTTAGTACTTGTGATTATTGCCTACGCCGCAACGCAATTTATTATTACCGCCTTAACCGCTTGGATGTGAAATACCTATTTATTTTATTCATGGGGCTCACCCTCGCATTTCAGCCGGGAGTATCGCACGCGGCAGAACCCTCTTTTAGCGACAGAATAAGTGGGCAGCTTGAATCTGCCGGCGCCGCGGTGTATGGAGATGCGGGCGTGCAAAACCAAAATATCGTCACCATGACCGGCAAACTCATTACTGCTGCGCTTTCCATCATTGGTGTCCTCCTTTTAATTCTCATCATTTACGCAGGATTTTTATGGATGACAGCGGGCGGGGAAAAAGACCAAGTTAAAAAAGCCAAGGATTATCTTTTGAACGCGGTTATTGGGCTTATCCTCATCTTGGCCTCTTATGGCATCTCGAGCTTTGTGATAGACTTGATATCAAATGCAGGCGCTACTGGCACAGAGGCAGACCTTTTAGCAGAATAAAAACAAAAAAAATTTATTTTGTCCCTATGAAAAAAATTATCGCATCTTCTATCGCAACCGTTCTTCCTTTGCTTGCTGGCGTAACCCCGGCATTTGCTCAAACAACAGCCGGAGACGATTTCTTGGACTCCATTCAAGGAGCAAGTGGACTTTCAAGCATGGATTTGCCGGTATTCATTGGAAACATCATTTATGTTCTCCTTAGCTTCCTCGGCGTTGTCTTCTTGGTATTTGTCATTTACGCAGGATTTTTGTGGATGACCGCTGCTGGAAACGCTGATAATACAAAGAAAGCAAAAACACTTCTCATGCAGGCGGTCATTGGTCTTGTCATCATTTTGGCAGCCTATGCAATCACGAGCTTTGTCATGAGCACAATCGGTGGCGCAATCAGCGCTGCGTAAACGGTCTTTTCAAACTGATAACCCCCAGGCGCTAGGCACCTGGGGGTTTGTTTTTAGGGAAGGATCTCAGCGAGATCTACTTTCCCGACTTCTCCTCGAGCCGGCCAACTTCGCCGGCGAGCTCGATCATCCGTTGCTGGTAGATCTGTCGCTCTGCCAGGACCTCGACATTTTCGCCCTTCAGAGCGTCACAGAGACGCTGCAGCCGGGCGATTTCCTCGCGAAGCTGGGCGATCTTCGCCTCGCGCGAGCTATCGCTCGCGCGGACACGCTCGAGCTCCGCGGTGAGAGTGGCGTTCCGGGCCTCCGACTGCTCGAGTCGGGCCTGCAAGTCCGAGCTCGGCGCAGGGGCCGGGACGGCCACGGGTGCTGGCCTGGGCGCAGGGGCCGGCTCGACGCCGATCCCGAGGCTCTCGCAGTCCTCACGGATCGCGCGGGCCTCGTAGGATGTTGTCGGCCGATCGCCGCACTGCACTGGCCTGGTGGCCGAGGCAGGAGCGGCGACTCGGCGCGGAGCCGGTGAATCGAGGTCCTCGATCCCGAAGTCCTCCTCGGACTCGTCGAGATCGCGGATTCGACCGCTACCGGCCGTGGGCCGATAGGTACCCCGCTCGTCGCCGTGTGGTAGGAGCTGGCCACTGAGGCCCTGGCTCCCGTACCCGCCTCCGTGACCGCTCACGGAGACACACCGCTGCTTGCGGATCGTGCCTCCACCGCGGGTCTCCACGATCTGGAGTTCCCACTCAACGCACCACGCGGCCACCGCGTGGTAGCACCGGGTGCCGTCGAGACCCGACCCCGGACCCCACTCCGCACAGGCAGTCTGCGCCAGGGCGGAGGTGGAGAACAGCAGGGCGAGGACGAGGGCGAACAGGGCGAACAGGGACTTGGACATGGGTTCCTCCGAACCGATAAAGACTATCCAACCAAAATCCGAGACTATTCGGACTCTGTATGGGACCCTATATTTTAGCATAAATTAGCCCTTTTGTCAACCTTTGCGCATTGACAAAAAGGCCAATTTCTGCTAAATTTCCGTGTTCTGCCGAGCTCTCAAAAAGGCAGAAGTTCTTTAAAAATCGTCCAATTGCGAATAACTCTCAAGTTCCAAGCAGGAGTCTCAGATGAACGCAATTTTCTCCGCTGACTTCATCAAGAATATCGCTGACCTCGGAAAGCAGGCGAAGGGCGCTCAGGGAAAGGCCTTGGACCCCATCACAGCCTCTCTCAAGAAGGCCCTGGGCCACTGGGTCGAGGACTACGTCGAGGGCATGGACCTGAAGAAGTCGTTCGACTTCGTCGGCGCGTTGATGGGAATCGTCGGGCTCCATGACCTCCTCATGAAGCATCTCCCGCCCAGCGTATTGGTGCTGGTGGGTGGCTTCCTGGCGGAGATCGCCAAGACCACGATCGCGGCAAGAAACCCGATTTTCGGCCACGCCCTCGGACTCTTCCTCGACCACTCCTCAGTGGGACTCGAGGAATACTTCCAGAGGAAGAAGGCCGAAGGCAAGGACCCGGATCCGAATGAGACTCATTCCATCCTCATGGGATCGGTCGAGAAGTTCAAGATCCTCTTCACGAGCCCAAGCGGTCCGCCCCGCGATCCGCCGAGCAAGTTCCTCGAGACTCTCTCCCACCGCGAGCTCACTTTGCTCGCCGCGCTCATCAAGGCCGTCCGGGCCGAGATGATCGGCGACCCCGTCGTGGTCAAACCCGACGACGAGGATGAGGATGACGAGGAGTCCTCAGTCTTGAGCCGAGCCTGGGGCAGACTCAAGACGAACGTGCTGTGGCTCCTCTGGATCGACGAAGACGTCGACGAAGACGAGCCCGAAGCAACGCTCGCCGGGAACGCCTTCCGGATCGAGGAAGCCATCAGGCACCTCATCCGTGAGGACCCCAGAACCCTCAAGCACCTGCTCAAGGCGCTTGTGAAGGACGGCGTCACGCCCGAAATGGTTGCAGAGAACCCCGCCAAGCACGGCGAGGTGTTCTACAATCTGGTGGCAACGCTCCACAACCCCGGACCCTTGTCCTGGGGTGGCGACATCGCCGACGCCCTGAACATCAAGCGCGCGACCCTCGAGTGGCTCGACAGGCGAGTCATTTTCTACGCCACGGTCGTGATCGTGGCCCTGGCGTTCGTGATCGCCGGATCGACCTTCCTGGTCTCCGGCACGCTCGGACTGCTCGGCGCCTTCGCCTGGCTCTTCGGACTCGTTGTGGGGATGTTCTTCGCTCCCGAGTCCGCGCTGGCAGGAGTGCCCATTATGATCGGCCTCGGGCTGATCTATGTGGCGCGTCTCCTGTTCCCGGCCCCCAGCCATCTCTCCCGAGGAGCCGCAAATCTTGTCGGGGGAACGAAGGTGGGTCAAAACTCGCCCATCGAAGAGGGTGCTGCACGGATCAAGAACGTCCTGCGCATCCTAGGAATCGGGTCCGGCGAACAAATCGTGCGCACACTGCTTGCGCTCGATGACTCCCACGACATCAGAAACACCGGATGGTGGCACCACGTGGCAGTCGCGGTATCGATCGTCACGGCAGGTCTCACTGCCATCGTCCTGGGAATCTTCCTCGTCATGGGCGAGTGGAGACTTCTCCTCGACTACGATGCGGGCCTGCAACAGTACACGCCACACTTCTACC
Source organism: Patescibacteria group bacterium (assembly GCA_041666205.1). GTDB lineage: Bacteria > Patescibacteriota > Patescibacteriia > UBA9934 > UBA9934 > JBAYHI01. Next base: position 28,608 of record JBAYHI010000001.1, read on the forward strand.
GGGCGGCGTGGCTGTTCCTTACGAGGACTGCCTGCTTCGTGATCTGCTTCGCAGCGATCGGGAACGACATCGTATCTCGCACGAGCTGGCGGTTCACGTTCACGCAGTCGACAGCACGCACTGCCCTGGCCATCAAGTTGGTCGTCGCAGCCGCGGTCTTCGCTGCAGCCCTCTTCGTCTGCGGCGGTGGCATCGGCCTCGCGGGCGTTGGCTTGCACGTGGCCTACGGTGCAGCTCGCACTGAGGCCACGCAGGTCTACCACGACTTCCAGGGCAAGTCGTCTGCGCATCCCGAGGATGACGCACACAACAGCCCCTACGACGGCTGCACGGAATTCCCGTGCAAGCCCGAAAACAAAGGACTGAGGTAGCGCCTCAGCCCTTCTGACCCCCACGTCGCTCCGCTGGAGCTTCGCTGGGGGTCTTGTCTTTTATAACGATTATTTCCCCATCTGCTCCTTGAAATACTTCACAAATGGAATTTCTTTTGGATTTACTTCATTGAGCATTGCCAAATAGTAGGCCACAAAACTCCCAAACTGCATCACCTCGCCACATTCCTCAAGCTTTGACCCGCCACCAACCTCGTATTCAATCACTTCCGCTCCTTGCTTTTCAAAAACCGTGGCTGTGACGTCGTAGCGCTTAATGATTCGTGGATGATAAAGGGGTGATTTGAGCATGAGCACAGTCCATTTTGCAAATTCCCCATCTGGATTTGCAAGTCCTTCCATCAAATGGTGGTTAAGTTCAGGAATTTCCGCGCTAAAGGCAATCTGCTTGGATGATTCATTGATTTGATTTGCCATCAAATGCGCGCTCCCGGCCAAATGCTCTGACGAAACAATTAAAATATTGCGGTCTTTGAGTTCGGTTGCAGTGATCTTTGCTGGATTTTTTTCAGATTTGATCTCCAATCTGCACCCTTCTACCACATCGCTCATGGCTTGGGTCATATATTTCACTTCCGAAGTCGCGATTTTGAGTAGCCCGGCGCGTTCCAAGATGCCCAAAATTCCAACCATGGAAAATCCCACACCCAAGCGTGGTTCTTTTGCCAAATCCCCTGGCTTGAACGCGTAAAATGGAATATGTTCGCGCTTTGCAAAATTGAGGAGCGCGCCACCTGTGGCAATCACAATCATTTTTGCGCGATGTCGGCGTGCTTCTTTTGCCGCAGCAATCACCTCTTCGGTACTTCCTGAAAAACTCGAAAGAATCACAAGGGTGCGAGAGTTAACCGATCCTGGAACATCGTATCCGCGCACCAATTCAAATGGCACGCGAAGTTTCGAGAAAAACACGGATTGCACAATTTCCGGACCAAGTGCCGATCCGCCCATTCCAACAACCACAATGCGATCGCAATTGCGATAATTCGATGGAATCACGAGCTCTCGCGTTTCGTCCCAAGCGATTTTTGCCTGCTCTGGCAGATGTTCAATGCCATAGCTGATTTCCTCCTTATCAAACGTTGCGTAGGTTTTTTGACTGTCCAACATATTAGAGGATGCTAGTTTTATTTTTGATCATGTCTGTAAGCTCCTGACGGCGCGAAATATCTCCCACAAGTGCTGCGCCAACCAAAATTCCGTTTCGCAAGAATAATTCTTCTGCTTTTTCGTTTTCCAATACGGTTTGACGCACTTCCGTAGCGTGTTCGCGCGATGTATCGCCAATAAAAACAACCGAAAGCCCTGCGAGCCATGCTGAATAGGAGGTCACAAGCTCAAAGGCAACGCGATTCCCCATCATATTCTGCGCCACAACGCGCCCCTGCATAATGGCATTCATCCAATTTGCCGAAACGCGGCGGCGTCCGACTGACAAATCCATAAATTCTGCCACATCACCTGCGACAAAAATGTCTTGCTGATTGGTCTCAAGATATTCATTTGCCAAAATCCCTGCCCCGCATTCAATTCCAGCAGATTTGAATAATTCTAAATCCGGATGCAATCCAATCCCCACGCCCAAAATAGTTGCGGGGATTTCTTTTCCTTCGATTTTTAAGCCTTCCAGATGCATGTCGCCCGTGAGCTCCGGAATCTCTTTGGACTCAATAATCTTCATCCCTTGCGATTCAATATGCGTTCGAAGGATCGCTTGCGACTCAGGCGACAAACTCTTTGACCAAAATCCGCCACGCAGGAGCACTGTTGTGTCAAACCCAAAATGACGAAAAATATTTATGAGCTCCATGGCAATAAAACTCCCACCCATCACCGCAACCGTGTTTTTGCCTGTTGCTTTTGCTTCCGCAATCAATTCCTTCAAATGATCCGTGTCGCCAAGTGTGCGTAAATATGCCACGCCCTTTTTGTCGTCTCCGAGCAAATTCACGTCAAGTCCGGTTGTTATCAGTAACTTATCAAACGGAATCTCGCGACCTTCACTTGTTTCAACAAATTTATTGATCGCGTCTATTTTTATTGCCTCAACGCCCGAAAACCATTCAATATGATGTTTTGCGTACCATTCTGGTTTCTTGAGAAAAAGTTTCTCGCGATTAATTTCGCTAGTTGCATACTTTGGCAGCAATACCTTGCTATAAAGTGGTTCGTCTTCACGCTCAATAATCGAAATGGAGGCTTCTGCATCTAATTTGCGTAGCTCTTCAGCCGCTGTAACGCCGGCAATTCCACCGCCAATAATTACAAACGCTGTCATATTAAACTTCTGGAAAAAGTTGCGCACCTGATTCATCAAAAATCGCAATTGCCAAGGTTGGGCAAGATTGCGCTGCCAAGATGATTGTATTTTTCTCGTCTTCGGTCACTTCAAGCGTGCGCTCATACGTTGGCGTCTCAGCTTTACCGTGGTCGAGGACTTCGGCCTTATTCTCGTCGTTTAGGTGGAATGTTTCGTCGGCAACGGCTACGCAACTTGCGGCGCCGATGCAAAGGTCTGGGTCGACTTTGATGGTGATTTTCATAATGCACTCATTCTAGCCAAAGTACTTCTCATTGTAAAACCGAATGAGCGACTCGACTTCGGCAACAATTGAAGGATTTGAGCCCGTCACCTTGGTGCGAGCCTGCACTGAGGCAAAATCCTTACACCCGGCAATCACTGCTTCTTCGATATCGCGGTCGGTTACGCGGGCTCCAGCGTCCACAATGCGCGACGCTTCTGGTATCACTTTTTCTATTTGATTGGTGGAGCGGTAATAATCGTTAATGGCGTCGCGCAGGGCTTTGTCGCATAGGACCGAGCAATGGAATTTGCGCGCCGGCAGTCCACCGAGTCGCTCCATGACGAGCTCCGGGCGAAGCGCTCGCGCTTCTTCTGGGGTCATGCCTTCTCCTTCAGTCACCATCACAGACGCCATGGAGGTGGCGGCAATGGCTGATCCGCACCCAAATGTGCGCCACGCGCACTTTTTGATGCGATTCGTTTTTTCGTCGACAAAGAGCCACATGCGCATTTCGTCGCCACATGCGGGACTGCCGGCGCGCCCCTTGGCATTAAATTCCCCTGGCACAGGATCGCGATTCAAGAAATTTCGTGGATTAAAAAAATGATCTTTCACGGTTTCACTGTAAAACCACGAGGTTTTGCCGTCAAAACTCTTTACATCCCCGCCTTCCCCCACGATTTTTTCTGCTTCGTGTGGAATTTTATTCATAAAACGTCTCTGTTCCAGATTTTGGACTCATGCCGCGAAGTTTTTCTACAACGCCAGGCAAAACCTCCAAGACGTATGCGATCTCTTCTTTCGATGTCTCTCGACCCAACGTGAATCGCAAACTACTATGCGCAACCTCAGCTGGAACTCCGAGCGCCATAATCACGTGACTTGGATCAAGCGAAGCGCTCGTACAGGCCGATCCAGTTGAAGCAAAAACGCCTTGCGCATCCAAATAGAGGAGTAGTGCTTCGCCCTCAACGTCCATGAAGGAAAAACTAGCGTTATTTGGCAATCGCTCAGTTGCGTGGCCATTCAAACGAACGTGAGGTACGGCGCTACGAATGCCGGCAATCAATTCGTCGCGGAGTTTTATGGTCTTTTCCGTATATTCAGCCTGTTGCGCTACTGCAATCTCCAGAGCCTTTGCAAATCCAATGATTGCTGGCACATTTTCTGTTCCAGGTCGACGTCGCGCTTCTTGATCGCCCCCAAACATGAGTGGCTCGAGTTTAATTCCGCGACGCATGTACAGCATTCCAACACCTTTTGGCCCATAAATCTTCCCGCCATTGAGGGTCATCATGTCCACGTTGATTTTTTGAACATTAATTTCTTCCGAACCGACTGCCTGGCAGGCATCGGTGTGAAAAATTGGAAAAAGGGATTTACGTGCTTCGCGATGCTTGCGAATGACAGATCCAATCTTTTGAATCGGATTTAGGGTGCCGATTTCATTGTTTCCGTAGATGAGTGACACAAGAATGGTGTCGTCGCGAAGTGCGCTTTGAAGTTTCTCAACGGAAATTTGTCCCGATTCATCCGTTTCGAGTACCGTCACATCAAATCCTTCCTTTTTGAGTTGAAGTGCCGGCTCAAGTACGGCCTTATGCTCGACTGAACTGACAATGATGTGCTTGCCGTGCTCTGCATTCTTGCGAGCAAATCCCAAAATCGCCAAATTATCGGCCTCGGTTCCACCTGACGTAAAAATAATCTCGTCGGGTCGTGCGCCCAAGAGCGTGGCAATACCGCCCCGAGCTTTATCGAGCGCGTCTTTCACCTGTTTTCCTGGCATGTGAAAACTCGAAGGATTTTGAAATTGATTACAAAAATACGGCGCCATCGCAGATTGCACATCCAAGTCTATTGGAGTGGCGGCCGCATAATCCAAATAAACGTTTTCTTTTGCCATAGGTTTGGCAAGCTTAGCCAAAAAAACGTGTTTCGTCAATGGAGACTATTCTTCCTTGCAAGATCCAAACGTAAGGGCAAATAACGACAAATCTTTTGATTTTGTGCGAATTTTGAGCGTCCCTTTGTGATACGTGTCCGACGAAACCAATTTATAAAGGCGGTGATCTGCCACATGCACAATGGCGCGATCCCCCACAAACTCTACATCTGCGCCCGCCATATCGCTTGGAAGCGGCATTCCATCGAACTCAATCTCAACTTCCGCGGACTTGCCAGCTCCCATCACAATATTTACGGAAAGTGCCGAATATTTGATTGCGATATATTCGGTTGGGCTTGGTAATTCCTTGATATGAGAAATGGATTCCCCGTTTACCTGCCAATGCCCATGCAGATATAAAAGATCGTCTTCGTGTACGCCTGTATCGGTAAATGCATGCTCAGTATTTGGAACCAGATTCATGCCATTGCCATATCGGCCTCGCAAATATCCCAAATACGTCTCAGGCGTAGTGCGGTAGCAAATTCCCCCGCCAACCAGCGGATCAGGTGCAATCGCTGGTAAATCCATGGCACCAGTTTCGGCAAGCGCATGCTGAATTGCACTTTCAGTTTTCGCATACCCATGTTCGCCAATGTGATCGTAAACAATAAAGCCGTGGCGATCAATCACAAATGAGCGTGGCCACCAGCGATTGGCGTATAAATTCCAAATCTTATATTCCGAATCGAGCACAACCGCATAGGTAATGCCCATTTGCTCGATTGCCTTGCGCACGCGCGCCGATTCTTTTTCAAATGCAAATTCAGGCGAGTGGACACCAATGATGACAAGTCCCTTCTCTTTATATTTTTCCTGCCACTCCTTCACATGCGCAATCGCGTGATGACAATTGAGGCATGAGTATGTCCAAAAATCAATCAAAACAACCTTCCCTGCCAATTCTTTCAGTGTTAATGGCGGAGAATTTACCCACTCCAGTTCTTTTGGAAACTCTGTGGCACGTACTTTTGCAATGCGATGCAAAATCATAAGAACAACGACATTACAACTCAGTATATACTCTCCCCCTTGCGCGTGCAAAAATATCTCGTTCTTTGCTACAATGGAGGCATATGCAACTCAGCGATCATTTTCTGCCATATTTAAATCCAACGCTTCTTATTGTGACAAACAATGAGTCTGCAAAGATTTTCAAAGCGCAAAATCACGAAATCGATGAAATCGAATTGCTCGTGGTTGGAAAACGAGAAGTCGAGGGTCGAGGATCGGGTACGCCAAACGATGGACCACCCGATTATGATGAATTAAAACATCAACAACGCTTAGAGCTCTATAAAACGCTCAGCGACTATTTACTTCAATACACGCAAAAAAATCCCGAGACTGAACTCATTTTATGCGCACCCGAAGCAAATAAGGGGGAATTGCAAGACGCAATGCATCGAGATGTGCAGAAAAAAATCGTGTCCCTGGTGCCAAAAAATCTTGCCTCGCTTCCAACCGATCAAATTATCCGAATATTACAAGAACACCGCACCTAGAGCTTGCGAATGTGGCATTTTTCTGTTAGCATATGGCCACTTGGGGCCACGTGGCGAAGTGGTTAACGCGGCGGTCTGCAAAACCGCTATTCGCCGGTCCAACTCCGGCCGTGGCCTCCAAAGACAATATAAAAACCCGCGATTTGAGTCGCGAGTTTTTTCTTTTTCTTATTGTTTTGTCTCGTTCTGAAACTCTGTAACGAGTTTTGCGCTCGTAAGAACTGTTTCCGCAGATTCAATCGACTGACCATTCTGTTCTAGAGTGAATTTGAATTTTTCACCATCTTGTTCAAAATAATACGCATATTGTGCCGATCCCTCAAGCGTGCAGGTTTCTGTTCCAGCGCAAAGGTCAAGCTTTTTGAATCCATTTCCCATATCGGTTGCCTCTGACGGAATTATACTGTGTGAATCAAGGTGAAAAACACGAATACGCGTATAGTTCTCGCTCACAAATTGATCTGCCGTGAGTCCTTGCGACAAATCTGGAGTCTGCCCAGCGGAAAGAACGAGCTTATCCGTGCTTTGAATCATGATGTCGGAAAGCGTGGAATCAAGGTCGCGATTGAGTTTTGATGTTGGATCATTGGCCGTGTAATCGCGTGTCATCACCCATCCTTCTGGTAGGGAAAAAGAAAGCCACCAATCCCCCTCAACCCCTCCAAGAAGCGTCTTGCCTCCGAAACATCCTGCACCAACAAGCAAAATCGAACCAAGTGCCAATAAAAGCTTTTTCATATGCGAATAGTTATGAACGAACTTTAGCATAGCAAAAAACGGCGTCAATGCCGTTTTTTACTTTTGTTTAAGATGAGTAGATCCCGACCGTTTTCTTTCGGATGCCCCATTGTTTGGCAGAGGCAATATCTTGCCCCATATACCAGTCAACGCGGTGGGTGTAGCGAGCGTTCATTCGATCACGTACCACACATACGCCAAGGCCTTCAACATGAAGTTTTGTGCCAAGCGGGACGAAGTTTGCAGCACAGGTATTGCTTCCTGCTTCAAGAAACGCACAAATGTTTGTGCCTTGGGCACCAATACAAGGTGTTGAGTCGGTTTGCGCTGGCACCGAGTTATACGCACTCACTGTTACGACAATCGAATTTGTGGCGGCTCGGTCTGCAGCCACAGGTAGTGTGCCAAAGGGCTCATACTCATTGAGCATTTCGCGCGTTTTTACAGCGAGTTCTGCTCGAGAAATCGTGAGCGTTGTGCCTTGAGCATCGCTCAAGGACGGGTTCACAAGAGATCCAACCAAAATAACAAAGAGGCTCGCTCCCGCTGGAAAACGTGCAAACGCGCGACTCGCGATCCCCTCCAAGTTTTGGATGAATTTCTTCATAGTTTTCAATAAAAAAGCCTCCGGCACAAATCCGAAGGATGGAAGAATGGTATCAGATTAAAGACCCTGAGTCAATAGAAAAAGGCGAATTTTGGCCAAGATACGGGCTTTTTCCTAGAAAAAAAATCACGAATTTGATATGATGAACGCACATTTATGAACCACTTTTTTAAGTCCCGGCATAGCTGGGCAACCGAGCATGTTCGCTCGAGCGGATCATTTTTAAAGCGACTTTTCGGCTTTTTTGCCAGAAATAAGAAAGCGCGCCGCACATTTATCAAAAACATCCTGCTTGCGGGCATTGCCTGCTGTCTTTTTGGGGCAATTTTCTTCCTTGGGATGTTTGCGTGGCTCTCGCGCGATTTACCCGATCCAAATTCGCTCACATTGCGCGATATCGCTCAATCCACAAAAATTTACGATCGTACAGGCGAACACCTGCTATACGAAATTTCTGGAGATGAAAAACGAACACTTGTTCAAATCAATGACATCCCTTCTTATGTCGTGCAGGCAACCATCACGGCCGAGGATCGTAAATTTTACGAACACGGAGGCATTGATTTCAAAGGAATGGCGCGTGCCATGCTTCGCAATATCATCAATTTCGACTTGACCGGGCAAAGTGGATCAACAATCACCCAACAGCTCGTCAAAAATGCGATTCTCACCGGGGAAAAAAGTTATATTCGCAAAATCAAAGAGGTTGTGCTCGCAATCGCGCTTGAACGTCGTTATACAAAAGACGAAATCATGCAGCTCTACTTAAACGAAATCCCGTACGGCTCCATGAACTATGGAATTGAATCCGCTGCACAGGCCTATTTTGGTAAACACATAAGTGACGTCACTTTGGCCGAAGCCGCAACACTTGCTTCGCTCCCAAATCGTCCAAGCGTCTTACTCAACAATCCCGATACTCTTCTTAGCCGTCGTAATTGGATCTTGGACGGGATGTTTGAACTTGGCTATATTACCCAAGAAGAACTTGATGCCGCGCTTGCCGAAGATACACCGGTTCGCGTGAATATTTCCAATATGGTTGCCCCGCACTTTGTATTGTGGGTCAAAGAGCAACTCGTGGAAAAATTCGGCGAAGTTGAGGTTGAGCAGGGTGGTCTTAGGGTCATCACAACGCTCGATTATGACAAGCAAATCGCTGCGGAAAAAGCGGTAAAAGACAATGTTGACGCGCGCGGATCTTCCTATAATTTCAATAATGCCGGGCTTGTAGCCATTGATCCAAATACCGGTGAAATTCTTGCCATGGTTGGATCGGTTGATTATTTCAACGACGAGATTCAGGGCCAAGTGAACGTTACCATGCGTCCATTGCAGCCAGGATCGAGTTTCAAACCGATCGTGTACGCCGCTGCCTTTGAAAAGGGCTATACCCCAAATACGATTCTTTGGGACGTAGATACACAATTCCCAACCTCCACGGGCATGTACCACCCGCAGAACTACAGTGCCAATGAAAACGGAGCGGTTACAGTGCGAAAAGCGCTCCAGGGTTCGCTCAATATTCCTGCCGTAAAAATGCTCTACTTGGTGGGCGTGCAAAACGCGCTCGACTTTGCAGAACGCTTGGGCTATTCCACATTTGGTGATCGCTCGAACTTTGGTCTTGCAATCGTCTTGGGTGGTGCAGAAGTGTTGCTCACAGATCACGTGAACGCGTTTGCCACATTTGCCAATGGCGGAACCCTGCATGAGGAAGTATCGATTCTTAACGTTCAAGATAGCGATGAAAATGTTTTATACGAAAACAAACTTGAAGATCCAGGAAAACAAGTACTCGAAGCCAATATCGCCAATATGGTCTCAAACGTCCTCTCCGATAATGAGGCGCGTACCTATATTTTCGGCGCAAATAACTACTTGACGCTCGGTAGTCGCCCAGCCGCTGCAAAAACCGGCACCACCAACGATTATAAAGACGCTTGGACTGTTGGGTATACGCCGTCTCTTGCCGCTGGAGTCTGGGTTGGAAATACCAATGGCACTGCAATGAAACGTGGAGCCGATGGCTCGGTCGTTGCTGCGCCAATTTGGAATCAATTCATGCGTGAGGCGCTTGCAGGGACTGCGGTGGAATATTTCCCAAGTCCATCGATCCCAATAACCGGAAAAGCCATTCTTGACGGACAAATGCCAAGCACAACCGTTGTAATTGACACCGCGTCTGGCAAGCTCGCAACTGAAGCAACGCCTGATCGATTCAAAAAAACCGTGATGTGTGGCGAATACCACGATACGCTCTACTATGTGAGCCGCGGAAATCCGCTTGGTCCGGTGCCTACAAATCCGGAAAACGACCAATATTTCGATGAATGGGAATCGGCTGTGCAAGCATACTTGGTTCGCCACAATGCAAACTTAAAGCCTGGCGAAGTTGCCATGGAAACGTGTGATGTGCCAACCGAATACGATGATGTGCATGTGCCAGCCAATGAGCCATCCATCAATATCAAAAATCCCGACGACGGCGACAGTGTGGGTCGTACATTTACCATTCAAATCAATGCATCAGCTCCTCGCGGAGTGTCGCGAATTGAATATTTGGTCGACGATCAATATGTGAAGACGTCGGAAGGCAGCTCTGGCACAACACTCACGCTTCCAACCTGGGTTGGAACTGGAAGCCACACCCTTTCAGCCGTTGCCTACGACGATATTGATAATTCCAAGAAGGATTCCATTAATATTAACGTCACCGAGACCGGAGTCGGATCGCTTTTTTCCATTAGCAACCCATTCCAAGGCCAAACCATAGAAAAAACGCAACCAAGTTACTTGGTTGTTGTAGAGGGCCCAACACTTGGGAGTTTCTCTGATCTGTATTTAGTCCTTACAAATGCAGTCACGGGTCAAACGTTTAATCTACTCGCAGATGACGAACCTGAAAACCTCAATACAGTCGAGTGGATGCTCCCAGAGGCGGGATCATACATTTTAACCGCCCGCGCAACGCAGAGTGGCATCACAGTCGATTCAGAGCCCATCAGAGTTCTCGTCACCGACCCCGCAACACCAGCACTTTAATCGCAAATAAAAAGAGCACCGAAATTCGGAGCTCTTTTTGATTTTGTGTTAGAAAAAGATGATGCCGATCATCGCACTCACCACGTTCATGACAACGGCGGCGCCGATTGCCTTTGCGCGACTCTGCGTGAAGAGCGTCGCAAATATGATTGCTTCTACAAACGTCACACACACTTCCACGAGGAGAAGCGACGCTCCATTCATGGCAAAATACCAGGCAATTGGATGCGTCACCATGTTCACGCAAACGATTGCAAGTGCAAAGAGTTGCCAAGGGCTTTTGCGCAAAAACGCAAAGGCAATCGGCGCCTCAACCGCGATGGTGAGCGCAAGAAAAACTATTTCTTCTTCCATGTTTTTTTACTCATCTTAACTGCATAGAAGACTCCCCCAACTCCCGCAAGGACCGCCATAATTGCGATAACCGTCGCAATAAGTGGAAGTGGGTTACCATGCTCTTCTGCAACGGTGGATGTTGCTTTTGCAGTTGTTGGAAGAATGGTTTCGGTCGTGCCGTCTTGATTTGTGATTTCTGTGCGAACCAAGTGTGCTTTTACCGCGGTATCCGTAACGCTGTCGATGTGAATAATTTTTGTCTGAGAGGCCGTCGGGTTTGTATCCGCGACATACTCGGCAAGAGAAACGTCCAAATCTGATTTAATAAACAGGCTCGCATTCACTGAACTCTGAGCCCAATCACCATATTGCTCCTGATCTGGATTATATTGTACTGAATGCCAATCGACAATTTTTATTGCAAGGAGGGCTCCATCATAAAGACCCTGACAATATTTGGATTCACTTAATGTATCCGAACTCAAAAAACCTCCGTGGCCTATTCCAGTGGCCACAAAATTATAATTTTGAAAGTCAGCTAGGTTATCTATCTGCAAACAGGAATCTACCGAGTGCGAATTATCCGGAAGCACATCCGCCGTGGCAACCGTAGGCAAAAACCCAATTAGAAGAAGCGCTGGCAATAGATATTTCATATCAAAATAATTTTATAGCGCAATCATACATCACCCTCCATCAAAAATAAACGTACGGAACGAAAATCTTTGTTCCGTACGTGATCTTCTTGCGCGCCCAATGAATTCTATTGCCGAATTGGCATGATGATGTACTGGAATTCCTCGTTTGGCATTTCTTTTGGAATGAGGACGCACGGATTTGTTCCGTCAATCATCTTGAACGTCACCTGATCACTCGAAATTGCGCCAAGCCCATCGAGTAAATATCGATAATTCAAGACAACACGATTTTCCGAGCCTTGAATGGCAGCTTTGAGCACGACGGTATTTTCTCCGCGTGTTTTGTCAGAGGCCGATATCTCAATTTGCTGATTATCGGCGTCGAGCCCGAGCGTGACGTCAAATAGTCCGGTCTTTGAGAACAAACTCACAGTCTTTACGGCCTGCACAAACTCCGTGCGATCAAACAACACTTCGGTTTTTACTTGCTTTGGAATGATTTGCTTATAATCCGGATACGATCCTTCAATGACACGTGACGTGAGTTCTACCGAACCATACTGGAATACGATTTGATTGTCGGAAAGTCGGATCTCAACCGCACTTGGTGCCTCAACATCGTCTTTGAAGACGCTTAGCACACGACTAAGCTCTGCAAGCGTGCGTTGTGGGACAATCACGCGGCTCGAGGAGGATACTGCAGTCTTCAGAATGACTTCTGAAAGGCGATAGCTATCCGTGGCAGCGAGCGTCAAAAGTCCTGCTTCGTCAAAATTGAGTAAAATTCCCGAAAGTTCTGGTCGACTCTCGTTTGTTGCTGCTGCAAACAAAACTTGTGAAAGCGCCAACTGAAGATTTGCAACACCAATCGAATACGTTGTTCCCCCGCTCACCGGTGGAATGAGAGGAAACTCGGTTGCTGGAATGCCGTGAATCTTTGTTTTTGCATTCCCACATCCCACAAAGATGGCATTATCGAGCAAATCAATGTCCACTCGCTCGTTTGGGAGTAAATTTACGTAGTCAAAAAACAGCTTTGCTGGAACCGTATATTCACCTCCTTGATCAACCTTCCCTCGAATTGCGCATGTGAGTGCAATTTCTAGGTTTGTTGAAATAAGCTTAACCCCTCCTGCGTCTGCTCGTACCAGTACATTATTGAGAATGGGAAGATTTACATTCTTGGTTCCAACTCTACTTGTAATGGAAAGTCCTTGATGTAAATTTTCTCGTGTGCAAGAGAATTTCACAGAAGAAGAAAATTAATTATATAGTTATAACAGTAATAGTAATAAGGGGTGTGGACAGAGGGGATAAGCCGATCGAGTGAATATTCATATGGCGATTTCGCGACGCCTCTTGTGTGCTACTCATGTGAATACATGTGCTGCAGCTGTGTGGATATTTGGAGCTCACAGACGGCATTTGTTTAGTCACTGCTACATTGCAGACTTATCCGCCGACTTGTCCCCCAAAAAACAGGGGCTTATTCACAACATGTACACTTTTTTAGCCTGAGTAGAGCTTTTGCTTGATGAGATCAAGGTCGCGTTTGAGCTGCTCGTCGTCTTTTACGAGATTTAAAATCTTTGAATACGCGTGCATTGCCGTGGTGTGATCGCGTCCGCCAAGTTCAGAGCCAATGGTTGGGTAAGAACTCTTCATCTCTTCACGCAATAAGAACATGATGATCTGGCGCGGGAATGCAAGACGCTTTTCACGGCTTTTTCCAAGCACATCGTCCACCGCAATATCGAAATACTCCGATACAGTTTGGATAATTTGTTTTGGAGAAATGGTTTTTCGAATGGAGTTGAGTTCAAAGCTCGCAATAAGTGGTTTTACGGATTCAAGCGTTGGCTCCATGTTTTTAAACTGATGGTAGGCAACGATTTTATTAAGAGCACCCTCGAGTTCGCGCACATTTGAGGAAATATTGCTCGCAACAAAGTGCAAAATCTCGCGCGGAAGATCAATTGCGCGTTTTTGACACTTGATTTGTAAAATCGCAACGCGCGTTTCAAGGTCAGGAGCCCCAATATCCACGAGCATGCCCCACTCAAGACGCGAAAGAAGGCGTTTTTCGAGTGCAGCAATGGCTTTTGGTGGGCGATCGGACGAAATAACAATCTGCTTGTTTTCTTGATGGAGCGAATTGAATGTGTGGAAAAACTCCTCCTGTGTTCCTTCTTTCCCGGTGATGAATTGAATATCATCGATAAGCAAAAGATCCACATTGCGATATTGATCCTTGAATTCTTTGCCTTTTCCACTACGAATCGCGTGGATAAAATCGTTTGTGAAGCGTTCGCAAGTGACGTAAAGGATGCGCGCATTTGGATTTCGTTCAAGCATCGCGTTTCCAACCGCGTGTAAAAGGTGTGTTTTCCCAAGTCCTACGCCTCCATACACGAAAAGCGGGTTATAAGTGCCACCGGGTTGCGCAGAAACCGCTTGAGCCGCGGCATGGGCAAGTTCATTGTGTTTTCCAACAACAAACGTGCCAAACGTATATGCTGGATTGATTATAATTGTGCCGTGCGATGGGCTTGGTTCAGAGAAAGATGGAGTAAATCCGAAATCTTCGCTTGATTCTTCCGGAGCACATTGCGCTGGAACGCCTGGTTGTTGGAAAATAATCGCTTGCGGTTCATTGGCATGCGTTTCCACGCGATAAATGAGTTGTTTGATGTTTTGCTCCGTGATTCCTTGAATGCAATCCAAGATGTCACGGTGATATTTTTTTTCAAGCCATGCTTTTGTGAACGTATTGGGGACGCCTATGACAATGTGGCCATCCGCATAATCAGCAATAAACGTATTGCGAAACCACGTGGTAAAGTGGGCTTTGCTGAGTTTCAGCTCTAACTGTCCGAGTGCGGACTGCCACAGTTCATGGGTATTCATAGGAGGGTATGCGGGCATGGGTTTAATCGACGCGAGTCATTGTATCCTACCTATCCACAGGTCTCAAGCAGTGAAAAAGTGGGATTTCTGTGCGTGAACTGTGGATAACCCTATGTGAATGTGGATAGCACCCCTATTGTTTGACAAAACGCAATGCGCATGGTATTTTTCACGCACTTATTTGTTAGCAAGGCCGTATGCCAAGACGAACGTATCAGCCAAAGAAGCGTCAGCGAGCAAAAGTCAGTGGCTTTCGAGCGCGCATGTCCACAAAGGACGGCCGAAATGTCTTGAAACGCCGACGCGCAAAAGGACGCAAGCGATTAACCGTAAAAGCACGTCCACGATAAAAGAAGGGCCTCCCCTTCTTTTTTGTTCCTGCCGTCATCCTGAGCGTCAGCGAAGGATCTCATGTAAAATTCTTGTAGATTGCTTCGTCCAGCTAAGCTGGACTTCGTCGGATTATTATCCTCCTCGCAATGACACAATTAAGGTAAGATAAGCATATATGCTTTCTAAAGAACATCGACTCCAAAAACGAACCGATATTCAAAAGGTGTTAAAGGGCAAAAGTGTCTTTGACCCGATTTGTGGCGTGAAACTTTCCAAAAATGGTCTTCCTGATTCTCGTTTTGCAATCGTTGCGGGCCTCAAAGTGCATAAAAGCGCGGTAAAGCGCAATACCGTGCGCCGTCAATACAGTGAAATCATTCGCCTCAATCTTCAGTCCATCGAGCCAGGGTATGATTTTGTGCTCCTGATTTCAAAGGCCTCACTTGATGTGCCGTACGCAGAAAAAGAAGCACAACTCATTGATGTGCTGAAAAAAGCCAAGGTATGGACTGGAAAGAGCGCGTAAAATGGATTATCCGTCACGTTGCCACTGCGCCGATTGTTTTGTATCAATACACGCTTTCGCCCGATCATGGACCACTCAAGGTTTACCATCCGTACGGATATTGCCGGTTTTACCCGAGTTGCTCGGAGTATTGCCGGCAAGCGATTGTGAAAAAAGGCGTTGTCCGGGGGGTGGCACTTGGGTTGTGGCGTGTGCTTCGTTGTCACCCATGGTCCAAAGGCGGGGTGGACGCGGTTCGTTAGCGCAACACGGTCAAATCAGGAATCTCAATGAGTTTGGTACGCGAATGCGCGCCTTTTTTGATGGAAATGAGCGTCTTGGCAATGTGGAATCGTTTTGAAAGAAGCTCGATAACTGCGATATTGGCCTTATTTTCGATTGGCGCAGCACGAAGACTCACGTTTAAGATATTTGGTTCTTGAAACGACGTGATTTCGTCTTTCTTAGCGTTGAGATGAATGCGGGCTTCGATGATCATAGAAAAAAGGCCCCGTTTGGGGCGCTTTTTATTTTACCATTTTTGATTTGAGGAGCTCGATTGTTTTTCGATTTACATGTTGAGCTCGCACATATTCGCGGTAATCTGGCCCGTAAATGCGTTTTTTGATTTCTTCGTCGTCGTATTGCTCGGCGATTTTATCAAGTTCTGGATCAAGTTCAGCGTCTGTCACTTCAATCTTCTCCTTTTTGGAGATTTCTTTGAGAACGAGTCCTACTTGAACGCGTCGAAGCGCGGCTTTTGCAAAATCGAGTTTCAAGTCGGCCGGTGTTTTATTGATGGATTTGAGGTAGGAATCGATTTCGAGCCCGCGATCTTTGAGTGAATGTTCAAGTTCGTGCGTCATTTTGTCGATTTCTTGATTGATCAAGAGATCCGGAATTGCCTCGAACTTGGATTTTTCTGCAAGAAGATCTAAAACCTCGCGATCCTGGCGCAAGCGTTCTTCTTCTTCATTTTCGGCCTGCATATTCTCGGAAAGCTTTTCTTCAAGCTTTGCAAGACTCTCAAGACCGACTTTCTTGGCAAATTCTTCATCGATCGTTGGGGTGTCGAGTCCGTAGATTTCATTTACAACCACGGTGAAGTCAATATTTTGACCTGCCAGATGCTTTTGGTAGTGATCTTTTGGAAACGGAAGCGTGAATGTGCGCTCTTCGCCTTCTTTTGCGCCAAGGATTTTCTCAACAATGCCGTCGATGTAGTGAGGTTCTGCTGTATAAATGCCGTGATTGCGACCTTCCCCACCTTCGAGTACAACACCCTCTTTTTTCATGGTGAGATTCACAACCGCTTTATCGCCCTTCACAAGAACTTCACCTGCAACTTTACGGGTTTCCTTGGTTTGCATGGTTGCAAGCTCTTTTTTGGCAGATTCAATGGTTTCTTTGCTTGGTTTTGTGTCTTTCTTTTCAACAGAAAGCTTTTCGTAATCAGCAAGTTCCAAAACCTTTGGGAAGAGCGCGACTTCGGCCGTGATGACCATATCGTTGCCTGGGGCCATTTTGACTGCGTTAAAATATGGCTGACCAACGGTTTCAAGGTCTTCTTTGAGCATGGCGTCCACAAATGCAGCGCGAATGAGCTCTTCGGCAGCAGCTTCGAGGAGTTTCATTTCCCCAACGCGCTGTTTTACAACTTCATAGCTTGCTTTTCCCGGTCGAAATCCAGGAATCGAGCTTTCTTCGCTCATATGTTCAGAAGCGTGTTGCATTCCAGCTTCAACGGTTTCGGCAGGAATCGTGAGCGTAAACGTGGCTTTATTGTCTTTGATTTCTAATGTGTATGGCATAGATTTGTTGCAAGTCTAGGCGAAAATACGAGCCCTGTCAATGATTTATCGTCTAAATGCGCAAACGCCGGCCCAGAGTTGGGTCGGCGCGGAGGAGGAACAGAAGAGACTAGATGGTCAGCTGCCTGGATGCGGAAGCACTGGTGCAGACTTCATCCTTGCAAACCGCCACGATGTACACGAAGTCCTTGCTAAAGGTTTCTCCCGCGAACACCCTGTGGGTTTCTGTCGATGCCGATTCTCCCGGAACCGACACTCGCTCGTGCACCGGATGCCCTTTCATCTTGTTCACGAGAGCTCGAGCCAGATCCTCCGCCATCTTTTTGGTCTCATCGCGTTCGCGCGTGAGCGCGTCGATCCTCCGGCGCAACCACCACACCACGAAGATGCTGAGGGCGACGTAGAAGAGGGAGAAGATGAGGGAAAGGGTTTGCATGGCAAAATCCTCCAAGCATGCAGGTTTGTCCTGCGGTGAGACGTGCGTCGACGAATCGACGGTCATAGAGATGACGAAAAAAGATACCAAGAAAACACCGCCACGTCAACGTTTCATTCATCTAAATGCGCAAACGCCGGCCCAGCGAGATGGGCCGGCGCGGAGAGTGATGAGGAGTGCCTAGTTGGCCGGTCCCAAGAATTTTGCCTTGGTGCAATGACCGTCTGAGTCGTGGGCTTCGGCCACGATGTCAAGGTAACCACCTTCATGCATCACATCACGTCCAGCGGGGTGGATAGTGAAGCGATCTTCCCCATCAATGCGTCTGGGTTGAGCACCGCAGACATCTATTCCGTTGATCTGGTTGATGAGCGCCTGGGCCAAGACGTCAATAATCTGGTTGGCGAACTTGAGCTCGTCTTCGACCTGCTCCACCCTTTTACTGAAGGAGTAGATGATGATGAGGCAGAGGATGCCGATGACAAGGGCGAATCCGGCGAGAAGGGTGTTCATGGTAAGTCCTCCAATGCAGTGTGGGCGTCGATGATTCGACGGTCATTGAGATGACGAAAAAAGATACCAAGAAATCATTGCCGCGTCAATCGCGCAATCAAAAAACCACCAGCAATGTGCCGGTGGTTTTTATTTCGCGATTAAAGCACTGCAACGATGAGCGGGACGATGATCAAAGCGACGATATTCACGATTTTGATCATTGGGTTAATGGCTGGACCAGCTGTATCTTTGTAAGGATCGCCAACGGTGTCGCCTGTTACTGCTGCTTGGTGAGCAGGCGAATGCTTACCACCGTAATTTCCTTTTTCAATGTATTTCTTGGCGTTATCCCATGCTCCACCGCCTGTGGTCATGGAGATTGCAAGGAAAAGACCGGTAACAATCGTTCCAATCAAGAGTCCACCAAGTGCGGCAGGCCCAAGTAAGAATCCAACGGCAATTGGCACAACCACTGGCAAGAGCGCTGGCACAAACATCTCTTGGATTGCGGCTTTTGTCACAATGTCCACTGCTTTGCTGTAGTCTGGCTTTTCTTTTCCTTCCATGATGCCTTTGATTTCGCGGAACTGACGTCGAACTTCTTCAACGACTTTTCCAGCTGCTTTGCCAACGGCTTCCATTGCGTATGAGGCAAAAAGGTAAGGAAGCAGTCCACCAATGAAGAGCCCGGCAATAATGTATGGGTCAGCAAGGTCGAATGCGACTTTTGCTCCGTGAAGCGCAAGTTCTTCGGTATAACTTGCAAACAAGACTGTAGCGGCGAGCCCAGCGGAGGCAATTGCATATCCTTTTGTGACGGCTTTGGTTGTATTTCCAACTGCGTCGAGTGGATCGGTCACTTCGCGTACTTCTTTTGAAAGTTCAGCCATTTCTGCAATTCCACCAGCGTTATCGGTAATTGGACCGTATGCGTCGAGCGTCACAATCATGCCTGTGAGCGAGAGCATTGCCATTACGGCCATTGCTGCGCCATAAATATCGGCAAGCATGTAGGAAGCAATAAGACCAGCAACAATCACAAGGACCGGAAGCACGGTTGCGCGCATGGAAAGCGCGAGTCCTGAGATGACGTTTGTGCCATGGCCGGTTTGTGAGGCTTCAGCAACGCGCTGAACTGGCTTGTATTCGGTTGAGGTGTAGTATTCGGTAATCACAACCATCAGTGCAGTAACGGCAAGCCCAACAATCAAGGACCAGTAAATATTCATAGCGTTTACGCCTGCAATATCTCCCAAAATCCATTGTGTCATTGGATAAAATGCGATAGCGGAAATCACGCCAGCAACAATGACTCCTTTATAGAGCGCGCGCATAATCGCGCCAGTTTTTCCAACTTTCACAACCAAGCTTCCAACAATCGAGGCAATAATTCCAACCGCGCCGATTGCAAATGGGAACGTAATAATGGCTTCAATGTTTCCAAAGACCTGCGCACCAATAATCATGGAGGCAATCATGGAAACTGCATATGTCTCAAAGAGGTCCGCTGCCATTCCAGCGCAATCCCCTACGTTATCGCCAACGTTGTCGGCAATGACGGCTGGGTTGCGTGGATCGTCTTCTGGAATTCCTGCTTCTACTTTTCCGACGAGGTCAGCACCAACGTCTGCGGCTTTTGTGAAGATTCCACCGCCGAGTCGTGCAAATACGGAAATGAGTGATCCTCCAAAACCAAGGCCAACAAGTGCGCCAACGTCTTTTGTGATGAGATAAAAGCCAACCACACCAATGAGCCCAAGCGTCACGACGAATAATCCTGTAACGGATCCGCCACGCACGGCCAAATTAAGCGCAGGAGACAATCCTTTTTTGGCAGCTTCGGCTGTGCGCACATTTGCGCGAACCGAAATCATCATGCCAATGAATCCGGTAAGCCCTGAGAGGATTGCTCCCACCAGGAACCCACAGGCCATGGTCCAGTTTAGGAAAAAGCCAAGAAGAAGGAAGATAACAGCGCCAACCATGCCAATGGCACGGTACTGACGCGAGAGGTAGGCGTTTGCTCCTTCTTGAATGGCCAGAGCAATACCTTTCATTTTTCCTTCCCCAGCGGGCTGGCGAAGAATCCAACGAATTAGAAGACCTGTATAGACAATCGCTGCGGCTGCAACGATGAGTGCAATGATGGAAATACTCATAGGTTGTTAGAATTTGTGGGTATCATACGGAGGAAGCCTATGATTTGTCAATAAATACGGGCATAGGAGGATCCTCGGAAATTCGGAAAATTTCGTTTAAGAATTTTGCAAATATTCGCAAAATTTGTGTAAAAGTCCATTGACCTCAGGGGTCCAAAAATGGTAGAGTGCCTCGTACCTATGGCAAATGATTTACGACAGTTTCTTAATTCATTCCTGCTACGGATCATTCGACTGCTTGTTCGCGTAAAACCAATCGTCCTTTGGACGCTTCGGAAAACTTTTCAGCCGTTCCGATTTCTCGGGCGGGTCTTTTTGTATCAGATTGTGGTTCCCTGCTATCGCATTGCGTTTTTTATTCGTCGCAATGTCCGACGTGTTGATCGTCCGGCAAAAAATCGCATGATGTTTTTTGTCACAAATCGCCAGGCAATTCATGCGGTGCTCGCTTCCCTTGTCATTCTCATGGTTGTGCTAAACGTTACAACAGACTCTGTACGCGCCGAAACATTCGGGCAAACGAGTCTTTTGTATCAAATTGTAAGCGACGAGGGCACGGAATTAATTGAAGAATACGCAACCGAAGAAGATATCGGTCAGCTTGTGAATGTGCACTACCAGGATCAGAATGCCCTTTCGGCCTATGCTCGAGGCGTTGATACAACTGGATCTGCTGATTTGAGCGCACTCCTTGTTGGTGGTGGCTCGCTTGTTTCGGTGCCAATCTCGGAAGCGTCTGATTCTGTAGCGCCTCGCGATAGCGTTGAAACCTATACGGTACAATCGGGCGATACGCTTTCGATTATTGCGGAAAAGTTTGGAATCACCTTGAATACACTGCTCTGGGCCAATAGCCTCACGGTTCGTTCTGTGATTCGCCCTGGTTCAACCTTGAAGATATTGCCAGTGACGGGTGTTTCCCATACGGTAAAAAGTGGCGATACACTTACAAGAATTGCCTCAAAATACAAAGCCGATGCCGCACAAATTCTTGCCTACAATAAACTTGCAAGTGCCAATGATCTTACAGTTGGCGAAACACTCATTATTCCTGGTGGAGAAATCATCTACGTTGCTCCAGTTAAAACGACTCCAACCATCAGCCAAATTATCAGCCCATCCGGATCGTCAAACGCGGTTGCAACCGCTGCTGGCATGATTTGGCCGTCAGATCTTCATATTATTACGCAGTATTACAGCTGGGTTCACAATGGACTCGATGTTGATTGCGGGTATACAAACCAAAACTATGCGGCTGCCGATGGGATTGTGACAAAATCCGGGTGGTATTCCGGGTATGGATACTTGGTCGAAATCACGCACGACAATGGAATTGTAACGCGCTACGGGCACCATAAATCGCTTTTTGTGAGCGCTGGGCAATCTATTTCACAGGGCCAGCCTTTGGGCGTTTGCGGAACAACTGGGCGATCAACCGGTACTCACCTTCACTTCGAGGTTCGCGTAAATGGTGCCACAACAAATCCGCTCAGCTATATTCGCTAATTAGGACGCGCGGTTCACAATTGGCTTTGGATGATATTGAATTGCCTCACTCAAGTGGGGCAATTCTATTTTTGTGGCATGCGCAAGATCAGCGATTGTTCGTGCGACTTTGAGGATTCGCACATATGCTCGGCCTGATAGTTGCAGGCGCTCAATTGCGTCGCCAAGGAGTTTTTGCACGTCGGCCTCAAGAGCGCAGAATTGTTTGAGATGTTGAGAGCGCAGTTCTGCATTGCTTTGGAGACCAATGGCTGCATAGCGCTCTTGTTGCAGTTTACGCGCTTCCAGAACGCGATTTCGAATGGATTCTGATGTTTCTCCGCCGTCCGTTGCACTCAATTTATCAAATGTGACGCGTCCCACATGAACCGATAAATCAAATCGATCCAAAATCGGCCCAGAGATTTTGCGTTCATAACCGCTTAATTGTTTTGGAGAACAGACGCAGGGCCGGATATTGCTTTCCTGTGAAAATCCGCACGGGCACGGATTCATTGCGGCAATAAGGGTAAACCGCGCTGGGAATTGAATCGTGCCCGATGCGCGCGAGATCGTTACAATGCCATCTTCGAGCGGTTGCCGAAGATTTTCAATGGAAATACGAGGAAATTCCGGGAACTCGTCTAAGAAAAGTACGCCATGGTGCGCGAGAGATGCTTCGCCAGGTCGTGGCCACGTGCCTCCACCAATGAGCGAGACAGACGATGCGCTATGGTGCGGGCTACGAAACGGACGCTGCGCATTCAAAATGAGCTCGTTTTGGGGAAACCCGCACAGGGAATGAATTTTCATCACATCGAGCATTTCGTCTTGCGTGAGTGGCGGAAGAATCGATGGGAGCGAACGCGCAAGCATCGTTTTGCCCGATCCAGGAGGCCCAACCATGAGGAGATTATGGCCGCCCGCTGCCGCGATTTCGAGCGCACGTTTGGTATATTCCTGACCTTTTACCCAACTTAGGTCGTTTTGAATGAGTTCCGGGCCCACAAATTTTTCGCGTACGTGAATGGGCATCGCATCCATCCCATTCAGAGCTAAAACGAGTTGACTGAGCGTTTCAATTGGGTGGACCAGAATATTGTCGACAAGCGACGCTTCGTTTGCATTTGCTGGCGCAAGAATAATCCCCCGAGCCCCGCTTTGTTTTACAAGAAGTGCCCCGAGCAAAGATCCATTAATAGGGCGAAGGGAGCCGTCGAGCGCTAGTTCTGCGCAGAAGATGTAATTTCTGCAGGCGTCTTCGGAGATTTCACCCGTTTTTGCAAGAATCGCAAGCGCAATGGGCAAATCATAGGCTGGACCTTGTTTCTTAATGTCTGCTGGCGCTAAATTCACCGTAATTCTTGTGCGTGGAAAATGAAATCCGCTATTTCGAATGGCAGCGCGTACACGTTCGCGTGACTCGGAAACCGCGGTATCGGGAAGCCCTACAATTGAGAAACTCGGGAGCCCTGGTGAAATATCACATTCAACATCGACTGGAATTGCGTCCACGCCAAGATGTGTGAATGATCGAATAAAAGAAAATCCCATAGCAAAAATGCTTGGGGAGGTTTTCAAAAATTAATTTTTCTGTCCGTTTTTTCTAGCGTACCACAGGAAGCAAAAAATTCCAGTAACAATGAGGATATCTGAAAGATTGATGGCAGATCGATGGAAAAACACGAGGTAATCTGTAACGTAGCCATTAAGAATTCGATCAACAAGATTCCCAATTGCGCCGAGTTCAATACAAATAATGGCATTTGTGATCTCGTGCGCAGGTTTTTTGATTGTAAGATAGACAATGAGTCCCACGATGATTACGAAACTCATGAGAATGCTCACGGTTGACGCGATAGGCAGACTAAAAATAATGCCGAAATTTTTATAAAGTGAGATCTCAAACAGCGAAAAATGACTTCCAGAAATTTCTGGAAGCCATTGATTTGCTAGGTATTTTGCAGCTCCGTCAATAAGAGCAAGTGCAGCTGCGATATAAACTGGAGCGAATCGGCGCATGTTACATTTCCTGAGTGAGCGTTTTCTTGCAAGCAACGCACGAGGTAGATGTTGGACGTGCGCGCAAACGATCTTCCGTGATTTCGGCTTTGCAATATTTGCACATGCCGTAATGCTTGTCGGAAATGCGCTTAAGGGCTGTTTTAACATCGCGGAGTTCGCGTTCAAGTGCGTGCTCGAGTGACAAATTGTCGGTGTAGGTCGCAACTTCCGAGGCATTTTCATCGTCGCTATCGCCATAATCTGGAAAATCAGACGAATAGTCACCCGGCATATTTGGCGTGCGATGCGTAAAAGCGCCAAGTTCGCGTTCAAGTTTTTCTTGTTCCGCAATCAATACGCCTTTCATTTCTTCAATAAATTGTTCATTCATACAAATATTCAATGCGCATATGATAGCGGAATTTTCAAATATAAGCAAGTTCTTTCTGGAAAAGAAAAGGCCCTACGCTTAAGGCGCAGAGCGAGGTGGACAGGACGGGCGCGCAGGGTGCGCGAGGATAGAAAGGAAAAAAGGACAGAAAAGGACTGAGGTAATAGAGCACGGCGGCCAAGCTTGATGAATTAATTCATCTTGGCGCGGTGCGCACGGTGGCCCAGGGAAACCGTCACTGGGCACTGGGTTCTGAAGGCGATTGATCGTCTTTAGAACTCAGTACCCAACAAGGTCTGCAACCCAGAACCTAATAATGACAACCTTCTCTACCGGATCTTGGCTTTTGCGACGGCAAGCATTTTGTCGCAGTTGCCGGTGTTCTTATTTTATTCCCCTAAGAACAAGATGCAGTATAGAAGTGAGATGTACCCCGAAGAGTGGGCTTCGGGGAACTTCCCCCGTGTCTTGTCCGACCGA
The DNA here is from genome assembly GCA_041666205.1 of Patescibacteria group bacterium. Lineage (GTDB taxonomy): Bacteria > Patescibacteriota > Patescibacteriia > UBA9934 > UBA9934 > JBAYHI01. The sequence continues at coordinate 53,348 of JBAYHI010000001.1, forward strand.
TGGCCGGACGTACGGGTTTTTGAAAGAACGACTTTGTACTTATATTTTAGTTTGATGAACAACTAATGTCAACAAATGAATTATGGCTTAAGTTGCAAAAAATATCAGGGCTGTGCACAAAAGTTATGTTTTTCTGAAATAAAAACTGTGGATAACTATGGGATAAGTCATAGTTTATCCACAGGTTTTACCAGTAGAGCACAATACAATTCTTTTTGATTATGATTTTATTGAATGCATTCCAAAGCCCGTTTGATGCACGAAGTAATTCAATGCGATCGCCTTTTGCAATGAAAGAATCGACAAATTCCTCGGGCTGGAGGATAAAAGAACGATTGGTTCCAAGGAGTTTTTCTATGATTTTTTTCTTATATGCTGGCATTTCTGCACTATTTGAGATCGTGACGCCGAGTGCGTCTTCATGAATGATTCCGAGAATATCATTTGGATTTGTGATTGTCGTATCGTTTGTCTCCGGGTCATTTGTGAATTCAATCGCACCTGAATCGAGTGAAGTTGTAATTGTTTGAATAATAGAACCATCTTCTAGAGTCAACGCTGTGGTAGACAAAACATTCTTTCCAAAGAACTCCTTTGAAAGCTCAGCTAGCTGTTCTTGAGATAGATCGGTATTGAAAAGAATCGACAGGGCTCCAATAGATTGAATAGTCGTCGTCCCGTCTACGCTAAGCACGCTGTTGCTAGATACGGATTCATCAAAAAACGGCAGATAGGCAATTGGTTGTGTTTCAAAATCCGCTGTAGCCTTTATCCCGGCCCTGATTCCGGTCACCAGAATCTTATTTTGAGTCACTCGAATCATCCCGCGCAATTTTTTATCGCTGTTGGAGCGCCATATACCTGTATTCCACGGCATTGGAAGAGAAATATGGAGTTTGTCCTTCTGAATTGACGCAGAGTTCTTTGTTAGAACGGATTTTTGATTTATGACAACGCAGGTGTAGCCATGGAGCGTTGATTCTTGAAAATGCGAACAGACATCACGATCAATTATGAGCGAGGTCGCGTTATTCGTGGCAAAATTGACGCTGATTTCATCTTTTGCGAGTTGCAATGTTTCACTCCATGTCCATGGAGCATCCTGAAATACGGGCTGATTGCCTCCTTCCGCGAGGAGCACCCTTTGCAATCTAGGGGTTTTAAAGATCCGAATTGAATAGTCGCTCGAAGTATCAGAGATTCGCGCAGTGCTGCCAGCTAGTGTGTAGCCCCAAAAGGCGATGAATGCGGAGAAAAGCGCAATCGAAATCAAAGGCAATATCCAAACAACCCGCCAAGATGATCGGCGGGTTGATGGAGATGTATTAATTGGAATATTTAGCTGACCGTCCATGTTACTCTTTTTTATGGGCAGGGCGACGCATTGGTGGGCGACCTGTTGGGGCGCCGGTTTGCGCTTTTGCTTTCATTTCCTCGGTATAGGTATTTCCCGTTGCCTGTTTCATCGAGAGGTTTACACGACCCATGCTGTCGATTTCAATGACCTTTACGTGAACCTTGTCGCCAAGCTTCACGATATCACCAACTTTTTCAACGCGCCATGGAGCAAGTTCTGAAACGTGCACGAGGCCATCTTTGCCTGGAAGAATCGTTACGAATGCGCCAAAATCCATGATTCGGGCAACTTCACCTTCAAATTCTTCTCCAGCTTCCACCTCACGAGTGAGGTTGTGTACCCAATTATACGCCTCTTCTCCAGATTTTTGATCCTTGGCTGTGATCATCACGAGGCCTGTTTGTTCAATGTCGATTGCCTGTACACCAGTTTTGGCAATAATCTCGTTAATCATCTTGCCTCCTGGGCCGATGACTTCGCGAATCTTTTCAGGATTGATATTCAAAGTGAAAATGCGTGGAGCAAAAGGCGAAAGCTCTGCGCGAGGTGCTGCAATGATGTCTTGCATCACTTTGAGGATTTGCAAACGAGCCTCTTTTCCTTTTTGAAGTGCCTCCACGATGATGTCGTGGGTGATTCCAGCAGTCTTTGTGTCCATTTGAATTGCAGTGATTCCGTCGCGGCTTCCTGTAATCTTGAAATCCATGCCTCCTGGACCGTCTTCAAGGTCTTGGAGGTCGGTGATTACTTGTGAGCGAGTTGCGTCCGATGCAAGTCCGATTGCAATACCAGCAACGGGCTTTTCAAGAGGAACACCGGCGTCCATTAGCGCGAGTGTTGAGGCACATGTGGAGGCCATTGAGCTTGAACCATTTGAATTGAGGACTTCAGATACAACACGGATGGCGTATGGGAAGTCTTCTTTCTTTGGAAGCATGCATTCAACGGCTTTTTCAGCCAAGGCACCGTGTCCAACCTCGCGACGTCCTGTTCCGCGGAGGGGTTTTGCCTCGCCAACGGAAAATGGAGGGAAATTGTAGTGATGCATGTATTGCTTTTCGCCAACGGTTTCCATGCCATCGAGCGTTTGCTTGTCGCCAGGCGCGCCAAGGGTGCAGACGGAAAGCACTTGCGTTTCCCCGCGCATGAAGTGGCCTGAACCGTGTACGCGAGGCAAAACCCCCACTTCACTGAATAGTGGTCGTACTTCATCGATCTTGCGACCGTCCACGCGCTGTCCTTTGTCCAAAATGCGTTTTGAGACTTCGCGTTGTACGCCTTCGTAAATGAGGCCTGAAGCGTAGGCAATTTCATCTTTTGTGCATTCTTTGGCTACAAGCATGTCAGCAAGGCGGTGCTTGAGTTCGATTTTTGCAAGGTTTCGTTCTGCTTTCGAAGCTTTTGGTGACGCGAAGAACAGTTCATCCATTTGTTCCGAGATGAATTGCTCGGTTATGGCTTTTACTTCGGCTTTGCGTGCAAAAAGCTTTTCTTCATCGGCATTTTTTGGAGCAAGTACGTCGAGTTTTTCTTTTCCAACGGCTGCGCGTACTTCTTCGATGAGTTTCAAGACTGGTTTCATTTCTTTGCGACCGAGCTCGAATGCTGCAAGGATTTCTTCCTCTTTTGCATCTTTTCCTCGAGCTTCAATCATTACGACTTTTTCATCAGTTCCAGAAATGTCCAAATCAAATTCTGTGGTCAGACGCTGATCGTAGCTAGGATTTAAGATATATTCCCCGTTCAAGCGTGCAACGCGAATCGCTCCGATTGGTCCGTTCCATGGAATATTGCTCATGTGGAGCGCACACGACGCTCCGATAAGCCCCAAGATATCTGGATCGTTTTCTCCGTCAAAGGAAAGCGCTGAGACGATGATTTGCACTTCGTTTGTAATACGTTCATCAAAGAGTGGACGGATTGCGCGGTCAACGAATCGGCCAACAAGCACTGCTTCGTCGGTTGGTCGGCCTTCACGCTTAATGAAGCGGGAGCCTTTAATACGTCCTGCTGCGTAGAGTTTTTCCTCGAAATCAACCATGAGTGGGAAATATCCCAAGTTCTGGGCTTTCTCCGCTGACATGACTGCGGTTACGAGCACGACGGTGTCGCCCATCTGCACAGTTACGGCAGCATTTGCGGCTTGCGCAAAGCGACCGGTTTCAATGGTGAGCGTTTTTCCACAAAATTCTGTGGAGAATGTTTTTTTATCCATAAGATAGATAGCATTCCGTTCAGCGCGGAAGACTTTAAGGGTTCGCCTTAAAAATCTCTGCGTGCTGAACAGAACGATTAATTAGTAAGAATTAAAAGGTCAATCGGCGGGTGCGAGATTCATCTACTTCCTCTGGATTTGTGTGAGCCACAGGAGCTGGAGCAGATTTTTTTTGAATTGGCGCCTTATCCTCGTGCTGATCACGTCCCATAATCAGGAATTTGCGCTTATTTTCAGAGAGGTTCATGTATTCATCGCACAAACTCACAAGGTTCGATGATGTGGTTTCGCGGAATGACGCAACGCGCGCAATGCGACCACGGCTTTGAATGAATTGAACGAGCGGCATATAGTCGCCGTCGCCTGAAACAATCACCACAACGTCGAGCATATCAAGCATACGAATAATGTCGACTGTGATTCCCACATCCCAATCCCCTTTTTTGACGCCCGAAGTAAATTCTTGAAGTTCTTTTGACTTCACTTCAATGCCGTTTTTGCGGAGTGCCTCAAAAAAAGGTTCTTCGTCGCCTCCTTTTGTGGAAATGGTGTAGGCAATGGCTCGAATGAGCTGAGCATCGCCTGCGGACTCTCGAACAATGTTTGCAAAATTGACTTTGCGATTGAAAAGATTGCGAGCACTATAGTACATGTTTTGGACATCAATGAAAACGCCAACGCGGCGGGTAGTAGTAGACAACATATTTTTAAAAAACAATGGAAACCCGTATAAAACGGGTTTCCTTTTTAATTTGAGACTCGGAGTTCAAGGGCTTCGACCAATGCGTCGTGGCCTTTTTTATCTTCACGTTCAAGATACTTGAGAAGGCGACGTCGTTCCACAACTTTCTTTACAAGACCTCGGCGTGAGCTGAAATCTTTTTTATGCATGCGCAAGTGCTTGGTCAAATCTTTGACTTCTGCAGTAAGAATTGCGATCTGCACTTGAGGAGAGCCCGTATCGGTTGCGTGGACTTTGAACTTATCGATGATGTTTTGCTTTTGCTGTTTGCTGAGCATAGAAAAATCTTATTTCATCTCTGGGATCTTAGATTTACGCCGCTCAAGCGAAAATCCATGGTCTCGAGCTTTATTAATAGGCAAACTATATAGAAAATCGGCTAATCTGTCAAGAAAATCGTTTGAGAGTCTGGCATTGTGTCGTATAATATAGAGGTATGGCAAAAACACTCGATAGTTACATCAAAAACTTCCTAGAATATTTGGAAATTGAGCGTGGGCGATCGCCAAAGACAATACGAAATTATGCGTTTTACTTGAATCGGTTTGCGGAATGGGCAAAAAATCCAGTTCCCTCAAAGATTACGGCCGACATGATTCACGATTATCGCCTCTATCTTAATCGATCAATTGATGGGCGAGATGGACAGAATTTGAAGAAAAGCACCCAAAATTATCATTTGATTGCCCTGCGAGCGTTCCTTAAGTATTTAGCAAAAGAAGACGTACGCGTCATTTCCGCAAATAAGATCGAACTTGCAAAGCAAGGAACGCGCACCGTGGCGTTTTTGGAGCCAGAGGAGCTAGAGCGTCTCCGAGTTGCGCCAAAAGAAACAGGAGGAATCATTGGACTCCGCGACCAAGCAATCATTGAAACGTTGTTTTCGGCTGGACTTCGCGTATCAGAACTCGCAAACCTTCGAATTGACGGAATCAACTTGAATCGCGACGAGTTTACGATTAAAGGAAAGGGCAGCAAACACCGCGTGGTTTTTCTCTCGCCCGAGGCACGCGCAACCATTCGTGCGTATACAAATGCGCGAAAAGACACTTCTCCGCATCTTTTTGTGAGCCATGACCCGGCAAAACGAAAGCGCGGGATTGTGGATCCGCTCACGCCACGCTCAATTCAGCGCACAATTGATCGCTATGCGCGTCAAGCTGGAATTACCAAGCGAATTACCCCTCACGTGCTTCGTCATACATTCGCAACCGATTTGCTCCGCAACGGAGCTGACTTGCGTTCCGTGCAGGCGCTTCTTGGCCATGAGTCCATTTCAACCACCCAGATTTACACGCATATTACCGATAAAGAACTCCGAAGAGTCCACAAAACGTTCCACGATAAGAAGCAGGCTTGATTTATTTCATTTTTTGTGGCATTATCCCTGTCGCAAACGGTTTGACGAGCACCCATAGCTCAACTGGATAGAGCAGGAGGGTTCTAACCTCAAGGTTGTAGGTTCAAGTCCTACTGGGTGCACCACGGAAATTATGGCGGCTATAGCACAATGGTTAGTGCACTGGGTTGTGGTCCCAGCTATAAGGGTTCGATTCCCTTTAGTCGCCCCATTAAAAAATCTCTGCAAACGCAGAGGTTTTTTAATAGTCGTTTAGGAATTGAACCCTTATAGCTGGTTGAATTCGGGTTCGATGACCAAACGAGCGAGGAAAACAGAATCCTTTTCTGATTTCCGAGCGAGAGCAGAACATCTGGCAAAGCCAGATTCCCTTTAGTCGCCCCATTGAAAAATCTCTGCAAACGCAGAGGTTTTTTAATTGTGTCGTCGTAGGGACGTTGCCTGCAACGTCCGTGAATCTGTTGGGGTGGCCCAATGTGGCCACCCATTGCTGTTGTTTTATGTTAATATGTCCTATATGCCATCAAAATCTTCCCTTCTCATCTCCTGGAACGTAAACGGCGTTCGGGCTGTGCTCAAAAAAGGATTTTTGGCGTGGATGAAGGAAGTTTCGCCTGATGTTTTGTGCATTCAAGAAACAAAAGCTCAAATTCCCCAAATTCCAGAAGACGCAGTACATCCAGAAGGCTATATTGGCGTTTGGAGTTTTCCAGAGCGCAAAGGTTATAGTGGAGTTGCGACATTCATAAAAGACGAACCAAAAGCAATTATTTCAACGTTTGGCGAACCTTTGCTTGATGAAGAAGGTCGAATTATTCTTACCGAACATGAAGATTTCTACTTGTTCAACGTTTATTTCCCAAATGGTGGGCGCGACGACGATCGATTGAAATACAAAATGAAGTTTTACGATCGATTTTTGGATCTGATCGAAGAGTATCGCAAAAAGAAACCGGTAATCTTTTGTGGCGATGTAAATACGGCGCATCACGAAATCGACATTGCGCGACCAAAAGAAAATGAGAAAAACTCCGGTTTCATGCCAATAGAGCGCAAATGGCTCGATAAATTGGAAGAACACGGATTTGTCGACGCGTTCCGTCATTTCCATCCTGACGCAAAAGACGAATATTCCTGGTGGGACGTAAAATCCGGTGCGAGACTTCGCAATGTGGGCTGGCGAATTGATTATTTCTGGGTCGACAAGGCAATTTTGCCAAAAGTAAAAGAAGCATTTATTTGGCAGAATGTGCGCGGGTCAGATCATTGCCCGGTTGAAATCCGTATCGAAGCCAAGTAGTTTTTCCTTTACAATTGGCAATTTTCGAGGTAAAAAGAGTACGCGTTACTCTTTTTATTTATGACAGAAGAAATCAAAAAACTTTATCGTTCAAAGAAAGATCGTATTCTTTTTGGCGTTTGTGGTGGGCTTGCCGAGTTTTTCGGCATCGACGCCACGCTTGTACGCGTTATTTTCATTATCCTGGCGCTCGTTCACGGAATCGGCATCTTGGTTTATCTCGCGCTTTGGCTTCTTGTGCCAGAAAAACACGAGGTCGGTCAGCCAGCCGCGGAAATTGTTACCCCACAGGAGATTACAACACCTCAACTTGAGGAGCGAAAAGTCGAGGCCATGTCGTGGTTTGAGAAAAACCGAACCACGCTCGGCGCAGGGATTATTGCCATTGGTTTTTTCATTCTATTTGGCAATTGGTTCTCTTGGCACTTCCTTGAGGTCTTGTTTTGGCCATCAATTATCATTCTTGGCGGTCTATTCCTAATTTTTAGAAAAAAATAATATGGAAACTCCAGAACAAAATTTGCATCCAGATTATTCAACCGAGAGTCATCGTGTTAGCGAAACGCCGGTTGCACCAGCCCCTGAAAAGAAAATTGAAGTTATTGCGCCAAAGAAACGTCACGTTAATTTGGGCGGGATTTTCCTCGGAATCATCATTTTATTCATTGGATTTGGACTTTTGGGCAAGAACCTCGGGATCATTCCAGATTTTTCCGTAAATATTTTCGAACTCTGGCCAATCCTCATTATCGTTGCTGGTCTTTCCCTGCTCTCTGGCAAAGGTCGCTTGTGGATTTTGTTTGGAACGCTTGTGATGATTGTTTGCCTTTGCATTGTGGCAGTATTTGGATTCTTTGCGTCAAATGAAAATGATGTCGTTCTGACGTCTCCATTTTCGATTGAACGAGGAACATCGGTTCAAAACGGCCAGCTCACGGTGCATCACGGGATGGGCAATTTGAATTTGATTGGCGATCCATTTGCCTTTATCGATGGTGAACTGCGTTCAAGCATGTCTCGCATCACTTCTGATTCACGCATTGGCGCCAATGGCACGCAATACGTTGAGGTTGGAATGGACGGTGAAAATGGTTTTGTATGGGGCAATATGCAAAACGACATGGATTTGCGTGTTTCCGATACGTTGCCAATGGATTTGGTGATTGAAAGCGGAGCATCAAACATGAATTTGGATTTCCGCACCATGCTCATTCGTAGTTTGGATTTGAAAACCGGCGCATCAGGAGTGAATTTACAATTCGGGAATTTTGTAGATGGCGCGCAACTCGGCGTTGAAGCGGGCGCCAGTTCCGTCGAAATCTATTTCCCGACGGATGTTGGTGTGGAAATGCGCCTGGATGCTGGCCTTACGAGCAAAAATTTACACAATTTCCATGAAGTATCAGATGGCGTGTACCAGTCAGACAATTACGACCGTGTAAATACACACGTCACACTCGATTTAACACTCGGTGCTGCGGATCTCACAATCGATTGGTTGGAATAACGGAATAATCCTCCGAAGCCCCGCCTTGCGGGGCGAAGGAGGATTCTTGCCAAAATTTGCCGTACTGCTACCCTACTTGGTAGGAGTACCGTATGAAAAAAACAATCTCATCAATTATTGCTCTAGCCTTGTGCATTGGCGTTGTTGTTTTCTTGTGGTCTTTGCAAGAACGTCATAAGAATGAGCCATCTTACAACATTGAAAAGACAATTTCAGAGATCGTGCTTGCGTCAAACGTGCGCGCGACGCCTCGCAATCAAGAATTTTTGTGGCATGTTGGGCGCGAGATGGAATATATGATCGAAGGTCTTGGGGTTGAGGCCCCAAATGTGGGAATCGAACAGCGACGCGCAGCAGAGGCCTATTTGGCAAGTCACGGTTTCCAGGAGGATTTGTTTAATGCGTTCATTACAGACTCGGCCTCTGTGATGGGATACCGGCACGATGGAGAGGTCTGCATATTGGCATTTATTCCAACGCGCGACGAGGAAGGCGAGAATGAATCAAATTCAACAACGCTTGGAGTTCAGTGCGGAGCAACCAACGACCCTCTGGAACCAAAAGGCACCTATGATTCTTCCCTTCTGTCGGCACTCGCTCTTTCTATTGGGTTTGATGCGATGAAAGGATCAACGGAAATCCTTTATCAAGATGAAACGCATATTCGAGGGACAGTCTCCTATGAGGGCGCAGATGATGGAAAAGAGTATTCGAGCGCATTTCTTGCACATTACAATGGGGTAGCGTGGACGGTGTTTTGGAATGGGACGGGCGCGTATGCGTGCCAGCAGGCACGAGATTTGGAGTTCTTACGTGAGATGATTACGGATTGCACGGAAGAAATCGTTGACGAAGCAGTGAAATCGTGATATTTTGGCTAAAAATCAATAAAAAATATGAATAAATTTTTATTTGCCTTGCTAGGTATCGCTCTTCTTGGCGCAGGATGCTTTGCGGCGACCACGGAACCAACAGAAGAGGCAGAAGATGACGCCAACGTTGTCCTCACAAGCCCAGCAGAAGGCGCAATCGTAACGTCGCCAATGACAATCACAGGGCGCGGTCGTGTATTTGAGAGTACAGTCGCTTGGCGCATTTTGGATAGCGCCGGAGAAGTAGCACTTGAAGGAAATACGATGACTGATGCACCTGATGCGGGCGAATTTGGAGATTTTGAAGAAAAGATCTTCCTTCCAGCGCTTACAAATGAATCTTTCACCCTTGAAGTGTTTACCTATTCCCCACGCGATGGCGCACAAATGGACCTGGTAACGCGCAACTTGAAGCTCGATTCAACGGAAAAATCATCGGTTGAGGTTTACTTTGTCGATCAAGCAGCCGCAGAATACGGAGATTGCTCTGCTGTTGACTTTGAGAAACGCACCATGGCCTATACAGCCAATGTTGCAGAACTTGCACTTACCGAACTTCTTAAGGGGCCAACTGCAGAATGGGCCACAACGCTGATTCCAAATTTCACCACAATCAAATCTGTTTCAGTGAAGAACGGCGTTGCAACAGTCGAATTTGAGAGTCCAGACACGAATGAGTGGAGTGGTGGATCATGTCGAGTTACAGCAATGCATGCTCAACTTGAGAAAACGCTTACGCAATTTAGCACGGTTCAGTCAGTTGAGATCTCCGTAAATGGTGAAACCGAATCCATCTTCCAGCCATAATTTGAAACAAAAAGACGCCTTTGCGGGCGTCTTTTTTATTTCTCCCGAACTGATACACTGGTGTCGTATGAAAAAAGACGAATCATTCATTATTTTTGACGGAAATGCACTTTTACATCGTGCATGGCACGCCATCCCTCCACTCACATCACCAAACGGTGTTGTGGTAAACGCAGTTTATGGCTTCATGAACATTGTTGAAAAAGTCATCGACACCCATCACCCACAATATATTGCTGTTGCATGGGATTTGCCTGGAAAAACATTCCGCCACGAGCAATTTGTGCCCTACAAGGCGCAGCGCGAGAAAAAAGAGCAAGCACTCTACGATCAAATTCCCATGATTCAGAAAATCCTTGGAGCTTACGGAATCCCCTGCTTATCGGCTGAGGGATTTGAAGCTGACGACGTGATTGCAACACTGGCAACCAAATATTCCAAAGAGGTGCCGGTCACGATTTTAACTGGTGATGCGGATACGCTTCAACTTGTGTCGGATGATATTGAGGTTTTATCGTTCATCAAAGGGATTTCAGAAACAAAAACGTTCGATGCTGCTGCAGTAAAAGAGAAATTTGGCGTCACGCCAGCGCAAATGGTTGATTATAAGACGCTCATGGGTGATCCGTCAGATAATTTGCCAGGCGTAAAAGGAATTGGGAAAAAGACCGCGGTTATTATGCTCCAAACATATGGCACGGTCGATGGGATTTTTAAGGCGCTCAAGAATAATGAGCTGTCGGGTCGTGCTGCAACAAATCTCCATGGACAAGAGGCGGTCGCAGAGGAAATGAAGGGCCTTGTGACGCTTGTAAAAGACGTACCAATGACGTTTAAATTGTCTGATGCGAAGTTCGATCATCAAAATAAGGAAGAGATTCGACGCGAATTTGCAGATTTGGGTTTCAGAAAGCTGTTTGCGAAGTATTCTGACGAACCGCAAGAGTTCAAGAGTGCAAAATCAACGAGCGCAAAAGCCATGAACCTCTCGGAATTTACAAATAACGAGGTTTTTTTGGCTGTGCGAGGCAGTGGCAATACGCTCTTTGGAGAAAATTTGGAATCAATCGCGGTCTATGACGGAAAAAAGGTTTTTTCTATCTCGAATCCAAAAGAAAAAGAGATCGCGAGCATTCTTTCTTTCCTCAATAGCGCAACACTTGTTGTTGGACATGATTTGAAGACAGCAATGCATTTTATTGGGAAAATTGAGGCGCCACTGTTCGATACAATGGTCGCCGCTTATCTTTTGTCACCTGGCACACGTGTATTTGATCTGGAAACCGTACTTCGAGAGCAGATGAAATCTGAAAAGTCTGTTGAATCTGCTGAAGCAGAGGTTGCTATCCTTTTAGAACTTTCGGAAATTCTTAAGAAGAACCTTAAGAAAGAAGAAATGTGGAAATTGTCAGAAGAAATCGAAATGCCCCTTATTGCAATCCTTTTTGAGATGGAACAAAACGGCATTCAGGTTGATGAATATCGTCTCGCAGATCTTTCAAAGGAGTTCGAAACAGAGCTCGCGAGTCTTACGAAAGAGATTTTCAAACTCGCTGGCGAGGAATTCAATATCAATTCCCCATCACAAATGGCACATATCTTGTTTAACGTCATGAAATTGCCAACCAAGGGCCTTAAAAAGACTAAGAGCGGATATTCAACGGCTGCGCCAGAACTTGAGAAGCTCTGGGACGAGAATCCAATTGTTGAAAAGATTTCGCAGTTCCGTGAATTTTCGAAACTCAAATCTACGTACGTTGATGCGTTGCCACTTCTTCTGAAATCCGACGGTCGCATCCACACAACCTATAATCAAACCGTTGCGGCAACCGGGCGATTATCATCTTCAGACCCGAATTTGCAAAATATCCCAACGCGCACGGAGCTTGGCCAAGAAATTCGCAAAGCATTTGTGGCTCCACGCGGATCTGTGCTGCTTTCCATGGATTATTCGCAGTTCGAGCTTCGTTTAGTTGCAGTGATGGCGCATGACAAGGCGTTTATTGAAGCGTTCCAAAAGGGCGCTGATATTCATCGTGTGGTTGCTGCACAAATCCTTGGGAAAAAAGATGAAGATGTTACAAAAGCCGAGCGTCAGGCTGCAAAGGCGATTAATTTCGGAATCCTCTACGGCATGGGCCCTCGCCATTTGGCACGAAGCACGGGATTTGAAATGGATGTTGCCAAGAAATTCATCGACAAATACTTCGAACTTCATCCAGGAATCCAAAAATATATCGATTCCATGAAGGAAAAAGCAAAGAAAGATGGATATGTTGAAACGCTATTTGGGCGCAAGCGATATTTGCCCGATATTGATTCAGGAATTCAAATGCTCGTTTCTGGCGCAGAACGTATGGCTGTAAATATGCCAGTGCAAGGTACCCAAGCAGATCTCGTCAAAATGGCCATGATCGAGGTTCACAAATGGATGCAAAAACAAGATATCCCGCTCAAATTACTCCTGCAGGTGCACGACGAACTCGTTTTCGAGCTTGCAGAGAAGGATTTGAAAAAGGTCATGGAGCCAATTCGGGAGATTATGCAGGGAATTTGGAAGTCCGAGGTTCCACTCATTGTGGATTGCGAAGCAGGTCATAGCTGGGGAACGCTCGAGGCGGTGTAAAAACAGTGAATAAAAGAGGCGCACATGGCGCCCCTTTTTTATGATAAGATATTCCAGCTGTGATGTTATTTGTTTTTGGCTCCAATTCCCTACTTGCTTCGCAGAAGCTTCAAGAAATCAAGAAGCATTTTTTTGATCGATTCGATCAAAGCCACCTGAATTTTGATGAAATCGAATTCGAGAAAAATCTCGAGGCATCGTCACTCGCCTCAAAAATCAATAATCCCCCATTCCTTTCAGAAAAGCGTCTTATTGTGCTTCGAAACGTTCTATCGGGTTTGACGAAAAAGGATGCCAAACCGTGGCTCAAGATTCTTGAAAACGTGCCGGACTACACGATTTTGGTTTTTATCGATGACGCGTCCGACGATGATTTTAAGAAAACGGAAATCGGCAAGACGTTTGTGGGCCAAAAAGACGTTTATCTTTACCCGTTCAACGACTTAACGCTTCATGAGTTATTCGCGCTCGGAAAGAAAATTGCAAAGGAGAGCAATTTTGCGATCTCGGATGATTTATTGAAGATGCTTTTGGAAAAGACCGGTAATGACCCCTGGATGGTTCAAAACGAAATTGCCAAGCTTTCCGCATATTGCACGTCGCGAGCGTGCCAGAAGTCTGACCTTGAATTCGTGGGGCGTCATGAGTTCCACGACAGCATGTTTGCGTTTTTAGATGCACTATCGAGCAAAAACAAGCAAAAAACATTCGTGCTTCTTGAGGAGCAACGCCGTCACGACCCGGATGATTTTTTCCTTTGGGTCATGCTAATGCGCCAGGTTAAGCTTCTTTTGGGCATTTCGGAATATCTCTCTAATCATCCTGGAGCCGGAAAAGAAGAAATCGCTGGTGCCTTGGGTCAACCACCATTTGTGGTGCAAAAGACGCTGCCATTTGTGAAAAAATTCCAAACGAATAAGCTTTTCTCCTTATATGCTTCCATGCTTGGAGCAGATAAGGCCCTAAAACATAGCCAGATTGCTCCTCATATCCTGGTGGAGAAATTAGTCTTTGGACTCCTAAACGCTTGACGAATTATCGTTTTTCACATAGACTTCATGCAGTTCGACCCAATTTAACTCTATGCCAAATTTAGATAACGCCAAAAAAGCCCTCCGACAAAGCATTAAAAACGCGCAGCGAAACGCGGTTGTTATGGAAGAACTCCATTCGCTTCGACGCCAATATCGACTTCTCGTTAGCGGCAAAAAATTGCAAGAAGCTGAAAAACTTCTTTCAACCATCTACAAGAAAGCCGATAAGGCAGTTTCCAAAGGCGTCATTAAGAAAAACGCCGCAGCTCGTATCAAATCGCGAATCACGGTTGCACTCAAAAAAGCAAAATAAAAATCAGGCCCTCGGGCCTGATTTTTTTATTCAATCATGGTTTTTGAAACATCATCGACTTCGATGATTTGATCAAGGGAGCCATTCGTAATTTTTATCACATCCTTGCTCAATTTTCCTAGTTCTTTATTTGAGGAATTGTATTGATTTACAACTGTATCGAGATTTTTACCCAATCGATTGTGGTAGTCGGCAAATGCCATCATGTGTTTTTGGAACTCCCCTACTCTTTTGAGAATTTCTTGCGTTGATTGTTCGAGTTGTAATTCACGCAGGCCCAGTAATACCGTTTGCAAATAGGCATAAAATGACGTTGGTGAGACGATCATGACATGCTGTTGGAATGCGTATTCGACGAGGCTGCGGCTGTTAACGCCCGATCCAACTTCCGCGTTCATGAGATTGTAATAGACGCCTTCAGCCGGGATGAACATGAAGGCAAAATTCATTGTATTTTGATGTATTTGGATATATTTTGCCGTTTCGTCAATGCGATTTTTCACATCAGCTTTGAACGCGCGCTCAGCAAGCGTCCGTTTCTCTACATCATTCTCCCCCATCATTCGATTGTAATTTTCTAGGGAGAATTTTGAATCAATAGGAATAATTAGCCCGCGAACAAAGATTACTGCGTCTGCAATAAGCTTTTGATTTGTTTTTTCATCGGTCCCCATTGCATATTGCATTTGATAGCTATCTTTTGGCAATACATTTGAGAGGAGGGACTCAAGAAAGTATTCCCCTACAACTCCGCGTTGCTTTGGGCTCTTAAAAATTTCTTGCAAATTTTGTAATTGATCCGAAAAATTCAGCACTTGTTTATTGGTGTCATGCAATTCTGTCATTTTCTGCGTGACTTCTTGAATGATTTTTGCCGTATCTGAAAATTGTTTTTGCATTGCATCGTTTGAAGACGTCAGCCCGCGATTGACAGTGTCGTTCACGCGATCAAGGCGTGTTTGCATCTCTTGGCGTTGCTCAAACGTAAGTCGATTCATGTCTTCGCGGATTTGTTTGATTTCCGTGGCAACGGTTTGGTCGACTGGAGAGGATTTTTTCAAAAAAATCCCGGCTAGAACCACGCTAATGAGAATAATAAGGAGAATGACGATAAAATAATCCATAGATGTAGTGGCATTATAGACTCTTCGCTCATTCCTGCCTAGACAAAAATGAAAAAATGTCGTATGATTTTTCTGTTCAAAAGATATCGCTTAGATATTTTACGACACTCAGTTCCATGTGAACCTCGCAATTTGATCCTGTAGCTCAACTGGATAGAGCAGGTCCGTCCTAAGGACAAGGTTACAGGTTCAAATCCTGTCAGGATCACCAGCCTTCGCTCCTTCGGAGCTACGGCTGGCGGGCCAGCCATGGTTCGGTGAATAGCAAATGGTGAGCGTCATGGATTTTGATGGATGGCTAGGAGAAAATCGAGCAACTAGGAAGCGTACCTATATGGTACGATGACGAAGTGCGGAGGTTTTCGACAGCGCCAGACGCAAAATCCATAGCGAACAGAATACGGGCCTATAGCTCAGTTGGTAGAGCGCTGCATTCGCATTGCAGAGGTCGGCGGTTCGAATCCGCCTAGGTCCACCAGCCTTCACTCCTTCGGAGTTTCGGCTGGCAGGCCATCCTGTCAGACGATCTCGGGATTAGTGAAGGCTGTCCTCCGAAGCTCTGTCCTACAGAGCGTAGGAAGACGCGAACATAATTGATGAACAAAAGAAAGTATTTATGCCAAGTGAATATCCAAAATTCCCTGTCGGCGTGAATGCTTTTGTTGTTAGAGACGGAAAATTGCTCTTAGGTAAGAGAAAAAATGTGTATGGCGCCGGTACTTGGGCATTACCTGGCGGGCATCTTGAGAGTGGGGAATCGATGATTTTTGCAGTTGGTAGAGAGCTTCGAGAAGAAACAGGGCTAATTGCCAATGAATTCACGTTTGTTAGCCTTGTAAATGATCATCGAGACGGTGAATTGCAGTATATGCAGGTAGGATTTTTCGTAAAGGATGCCATGGGAGACCCAAAAGTATGCGAGCCGGATCGTTGTGATGGTTGGCAATGGTTTTCGATCGATGACCTCCCAAACGATTTGTTCGTGGCTCACAAAAAACTTATTCAGAATTTTTTCGACGGAAGACATTTTGATGAGTAGTACGACGGAAAAACGATGGCCATCCGAGCCATTTTTTGTTTATTGCAGTTCAGCGATTTGTCAAGTCTAAAGTAGACAAAATTGAAGCGTTACAGTGAGTACTTATCCACAAGAACGGGCTGAAATAACAGGTTACGCATAGTTTATCCACAGGTGTTTAGAAAAAAATATTAGTTTTTTGGCTTTGTTTAGCAAAATTATTCTTTGACGATTTCATGTGTTCAATATAGAATGACTGTGTATGAAAAAGCTGTTCTTCATTTTGGCTTCTTTCGCGTTTTGCGGAAGTTTGTGTTCAATTTCTTTTGCGTTTGCCGAGATGTCGTCCACGAACTACATTATTAAGTTCGACGACATCAGCGTTGGCGGTGGCGATACGGGTACCTCGGCTTCTTATCGATTGCGCGATACCGTTGGAGGATCGGCAATTTCACAATCAACATCAACCTCGTACGAAATGAACCCGGCCTATCGCGAGGGAATTTACGATCGTGTTGCGGCGTTTGAGGTATTCATTCAAGATAAAAGCTCGCAAGTTGCGGCAACTTCCCTCAGTGGAAAGACGCTCGTCGTTACAAATGCATCAGGATTTGCTACGGGCGATATGATAGCTGTTGTGCAAAATGAGGGTAGCTCACAGGTTTCAGCAATCGGGAAGATCATAACGATTATTGGCACAACAATTACGCTCGACGGCATTGCAGACAATGGCACAACGCCAACCATTGATGGTGTGACCGATTATGCTTATGTAATGGATGCGACATCACTGAGTTTGGGGGCGCTTTCAAATCGAATAGTGACAACTGGTCTTATTGGGTGGCAGGTGTCTGCCGATGTAGACGGCGGTTATGATATTTACATTGCCGAAGATGGGCTACTTCGCGATTCCGTATCGGGGTATACGATCCCGGCAGTTGCAGATGGCGCTGTTTCGGAAGGAAACTCAGAGTATGGTGCAATATCGTCGGATTTGAGCCTTGGCGCTTCAACATTTGATACGCAAGACACAGCGTTTTCAACATCGTTACAACAAATCGCAAGTCGCGATGACGCAACGCTAAATTCTCGAGATTTTCTAACCCTCAAGGCCACTTCATCTTCAACGCAGGCGATCGCTTCGTACTCGCATGCACTGTCACTTTTGTATGTGGGGGATTACTAAAATTTTATCCGTTACATTTTTTTCTGTTCTGGTTCCTTTTTCGTTTGTGCGGGCGGTCACGTTGTTTCCGGAAAATGCGAATGTCTCCGTGAATCCGGGCGAGACGCAAACAATACAACTCATTGTTGCAAATGATGGGTTTGCTGAGAAAACCTACATTATTACAATCGTTCAAGGGGCGCTTGATCCTGTTTCGGGCGATATCATGTTTACGGAAGATGAGTCTCTGCGTGATTGGATTGCGTCCGATATTGATTCAGCCACGATCGCGCCAATGAATCAGGTAACGCTCGAGATCTCCATACGTCCAAACGCAACAGTAGTACCGGGAAATTACATCGCGGGGGTGCAAGTACAAGAACGTGTTCCAGCCGATGGAACCGTTGCGGTTTCCTCGGGATTTATCAGCCTGCTGTTTCTTACTGTAGGGGATTCGTTAACGCAAAACGTCGAGCTTCTTGATTTTTCATCGTCAATACATTTTTTTGCACACCTCCCGGTGCAATTTTTTGCTACAATGAAGAATAGCGGGGAAGCAATGAGTCAACCTGGCGGGGCAGTTACAATCCGAGATCTGTTTGGAAATATTGTGACGGCAGTGCCATTTAATTCCGGGGCCAATCGTCTTCTTCCGGGCCAGACACGTACGCTGGTGTCGCAATGGGGAAGTGACGCAGATGTAAAAGGATTTTTTGCACACGTTGTGCAAGAATATAAAGGTCTTTGCATCGGCATTTTCAAAGCGGAAGCTGTGATTGTGCCGTTTGAGAACGTTGCAATTACGCCAGATGCGATTTGGATCATCGTATTCCCGTGGCACCTTGTTCTTTGTATGAGTTCGGTTCTTATTGCGGTCTTGTTCCTAGCCTTTGTGTTCCAAAGAAAGCGATTATGATGAATTTGGTGAATCGATGTTTTTTTGGGGCAGTCGTTGTAACGATTGCCTTTTTTGCGTGTGGAAATTCTGTTGTATCTGCTGCATCAATTACTAACGTATATGATCAACCTTCGACACTCCTCATTTCAACTGCATCAAACCACAATTTTACGATCGTCCCCACAAGTAATATCGACGAGGGCGATACGCTTACACTCACATTTCCTTCCGGATTCACAACTGCGTCGATTACCGAGGACGACGTTGACATTGCAGATGATTCGGTAGATCTCACGACCGCAAGCGATAGTTGTGCTGGCGCGGAACAAGCGAGTGTTGTGATGGCTTCAAATATTTTAACGATAACAGTTTGTGCCGGTGATGGTGGAACAATTGCCGCCGGGAGTACAGTAGCGATTGAAATTGGACTCAATGCATCTGCAAGTGGAACGGGCGCAAATCAAATCACAAATCCATCGGCTGTAGCAACATATTTTATAGCGCTAGCTGGCACGTTTGGAGATTTTGGCTCGATTCCAATCCCAATTCTCAGTCGTGTGGGTGGCACGGCATCTGCAACCGTTCCATCATTTGCAGCGGGAGGGTCGGGTGAAGAACCGTCGCCGTCGTACATGATTACACTCGATGCACCAAACGGAGGTGAATCACTCGATTACGGCGACGCACAAAATATTACTTGGTCGAATGGAGCTGCAATTCCACTCATCGACATTTATTATTCAACTGATTCCGGAGCATCCTATGCGCTTATTGCTGCCGGCCAGACAAATGACGGCTTGTATTCCTGGACTGTGCCTGACGTGACGACCACTCGCGCGCGTGTGCGTGTGGATGGAATGGACGGATCAGCAACACTGGCAACCGACGCGTCAGACGCAGATTTTACGATCATCGGGTCATCCATTGGCGCGGATTATCTTGTGACGGTCACAAGCCCAAATGGGGGAGAGAGTTATGAGCAAGGCGTTTCGCGCACAATCACGTGGACCAGTGGCTCACTCATTTCTACGGTCAACATTTTGTATTCGACAAATGGGGGCAGTAGCTATACAAGCATTGCGTCAGGCGAATCCAACGATGGCGCATATACGTGGACTGTGCCGGTCGTTGTTACCGCAGATGCAAAAATTAAAATCGAAGGGATCGTGGGAGCACTTCAAATATCGTCCGATGAATCAGATGGCGCGTTTAGCATCACAGCACCAGTCGTAATTGAGGAACCTGAGCCGGAGATTCCGCCCGTGGAGCCACCTGTTGAACCGCCCGTGGAACCCCCGACAGAACCACCCACGACTCCTCCGACTGAATCGCCAACGACTCCACCCGTGACTCCACCGGGAGGCGCTGAACCCGGCACGGAAACGCCAGCCACACCTTCGCCAACAACTACCGAGATAGAAGGTGTGGAACACGAGGTGAACGTTACGGTCACGACTGAAGACGGGTCTATTGCGCTTGGTGGCGACGAAGGCGCTTATGTTTTGCCGGGAATGCCGGTTCTTGTGCGTGTTATTGCTGAAGACACTGAGAAAATTGAAGACGTTTCAGTGACGATTGGTAACCGAACGTATATGCCGTCAGAAGTCTCTGACGGGGTTTATGTTGTGTCAGCTCCAATTGCCGGGGGTGTAACAAATGTCACGGTTATCACGACCTATACCGACGGAGAGACCACATCTACGGTGGGGTTGGCACAAATGGGATACGGTATCGTGTATGAAATCGTGGATGACGCATGGGTTCCCGTGTCTGGCGCATTGGTAACTGTGCAAGATTGGAGTGGGGTGAATAACCCAGCGATCACGGGTTCCGATGGTGCGGTTGGATGGTATGCGCCAAACGGTTCTTATACGGTGCGCGTTGAAAAAGAGGGCTACGAGACGAAAGAAGTGGGGCTTTCGGTTTCAAATAATGTATTGGCGCCAAACGTTGAGCTCACAAAAACCGCTGAAGAAATCATCGAAGAGGTAATTCCTGGCGAAACAATTGTGCCGGTTGTTGTGTCAGAAACCGTTCAAGTGATCTCCCAAAGCGTGACACAAGTTGCGACCGCGGTTTCGGACGCGGTTATTGCGGTTCGAGAAAATCAGGCGGTGCAAGATGTTGCAACCGTTGCGACGCCGGTTATGGTTGTCTCTGCTGTATCGAGCGCGGCGGTTCTCTCAACATCGTTCAATTTGTGGCCGATTTTGCAATATCTCTTCACGGCACCGATTCTTTTCTTTGCGCGCCGTCGCCGACAGAATTTCGGCATCGTTTACAACTCAATCACCAAAGTGCCAATCGATTTGGCTGTTGTACGACTTTACGACGCACAAGCCAAACTTGTACGCACCATGGTAACGGATTCAGACGGTCGCTATTTCTTCAATGTTGACGCTGGTAAATACTTTATTCGTGTTACAAAACCCGGATTTACATTCCCAAGCGCGTATTTATCGGGCGTGAAAGCAGACGGGAATTTCGTGGATATTTATACGCAGGGCTATTTGGAAGTAACCGAACAATCCGTCATTATTGCGGCCAATATCCCACTTGATCCGGTGAGCGAAGAGGGCGCAAAAGCCACAAAACGGATTCGGAAGGACAAAATTTTACGTGTTTTTCAAAATTCCGTGGCCCTCGCTGGCATTATTTTGGCGATCTACATCGTCGTGATTCAACCGTCCGCGTTTTCATGGTTGATGCTTGGTGTGCAGGTTCTGTTATATGTTGGCACTAAGCTTCTCATTCGACCTCGCAAAAAGAAAGGGTGGGGAATTGTATATGGTGCAGAAGATCGTTCGCCAATTGCAAATGCAATCGTTCGTCTTTTTGAGCCGAAGTACCATAAATTGCTTGAAACTGCGATCACGGATCGCAAAGGACGCTATGCGTTTATGGTGGGACCAAACGAATATTATGCCTCGTTTGAGAAGCCCGGGTACGAGACGCGCGAGGTGCGACCAATTGACTATCGAAACAAGAAAGAACTTACCCCCATCTCGGTTGATGTCCCGCTTCGCCGTCAGGTATAATGAGGAAAGATTTCGTATTGCGGGAGGTGGATTTTTACGAATGCACCTCTTGCTGTATGAAGCATGAGGATTCCTTCTTGAACCGGATGAAAAAAATCGCACGTTTGTTCGTGATCGTGTTTGTTTTTGCGTTTGCATTTGGTGTTACGGCTCCTAAACTTCTCAATGCAAATGCTGCCGCATCACCAAGCAATATTATTGGCTACCAAGGTCGACTTTTAAATGCAAACGGCGTTCCCCTTACCGACGCGACGGTTGATGTGATCTTTCGACTTTATACGGCGTCTTCCGGTGGTTCGTGTTTGTGGTCAAACTCTTCGGCTACATGTGCATCAGCCACCGCGCGAAGCGTAACGCTTACAGATGGGCTTTTTTCTGAAAATCTTGGTGACACGGGAAGTTCTTACGCGGCGATTGCAAGCACGGTATTTGGAGATAATGCAGCGGTCTACTTGGATGTAAATGTGGAGGGCGAGAGCCTATCGCCTCGTCGTCTTTTGGTTGCGGCGCCATATGCCTTGAATGCACAAACGCTCGATGGAATTGATTCTACGGCATTTGCGCTTCTTACAAGTACCGATTTGGATGACGCATATAATAATTTCACTACGAATGCGGCTGTCATCAATATCGACGACAATAACAACGATACGAATGCAGGCCTCACATTTCTTTCTGCAAACGATACGATCGTTGGGGGCACCATGCTCCAAATTACCAACAACGACACGACCAATAATCCAACAACACTTGCAATCACCAATACCAGCACGGGTAGTGGCTTGGCAGTGACGCAGTCCGGGGCAGGGGTTGGGGTTGCAATTACCCAAAACGGTGCTTCAACCGGGCTTACCCTTTCACAAACAACAGATTCAATCGCTTTTGGGCTCACTTCCAGTTCAACAACAGCGAATGTTTTTGATATTTCTTCCGGGACGACTTCAGGAAAGATTTTTGATATAACAACGTCCGCGCTGACGACTGGGAAAATATTTGATCTCACAACGTCCGCGCTGACCACGGGAACGATTTTGGATATTGGAATCACTTCGGAAAATGTGAGTACGGCCGATATTATTCGCGCATCACATACAAAAATCATCGACACAACCCAGGCGATTTCTGGCAACATGATTGATTTCGAGCGTGTCTTGATGTCAGATACGGGTGGGGATGTTACCATTTCGGGCGACATGGTAAGTCTCGTAAGCGCAGGTTCAGCGTCTGGCGGTACGCTTACGGATTCGTCAAATGTTCTTTTTGCAAAACAAGATTATGCCTCCGCAACCGGTGCTGTCATTAATATCGATAACGACGGTGTCGGAGAAGGAATCTGGATTGAACAAGATGGCGATGGTCGCGGAATGTTTATTAACCAAGATGGCGCTGGAATTGGTTTGGAAATTGATGCAGAAGCCACGGCATATTCGGGACTTTATGTGAATAGCGCGGCCACTGGCGCCAATGCGATTGATTTTATTGGGAGTACGAATACTGGCAAGTTATTAAATCTCACCGCAAACTCCCTCACAACTGGTGTAGGGATTGATTTAGCAACGACGTCTACCTTGCTTACAAGCGGGGACCTCATTCAAGCGGATCATAGCGCAACGTATACGACCACGAAGACGCTTGACGGGAACTTATTGGATTTAAGTCGTAATCTTACAACAAACGGGGCAGGGGCTCTCACATTGAGTGGTGCGCTTGCAACGCTTTCAAATACAGGAACGCAAACCGCAGGGACGCTCACGGATTCATCAAATATTCTTTTCCTCGATCAGAATTACGCAGCCTCAACCGGGGCGGCACTTCTCATTGATTCCGAATCACTAACAGGTCCATCGATTCAGGTGGATAGCGTTGCCACAACTGGGAGCACGGTGGTTGTGAATGCGCCAAGCACAACCACGGGTACGATTTTGAGCATCACCGGCGGTAACTTTACTGACGATTCTGGGTTAGCACTTGCCATTGACGTGACGGAATCCACTGAGACGGCAAATATTTTGAATATTCAAACAGATTACAGCTCTGGTAATAATAACGTGTTCCGAATTGAAGCCGACGGCGAAGCATTTAGCGATATTGGGTTCACAGCTGGAGCATTTTCAACAAATTATTACGATGGATCCATTACCTCAACTGGCGCGTTCACCTACGAAGCGGCAACGAGTTTTACCTGGCAAGACGACGCGGTTGGCCCAAATACACTCATGACGCTCACAGATCTTGGAACGAACGCAACCCTGAGTGTCACAGGGGACTTGTTTATCGACAAAAATGACAATGATGTCGCTCTAGAAATCGACAGCGAATCCACAACAACCAATGTTTTTGCGCTCAATGCTGATCCAAATCTTTCAGGGAATGTTCTTGACATGAGCGCCGATGGATTAACATCCGGAAATGGTTTGGATATTCAAAGTACGTCAACGGCGCTTACAAGCGGAGATCTCATCCAAGCCGACCACACGGCAACGTATGGATCTGGCACAGTCAGTGGAAACCTACTTGATCTAACGCGAGCAATCGCAGGTACAGCAACGGTAAACGGATCACTTGCAACACTCGCAAGTACAAATAGTGGGAGTGTAACGGATAGCGCAAATATTTTGTTCCTCGATCAGAATTACGCAGCCTCAACCGGGGCGGCACTTCTCATTGATTCCGAATCACTGACAGGTCCATCGATTCAAGTGGATAGCGTTGCGACAACCGAAAATACGGTGGTTGTGAACGCACCAAGCACAACAACCGGAACAATTTTGAGCATCACTGGTGGGAACTTTACCGACGATTCCGGATTGGCGCTTGCCATTGACGTTGGGGAATCAACCGAAACAGCAAATATTTTGAATATTCAAACAGATTACAGTTCTGGCAATAATAACGTGTTCCGAATTGAAGCCGACGGCGAAGCATTCAGCGACATTGGATTTACTGCTGGCTCGTTCTCGACAAATTATTACGATGGATCCATTACTTCGACCGGAGCGTTTACATATGAGTCTGCTACGAGTTTTACTTGGCAAGACGACGCGGTTGTCCCGAATACACTCATGACCCTCACAGATCTTGGAGCAAATGCAACCTTGAATGTTACAGGCGACCTATTCATTGATAAGAACGATAATGATGTAGCACTCGAAATTGATAGTGAATCTACAACGACGAACGTTTTTGTCCTAAATGCGGATCCGAACCTTTCAGGGAACGTCTTTGACATGAGTGCCGATGGATTGACCTCTGGGAATGGCTTAGATATTCAAAGTACGTCAACGGCGCTTACAAGTGCAGATCTTATCCAAGCTGACCACACGGCAACGTATGGATCGGGAACAGTCAGTGGAAACCTACTTGATCTAACGCGAGCAATCGCAGGTACAGCGACGGTCAATGGAGCGCTTGCGACGCTTTGGAGCAAAAATACGGGGAGCGTCACTGATTCCGCAAATATTTTGTTCTTGGACCAAGATTTCGCGACGTCCACAGGTTCTGCACTCAAAATTGATACGACAACAAGTGCCGGAAAAGCCATTGAGGTTCTTGCTGACAATTTCGGCGGCAGCGGGAGTGCTATTTCTGTATCACTTGATAATTTGAATGACGGGACAGGGTTTTTACTTGATTCAACATCTGCAAATATTTCCTCTGGTAAGCTCGCAAACTTGAGCCATGCCGGAACCTATACGACCGGCGGACCAGTTTCTGGCAATATCCTTGCTGTTTCACGTGCTGTGCAAGTAGATAATGGCCCGTATATTACGGACGTCACAGGTTCGGTATTTGCGCTATCAAGCAATAATGGAACACTTGGCGGAACCATGAACGACAGTGCGCAAGTGCTTTCAATTTCGCAGTTATATACTGGCGCAACGGGTGATGTTTTGAATATCAATAATGACTCAACCGCTTCAACCTCAATCGGCATTCTTGCCGACAGTACGACGGGCACGGTTTTTTCCGCAACCGCAAATGCGCTCACAACCGGAAATGGTATTGATTTGACAACTGCCTCCACCGTGCTTACGAGTTCGGATCTTATTCAAGTCGATCACACCGCAACATATGGGTCTGGCACGATTTCGGGAAATATTCTTGATTTAAGTCGCGCAATTGCAGGCACAGCAACGGTCAATGGAGCGCTTGCCACGCTTGCGAGTACAAATAGCGGAAGCGTGACAGATGGAGCAAATATTCTATTCCTCGATCAAAATTACACGGCGTCAACCGGAGCGGCACTGCTTATTGATTCAGAATCGACTGCTGGTTCCTCGATTGCTATTTTAAGTTCTGCCACCACCGGGGACACGCTTGAAGTGAACGCCTCTGCGACAACAAGCGGGAATATTTTGGATATTGGTGCAAACGCTGTTGCAAACGGGAAGGTAATCGATATTGATAATAGCGCGCTTACCACAGGATCCATCATTGATATCATCACGGATTCCGGCGCGATCTCTTCTGGAGATCTTATTCAAATGAATCACAATGGCAGTTATTCCACCAATGTCGGGTTAAGTGGCAGTTTTATGGATTTTACTCGTGACCTTACGAGCACGGCCAATACGCTCACCGTTACCGGGCCGATGGTTGAATTCCACAGCGATGGCACGGTTTCGGGAGGGGCGGTGACGGATTCATCAAATATTTTATTCCTGAACCAGGACTACGAGGCATCAACTGGCGCATCACTTGCGATCGATTCAGAATCACTCACGGGCCCGTCCATTCAAATTGATAGTGCAACGACGACGGGAAATACACTTGTTTTCAATGGGGATTATGTAACAACGGGCGCGGTGGAAGTACTAAGTGCAGACCGGTTGACTTCCGGGAATATTCTCGACCTTTCAAGTACTTCCACGGTATTGGAGGGGAGCGACTTCATTCAAGGTGATCACACCGCAACATACGTTACAAGCAAAACAATCACCGGCAACCTGCTTGATTTGAGCCGAAACCTTACGCTCAACGATGCAGGAAGCGGATATACGCTAGGGATCACCGGAGCACTCGCAACTCTTGCCAATACGGGGACTCAAACATCCGGTACACTCTCGGATTCCTCAAATATTTTGTTCCTCGATCAAAACTACGCCGCGTCAACTGGCGCGGTGCTCGCAATTGATTCTGAGGCAACATCGAGCAATGCACTTTTGATTGATGCTGCAAACACCGATACCGCAGTTATTGCAGCCAATGGCGATAGTTTGACGACTGGAAATCTTCAAACCATGAGCGCTGATGCTCTTACAACTGGCAATGGGATCGACATTTCAACAACATCTACGGCGCTCACAAGTTCTGACTTATTCCAGGCCGACCATACAGCAACCTATACAACCACAACGAACGTTACGGGAAATCTTTTAGACTTACGTCGTATTCTAACAATCAACGATGGTGGGTCTGACGATCAAACGCTCACATCAAGTGGTGCACTTGCCTATATTCAAAGCGCCACAACCGATACATCGGGAGCACTTGCAATTACGGCGCCGCTTCTTTGGCTCGATGAAGACTCTACTGCTTCCACGAATACGATTTTAAAAATTGATTCCGCTTCCACATCAACAACCGCCATTGGAATCACCGCGGATGCGCAAACAACAGGAAACGGTATTCTTATGAGCGTTGATGGGATGACAACCGGATCTGCTCTATACATTGAGCGTGGGGACGGGGCAACACAATTCTCTGATACTACGGAGGGATTGGCCTATATCGCTCAATTGGACGATAACTCCAATGGTCATATTTTGCAGGTGAAGAGCAATGGGAGCGGTGGGATATTGGGATATTATAATCACACAGGTCTCAATTCAACGGATCCTGTTTTGAAGGTAATCTCAAATAGCGTAGCAGATTCGGCAAATGAAGGAATCAATGGATTTGTTGCGGAGTTTATCAATAATAGTGCGGATACAGGTTTAGATAACCGCATGGGGATCATGATCCAGGCCTGTAAAGACGATGGTGCAACAACAGCATGTAATTTTCTTGAATTCCGCGATGGTGATGGAACGGCAATGGGGGCTGTTGAAGCAAATGGAGCCGGTGGTGTTACTTTGCGTAGCGGAAGCGCGGACTATGCCGAATATTTTAATGGCAATCCAGCACTTTTCCCAGAAGGAGTTATTGCCGGCATTCAATCCGATGGTTCCGTAGCGCCAGCAATCACGGATGAATCTGTAATTGGTGTCCGTTCAATCTCGCCGATTGTATTAGGAGGCGTAAGCGAGGGTGAGTCTATTGCCAATAAAGTAACGGTTGGTTTGTTTGGCCAGATTCGCGTGAATGTTAATAATGAAGGTGGTGCAATTACAGCAGGCGACTACATTACGGTTTCGTCAGTCCCCGGCGTTGGGAAGAAGGCAACGGAATCGGGAAAAGTCGTGGGTCAAGCGCTTGAATCCATTGATGGATCGGGCCTCATCAAAGTTTACGTTGCCCCACATTGGCAGGGAATTAATTTCCTCGCCTCCGACGGAAGTGCAACAACGGTTGCAACCGATTTCATTGTCGACGCTGTCGGCCCGGCCACAGAAAGCTCTGCCTCTGCATCACGCTCACTCATCCTGCGCGGTTCAGCCTGGGTTGATGGCGCTTCTGCCTCAACCGATATGGTCATTTTGAACGACGTAACGGATAGTTCTGACTATGGATTGAGCGTTTCAAATAACGATGGATCTGAAGTGGCTAATTTGAGCAATAATGGCGATTTGGCAATTGCGGGGAACCTGTATCCATCAGATCGAGGAGTTTTGCAAACGGAAAAGTATATTTATTACGATGGCTCAACTGGCGTTGGTGGCGATTTAATGCGCACAAATGCCTCGGGATGGGGAACAGGATCATATGACTTTGCCGAAATGTTCCCGTCAAGTGATTCACTCGCAGCTGGCGAACTTGTGATTTTTGGAAGCAGCAATGAAAGCGTTGCGCGGTCAAGTGGCGCAACATACGATCAAATGATTGCCGGTGTGGTTTCAACAAAACCTGGATTCTTAGCCGGTGAAAACAATCCTGGCGATGTGCCGGTGGCTCTTGCGGGTCGTGTTCCAACCTATGTGAGTGGGGAAAACGGTTCCATCGCACCTGGTGATCCACTTACATCTTCTACAAAGCCGGGTTATGCCATGAAGGCTACGACTGCTGGACCAATCGTTGGCTACGCCATGGAAGCGTTTGATGGAAATACCGGCGTTGTGATTGCGTTCATTCGCCCTTCCTATTATGACGGCGCAACCGATTTGGCTGATGCCCCGGCTGCAGACAATTCCGCCTCAGAACTTGAAGGTGTTTCCACGCTCAATTTATCGCAAATGCATGATTTGGCAGGTGGAAAACTTATCAATGTTGGTAGTCTCTCTGGGTTGGCTGGGGCGTGGACATTATCCGAAAACGGGAACTTTGCAACGAGTGGTGACATCAAACACGTCGTAACTTCTTATCAAAATGAGAAGATCGATACGTACGCTTCTCTTTCTCGCGAACAAACGATTCAATTATCTGGTACCGTGGACATGCAAAATGGATTTGCTAGCGTCACATTTGAAGATGTAGACGAAAAATTCAATGATGTGATTTCAAATATTGCCCCGTATCGAGTGCTTATTACACCAGAAGGACTTTCGGGACAGCTCTACGTATCAAATCGTGACCAAAATGGATTCACGATTCAAGAAAATGGCGGTTCATCGAATGTGAAAGTTGATTGGCTCGTGATCGCCTACGAAAAAGATAAGGAGCCGGAGCAAGAATCGCTCATCCCAGAAGATAATATCCCAGCCGAAGAAACGCCTATCGTTTCGGATCCAGTGAGCAATGACGCTGGGACAACCCCAGGGTTGTCCGTACCTGGGGAATCGCCGGAGGAAATAATTCCTTCGCAAGATCCCATCGTTGATCCAGACGTAGGGACAACTCTAGAGTTGTCCGTGCCAAATGAACCAACCGAAATCGTCGAACCGATCATTGAAACGCCAACCGAACCGATCATCGATAATTCGTTGATTAATGACGTAGGGACAACCCCAGGGTTGTCCGTACCGGAAGAATCAACGATCATTACGGAATAAGCCCATATTTTCAAGACGCCTTCTGTGATAAAATGGAGGCGTCTTTAAATTTGGATTTATGATGAGCACAAACGGTTCTCGATTCACAATTTGGTACGAAAAAATTGCCAAGCTTTTGCTCTATGCAATGGCATTCCTCATCCCTTTGGCCTATTTCCCTTGGACCGTTGATACGCTCGAGGTCAATAAGCAAACAATTTTGCTCGTTGGTGTTTCGCTTTTAACAATTGCCTGGCTTGGCACCATGGTCGCCCGAAAGCAATTTTTCTGGAAAAATAGCCCGTTCTTTTTGCTCGCCCTCCTTATATTGGCGGGAGTTGGGGTATCGACAATTTTTTCTATTGCTCCTTATCTTAGTTTGTTTGGAGAAGGGATGCAGGAGTATACGAGCCTCTTGAGTACCTTAGGATTTATTTTATTGTTCATCGTTGGCTCGCATTATTTATCCGAAACTCGAGTACAACGTGTGCTTTTTGCTTGTCTTTTGAGCTCTTCTGCGCTTGTTGGCACCTCGATTCTTTTAGCGCTCATAAAGCTTCCAATCGTGAATACGAATTTTATTGGCACGCCAAACGGCTTGGGACTTTTCTTGCTCATCATGTCCATTCTCGGGTTTGGACTTTGGCTTGCAGAAAATCCAATCAAGGAGACGCGTATTTTCTTAGAAGGTTGGAAAGGGTTGCTCGAAAAAATTGCAATTGGTGTCACAGGATTTTCCGCGCTCATTGTATTGCTCGGGCTTGATTATAATCCATTGTGGCTTCTTTCGATTTTGGGAATTGGTGCCATGTTTGCATTCGCCTTCGTTCGTGCCGAGGAATTCCCTCATACGTCTCGATTTATTCTGCCAATGATTCTTTTCGTTTTTTCGATTGTGTTTTTGTTCATTCCAAGCTTCATGGGCAATACGTTCGCGGTGGAGGTTTCTCCGTCTCACGCCGGGAGTATTGAAATCGTAAAAGGTTCACTTGGCGATACGTCGCTATTGTTTGGATCAGGCTCTGGCACATTTGCCATGGATTACGCTAAGTATCATTCCGCTGAAGTCAACGCAACAAATTTCTGGGATGTGCGATTTGATCGCGCAGTAGCGCATGTTTACACGATTCTTGCGACTAATGGAGTTGTAACGATGCTACTTTTCCTCATTTTCATCATTAGTTTGTGTCTCGCAGCTCTTTCCTCTCTCATTAAACAGCGCGTGCACGACGAATGGAAGATGACGTTTGTCGCATTTGCCGGTTGGATTGTGATCGTGGCAGGATTCTTCCTCTACTCGAGTAACTTCACCATGCAATTTTTGTTCTGGACACTTTCGGCAATTCTTGTGGCACAACTTGGGCCTGAAGTAAAAGAATGGGCATTCAAAGAATCGCCACGTTACGGACTTCTTACGGCATTTTTATTTGTCATCGTGAACGTTGGGCTTTTGACACTGCTTTTCGTGACAGCGTCTCGCTATGCTGCGGAAGTTTCTTATGCGCATGCGGTCAGCATTGATTCAACCGGGGCAGATGTTGAAGATGTGATTACCGATCTCGATACCGCGGCACGTCTAAACAAATGGAGCGACATCTATTATCGCAATCTTGGAAATGCGCTTTTGGTAAAAACCGCAAAGGAAATCGCCGCAAACAACCAAGATACAGCAGTTTTGCGTGATTTGGTTGCCGCAAGCATCAACTCCGCCAAGCGTGCCACTGAACTTTCACCAAATAATGTTGTCAATTGGCATGTGATGGGGGATATTTATCGCGAAGTCGTGCCACTCGTTGGAAATTCTGATGTTTATGCGGTAGCTGCATATAAGAAGGCCTCGGAACTCGCTCCAACAAATCCTAAATATCTTGTGGCCCTGGCTCGTGCATATCTTGTCACGGCTGATGCGCAGCAAACGCTACTTTCTAGCACCGACGAGGCAACCGCAAGCGATGCACAGCTAAAATGGGACGAAGCCATGAAGCAAGCCGAGGAGTCACTCGACAAGGCGCTCATGCTCAAAACTGATTACGCGCTCGCTCAATACTATTTGGCGCTTGTTTACGAACGAAAAGGAAATCTAGCTGACGCAATCAAGGGCATGGAGTCGGTTCGCACCAGCAGTCCAAACGATGTTGGCGTTTCGTTCCAGTTAGCGCTTCTTTACTTGCGCCAAGGGAAAATGGATGAAGCAAAAACTGAATTCGAGCGTGCGATTGGTATTGCGCCAAACTTTAGCAATGCGCTTTGGTACCTTTCAGCCATCTACGATGAGCAGGGCGATACGGCAAAAGCGATTGAAATGATCAATAAGGTCAAAGAGTTAAATCCAGATAATGCGCTTGTTGATCAGCGTTTGCAGAGTTTGCAAAGTGGCGGATCGGTTACAACCGAAGAAACCCAGCCAATTGTCGAGGGTGAAAATCCCGCAACCGAGGTTGTACCAGGCGAAACAACGAATCCGTAGGGAAATCGTCGTAGGGACATTGCGTGCAACGTCCATGAATAATGCATTTTTGTAGAGACGCGATTAATCGCGTCTCTACTTGCATCTGTACATATTCCGTCATCCTGAGCGATAGCGAAGGATCTCTCGAAGATTATCCTGGGATTCTTCGCTGCGCTCAGAATGACGAAACAGGGATGTCTCTATTCAAAAATTCAAAATTTCGCTAGACTAGCCTCACTATGCTGAGAGTTGGAATTGTTGGCCTCCCAAATGTTGGAAAATCAACGTTTTTCACTGCGCTTACACGCAAGACTGTGGATTGCGCCAATTTTCCGTTTTGCACCATTGAGCCAAACGTGGGCGTTGTTGAGGTGCCTGATGCTCGAGTGGATGTACTCACACAGATGTCACACTCAAAGAAGCGCATTCCAACCGCAATTGAATTTTTGGACATTGCTGGACTCGTTAAAGGCGCGCACAAAGGCGAAGGCTTGGGCAATAAGTTTTTGGCAAATATCCGTGAAACCGATATGATTGCGCACGTTGTTCGTGCATTTGAAAACTCCGATATCATCCACGTCGATGGATCGGTGAATGCAATTCGAGATGCTGAAGTCATCGAAACCGAGCTCATGATGGCGGATTTGACAACCGTCGATAAACGCTACGACGCGATTGAACGTCGCGCGCTTGCAACCAAAGAAACCGCGCTTGTCACGGAAGTTGCTGGCCTCAAGAAATTTAAAGATGCGCTTGAGAGCGGAAAAATGGCGTCAACGGTGGTTTTGACCGACGATGAATATCTTATTCTCAAGGATTTACAGCTCATGACACAAAAACCCATGCTCTATATTGTGAATGTATCGGAAGACGAATTCAAAAAAGGGGATTGGAAATCGCCATTTGGACCAGATAAAATTGCAATTCCGATTTCTGTGAAAATTGAAGCAGAACTCTCCGCTATGCCTCCTGAGGAAGCAAAAGAGATGATGGGTGAGTTTGGAATGAAAGAGTCAGGCCTTGATTCCGTGATCCGAACCGCGTACGGAATGCTCGATCTCATTACGTATTTCACAACCGGCGAAGATGAAACACGCGCATGGACCATTAAGAAGGGCACAAAAGCGCCACAAGCAGCCGGCGTTATTCACACAGACTTTGAAAAAGGATTTATTCGAGCCGAAGTGATTGGCTACGATGATTTCATCGCTTGCGATGGGGAAGTAAAAGCACGCGAAACCGGCAAATTGCGAGTTGAAGGAAAAGAATACGTCATGAAAGACGGGGATATTTGTCATTTTCGATTTGCGTAGGGGTCGGATTTCTCGACCCGCTCGGGCGAGGGAACCTCGCCCGTACGATGATTCGCCGTAGGGACGTTGCGTGCAACGTCCATTCTTTAAACGAAAAAGCGGCTCTGCGAGACGATTGCAGATGCCGCTTGGGGGAGAGAGTCACCAGCCTGGAATTTCACCGGCGGTGATTTTTTTGTCCGGCTGGACTTTTTCCCCTCGTAGAACGCGATCGGCCACAACCACAGCGCTCAAGACTTCCGTGACGTACCTTGTGCCCTGACTCTCATCCTTTCGGATTCGAGCCGGGCCCTTGTTGTACGCCTTGAGCCCAAGCTCACGACTCTGGAAACTCGTTTCGTAGACTCGAAGGGTTTCGAGTCCGATCACGATGTTTTCCAGATCGCTTGCTGTGGCATCGACCTCATCTTGCCCAAGTTTTCTCGCCGCGACCGCCTTTGCCTGGTCTGGCGCAAGGCTGATTTGCATGAGGCCTTGGCTTAGTTGCTTACAGCCATGGCTCTCATGTGTGATGATTCCGAGCGCAAATGCGAGTGGGTAGCCCGAGATTTTCGCAGCCTTTTCAATGACCGCGCGCTTCCTGAGGCACTTCCTCACGGATGCTTCCTCTCCGAGTCGATCCCGATTGTAGATTCGGGTGACGCTTGGGAGGATGCTCGTATCGAAGGTTGAAACGCCCCTATGGGGCACAACCTTCTTGGTCGTCGGGTTTTGGGGCTGAGGTTTTTTTGCGCTCTTCGGCTTCTCGGCCGGCTTCTGCTTCACGACGGAAATCTGTTCCGCCGTAGCGTGTCGCCGGTCGACTCGAACGGTGACGGTTTCCTCTACAGCGGGCGCTGCGAGGACGATTTCTTCCTCCGCGGGTGCGGAGAAGGCTCCATAGAAGGCGAGGGCTCTGGCCATGAAATAGACCAGGCCGATCATGAGGCAGAAAATGAAGTTTTTCACTTCAATCTCCGATTTGGGGTAGGATTTTTGAGGGGAAATTTGAAAAGGGCAGGGCAATAAAATATCACAAAAAAGCCGTTTTGTCAACGGCTTTTGTGTAATATTGGCTATTTTTTGATGAATCTCACAATGTGCCGCCCAACGAATTGATCGTCTCGCTGGTACAGGATATTTGCCGGGAAGTCGCCAAGGTCAAATCCGAGTTCTTGCATGATTTCCAAACCCTTTGTTTCAAATCGTTTCTTTTGAATGCAATGCACAGGGAAAGCCACAACAATCACTCCGCCCGGTTTCATTACCTTATAGATAGCCGAAAAACTCTCGCGGTAAATGCTGTTTAAGTCTCGGATTGTTGCTTGAATGGTTTCTTCAACCTCGTAGCCAGTGCGCGGACGTCCCAAAAATGGTTCCGTGACCACAATGTCGACGGATTCTTTCTCAATGTGCGCTTCGAGATTTTTTGCAGCGCTGACGAATAGGGAGAACGGCGGTAATTCCTGTTGTTCCGAAATCCACGCCAGGTTTTCTTCCGAATCTTTGATTGCCTGCTCGTTAACGTCTGACCCGATCATTTTTTCGCATCCGATGAGTCCGGCCTCCATTAGCACAGTGCTCGAGCCACAAAATGGATCCAAAATCGTTTTGTCAGTAATGTCGCCGGCTAAATTGAGCATCATGCGTGCCAATTTTGGCGGAAGCATGCCTTGCTTTGCATTTCGCGCAGGTCGATCGAAGTCGCGATGCGACCAATCTTCAAAATCTTGGATCGTTTCGGTTTTTCCGATGTACACCTTATCTTTTGTTGGTAAAATTACGAACTCGCAACCGCGCGCTAGCAAATCATTCTTGGCAATGGCTGCGCTTGAGAGCGTTTTGTCCTTTGAAACAACGAGTCGCGCGCTGTATCCTTGATCCTTGAGCGCGGTTTTCACGGAAAGTCCTAAAGACTGCGATTTATTTCGCCAATAGTCGGCTGAAGGTTTGTCGCCCATATTGTAAACGCTCAAGCCTAGAAGCAATCGGCCTTCTTTTTCTTCGGCAATGAGGCTTTGCGCTAGAAATTCCACGAGTTCTTTTTGATCTTCGCGAATAAACGAGCCAATAATGATGCCGATTTTTTGAATGCCAGCCAAACGCTTTTGCAAAACCTCTGGTTTTTCCTCTACATCGTCAAAAATAGCGATTTCCTCGCTCGAAACTGCCGGATCTGCATTTGTGACAGCTTTCCACTCTAATAAGGAAAGGCGGGGGTGGTTTCCCAATACCGTGAATAATTGCATAGCCTGATGATAGAGCTTTTGGGGATTCTGGTCAAAGAATGGGCCCGGGTACAGCTGTTTGACTTTCTGCAATTTTTCTGCTAATGTAGCGCGTTCTTTTGAAATAGAAATTTGAGTTGAAAGTGGCGTTTTGCCCCGATTATTTCGGGTCGAAAAGCCGCTTTCAACATTAGGGCCACTCATGTGTCCGTAGTCTCGGCGCATGAACCCCGGCGGCTTTTAAACGAGGTGTCCGATGGCATCCATCGCTACCCTGGCCTCCTTCCTCGGCACTATCCAGAAGTTTCTGGGCATTTCGGCAAAGGACGGCCTGCCCGACGAATTCTACCAGAGGGTGATTGACGACCCTGTATTTCGCGGGCAGTTTGTCGCATGGGCGCAGGTTGAGCTTAACTCTACGGTTATCGCCGAACATGACTCAGCACCGGCAGCGCGGAGCCTGCAGTCGATGATCGACCGGATGCGACGGAATCCGGTAGCGGATCCTGAAACCAGGCTAACGATCCCTCAGGTTGTGTGGGTGCTCGATCGCATCGTCAATGACGTTAAGGACCACGGTGTCCAATCGCTGTCGTTGAAAAGCGAGCATTGGCGGCGCTGGGTGATCAACATGATCCCCGAGCTCACCTTTGATCGTGATGTCGAAGACGCCTTGAATGCGTTCGTCCGAGAATTCCACCTGGAGCTCCTTGATAGTCGGCTTATCGGGCAGAACTCAAGGGATCTTGCGAACATGGGAGTGATTCAGGTGGAGGTCGTGAACGGAATCACGATGTACAATCCCAACCTTCCGTCTGGCTCCCAGGCAACCGTGGCGAGCATCCGACGCTGGGGCGTGCGTGGGACTACTCCTGTCCAGGCCGTTTACCGCAGCGCGCTCGTCGAGAGTGGCAATTGGGCGTAACCCCGTGAACATCTGCCTGCGAAGCAGACCTGCCGCATCTGCGGTGTGATCTCTCCATGTGAGGTCATGCCGGTCTCGGGTGCGGTTCTTTTATTTGGGGAGCTTCGCCTCTGGGCTTGACTGATTCACTAGTTTTCGCTAATATTGCCACACTAATTCATAACATTGTCCAAGGCCCACAAGGCCGCCCCGTCGTACGGGGCCAATGAGAACCTATGATCTACGAAATCCTCTCCATTATCCCTTCCAATTACTCTGATACAGAGATTGACGGGATTATTGGAAAAATCACGGCTGTTTGCGAAAAGCAGGGAGCCAAAGTCCAAAAGTCCGAGAATCTTGGGAAAATTCACTTGGCTTACCCAGTGAAAGCCTCGCACCATGGCACCTACGTGCTTCAATACGTTGATGCTTCCACGGAAGTCATCGACAAAGTGAACCTCGATATTCGTCTTATGGACGAAGTTGCACGCCACCTCACGGTTGCTTGCGAAAACGGCATGCCAAAAGGCACATTCAAGATGGTTTCCTACGAAGCACCTCTTACTCCAGAAGGAAAACGAGCTACTTCAAAGACCGCTTCCGAAATGGCAGCGTCTGATGCTGCACCGGTTGCCGCTCCAATTGAAAAAATTTCCGTTACAGAGCTCGATAAGAAACTCGACGAAATCTTGGAGAGTGATATCGTATCTGATGTCTAACCCACATCACTATGTCGTCATCTCTCAATAAAGTCATGATCATTGGAAACCTTACCCGCGACCCAGAACTTCGCCAAACCACGAGCGGTCAGCAAGTTTGCACGATTGGCGTTGCAACTAACCGCACCTGGAACAATGCGCAGGGTGAAAAACAGGATCAGCCTGAATATCACACCATTGTTGCTTGGGGCAAATTGGCTGAAATCTGTGGGCAGTACCTCAAAAAAGGCAAGAAAGTCTATTTTGACGGCCGACTCCAGACCCGTGATTGGGAAGGGCAGGACGGTGTGAAGCGTTTCCGCACCGAAATCGTTGCAGAAAACATGATCATGCTCGATCGACCATCAAGTGGTGGCGGCGATGCATTTTCTCCTCCAGCATCAGAACCAACGTTTGCGAAGAGCGAACCAGAGGTAAATTCCGAAGAAATTAAACTTGAAGATATTCCATTCTAGACTATGGCAAAAACAAAAACCATTGGAACAAAAGAGCGATATTGCAACTTTTGTGTAAACCAAGAAATCCCAATCGATTATAAGAACACGGATTTACTTAAGCGCTACGTTTCCTCGTTTGGAAAAATCGTTCCACGAAAACGAAGCGGACTCTGCTCGCTCCATCAGCGCAAAATGAGCTTGGCCATCAAGCGCGCGCGCATCATGGCGCTCCTCCCATTCGTCCAAAAATAAGAAAGACGAGCAGATCCCGCAAGGATCTGCTCTTTGATTTATGCTTTCCAAAGAAGATATTTTGCTTCGTAAATCCCGATGGGACGAATTGCTCGCATGTGTGCGAGAGTTTTTCGTGGCGCGCGGATTTGTAGAGTTCCAAACGCCAATTCTTGTTAAAACGCCTGGCATGGAGCCAAACCTCGATCCATTCGAAGTCAATTTGAAGACCATGAATCCGGTGAAAGAACAGAAAGCCGGTCTTATCACGTCGCCGGAGTATTCTTTGAAAAAACTCGTTGGCGCAGGATTTCCAAAAGTCTTCTCAATCACGCCAGTTTTTCGCAATGGGGAAGCACTTGGGCCTCACAATACGCCAGAATTCATGATGGTTGAGTGGTATGCGCCCGGATCCTACGAAGACATGATGAAAGAAACCGAAGAACTCTTCCATTCCTATCTCGGAGATGCACAATGGCCTCGCATTCGTCACGCTGACGCCAATTTTGATGAGTTCGGAGCGCCTCATATAAAGGAGGAACAATTTTTCATCACGCATTTCCCTGCAAAAGAAGCGTCTTTGGCAAAATTGTCCGAGGATGGCCAAACCGCACAGCGTTTTGAGGCATATTCGCATGGACTTGAGCTCTGCAATGGCTATGCAGAACTCACCGATCCGGTGGAACAACGTAAACGATTCGAAGCTGAACAAAAAGAGCGTACGCGCCTTGGAAAAACGGTTTTCCCAATCAATGAAGAGTTTTTGGAGGCCCTCGGAAACATCAAATCCCCAATTTATGGGAACTCGGTAGGACTTGACCGACTCCTTATGCTCAAGTATCGTACCGGCGACATTAACGACACCCAAATCTTCCCAGCAGACTCTCGCTGGCAATAAAATATGGCATCACCAAACGACGTAAAAAAAGGAACCGTCATTAATTACGAGAACGATCTTTGGGTCGTTGTCTCGTTTCAGCGCGTTTCGCCTGGAAAGGGAAGCTCGTTTGTGCGTACGCGCATGAAATCTTTGACCTCGGGGAAAGTTTCGGAAAATAACTTCAAATCATCCGATAGCCTCACATTTGAAGACGTGATGTACAAAAAGATGCAATACATCTTTAGCGATGATATTTCTCTCACGTTCATGGATGGCGGAACCTACGAGCAGGTGGCGCTTGACCGCGATGTGGTAGGGGACGACGCGAAATTCCTCAAGGAAGGCTTGGAAGTGATCGTCATTATGCACGATGAGAAAGCAGTTTCCATGGAATTGCCACTAAAAATTGAATATACGGTCACGGTAACGGAGCCTGCATCAAAAGGCGATACAGTGTCTGGAAACGTTCAAAAAGACGCTACCATGGACAACGGTCTCGTGGTTCGCGTGCCGATTTTCATAAATCAAGGCGACGTTATCAAGGTTAATACCGAAAACGGCCAGTACGTCGAGCGCGTAAAACAATAAAGAAGATAAAAAGTCCGGCCGGAAGGCTGGGCTTTTCTATTTGACAACATCAGATTGTGATACAATGTGCTCATTATGGCACGAAAGCGCAAGTATCGCCGACGTGGGGCAGAGAAACCCCGAGAAATAGAGGTCTCTGACGGAGTAAAACAAAGCATCATTGCCGTACTTTTGGCGTTACTCGGGATTCTTATTTTGCTTTCGTATTTCAAATTGGCTGGAACATTTGGAACTTCGGTTGACGATGCGCTTGCACTCGTTTTTGGTTGGGATCGATGGATTTTTGGTTTCGCACTTTTCTTTTTGGGTCTCCGGCTTATTTTGCCACTCGAAAAACAGATTTCCGTTTGGACGGGGATTGGCGTAGCACTTTTCTTTTTATCATTCAATGGGATCATTAATCTTTTTAAAGCTGCGAGTATTACGGAACCGAGCTTGCTCGCGCCAAACGGTGGGTTAATGGGTATTTTAATTTCATCGGTATTGGTTCAATATGTTGGTATTTGGGGAGCGGGCGCAATTGCGCTTGGGCTTTTGATCATTTCTGGCATTTTGATTTCCCATGTTTCTTTGCAAACTGTATTTAGCTTCCCAAAGCATCTCACCTCCATGAATTCTGCCATGAAGCGCACAAATGGCGATGATGAAGATGAGGAAGAGGAGATTCCGCGGGTTTTTGTTGGAGATGTTGATGCGGATGCAGATTCGAAAGAAGATAAAAAGTCGTCTTATATCGAAAGCACGGAAGAAGAAATTGAAGAGGAGTCGGTCATGACCTCGAAAAATCGTCGCAAAATGGAAATTCCATTTGATCTCCTGGACGATAAGAGCTCGGAAGGGAAGTCTGGCGATGTAGAGCGTGGGCAAGAGGTCATTAAGAAGACGTTTTTGAATTTTGGCATTGATGTTGAGATGGTTGATGTCCGAACAGGTCCAGCGGTTACGCAATATTCGCTTCGCCCGGCACAGGGGATTAAACTTTCCCGCATCTTGGGATTGCAAAATGATTTAGCACTCGCTCTTGCTGCGCATCCGATTCGTATTGAGGCGCCAATTCCTGGGAAATCACTCGTGGGAATTGAAGTGCCAAACCAATCGGTTGGAATGGTTTGTTTGCGCGAAATGCTTGAATCAAAAGAATTCAAACATCGCAAAAATGAATTTACGTCGCCTCTTGGCAAAGATGTTTCAGGCGTGGTTACCTCACTTGTTGTCGACAAGGCTCCTCATACGCTCGTTGCCGGTGCAACTGGATCTGGAAAATCAGTATGTCTCAATGTCATCATCCTTTCGCTTTTGTATCAAAACGGGCCTGATGATTTGAAACTCATCATGATTGACCCAAAGCGTGTGGAGCTCGGCGTCTACGCGGGAATCCCACATTTGCTCGTCCCACCAATTACGAAAGTTGACGAAGCCATCAATGCGCTCAAATGGGCGGTGCGCGAAATGGAACGACGTCTTGATCACCTCGCGAAGTTCGGTGCCCGCGATATCGACGCCTACAATAAGAAGAGCGAGGAGCGCATGCCAAAGATTTTCATTATTATCGACGAACTTGCGGATCTCATGAGTCAAAATAAGCGCGATGTCGAAGCAGTGATTGTGCGCATCGCTCAAATGGCACGCGCGGCAGGCATTCACTTAGTGCTTGCCACCCAGCGACCGTCGGTGGACGTTATCACCGGTCTTATCAAAGCAAATATTCCTACGCGTCTCGCATTTGCCGTTGCCTCACAAGTCGATTCTAAAACGATTTTGGATATTTCTGGTGCTGAAAAATTGCTCGGGCGGGGCGACATGCTTCTTTCAACGCCGGAACTTTCAAAACCAAAGCGTTTGCAGGGCGCATATGTTTCGGATGAAGAGATCGAGCGTGTGATTAAATTCTTGAAAGCCGAAGGCGAGCCAGATTATAATTATCAAGTCACGGAAGATGTGCGAACCGGGGGAAGTGTGTTTTCGTCGGAAGATTCTGACCCGTTGCTCGACGAAGCAATTCAAATTGTTTTGGAGTCTGGCAAGGCCTCTACGTCATTTTTGCAACGTCGCATGCGAATTGGATATTCGCGCGCTGCTCGCATCATTGATCTGATGGAGCAAGCGGGTGTGGTAGGGGAAGGGCAGGGCGCAAAACCACGTGAACTCTTGGTTGATCATTGGCCACCAGAAGGAAACCACCACGAAGCAGATGTGGATTTGCCATCTGACGTCATCGAAGAGGACGAAAACTGGGAAGAAAATGAAGAGGATGAGCAAAACGCCTAAACGGTATGGGATTTGTCATGCGAAAACTGCAATGCCGTGAAGAACGCCTGGGCGATAAGCTCCGGGCGCTTCGTCGTGGCAAGGCAGTGACGCTTGAAATGCTCGAAACCATGACGCATGTGCAAAAGCGCTATTTGTATGCGCTCGAGCATGGCGCCTACGAAGCGCTTCCAGAGCCACTCTATACGCGCAACTTCATTCGATCCTATGCCCAAGCACTCCACGCCGACGAAGCGTATTTTCTAGAATTATTTGATGAAGAGAATGGCGTTTGCGATTGCGTTTCGCATTTACGCACGCCACTCCAGCGATTACACCTTATTAAACTCTACGTTTGGAATCGATTTGTAAAATTTGGCATGCTCGCCTTCGTTGCATTGGGGCTTGTAAGCTATTTGGGCTGGCAGGTGCAATCCATTATTGCGCCACCCGACATCATTCTCCTCTCGCCACTCAATGATTCCATGACGTCTTCTGCGGTTGTGACGGTTGAAGGATATGTTGAAAAAGAAACCACGGTTTACGTAAACGGCGCTCAGGTGCCGGTCGCAAGCGATCAAACATTTCAAACCGACATTGATTTATCAAAAGGGTTAAACGTCATTTCGATCGAAGCAGAACGTCGATATTCAAAGAAAGCGAGTATTTCGCGCAATGTTGTTTTTTATCCGGAAAACATTCCACAAGTATCCTTTATTTCTAACTAAGAGTGGGGTAGCGTGAATGATAGGGAGGACGATAGACGTCCTCTTTTAAAAATCACTATGACAGAAAAAAATGTTCGCGATGCACGACTCACTGCTGCTAATGCCGCAATCGAGCAAATCAAACAACGATTTGGTGAAGGCTCT
This sequence comes from Patescibacteria group bacterium, assembly GCA_041666205.1. Lineage (GTDB taxonomy): Bacteria > Patescibacteriota > Patescibacteriia > UBA9934 > UBA9934 > JBAYHI01. Next base: position 95,640 of record JBAYHI010000001.1, read on the forward strand.
ATTATGCGCCTTGGGGAAGCGAAGGCGTTGAAAATTGATGTGATCCCAACCGGATGTCTCTCGCTCGATTTAGCGCTTGGTGTTGGCGGTGTGCCGCGAGGGCGTATTATTGAAATTTATGGGCCGGAATCATCAGGAAAAACCACACTTGCTCAACATGTGGTTGCGGAATTGCAAAAAATCGGTGGCGTTGCCGCGTTTGTGGACGCGGAACATGCACTCGATCCGGAATATGCCAAAAAAATTGGTGTGAATATCGATGAGCTCTATATTTCCCAGCCAGATACCGGTGAGCAAGCACTAGAAATTGTGGAAACGCTTGTAAGATCAAACGCCGTGGATGTGATTGTGATCGATTCCGTGGCAGCGCTCACGCCAAAAGCCGAAATCGAAGGCGAAATGGGGGATTCGCATATGGGTCTTCAGGCTCGACTTATGAGCCAGGCCCTTCGAAAGCTTGCAGGCATCATTTCCAAGAGCAATACAACGGTTATTTTTATCAATCAGATCCGCATGAAAATTGGCGTGATGTTTGGAAACCCGGAAACAACGCCTGGCGGAAATGCTCTGAAATTCTACGCGTCCGTTCGCATTGAAGTCCGTCGCGCTGCGCAAATCAAACAAGGCGAGCGCATTATTGGAAACCGAGTCAAGGCAAAAATCGTAAAAAATAAGGTAGCGCCTCCATTTCAGGCCTGTGAATTCGATATTATGTACAATGAGGGTATTTCCGTAACAGGCGATCTCATTGATTTGGGTACGCAATTTGGCAGCATTGAGAAGAAAGGGAATAGTTATGCGTTCGAAGGCGAGCGATTCGGCGTGGGGCGAGAAGCGGCGCGCAAGTATATGACCGATAATCCCGAGTTTTTGGAGCGAGTGCGAACGGCGACCAAACTCGCCATTGATGCTTCAGCTGAAACACGAAAATAGTGCACAAATCTGTATTGACAGCAGACCTCACACGTTTTATTCTAAAGACCTGCTTCCGAGTGATTCTTCTCAGGAACTGCGGGATGCGGGTCGATCGTTTTTAGACCATTGCCCGGACTCCCTGCCACGTGGTAGGGCCCCTCTCTCAAATTGTCCGAAGTATTGGTCTCAACCGTTAGGATCGCCTCCTCGTCCTGCAGTTTCTGAGAGAAATAATGGGAAGCTTGACGATTTTTGGTTTTGTCTGCTATACTCGGGTCGCTTAGGTGACAGAACCAAACTTCGGACGAGAACAAGGGGAAGGGGAACTGTCAACATGCAAAAATTTTTTACAAATATTAGCCTCGTTTTCGGTGTGATTCCCCAACACCTCGTCGAGCGCGCATGTTTTGGAGGTAAGGCCATGCGACGTTCGGTACGAAAGAATACAGGAAAATTTTGAAGCTCGAATAACCTTCGAGTAGTTTTTTGTATATAAAAAAGTCTCTATGATGAAAACCGCAGTGCAACAAGAGCGAAAGTACTTCACCCCGATCCGAGACGCCATGGATTTGCCAGATCTCATTGAAGTGCAGAAGGCATCATACGATTGGTTCCTCAAGGAAGGAATCCGAGATCTTTTTGACGAAGTATCTCCAATCAAAGATTTTATTGGTCGTGATTTGGAACTCTCATTTGAAGAGTTTTACGTCGATGAGCCAAAATTTGATGAAACAACCTCGAAGGCAAAAAATATTACCTTTGAAGCGCCACTTCGCGTAAAGGCAAGCCTCAAGAATGCACGCACAGGGGAAAAGAAGGAACAAGAAATTTTCTTGGGCGATATCCCGATCATGACGCCACGCGGCACATTCATTATTAACGGAATTGAGCGCGTGATTGTTTCACAGCTCGTGCGTTCGGCTGGAGCGTTTTTTACGGCAGAAGTCGTCCGCGGTCGCCGATATTATGGCGCAAAAATCATTCCAAACCGCGGAGCATGGCTTGAATTTGAAACCGATGTAAAAAATGTCATTTGGGTAAAAATTGATCGCAAACGCAAAGTGGCAATCACTGCGCTCATGCGTGCATTTGGGTATGGTACGGATGAAGAAATCCTTTCCTTCTTCAAAGATATTGATACCCATCCACTCAATAAATACATTGAAAGCACACTTGCAAAAGATGCTTCCAAAAATGAAGAGGAAGGCTTGAAAGAAGTTTATAAGCGTATTCGCCCAGGAGATTTGGCAACAGCCGATAATGCGCGCCAACTCATTCACTCCATGTTCTTCAACTTCGATCGCTACGATTTAGGGCCTGTTGGTCGCTATAAATTCAATTTGCGTTTTGGCGTTGATAACCCCGAGGTTGGCGTTCGCGACGAAGCAAACCGTATTTTAGGAAAAGAAGATTTGGTAAAAATTGTCCGCGAAATCATTGAGCTCAATAATCGCCAAGGAGAACCAGACGATGTTGACCACCTTGGAAACCGACGTATTCGTGCGGTGGGTGAGCTCATTCAATCACGTTTCCGCATTGGGCTTGCTCGTATGGAGCGCATTGTGCGCGATCGTATGTCCACCCACGATGTGGAGAGCCTCACCCCAGGCAAACTCATCAATGCACGCCCGGTGATTGGTTCTTGCCGAGAGTTTTTCATGTCCTCACAGCTCTCACAGTTCATGGATCAAACCAATCCACTCTCAGAACTTGAGCACAAACGTCGTTTGTCCGCGATGGGTCAAGGGGGACTTTCTCGTGAACGCGCTGGATTTGAAGTCCGCGACGTACACACCACCCACTACGGCCGCATCTGCCCAGTCCAAACCCCAGAAGGACCAAACATCGGTCTTGTGGGGCACTTGGCAAGCTATGCACGCATCAATAAATACGGTTTTATTGAAACGCCATATCGAAAAGTGATTGTTGAAAATGGTCGTGCAAAGGTCACAAATGACATTGAATACGTAAACGCTTTTAAAGAAGAGAAATCCGTTACTGCTCCAGCCTCTATTCCACTCGATAAAGACGGGTTTATTATCGCGCCCATGGTTGAGGCACGTAAATTCGGGGAAGCAAAAACCGTTCCAGCAACCGAAGTCACGCTCATGGACGTATCAACCACGCAAATCGTATCCATTGCCACGGCTTGTATTCCATTCTTGGAACACGACGACGCTACGCGTGCACTCATGGGTTCAAACATGCAACGTCAGGCCGTTCCTACCATTCGTCCACGCGCACCAATTATTGGAACAGGCATGGAGCGACGCGCAGCGCTTGATTCTGGCCACGTGCTTTTAGCAGAAGACGAAGGGGAAATCACCGTGGTAAATGGCGGCATGATTAAGGTCTTGTATAAAAAACTCGGGGAAGTCACGTATCGCCTCAATAAATTCGCTCGCTCAAACGCAAGTTCCTGCTTGAACCAGCGACCGGTTATTGTACCTGGCATCAAAGTGAAAAAAGGAGATGTGCTCGCAGATGGTCCATCGGTTGACCATGGTGAACTCGCTCTTGGGCAAAATATGCTCGTCGCCTTCATGAGCTGGGACGGCTATAACTACGACGACGCGGTTATCGTAAACGAGCGCGTGGTCGAAGACGATCGTTTTACAACCATCCACCTTGAAAATCACACCATTGACGTTCGCGACACAAAACTTGGGCCAGAAGTTGTAACGTCAGATATTCCAAACGTTTCTGAAGAAAAACTCAAAAATCTCGACACAGAAGGCATTATCCGAATCGGGGCAGAAGTAAAATCTGGTGACATTTTGGTTGGAAAAATCACTCCAAAGGGTGAAACCGAACTTTCCGCTGAAGAAAAGCTTCTTCGCGCAATCTTCGGAGAAAAATCACGCGATGTGCGCGACTCTTCCATGTACATGCAACATGGCAATAAAGGTAAAGTCGTCGATATCAAGATTTTTTCTCGAGAGGATGGTGATAATTTGCCACCAGGCGTTATTAAGTCGATTCAAATTACAATCGCGGACCTTCGAAAACTCCAGGTTGGCGATAAGGTTGCGGGACGTCACGGAAACAAGGGTGTTGTTTCAAAAGTTGTTCCAATCGAAGACATGCCTTATATGGAAGACGGGCGCGCCGTGGATGTCATTTTGACTCCACTTGGCGTTGTTTCTCGTATGAACATCGGTCAGATTTTGGAAGTTCACTTGGGTCTTGCTGCATATAAGCTGGGTTACAAAGTTGCAACACCGGTATTTGCGGGTGTGCAGGAGCCGGATATTCACAAAGAACTTGAAAAAGCTGGGTACCCAACAGGCGGTCAGATTACTTTGCACGACGGTCGTACAGGGGAAGCGTTCATGCACAAGATTACGGTTGGGATCATGTATATGCTGAAACTCAACCACATGGTTGAAGACAAGATGCACCAGCGCTCCATTGGTCCATATTCCTTGATTACGCAGCAACCTCTTGGCGGAAAAGCGCAATTTGGTGGTCAGCGATTCGGTGAAATGGAAGTCTGGGCACTTGAAGCCTATGGCGCTGCGCACATGCTCCAAGAAATTCTCACGATTAAGTCCGACGACGTTCCTGGGCGTTCAAAAGCATACGAAGCCATTATTAAAGGAGAAACAATTCGTAAGGTGAACATCCCAGAATCCTTTAACGTGCTTATTCGTGAGCTCAAAGGTCTTTGTATGGATGTGGAACTCTTGAAGGACAGCCACAAAGTTGAAATTGATTCAAGCAAAATCACGGCCTCAAATCGCTAAACGAAATACGTATGGCATATAAATTAAACACACTCAAGAGCACGGATTTTGACTCCATTCGCCTTCGTTTGGCCTCACCAGACATTATGCGATCTTGGTCGTATGGCGAAATCACAAAGCCAGAGACCATCAACTACCGTACACAAAAGCCAGAAAAGCATGGATTGTTTGCGGAAGAAATCTTTGGGCCAACCAAAGATTGGGAATGTTATTGCGGCAAATACAAGAAAATTCGTTATAAAGGCATTATCTGCGATAAATGTGGCGTTGAGGTCACACAAGCGGTTGTTCGCCGTGAACGCATGGGGCATATTGAACTGGCGTCACCCGTTTCCCATATTTGGTTTTTGCGAGGCGTTCCGTCAAAAATCGGTACGATTCTTGACATGAGCGTTCAGTCACTCGAAAAAGTCATTTATTTCTCAAGCTTCATCATTACCGATATCGATGAACAAGCACTCGCACAAACCATCGAGCAGGTTGAAGCCGAATACAAGTCAAAAAAGAAGATGATTGCCGGGGAAGAGAAGCGAGACATGATGCGTGTTGAAGAGAAATTCAAAGACGAGCCAAAAAAATTGATCGCAGAAAAACAGCAAATTGCTGAAATTACGGAAAAGAAGCTCGAGGAATTGGAAGCAGATTTCTTGAGCGTGGATCGTGATCTCAAAGAGATGAAGATCATGAAGATCATTCCAGAAACCACTTATCATGATTGGTCGATTCGATTTGGACACATTTTCAACGCGGGAATTGGCGCAGAAGCGGTTTTGAAGCTTCTTGAGCGCATTGATGTTCCAAAAACGATCGAATTACTCGATAAAGAAATCGAAACAACGAAATCGCGCACAAAGCACGATCGTATTTTGCGACGTCTCAAACTCCTTCATAGCTTGGAGCGCACACAAATCAAGCCAGATTGGATGGTCTTGCGCGTGCTTCCAGTGATTCCAGCGGATTTGCGTCCAATGGTGCCACTCGATGGTGGACGATTCGCAACATCAGATTTGAACGATTTGTATCGACGCGTCATCAACCGTAATAACCGCTTGAAGCGATTATATGCATTGAACGCGCCGGAAGTCATTACTCGAAACGAGAAGCGCATGCTTCAAGAAGCGGTTGATGCACTCATCGATAACTCGGCACGCGCGGCAAAAACCGTTGTCGCAGCCACTGGAAAGAAGCGTCAGCTCAAATCCCTTGCAGACATTTTGAAAGGAAAACAAGGTCGCTTCCGTCAGAACCTTCTTGGAAAACGCATCGACTATTCAGGGCGATCGGTGATTGTGGTTGGACCTCACTTGCACATTGATGAATGCGGACTTCCAAAGAAAATGGCACTTGAACTCTTTAAGCCATTCGTTATTTCCAAGCTTATTGCACGGGAATACGTTCACAATATTCGCTCAGCCAACCGATTTATTGATTCCGATCGTCCAGAAGTTTGGGATATTTTGGAAGAAGTAACGGCTGATTCATTTGTGCTCTTGAACCGCGCTCCAACTCTTCACCGTTTGGGTATTCAAGCATTCCGTCCACTCCTCATTGAAGGAAAAGCTATTCAAGTCCACCCACTCGTTTGTGACGCGTATAACGCTGACTTCGATGGAGACCAAATGGCCGTGCACGTTCCACTCACAGAAGAGGCTCGACGCGAAGCAAAAGAAATCATGCTCTCTATTCGCAACCTTTTGAAGCCATCTCACGGTGGGCCGGTTGCAACTCCAGGAAAAGATATTGCATGGGCAAGCTACTTCTTGACCATGGTCTTTACGCAGCCAGATGAAAAGAATTTGAAATCCTACGGATCTCCTGAGGAAGCAATGTATGCATGCGAAATGGGTAAAATCAAACTCCAGGATTGGATTCGTGTGCGACGCAATGGGGAACTCCTCATTACAACTGTCGGACGTTTGACTGTGAATGCATTTTTCCCAGAAAAAATCGGGTTCATCAATGATGTTATTGGGAAAAAGCAACTCGCAAACATTGTGCGCGACATTTTGGAGTTCTACGGACAGGAAAAAACAGCCCGAATTCTTGATGAAATCAAAGACTTAGGGTTTGCGAGCGCCACAAAGTTCGGATTTTCATGGGGCATGGGCGAACTTCCAGATATCAAAGAGAAAAAGGCGATTATTGAAGAAGGAGATCGAAAAGTACAGGAAGTGGAAAGCTTCTTTGCGCAAGGGTTGCTCACGCAAGGGGAGCGCCACGTACAAATCATCAAGATTTGGACTGATGTAAAAGATCAAATTGAGGAACTTTCAAAGAAATCGTTGCCTCTTGGAAGCTCAGCGCAAACCATGATTGAATCCGGTGCACGTGGTGCATGGGGTCAGCTCACACAAATGGTTGGAATGATCGGAATGAAAGCATCTCCATCGGGCGACATTATCGAGCTTCCAGTGAAATCTTCCTTCAAAGACGGCGTTGATGTGCTTGAATTCTTCATCTCGTCTCACGGTATTCGCAAAGGTCTTACCGATACGGCTCTTAAGACTGCAAACGCCGGGTACCTCACGCGCCGTTTGGTTGATGTTTCACAAGATGTCACGGTCCATGATGAAGATTGCCAAGACGAAGAGGGCGTTGTCATGACACATAAAGAATCCGAAGAAATTGGGGAGCCACTCCTTGTTCGCATTCTTGGTCGCTACACACTCGATGATATCGTCATGCCGGGCGGACGCAAGGTGATTGTAAAAGCAGGCGAACTCATCAAAGAAGATCATGTTCGTGAACTCAAAACTGCCAAGAAAGAACTTGATTCTGCACACGTTCGATCGGTCATGACTTGTAAAGCACGTCGAGGAATCTGTCAGAAGTGCTATGGCTATGATTTGGCCTACAATAAACTCGTGAAACTCGGTACATCGGTTGGAATCATCGCAGCTCAATCCATCGGGGAGCCTGGTACTCAGCTCACCATGCGTACATTCCACACCGGTGGTGTTGCAGGAAAAGACATTACGCAAGGGTTGCCACGTGTTGAAGAGCTCTTTGAAGCTCGTATGCCAAAGCGTAAGGCCATCATGACTGAGGTTTCGGGTAAAGTTGAGGTTGAAGAAGCAGAGCGATCTGTTGAGCAAGCAGGAACAGGAAAACAGATTACCGATACCCGCCCAGGCCAGAAAATCGTCCGCATTCGCTATACTGCAACCGATGAGCGAACCTATTTGATCGGACGAGGCGGAAAAATCACTGTAAAAGAAGGCGAGAAGGTGTCGAAAGGCGATGTGCTCGGGGCACTTTCCACTGGCGAAAAGATTTTGTGCGAAAATGAAGGCGTTGTTTCCTCGGTTGCGAAAACCAAACTCGTTGTCGTATTTGAAGGACAAAAGATCCGTGAATACGTCATTCCACAAGGTTATTCCTTGTACGTGAAAACGGGTGACGAAGTTCGCGCAGGTGATGTGCTCACGGAAGGTCACCTTGATTTGCAAGCCTTGTACAAGTACCAGGGCAAAGAAGCAGTAAAACGCTATCTCTCAAAGGAAATCTTGGCTATTTACGCGTCACAAGGCCAGAAACTCAACAATAAGCACATTGAAATTATTATTCGCCAGATGTTTAGTCGTGTTCGTATCACGATTCCAGGCGACACCGACTTCTTGCCTGGCGAAGTGATTGAAAAGACAACACTCTATCAGGTTATTGATGGCTTGAAGAAAGGTCAAAAAGCCCCAGAGTACGAGGAATTGTTCCTCGGGATCACAAAAGTTTCTCTTTCAACGGAATCCTGGCTCTCAGCAGCTTCGTTCCAAGAGACTGCACGCGTTCTTATTAACGCCGCAGTCACCGGTAAAGTTGATACGCTTTCGGGCCTTAAGGAAAACGTTATCATTGGCCGCTTGATTCCAGCGGGAACGGGGTTCAATGCCGTACTCGATGATGGAAGCGACGAAGAACAGGAAGACGAACTGATTCCAAAAGAAGCAGTCGCTGAAATCGAAAAAGAAATCAAAGAAGAAGGACCAGGCATGGGCACGGTCGTGGTAGAAGAAGAGGTTGAAGAAATGAACGCCAAAGAATAAGAACAAAAAGCGCTCCACACGGGGCGCTTTTGTGATTGGCAAAGATAGTGATTTATGGTACGTTTTGCCAAGAACAAACCAATTTTTCTATGAGCGGACATAGCAAATGGCATAATATTCAAAAGCGAAAAGGCGCAGTTGACGCAAAAAAGGGTCAGGCCTTTAGTAAGATCGCAAAAATGATCTCGATTGCTGCAAAAGAAGGCGGCGGCGATCAAAATAGCAACTTTTCTTTGCGTTTGGCAATCGAAAAAGCCAAAGAAGTGAACATGCCAAAAGATAATATCGACCGCGCTATTCAGCGGGGAACTGGCATTGGGCTCGATACCGTGCTCGAGCCGGTTGTCTACGAAGGGATGGGTCCGGGCGGAGTTGCATTGCTTGTAGAGGCAGTAACCGACAATAAAGCGCGCACCTATGGCAATGTGCGAAATTTGTTCACAAAACACGGCGCAAATATGGAGGCGCGCGTACTTTGGATGTTTGATCACAAAGGGGTTGTGCGTGCCAAGGGCATTCTTGAAGCAGGAAATCGCGATGAGATCGAGCTTGAACTCATTGATGCTGGCGCTGAAGATGTGCAAGAAGATGAGGGGGTATTGGAGATTCTTTGCCCAGTTTCAAAATTGCAAACACTATCGGATTTTGTGAAATCAAAAGGATTCACGGTGGAAGACGCACAAATTTCTTATATCCCAAAAAATCCTGTAACGGTTTCCGACGAAGACGGGGAAAAATTGAGTAATTTTATTGAGGCGCTCGAAGAAGATGAAGATGTGACGCAGGTTCATACGAGCGTGGCTTAGACCCATGAAAAAAGAACACCACATTGTTCTTGGCATTGATCCGGGCTATGGTCGATGCGGTTTTGGCATTATTGAAGCGCAAAAATCCGATTGGAAATGCCTCGGGCATGGCGTTATTACCACGAGCAAAGAATCAGAACACGCACAGCGACTTTTTGAGATTTCAGAAGACGTACGCGTCATTATCAAAAAGTATCGCCCAACGCTCCTTGTAATTGAGGAGCTCTTTTTTTCCAAAAGCACGACAACAGCACTTAAGGTTGCGGAAGTTCGGGGAGTTATTTTGGCACTCTCAAATGAATTGGGTCTTGATATTGTTGAGGTAAAGCCAAATGAAGTGAAGCTCGCTGTCACTGGCTACGGACGGGCAGAAAAATGCCAAGTGCAAGAGATGGTGAAGACCTTATTTGGGTTCAAAAAAATTCCTAAGCCCGACGACGCGGCTGATGCACTCGCCATTGCATGGACCGGGGCTTCGCGCCGCATTTTTTCCGCAAAGCATTAGAAACCTGTAATGAATTCATGGTATCATTGGGGAAACTATGGGGCGGTTTCGTTTGAAAAAATTATTGCGAAAGAAGCGGCGATTCTCATTTGATTTCTTTTTGCCGCTCGTTCGTTGGTTCCGGCCAAAACGCGATTATAAGAAATTTGGGCTAGCAATCCTTTTTTTGGCGGTTTTTTATCCATGTCTTGGATTTGCTTACTACGAGCTTTATTATGCGCGTGGAATCTATTTGCCTTCGCCGCGGGAATATCTGAAAGATCAATGCGAAGATCACAATTTAGACTTTACCTTGCTTGATTCGATCGTATTTTGCGAAAGTAATTGGAGAATGGTAAAAAATTCTTCCTCAACGGCATTTGGTTATTTCCAAATTTTAGATGGAACTGAAGCTACAACCCCAATGTATGCCGAGGGCCTTCGAAAATTTGATCCATACGCAAATATCGATATGGGCGTTTACCTCTATGAGCGTGATGGGTGGTACCCATGGGCCACGTCAAAAGGATGTTGGTGGTGGAGGTATCAACGCTTGAGCGCGACCGCAAAAAAATAACCCTTCTCGGGTTATTTTCAATATTCATGTGATGGCTTGCCATCCGTAGCCATGAAAAACTCGATTCGCGTCCTCCTTCGCTCTGTAAGAGCAGAGCTACGGAGGACAACCCTCGTTTCAGCTGACAAACCAACGATGGCTTGCCAACCGTAGCTTCAGCGATAGCTGAAGCGAAGGTTGGAGCGGGTGAACGGAATCGAACCGTCATCTTCAGCTTGGAAGGCTGACATAATAACCACTATACGACACCCGCAAAACCGAAAATATGATATCCTAAAACCATTGGATTGTCTAGATTTCCTATGAAAAAGACTGTTTTTCTTTCGATTCCGTTTGTCTTAGTGTTTTTAGTCCTTTTGGGTGTCTTTTTCATATCAAAGAATGAGCAAGTCTCTCCAATCGAAGAGGAAAAAGGAAATCATTCCCAAATTGGACTCAATTTCATTCGATATTTTTGGGAAGAAGATGGGGAGCTCAAGGATTTCAGCGATCCGGCGTGGGTTGCGGAAGAATTTTCAGCGCTTGGCATTGGATTTCAGCGTCAATTGGTCACAGCGGATTTAACGTGGGGAAATATCGAACCGCAAGATGGTGCGTGGAACTTTGAGAGATCTGATGCGGTGCTCAAATCTACGACGGTTGAGCCAATCGTGACGCTTTTTGCCATGCAATACGCATCGCCTACGCCTCCATGGATGAAGCGAGGATGCACGTTCCAAAAAACCGTCGGTGCAGAGGCGCGGGATTATCTGGAAACGGTTGTGAAACGTTATGCGGACGACGTGACATATTGGGAGATTGGCAATGAAATGGATCACTGGCGAGCGCTCGACGAGGCAGATGGACCAGCTGACATCACAAAATTGCCGTCCTGTTTGCCAAGCGACGGATTCTCACCAGAAGAGCAGGGATTGTTTTTTAAACAAACAGCACAAATCATTCGCGACAATGATCCGGAAGCAATTATCCTCATGCCAGGAATGGCGGGTCTTAGCGACTACACGTTAAATACATGGTTTTACGGCGTTATTGCCGGCGGTGGCACGGATTGGTTCGATATCGTCAACTATCATTTCTATTCACCATGGAATCAATTTTCGCCACTGCGAAAAAATCTCGATGCGTTCTTAAAAAATAATTTGCTCACTGGCAAACCAGTCTGGCTCACGGAAACTGGATCGACTTCGAGCCCGACGCTCACGCAACGCACAAATTATCCCAATAGCGAGGCGTCGCAAGCATCAGATATTTTCCGTCGCATCGTTCCTGCATACGCACTGGGCGATGATGTGGTGCTCTGGCATACACATGTGAGCTCTCCTGACGAGCCTACAAATGATTGGAGGCTCTATGGCATCAACGATGACGATGGAAACCCGCAACAGGCGTATTATGCGTTTAAATTGCTTATCGACGAACTTCTGCCATTCACAAAGGTTGAAGTGATCAAAGAAGAAGGACAACGAGGACAAAATATCTACGAAATTACACGTGAAGACGGCGCGGTAGTTTATGTGGCGTGGGGAGAAGGGGATCTATCCGTGTCCTCACTGGAACATGGCGTTTCAAAGATGACAGACGTTGCGTCAAATAATGAGAATTACTCCTGGTTGCCAGTTCGAAGTGAGGCGGTCGTATCCTTGTCAGATATCCCAATTTTGCTAGAATAGCGTAGCAAATCGGGCTGTAGCTCAGGTGGCTAGAGCGCTACGTTCGGGACGTAGAGGTCGCTGGTTCGAGTCCAGTCAGCCCGACCATGGAATATTTACCCAAGTTTGTCAGCTACTGCGTTGCGGGTCCCTGAATTTTCCTCACCGTACATTTGGGTACGGCTCAGAAAATTCATCCCGCGCCTTGTATCTGTTAAACTTAGTAAATATTCGAAGAGCGGTTAGTGTCGGGCTGTAGCGCAGTTGGCTAGCGCGCTTGCATGGGGTGCAAGAGGTCGACGGTTCAAGTCCGTTCAGCCCGACCATGGAACATTTACCCAAGTCAATTTTCAAAATTAGCGCATCCGATCCGGGTGCATTTTTGTTTGCTTCGCGCTATCATGGCGCTATGCAAATTTATCTCCTCATCGTTAGCTATTTGGTCATCTTCTGTATATGCGTGCTCATGATTGGCTTATTTATTTGGTGGATGAGTCTTATGCCAACGCGCGCGCCATTTATTCCGATCTCAAAGGATGTTCTTCCAATGATTATTGATGCGCTCGAGCTCAAAGAGGGGAGCTATCTTGTCGATCTTGGATGTGGCGATGCGCGCGTCATTGAGGCTGCGTGGAAGAAAGAGCCCCGAGCGCGATTTTTGGGGGTTGATAATGCGCTTGCGCCAATTGTGATGGCAACATTGCGTTTGCGGAAATACAAAGCATCCACCATTACTCTAAAGAAGCAGAATATTTTTAAAACTGATCTCACGCCTATTTCACATGTATTCACCTTTCTTTTGCCAGGCCTCATGGATAAAATTTTGCCCAAGCTTGAAGCAGAGCTGGCACCAGGCACGCGAGTAGTTTCGTGCGATTTTCAATTTTCACAAAGGCCAGCAGATTTCATCATTGATTTGCATCGCAAAGATCATCAACTCGGTCGCACACTTTACGTGTACATTTTCTAGCCCTTGTGGCATGTCGGTTTGAGCGGTACAGTTGCAGTATATGGGGCAGAAATCTTGTGAGAAATTTCCAATTGAACCAATTCTCAAGGAATATTTTGATTCCTGGTCGCCAATTTTTCCAGTGGACGCTGGGCTCGTGAATTGCGTTTACACGTTCGAGGCAGGGGAGGAAAAATACGTACTCCGGGTTTATGCGCCAACGGCGTATATTGAGCGTTCAAAGGATTCACTTCTGGCAGAGCTAGATGTGATGGCATTGTTTGGAAGTACTGGGGTCCCGGTGCAAGAACCGATTCCAAATCGTTCTGGCGAGCTTGTAACAGCGGGGCAGGGGTATTTTGCAATTGTGTTCCAATATATCGAAGGCACGCATGCATACGGCGCGCTTCTTCCAGTGCATTTTCGTGAAATGGGGGGTCTGATGGCAGATATGCATCGCGCTGCAATTGAACTGCGTCCAGCATGTGAAAAGAAGTGGGATGGGAAGGATTTTTGGGAGTATGTATGGGGATTGGGAGACTTAGAACGTGATGATTTAGGAGAGCTCCTGCTTGCGTCAAAAAAAGATAAGGAGATTTTGGAGACGGCGAATCATTATTGTATCCACGGAGATTTTCATTTTGGAAATGTCTTGTTCAAGGGCAATACACTTGCGGCACTTTTGGATTTTGATAATTATCGTTTGGGGGATGCAGCTGACGATATCGCACGATTTTTCGTGGCTGAACTTTCTTATGCAGAGCCAAATGTCTATTCGCAGAGCCAGGGAAAAATACAGGCTTTTTTCGAAGAATATCAGATTCATCGACCAATGGATCCTGCTGAGGTTCAGCTCCTTTTTGCCTACCTTCGCCTTCATGAGCTTTACCAGACGATTCGTCTTGGTCACGAGAAGCCCGAGAAACTTCCTTATTTCCACGAGCAAATGCATGACCTTTGGGAATGGGTGAAAGAGATTTGTCATTAAACAAAAAAGAGGCTCGATTGAGCTTCTCTTTTGGCAATGCTTTGCGTGGCTATCACCGAGCTTAGCCTGCTTTTTGTTTCCGCGACGAACGCTCAGCGTTCGTCATCTCACAGAAACCGAGCTAAGCTCGGTGGTGGGTGTGGATGGACTCGAACCATCGACCTCAGTCTTATCAGGACTGCGCTCTAACCACCTGAGCTACACACCCATTGATCAAAAAATTGTGCCGTTATCATAACGAAAAACCCTTGAACCGTCAAGCGGAGTCCCTTGCAAGAAAAGCCGTTTTCTGATATATTCTTTTCACATTCGGGCTGTAGCTCAGATGGCTAGAGCGCCTGGTTTGGGACCAGGAGGTCGCTGGTTCGAGCCCAGTCAGCCCGACCATGTAAAATTGAAGTGCCGAGGTAGCTCAGTGGTAGAGCAGAGGTCTGAAGAACCTCGTGTCGTGAGTTCAATTCTCACCCTCGGCACCAGATAAGAATGAATTCCCCGAGAGGGGATTTTTGATATAAAATATCTGCATATGATCTCATGCAAGAATAACCGAGACGAAGAAGTGATCCTCCCCAAGGAAAAATTTCGTTTTCGTCCAAGCGTCTATGGAATTATCCGCAATGGCGATAAGATTTGTATCTGCACCAATAAAGGAAACGGGAAGTATTGGTTTCCTGGTGGGGGAATAAATGTCTGTGAGTTAAGGAAGGATGCGCTTTTACGTGAAATTGATGAAGAAACCGGGCTCAAGAATGTACAAATTGGGCCATTAGTTGGGTCGCATGAGAATTTTTATTACTACGAGCCAACAGACGAAGCTTCTCATTATTATCTATTTTTCTATGAGTGCCAGACGAATGAGGTGACACTGAAAACCAATGAGGAAATTGATGACGATGAGGTGATAAATGTAAAATGGGTCAGTATTTCGGAACTAAAGAAAGACGATTTTTCGGGTTTGAACGATGAAATTTTCGGAATGATCCAGGCCCTCAAATAACATGGAGTAAAAATTCTCCCCGAGAGGGGATTTTTTTGTTTATCTTGTCTCAAATAGGTTGATGCGATAGAATACGACCAATCTTATTCGTTATTATTTTTTATGAAAAAGCCTCTTGTCATTGTTGGAGGACTCCTGCTCGCAGTCGGCCTCTTACTTGGGATCATGGGAACTGAACGGATGGTAAAATCTGGTGAGAGTTCTGATAGTGCCGCGTTTTACTATGTGATGTATGAAGATGCAATAAGCATCGAAGATTATGAAAGTGCTGATATGTACATGAATTGGGCGATTTCTGATTTTGATCTTTCCGATTCTCGCAAGGCAACGGCGATTGGTGAAGGGGTTACTAGTTTCGTATTATTGGCTGGTGGAGCAGTATTGCTCTTCTTGGGGCTTAAAGGAAAAAAGAATGGAAAGATGATGAAGCCAATGGTCTAGAATTTTTAGAAAACTTCCTCGCAATGGGGAAGTTTTTTTATTGTCTAAAAACGCGAAGACTCCCGGCCAAGGAGTGGGGGAGTCTGAGGGGGACGTGCTAGTGGTCGAGTTCCGCCAACACGTTTGCCACGAGTTTGGCGAGCACCTGGCGCCGCAGGTCTGGGTATGAGTCGGCGATACTCACGAGGAGCCAGAGGGGCATGCCTTGGTGGTCGATTATTGCCCTGCAGACCTCGATCCTCAGATTTTTCGGTGTGAGGTTCCCGAAGAGGCGTTCGTTCACCTGGCCTCGATTGGCCCACCCTCTATTGAGGATCAGATTCATGGATCTTATCCCGAATCGGACGTCTCCGGCTCCACTTCGCATGATGAGCCACAGTTCATCAGCTGACGCGTCAGATCTACGTAGCAACGCATCGGCCATCTGTGGGGTACATCGGCCTTCTAGTACCCGGATCGTTAGCACGCTGGTTTCGAAATCGGCGAAGTTTTCTTCACCCATTGTGAATTCCTCCTTGTTCAATTTTACAGATTGCCGTGGATAAAAACAACCCAAAAACGCGAAGACTCCCGGCCGAGGAGTGGGGGAGTCTGAGGGGGGTTTGAGACCATCTAGTGCGATGAAGCTTCCCATCGGAGCCTTGCCATGGTGCGGATGATGGTCGCCTCGGCTTCGTCGCGAAGCTCCGGAAATTCCTCGAAGATGTAGCCCAAGAGTCGTAACCCTGGGTCGAAGAGTTTGTCAGTTGGGCTTGCAGCCTTCGTGATGAGCCATCGTGCGACCGCGAGTCGCAAGGGGCGCACTCCATTCCATGCGTAGTTGTGATCGTAGAAAATACGCACGAAGAGCATCAAACACTCTGCTTCGTCGGCCCAGTTGTGGCGAATAAATTGTGCTTCCTTGAGGAGCTCGCCAAGCGCTTCGAGTCGCTTTTCAAGCGACGCCTGTTGGTCCCGAACAGTCTCGCGCAAACGATCTTCTTTATTATGGTCGTACAAGATGTGCCTCCGGGTCAATTTAACCAGGGAATGTCTGGAAAATCAACCCTCCTTTGCTCCGTAGAACGGAGCTTCGGAGGATTATTTTTACTGAATGTCTTTTTGTAAAAATATAAATCTCCCTTTTGGGGAGTTTCTTATAACTCTAATCGACAATCTACAATTTAGAACTATGTGATTACAACGTCTTATTTTCACAATTCCCGAAGGAATTATGAATCGACTTAATCATCTTGTAAAAAGATGAAGTTCCCTAGAAAGGAGGTAATCCATCCACAGCTTCCGCTACGGATGCCTTGTTACGACTTCGTCCCTATTGCTGGTTTTGCCTTCCGCCGCTCTACAGCGACGTTCGGGCACCACCAACTCTCTTGACGTGACGGGCGGTGAGTACAAGACCTGAGAACGTATTCAAGGTGGCGTTATGATCCACCTTTACTAGCGATTCCAACTTCATGGAGTCGAGTTTCAGACTCCAATCCGAACTGAGATTGGTTTTGTGAGATTTGCTCCGCCTCGCGGCTTGGCTTCCCATTGTACCAACCATTGTACCATGCGTGTCGCCCTGGACGTAAGGGCCACGCTGATTTGACGTCATCCCCTCCTTCCTCCTTCTTGCGAAGGCAGTCTCCCGTGAAAATAATAACACAGGACAGGGGTTGCGCTCGTTACCCCACTTAAGGGTACACCTCACGGCACGAGCTGACGACAACCGTGCAGCACCTATCTAGCACCCTCGAAGGAGCCTTACTTTCATAAGGTTAGCAGCTAGTAGTTGAGCCCAGGTGAGGTTTCTCGTGTATCATCGAATTAAACCGCATGGTCCACCGCTTGTGCAGGTCCCCGTCTATTCCTTTGAGTTTTAACCTTGCGGTCGTACTTCCCAGGCGGAGTGCTTAACGCGTTAGCTTGTTTAAGCGGCACCAAGAGGGTCGATACTCTTGATACCTAGCACTCATCGTTTACGGCATGGACTACTGGGGTATCTAATCCCATTCGCTACCCATGCTTTCGTACAACAGTGTCAGGAACATTCTAGTTGGCTGCTTTCGCATTTGGTGTTCTACCTAATCTTAACGGATTTAACCCCTACACTAGGCATTCCGCCAACCTCTCTTGTCCTCGAGTCTTGCAGTATCACCCGCAGCCTCCAGGTTGAGCCTGAAGATTTAACGAATGACTTACAAAACCACCTACGTACTCTTTACGCCCAATAAATCCGGTCAACGCTCGGGGTCTCTGTATTACCGCTGCTGCTGGCACAGAGTTAGCAACCCCTTTCTTCTAAGGTACCGTCATTAATTCGTCCCTTAGGACAGTCGTTTACGACCCGAAGGCCTTCATCCGACACGCGGCATCGCTCCGTCACACTTTCGTGCATTGCGGAATATTCTTGACTGCAGCCTCCCGTAGGAGTCTGGGCAGTATCTCAGTCCCAGTGAGCCGGGTCACGCTCTCACGCCCGGTATCCGTCATAGCCTTGGTGAGCCATTACCTCACCAACTAGCTGATAGAACATAGGCCCTTCCCGAACCGATAAATCTTTCAATGAGAATGACTTTCGTCCCCTCATCAGTATCGCGTATTAGCCCACGTTTCCATGGGTTATTCGCGAGTTCAGGGTAGGTTACCAATGCGTTACTCTCCCGTTTGCCACTAACATCAGTGGAGCAAGCTCCACTAAAATTCGTTCGACTTGCATGCCTTAGACATGCCGCCAGCGTTCGACCTGAGCTAGGATCAAACTCTCATATATAGTACTTTTGCAATCCCGAAGGATTGTTCAAAGCCTCTACTCAATAATAGACGTTGTAATCACACAATTTTAAATTGTTGTGGTTGTCGATTACAGTTGTGAAAGGCCGTATAACGAGCGGTACTTTACCAGGAGCCTGAAAACCTGTCAAGGAAATATGGGTAAATCGTCAAAAAGAAAAACAGCACCGTTTTAGGTGCGTTTTTCTTGGGCATTTCGCCAGGCCTCAATTTCCTTGTGATTTCCCGATAAGAGCACAGGTGGGACATGTAAATCCTTCTTTTTTCGGCCGATTTTTAGCGTATACGTTTCGGGCTTTGTGTACTGCGGATATTCGAGCACGCCGGCTTCTGTATGAGATTCTGCGTCGAGCGATTCTTTTGCTCCCAAGACGCCAGGAATTTGGCGCGCAATGGCGTCGCACATCACAAGGGCAGGGAGTTCACCACCGGTGAGAACGAAATCGCCAATGGAAAGCGCTTCATCTGCAATCGCATCCTCGACTCGCTGATCAATGCCTTCGTAGCGTCCGCAAATGAAGATAAGGTGACCATATTTTGCGAGTCGCACGGCGTCTTCTTGCGTGAATCGTTTTCCGCTCGCAGACGTGATAATTACATGCGTTCCTTTTTTCTTGAATTTGCGTACGGCGTCGGCGATTGGTTGCACGGTCATAACCATACCCGGGCCTCCACCGTATGGGGTATCGTCGACTTTGCCGTGTTTGTCTTTGGAAAATGCACGAATATCGTGCGCCTCAATGCGAATGAGTTTTTCTTTTTGCGCGCGACCCAAAATCGACGCCTCTGAATAAGGTGTGATTGTCTCTGGGAAGATTGTGAGGATGTCGTAGCGCTTCATAATGTAGGCTATTTTTAGCATAAATTTTCGGTTTTGTAAAGCGATTTGGTATAATACTCGCAACAATATGCTAAAGAAATTCAAAAATCTCAAACATAATCACCAGCTCATTTTTAGTCTCATTATTATCTCGGGAGTAACCGGGGTTTGGCGGGGGATATGGGGACTGTTGGACGTCTTTTTCATTCCCGGTGATTTGACTCTAAGTTACTCGCTCTCACTCATTCTTGGCATTGTCATTATCACAATCACGCACTATACGATTGATCGAATCGTCTAAAATAAAAAAAATCACGGCCCCTTGCGGAGTCGTGATTTGTAAAATTTAACCCCACGGCAGCTGCCGTGGGGCTTGAAGTGCGTCCCGGATTTACCGAGGGATCTTCCGCAGATTGGCCGACATCGTCCAGCTGATCACCTCGACATGGTCGCTATCCCAGTGCACCGGAACACACCTGTATTCGGCTATTTCATCGTCCACATCATAGCCGGGATCAACTACGGTACCTCGCGAATCTCCACCGGAAGTCACTCTATCTCCGACCTCAAAACCGTAGTAGTTCCTGTAGTGGATGGGCATGTCTTCCTCCTCACGATGCGCATTAGTTTTTAAGTACAGCACTTTATCATAATTGATGATTTTGTATAGTGAAACATGTTTAACGCAAAACAAAAATCACGGCCCCTCGCGGAGTCGTGATTTTTTTGTTGACTAGAAGCTCAAGTTGTCGACGACAGTCGTATCGGCTTCCTCTTCGGCCACAGGAGCTGCGGCAACTGCTGCGCGTGGGGCTCGATTCATCCGTGAACCTTCTGGTTCATAGATTTTCAAGTTGACGCGAGCATTTTCCTTGGCTCCAACAATCTTGAGAAGGGTTCGGATGGCGCGAGCGGTTTGACCCGATCGACCAATCACGTACCCCATATCCTCTGGATTGATGTGGAGGGTGATGAGGACTCCGCGTTCATCGATCGTTCGTTCTGTACGGACATCATCTGGGTGATTCACGATCTCCCGAACAATACCCTCAACGAACTGCTGATCCTTTTCCATACAATTCTTCAATAACGGTTTTAGTATTGCTATAAACTTCGTGGCGACCTTTATAACCAGGAAATTCACTAGCCCCAGTATCCTAACATGGTGAGGAAATGGGCGTCAATAAAAAATAGCCCGTCCTTTTCTGAGAGGAGGGGCCATCTTTTTTATGCAGCGACTGCTTCTTTTGCCGGAGCTTCTGCTTTTTTGGCTTCGAGCGCTGCGGCTCGGCGTTTTGTGATTTTTACGGACTTCACTTTTTCTGTGCTGAGGAGTTTTGCATCCACGAGCATATTGTGAACCGTATTGGATGGCTGTGCGCCTTTTGCGAGCCATTCTGTAATGCGGTCGGCTTGCAATTCGATGCGTGGTGGGTTTGATCGGGGATCAAAGAGCCCAACAACTTCGATTGCTGGCGACCAGGGGTCGCGGTGGCTATTCTGCACAACCATGCGGTACTGTGGTTGGCTTCGTTTGCCAATGCGAGAAAGACGAATAGTAATCATAGGTAGCGCCATGGTACGGAAATAGCCATCCTTTGTCAAGTCCTGCCACGGCAAAAAGAAAACCGCCTTGGAAGGCGGTTTTCGTAAGGGTTTGGCATGCCAAACTCTTACTGATGCGCTTCAGGCCCTCCAAATACACCCATATCGTTTCGGGTGCCATCCGGGTCGTTATATGCACTGGATGGGTTTCCAGCGTCTGTACCGATACTGCTGGCTGCGAGACGTAGGTTACTATAAGCGGACGTGAACGTTGCTGCAAGTGGGATATCTCCGGTTCCTGCGGGGATTGTAACCCAGCTATTTGCAGGCACAGGAGTGTAGACAAGGTTATATTCCGAGATTCCGGCAGCCGCCATAGAAGTATAGATGCCGTATTTGAATCCCTGAATAACATTGTTAAATGCAAGGAAATTATTCGTTGGATTTGCATCGGAGTAAATGCCACTTACGGACCTGACACCCGCATTAGGGTCGTACATCGTATTATTGGCAATGATGATTCCAACCGAATTTGAGATATACACGCCATTTGGCGTGAGACTGGTGGAAAATGACGCATCGAGAATATTATTTTTGATTTGTGAGCCGTAGCCATTGAGGCAATATACCAGCGCTGATGTGGCATTCTTGATTGTGAACCCTTGCAATGTGGAACTCATGCCAAGTGTGACAGCACGCGCGGCTCCACCACCATTGAGGGTTACATGCTCAGCCGCTTCTCCAACCAATGAGACGCCGTCTGGCACGGTCAGCGCTCCAGAATACGTTGTGCCCGATTCAACGTAGACGGTTTCTCCAGAACTTGCCGCGGCAAGTGCGCTTGCAACGTTTCCACTATAGTCGCTCGCAAATACCACGTCGCTGTTTGAGACAACCATGTCTGCTGTATTGCTCCAATCGCTGCATCCCGCGGTATTGCAGGCCTTGACGTGGTAGAAATATTCCGTGAGCAATGTTGTAGATGTTTGACCAAGAGTTGAGAGCATTACACCAGCAGAACACCATCCTGTTGCGCTTGGGAAATCGCTTTGCGTATCCCATTCAAAACAGTAATACGTGGCTCCAGAAGATTCTGTCCATCCAAGATTGTATGCAGTTCCGTCAATCACGTAGGTGCCCGGGTCAGTCATAGTTGGTGCTGCGGGAATGCTAACCGGCGTCACGGTGATCGTTGAGTCTTCTACATTGCTCCACGCGCTATTGCCGTAGGAATTACTTGCGCGAACACGCCAGTGATAGGTGGTTGATGTGGCAACGGTGAGGGAGCTCGTATAGGTTGTGGAGGCACCGTTATAGGCGACTGTTGGACTAGAAAATGATGAGTTTGTATCGCGCTGAAGCTCATAGAGCGTGGCGCCACTGGGGCTTGTATAGGTGATTGTAAACGATGCCCCGCTCGCAATGGGGCTCCCTGGGCCGGTGAGTACGGGTGCATCTGGAACCGTTGCGGGTGTGGATGATCCAGCTACAGTCAAATCAACCACGTTGCTCCATGCACCGTGCCCGATTGCATTGCGCCCTTGAACGCGCCAGTAATACGTTGTTGTGGATGATGGGGAAATGGAATGCGTGTAAGTGGTGCTGAGGCCTGAGTAAATTGTTGAGTATGTTGAGAATGCAGGGTCGGTTGATTGCTGGAGTACGTAGGTTGTAACTCCTGTGACCGCTGAATAGCTCAGGGTGAATGAAGCACCGGCAGTCGTTGAGGATCCTGGATCAGTAAGAACTGGAGCCGTTGGCACACCAACCGTACTTACGGTAATGTCCACGACATTACTCCAACTGCTTGTTCCAACGCCGTTTGAGGCGTTCACGCGGTAGTAATAGGTGGTTGTGGACACAGGGACAATATAGTCTGGCGTGGTTGTGCCGGATCCGGAAATAATATTGATTGGATCAGAGAACGAGGAGTCGTCGTCGCGTTGCAAGGTGTAGCGCGTGGCGTCGCTCGATGAGGTCCAAGAAAGCGTGAAATTTGTACCCGACGATACGCTCGATCCTGGGTCAGTGAGTGTTGGAGCGGTAGGGATTGTGCCAACAGGATCGGTATATCCTAAATCTGTATCAATGGTTGGCGTTGAATTTTTTTGTCCGGTTGGATCGTATTGTGCAGTACTAGTGATGTCGGATCCGATGGAATAATGAGGGTAGAATGTGTCTGGAAGATCGTCGATTTTTGTATTCCACGCCGCGCCATAGAGGTTTGAAGCAAGCGATTCGGTTGTGACCCAGCGCAAAATACTTCCTCGCTCCACAACGTAGACTTTTGGCACGGTGATGAGTTTCACCATGCGCACCCCGGGACGATAGGTGACGTTGCCCACCAGTCGCATGGAGGCAAGCGTGGCGTCCGATACGGTATGAACGCCTGAGAAGTCGCTATACCAGGTGAAATAGGTTTTTTCGTTTGGGAAATTATAGCGATTGCCGTCGCTTGAATAATAGTAGACCGTTGAAAAACTGCCTTTGATTAAATCTCCAGCCGTTGGAGTGATTTCGGTTGCGTGCACGGACGTTGGAGTGAGTCCGAGAACACTCCCGAGTATCGCAACTGTGGCGATGAGTGAAAATAGACGTTTCATAGGAAAATTTTATTGCTTTCAGTATAGCAAAATTTCCCTCATAAAAAAATTCGACGCCCGGCAGGGTGCCGGGCGGGTACGGGGGAGACACGACGGTTGAGACGGCGGGCTAGGTGAACCCTGACGGGTGCATCCGACCTCCAAGTCCCTCTTGCGAGGGGTGAATCGACGAGCGGCGATCAGGTGGCGGCGACGCTGGTGGTGTAGGCCAAGGACACCTCGCGGGGCGCGAATGCACATGCTTCAGCGCATGAGCGCGAAAATAATATGCCTTGCGGAAAGAGATGTCAATAAAAAGAAGTGCCCGCCGGAGTGCCGGCGAGCGGGGAGCGGACAGGGGTCCGCTGAGAACGGTGTTACAGTTGCTGGTTGGTCAGCCCGCCACGTCCTCACGATCAAGCGGACGCGGCGGGCGGAGCTAGGACCCGGCGTTGAACACCGCGCCGGAGTCGTTCTGGACCTGGTTGTCGCCGTCGAAGTCGATGTTCAGACAGCGCTTGGACGCCGCGTTGGGCGGCGCGCGCGAGATCAGCATCTCGGCACCTCCATCAGGGGCGGGGATTTGGAGATCGAACGTTGTTTTTGCCGGCTCTACACCGTTCTGTCCCGGTTCATGCCGGGCGAGTTCGGTTTGAGCAAGCGCCAAAATATAACCACTTTTTGTGGTTTTTGTCAAGAGCCCATGCCCTTGTATTATCGTCGTGCGGTCGCTCCGTCGCCGATATCGCTCAAAGAGACCGAAAGCAAGTTTGAAATCCCGTCTTCGCCCATGCTAACGCCAAAAAGCTTGTCAGCCCGCTCCATGGTGGCGCGATTATGGGTAATGATGATGAATTGTGAGAATTTGCGCAGTTCCTCGAGGATATTGGCGAATCGCACGGTATTGGCTTCGTCGAGTGCTGCGTCTACTTCGTCGAGCACAACGAATGGCGAGGGGTGCGTTGCCATAATCGCGCATAAAAGCGCCAAAGAGGTGAGCGCGCGTTCGCCACCGGAAAGTAAATTGAGCGACTTGAGGCGTTTGCCAGGGGGAGTTGCCAAAATTTCAATACCGGCAATTTCGGTGTGGCGATTTTTGAATCGGCGGATGATCTTTGATGCGATTTCCGTGTCTTGTTCTTCAAGCGCTTCTGCACCTACTTCAAATGCGCGATCAATTGCCACGTGCATGGCGTCGTCATTTTGTACTTCGGAGGTTTTGAGGAGTTTGCACGATCCGCCCCCGAATAAAATTGCAAAGTATTTTTGAAATTCAATATTGATTTGGGCAAACGCCTCCTCGCTTTGTTTTGCAATGCGATCCTCGAGCTCATCCACGACTTTTTCAGTCTGCTCAATTGCTTCGTGCAAATCATGGAATTGCGTTTGCAAAAATGTTACGCGTTCATTTGTCTCCTTATATTCGGCAATGGTTTCTTCATCGATACTTCCAATAAGCTCAAGCTGATGGCGAAGTTGCATGAGTTTGCCACGCGTTTCCTCGGGTGTCGTGTCGCGTTCTGTTGGTACTTGATTTTTGATTTCGTCAAAAATTGTAGGATTCTGTTCTTGAATTTCACGTCGCAACCCTTCGAGTCGCGTTTCAACGCGTGCTTTCTCGAGTTCAATACGATTGCTTTCTTGCTCGAGCAAATACAAATCCGACTGAAGTTTTCGCAAATCACGCTGAAACGCAAAAAGCTCGGTTGGTTCGTGGCTTGTGACGGCTTTTTGCGCTGTTGTGAGTTTCTCTTCGGCAGTTTTGAGGTTTGCTCGTGCAATATCGGCGTCCGCCTTTGTCTTTGCGACAGTATTCTGAAGTGCTGGGTCAATGGGTTTTTGCTCAATCGCTGGTCGCGTAAGACGTTCGTGGAGATTTTTGATTTGATTATTGAATGTCTCCAGGCGCTCAAAAAGTGGTTGAACCTCCTCGAATACATGGCACGATTTCAGTGAACTCAAAATTTCCTGGTGCTCAATTTTTAGTGAACTAATAATTTGTACAACCTCGTGCATGGGGAGTGGGGGACGAGGCGTTTGGCTCTTGAGCGTGGCGACTTCAAGATTTCGCTGCGCTTCAAAAACAGCGTGCTCGGCCGTGCGCAGTGCTTCGGATGCTTTGCGATACTCGTCTTGCAGCGGTTGCAAGCCATGATCGGGCGTTTGGCGAGCGCGCTCGAGGCGTTCCATTTCCAAAAGTTTCTGGTCTCCAGCTTGGAGTTCGGCAGTTTTTGCATTGGTATGCGTTTTTGCAACCTGCAATCGACTGTCGATGCCTCGAAGTTCCTCGGAAAGATCAAAAAATTGTGTGCCGTAGTATTTTTTTGAAAGAAGTTGCAATTCATTTTCGATCACCTCACGTTTTTCCAGGCGCTTCACCTGTCGCTCGAGTAATCGAAGACGTGGTTCAGCTTCCGCAAGCAATCGCTCAATCTCGAGCAAATGTTCAGATGATTTTTCAAGACGCAAAAGCGACTGATGACGTTTCATTTGAAGTCCTCGCACGCCGGTAGCATCGTCAAAGAAGAGTTTTCGTTCTTCTGGCGAGGCAATGAGCACGTGATCGATCATCCCTTGCGCAATAACCGTATAGGATCGCTCACCAATGCCGGCTTCTGCAAGCAAAAGCTGAATATCCTGGAGTCGTGTGATTTTTCCATTCAATCGGTATTCCGACGATCCATCGCGGTATTGTCGGCGATTGAGTTCTACCTCGTCGTAGTCAACGCTCAAGGCGTGGTCGTGGTTATCAAAAAGAAGTGTGACTTCTGCGGCGCCTGAACGAGTTTTCCCTTCAGACCCGGAAAAAATCATGTCCTCGCTCTTTTTCCCCCGCAGTAATTTCATGGATTGCTCACCTAGGCACCAACGAATCGCGTCGGCAATATTGGATTTCCCTGATCCATTTGGCCCAATAATCACCGTGAGGGCATGTCCATCGCCTTGCGATCGCGGCAAATCCAAAACCGTCTTTTTGGCAAATGTCTTAAATCCTTGGATTTCCATCCGAATGAGTCGCATAAGCGGTACAAGTATAACAGAAATTTTTATTTTGCTGTAAAATGATTTCCATATGCAAATCAAATGGCTTTTTGTTCTTCCGCTTTGCCTCCTTTTTGGGGCGGGCTGTTTTTCTAGCTCAGACGTGACCATCGATTATACGGATCCAAGCACCTATGAAAATGGGATGCCGATTGCGTATTACAATGTTTGGGTCGAGTCCGACGGGTTTGATGTGACGTATATGGCTGTAAAACCCGGGCAGACGGTGCAGATTGATTTTCAGTGGGTGGATGGATTCCATACATTCGTGATCGATGAGTTCGGCTTCCGAACCGAGATCGTGGAGGGTCAGATTGTGGAATTTGTAGCGCCCGATGCACCGGGGACATATCGCTATTATAGCGACGTAGACGATGCGGGCACGGGATTTGAAGGGGAACTCGTGATTTTGGAGTAATTCTTGACTTCATTGCAATGCCGTCGTAGGATGCTTGGCTCTTATGACGGTATTTTTGTATAAGAAAATCGCAGAAGAAATCAACCGTGCTGACCATATTTTATTGTTGACCGATGAGCGCATTGATGGAGATACGATTGGCGCAACGCTTGGGATGTATCACGTGCTCAAGGAAATGGGGAAAGAAGTCGAAGTGTTTTCTCCTCGACCGCTGGATGGGCGTTTAGCATTTTTGCCAGGGGTTGAGGTGATTCAGCGTGACTCCGTGCTATTTGAGGAAACGCATTTTGATTTGGCCATGATTTTTGACTGTGCGGATGGAAAATACATCGAGGAATATCGCAATACGCTAAAAAGCATCCCGCTCATCGTGTTTGATCATCACGATAGCAATAAAGGATACGGCGCGCTCAATTTAATTGAACCGGATTCTGCTTCAGCTGCGGAAGTTGTGTGGCGGTTTGTGAAAAACGCTCACCTCCCAATGAATCGTCCAGCTGCGCAGTGTTTTTTGGCAGGGATTGTGACTGACACCGATGTGTTTTCAACGTCGAACACAAATATTCCTGCGCTCGAAGCCGCGCAAGATTTGTCTCGCCTTGGCGCAAAGCTCCAGGAAATCATTCGTGAGACGATCATGAACCGATCTGTTTCAACCTTGAAGCTCTGGGGACTCGCATTTGAGCGACTTCATAAGAATCCTGAATTTGGTGCGATTGCAACAGCAATAACGCAAAAAGATTTATTCGATGTTGGTGCATGTGAAGATGATGTCCATAAGTTATCGAATTTTCTGAACGCGATGCTTGAGGGCTATGAAGTTGTGCTCGTGCTTTATGAAATGAAAGAGGGGAGTGTGAAGGGAAGTTTGCGATCTCAAACCCAAGATGTTGCCAAAATGGCGGAGAAATACGGCGGAGGTGGGCATATTCGCGCAGCAGGATTTAAAATTCCAAACGTTTCTTTGGTGCTCGAGAATGGGGTTTGGCTTTGGAAATCTAGGGTTTGACAGTTAGCAATAGCAAATGTAGACTGCTAAAATATGGAAAACGAAATTCAATCTCAATTTTTAATTCCAACCGTTGTTGAAAAAACCAATTACGGTGAGCGATCCTACGACATTTATTCTCGACTTTTAAAGGATCGAATTATCTTTTTGGGTACGCCCATTGACGACAATGTTGCCAATAGCATCATTGCTCAGTTACTTTTCTTGGCAAGCCAAGACAAAGAAAAAGAAATCAAACTCTATATCAACTCTCCGGGTGGATCGGTATCGGCTGGCCTCGCAATTTACGACACCATGCAATACATCAAACCTGATGTTTCAACCATTTGCGTGGGGCTTGCGGCAAGTATGGGCGCGGTGCTCCTCGCTGCCGGTGCGCCAGGGAAGCGTTTTGCTTTGCCAAACTCCGAAGTTATGATTCACCAGGTGCTTGGTGGGTTCAAGGGGCAAGCAACGGATATTAAAATTCATGCCGAGCGCATCTTGAAAACAAAAGATCTCCTCAATGAAATTTTGGCAAAACACACGGGTCAGCCCATGAAAAAAGTCGAGGAAGATACGGATCGCGACCACTTCTTGAGCGCCACGGAGGCAAAAAAATACGGGCTCATTGACAAGGTGATTGCGGGGTAGGATTTCTGCCTTTTGGAGCGCTTGACAGGCCTGTGGCCGAGTGATAAACTGCGCTGTTTCTTACCTGTTTTTTTCAGCAGCCACGACAAGCATGGGGATATCGAGGCTGTCAGTTCCGGCTCCGGCTTGACCTGTACCGCTACGATATCTTCTTGGCTGCTGCAAATAATAGGGAAGAGAAAAAACCCTCCGAAGCTCTAATTTTACAGAGCGAAGGAGGGTTTTTTATTCGTTGGGGCAGGTCACTGACCTGCCCGTACTGACATTTTTATTCGGTTGGTGTTGCGTCGGCTGGAACGTCTGTGACTTCCAGAGGGGTTTCTTCGGCTACGGGTGTGGTCTCTGCCGTTGCTAACGTATCTGTTCCTTTGCCAACCATGCAGATTTTTGGAAGCGATCGATAAACAGACGTATAGTTTTTGGAGAATTGAGTGCCATCGGCGTATTCTACGAAGTAGTCAAAACTCGTGGTCGCGCCCGCGTGAGGGGATTGGCAACGCTCAACGCCTGGCGCCAGATCGGTTGTTTCAATGCGTTGTGCTTCCCCGTATCCGGTCCATTGCAATACTTGCGGGGCGCTATAATAGCCTTTGCGACCATCGGAGGTTCCCCAAAATGTGAAATAGATAATTTGATTTGAGGTGTTTACCTCGGTTGTGAGCAAAATGTAATTTGCCGTATCATTGGTGAATTTCAAATCCGGCGCTGGATCGTAGAGAGTGGCATCGGTTCCTGGTTTACCATTGGTTGGATCGTTGTAGTAGGAAATCACGAGAGAATGATTTGTGCGTTCATCAACGCGCAGACCCGAATTCATGACCGCGCGGAATGCGGTTGTTCCAATCTGGCATAGTCCACCTCCGATTTCTGGTTTGATTTCTGTGCCTTTAATCACGAGCTCTGGCAGATATCCATCAGCCACGGTAAATGGGCGCAAATGTTCAATGAGTGAAATCGTCTCCCCTGGGGCAACTAGAAGCCCGTCGAGTTTTGATGCACCATGTTTAATGTTTGCAATGCGATTACTCGGAGACCCACCATAATCGGATGTTCCAACACCCAGGATTTCTTGAATACCCAAGTTATTCGTGCTTCCGGTTGTAATTTCCGGGGGAACAGATTTTACAATAATTGGCGTGGATAGCTCTGCGCTCCCAAGGATACCAAGTAGGGCTTCTTGCGTTGCCGTTTCATTGAGCGCAATGCCTTCAAGACTACTTACAAATTCTGTAACCCGCCCGTTTTCCATGGTGAATTTTGCGTCTCGAGGCGCTACGTCGATGTCTCCATGAATTTCGGAGAAGAACGCTGCGATTGCACTGGCGTCAAGCGAAACAATGAGTTCTTCTTCCAGATTTTTTGCTGGCACAATCCAATTCGCAATTTGCTCTTGCGAGATATCCCAGGCGAAGTTTTTTTGTTCCTGTGACGTATAGGTGAGGGTATAGGGCGCAGTCTCAACGATCGCTTTGGCGGTATCCAGGAGTGTTTCCGCTTCGGCAACCGATACGGGATTTTGCGTCTTCTCAAGAGAGAGCGTGAGTTTTTCCAGAGAAAAATCCTTCATGTCGGTTTGCAGGGTTTGCATGGCACTGTCGAGCGTGAGCTCTTCGCCAATGGTTCCTTCTTTTGCGCTCACAACAATTTCATCTCCCTCAAAAACGACTTGGAAGTCCGTGACCATGCCTGGAGTTTCCTGATCGCCAAATAAGCGTTCGATTTCTTGTTGAATGGTTGCAGTATCGATGGTAATTTCCGGATCAATGGATACCCCTGTTGCAATGACCGAGCTTCCAACGAGCAAATGACGGGAAAAATTGGCGTCGCGTCCGGCAGAAAATGCTTTTTCCACAGCAGTATTTGCGTTGAAAGACACGAGATCGCGAATGAGATCAGGATCGGTTGACCCGCTCATGCGTAAATTGATTTTTTCGTTTGTGCCGTCAGGCCCTACCACGGTAAGACCGGCCTCGAGCATGTCGCGGTAGATTTTATTGAGGTAATCTTGTGCTTCCAGCTTAGTCATGGAGCCAACGGAAACATCGCCAACCGTGACGTGCGGATAAATGCGATTTTCAAAAACCTTGGCATAGGCAAGCAGGGAACTACCTGCTGTTAGAGCGCAGACCACAATCACCCCAAAGCCGATGGCGAATTTTTTACTGTGCTTGGCAAACCAGAGGCCTATTTTTTTGAAAAACGATCCGATTGCGTTGAAAATTTTCATACATGTTTTCGAATAGGGACGCGCATTTCACCATGGCTTTTTTGCATTGTCAATGTAAGCACGCCATTTTTGAAAATTGCATCTGCCGAATCAGGATTTACGTGGTGTGGCAGAATAATCGAGCGCGAGAATCGACCCCAGAAACACTCCTCAAAATGGAAGGTGGCGTCGTGATACTCTTCGTTACTCTTCCGCTCCCCCCGGATGGTCACCAAATCATTGGTTACATTGATTTCCAAGTCGTCGGGTTCTACGCCGGCAATCGCTGCACGAATAATAATCGCATCTGCTTTTTCAATCACATCAACAGCGAGTTGGCCTTCCTCGCCTTGGGTCCAAGCGTCAGATTGAAATTCCGTTTGCATATCTACGATCGCAAATCAAATCGGCGAATATACTCATACAAGGGCCCGAGCGCCAATCCAAACGTGGCAGACCAAATGAGGAGATCAACCGGAATATTCCAAAGCGTTGTATTGCTAAGAAGCGGGGCAATCGTAAAATCGATCTCTGCAAAATAGGATGCCATGCTCGCTGCAATAAAGACGACGATGGTGGTAAGGACCATGCTCCAAATACAATCCAAAAGCAGATCGTGACGATTTGCAACCATGAGCATTGCAAGAATTGCTGCCACAAGCAGGGCAGCATACGGAAGAGGGAGCGGAAGCGTGACAACCAAAAATGCGATAGCCCAGAGGAATGCGAATAACAGCCCAAACAATCGCAAAAACCAAAATTGCGCATGACTTTCTTCCTCGCGCGGTTTACGTCGCAGGCGATATGGGAGTCGGTGATAGTGTTTGCCAAAAATCACGTGGAAGAGCGTGCCTGCGAGCCCGGCCAAGAAAAACGCGAATAAAAAATCCGCAATCGTCACACGCGAAAACGTGAAGGCGATTTTTTCGCCATGGGTGCCAAGCACGAGCATGAGCGGAAATAGAAATGCCACCATGCCGCCAAGCACGAGCATTTCACGCCGCAATTCCTTGAGAGAAACAAAGACAAAAACCCACACCGCAATCAAAACCAAAATCACGAGGTGATAGTACGTGAAGAGTGACCACATATTGCTCTTATTTTACACTAAGTTTCGCAAAGTGAGCAGGGGAAAAGTGTGCGCAGTGGAAAAATAGAGCTTTTTCGTTTATGCTATGGCCATATGGCACAACCTTTTTCTTCCGAAAACACGACGCGTTGGTTCTTTTTAATCATCGCGGTTATTGTTTTGTACCTTTTTTGGAGCATTATTTCGCCCTACGCGATGGCACTCGCAACTGCAATTATTTTTGCCATGATTTTTGCGCCGGTCGAGAAATGGATTCGAAAATATGCGCGTTCGCCAAAGCTATCCTCGTTTTTGGTTGTGCTGGGTGTCTGTGTGGTTGTGCTCGCTCCGCTTTCTGGCATTGCAATTTTAATTGCCGAGCAATCATCCGACATTGTGCAGATGTCTATTGCTGATGGTGGATGGCTTTCTACGTTTGACCCGGCAAAAAATCCGCTGTTCTTGATGCTTCCGGGTGTTGTGCAAGAGCAGGTGATGGCGCTCAATTTTGTGGAGATTGGGAAAAGCGCTGCGCAATGGGTCTTTGAAAATCTCGGAAACGTTTTCTCCCGCGGCACGAGCTTCATTATTTCGTTTGGTATTTTCCTCATGAGTTTCTATTTCTTCCTCACTGAACGCGAGGGGATTTACAAGCAGGCGCTCGAACTCAGTCCTTTTAAAAATAAAATCGACGATGGGATTATTCGCAGAATCATTGGCACCGTGCGCTCGATTGTTTTGGGTGCGCTAATCATTGCGTTGGTGCAAGCAACGCTTGGAAGTATTGGAATGACGATTTTTGGCGTGCCGGGTGCCTTGCTTTGGGGAGCGCTTTTGATTGTTGCTTCGCAAGTGCCTGTGGTTGGAACAAGCGCGATTATGATTCCCGCAATTGCGTATTTGGCACTCACAGGGCACCCACTCAATGCGCTTGGACTTTTGATTTGGGCCGTGATTGCAGTAGGATCGATTGATAATTTGCTTTCGCCGTTTATTGTTGGATCGCAAACCAAGATGCCAACAATCTTTGTACTGATTTCGATTCTTGGCGGATTGCAGTTCTTCGGGCCAATTGGATTTATTTTAGGGCCGACGGTTTTGGCCGGTGTATTTGTGATCATCGATTTGTACAAGAGCGGAATTTTGGCGAGCGCAAAATAGAAATTCATGATTTTCCGTAGGGGCAGGTCGCGACCTGCCCGTACGAAAACGATTTTCGTTTTCAAAAAAAAAACGACCCCTCCGGCCGAGACGTGGTGTGGCGGAGGGGCAGGGGGAGGGGCGCCCCGGGAGTGGGCGGAGCTACATGCCGGCGTTGCCCAGGGGGCCGAAGGGAATCGGATCGGTCGCGAAGGCTGGCGGGCGAAGCTTGAGCAGGGCGGAGCACAGTGATCGCTCTTCGGTGAGTACCTCGGTTCTTCTCTTCTCCATCGTCTGGATGGCGAGGTCGATGAGTGCCTGGATCTTGTTGCCGAAGTACCACGAGGTTTCTCCGATCTTCATCACGAAGACGATCTCGTGGTTGTTGTCTCGCTCTGCGACGTAGATGAACTTTTCCTCGTCCCGTAGACCGCCACGGTAATACGTGACGATCTGTTCGGGCATCACAAGCCTCGCGATGACGGTGAATTTGAAGTAGGTCTTGTCCACGTCAAATTCAGTGGGGAACATCTCGCTGAGAGGCAGAGACACAGGTCCTCCAATATCCAGCAATTGCCGGAACGGTGGTGAACGGTAGGCGGAAATGGGGAATTGGTCAAGGTCTTGAGGTGCGTGAACAAAAACTCCCCATATTCGCACCGTCTTTTCAATTCTTGGAGAGAGCCAAGTCATGAATAAACGGCACGAATGTGGGGAGTTTGATTTTGCAGGGAAGCGAGCGCTCGAAGAATGGTTAGTTCTCGAGCACTCGCCAGAAGATCGCGTCGACGATCTCGGTGACCGGACCGCCCTCGTATTCGGAGAGGTGGTCGATTTCCGAGAGAAGGCGGAATTCGATCTCCGCGCCGTTTTCCTCGATGAGGATTAGGCACGAGAGACTAATCACCTCGCGATCGTCGAGCAGATACCCTGCGCCGCAAGCGCAGGAATGCCGGTACTCGTTCCCGTACTGCTTGGGGAGCCGAAGCTCCCCGTGGCAAAACGGGCAAACGAACGGGGGCCACTCGGGCATGGGATCCTCCGAATTTTTAACTCTCAAGACCTACGATTGCTCGCGGGTCTATTCGAGTCCCGGATGTTTAGTACATCCGGGGAGACGACCTCCAAAGTTGAAGGATTTTGCCACAGATCGCTGTGGCCCGGTTTCGGTGGGGCTAGAAGTCGTTGTCGCCGTCTTCCTCCTCGACCGTGTGGCGGTGGATGACCACGACCTCGTCGGGATCGCATCCCTCGCCACACTCCACCGGGGTTTCTTCCTGCTCCTCAGTGAGCGGGAATTCCCTTTGGATGCGTTCGGAGTCGATGCCAGCGGCCTCGGCGCGGTCTCGCGCGGAGGAGATCGCATGCCACGGGCCGGCGTCGATCTCGACCTCGAGTTGCATGCTGGAATTTTGGGGCTTGCACCACACCAACCGTGCTTTCGACGATCCGCCCCCGTATTCGACATAGTAGTATCCCGGACCCTTCCACACGAATTCGATGGGGGCAGGGCCGTGCTGGGGGTCGAAGTTATCCTCGTCGGCCTCAGCTGCTTCGAACGCCGTCTCGACGGCGACGAGGATCGAGCACGGGTCCACCTCGGTGAGCATGAAGTGCTTGGGGGCGAGGCCCCCGAAGCGACCGGCCGCGGCCTTGAATGCCACAACCGCTTCAGTGAGCTGCTCGACGCCATAAACCACCCGCAGAATTTTCTGGAACATCTCGATCTCCTTCGAACTCCCATTTTTTTATCCGCTGGGATAGCGGGTTGCTGGATCTCTTGCCTTTGCTCGCTCCGACCCCTCTGGTCGGTTTACAGGCATCGGCTTGAAAGTCCCACCGCAATCCTTGATTGAATCAAGGACTCTGGTGGGCGGGAAGACGATCGGTCTGCCTTCCCAAGAAGTTGTGCGACTCAGTTGCAGTCGCTATCGTTCCAGTCGACGCGACCATCACAGTCGTCGTCGATTTGGTTACTGCAATACTCACTTTCTGGACCACCCGGGCGGGTGGTCGCATCGTTGTCGTTGCAGTCGTCGTCGTTGGCGACGTACCCGATCGGCTGCTCGCACGACTCGAAATCGTGTCGCTGGTCCCCGAAGTCGTCGTTGTCCAAATCGCGGAACCAGGTTTCTGCGTCGACCGCGTCGTTTTCGTCGATGTTGTCGTCGCAGTCGTTGTCGATTCCGTCGCAGTACTCGTCCGCGTCGGGGTAGACGTCGACATCCTCGTCGTCGCAGTCGCCGTCGATCACTGCGTACCCGTCACCGTCGAAATCGGCATATTCCGGGGGCAGTTCCGTGCAAGCGGACAGAGCGAGGAACAGGGCGATGATGTTACGGTACATGGCTTCTCCTGAAAGCGGATCTTTCGCTTCTGCTCATTCCGACCGATATGGCCGAAGAAAGCATTGGCTTGAAAGTCCCATCACATGACTCGAACATGCGTTCAAGTAATCTGGTGGGTCCCCGACAGTCGTAGTGAGTCGGGAACACGTTCGCCATTTCACGTAGCCTTGAAACGGTGATAAAGAGGCTTGAGCTTCTAGAGCTCGATCGCGTAGGTCGAGAACGCGTTCCGCATCCCGAGGTTGAAGTCCTCCGGGACCGGGACGCGGGGCAGGTTGGTCTGGGCCTCGATGACCCGCACCTTCTCCTCACCCCAGACGTGGATGTAGAGCTCGGGCGTCTGGGTCTCGTAGAGCCGCTCGACGCGGGCGCGTTCTGCTGCCTCGTCGGCCGTTGGCCTGCGGTACACGCTGTGACACGGCTCATTGCCATTGAAGAATTGGATGACGTAGATGGTCTTGGGGGTCTGGGTCGTCTCTTCCACGGTCTCTCCTGGCCGTCCAATGCATGGATCGGCTGAAGGGTCTTCCGACTACGAATCAAGAGCGGAGCGCTCAAGACCCAGTCGGAGAACTGAACGCTCCATTTTGCGAGCGTCGTCGATGCGATGAATGAATCATCGGTTCGCGACGCTTACAAAAAACAGAGCTTTTCCTTATTCTTTGAAAGAAAGAGGAAAAACTCTGTTTTTCGAGTATCAAACTCGAAATGACCAACTGGGAATTGCTTCCCTTATTGATCTGCCTTGTCACCCCAGGCTCGGGCTCTCTCTTAGGACTAATGGATTCTACCGGACGTTTCGTGTTTCTTTTAAGCAGTGAATCAACCGTAACTTTCTCTCATCTCAACCACGCATATACTATACCATAATTTGGAGCTTTTGTCAACCGTAGAATTTGGCTAAAAGCCTTATTTTAAGCCAAATTTTTAGGTTTTTGGCTAACTTTTGAGGGCGAAAAAGGGCCGGGAATCCGAACCCCTATCAATCCGGGTTCGATTCCAGATACGAACAATCCCTCATAGCTCCAGCTTTGCTGGAGCGACGAGGGATGGTGACCCTACCGGGAATCGAACCCGGATTGCAGGCTTGAAAAGCCCGCGTCCTAACCGTTAGACGATAGGGCCGAAATGCGGGAGTAGAATATGATAATTTTTGGTTTCTGTCAATAAATCCTTCATAAACGGCAAAACCCTCCTTCGTCCCGTCAAACGGGACTCCGGAGGGCGAGAGGGCTAGCGCGAAGTGACGAGGTCATTCCGGCGGTAGACGCGGAACGCGTCGTTGTCGAACGACTCCATGGTGTAGTGATCCTGGAGCCACTCGGCGAACTCCGGCCAGGCCTTGAACTTATCGTATCCGCGAGGATCGCTCGCTTTCGCGGTTACGAAGTAGTCCGGTGGACGCAGTTGCACTTCCGAAAAGAATCGGTCGCGCATGCCACGTCTTGTTTTGGAATCCGATCCCATGAAGAGACACAGGTCGTACTGCATCCCTGTCGCAGGAAGTCTTCCTGTGCGGAACAGCGCGTTTGGCACGTCATCGACGAATGCCAACGGCTGGATCCGCGCGTCGCGTGGGAGTTTCTCGATCACTCCCATGAGAGACGGCGTTGCGGGATACGCTTCCTCAAGGGCGCGCACATGCGCTTCGTCGCTTGGCACGAAGTACATGACGGGCCAGGTGAGCGCAAGCCCCACCGCGATCATTCTCACCCCAATCCATTCGAGGCGTTGCGCTGTTTCCATGAGCGCGAGCGATCCGAATGCGACCAGAGGAATGAAGTGGTAGGGGAACCCTTTATTTTGCGCCACCACGTGGACGATTCCGAGAAGTGCCATGGACCACATCACGTTATGGCGTGATGGCGACCGAATGAGCGCGAGCGTACTGACGAGCAGCACGAGCGCCATGAAGGTGAACCGCATCCACATGGGGGTGGACGGCATGAAGCCGTAGGAATGATCCCCGGCGTAGAACGGCGTCAGCTCAGTCATGGTCCACACGAAGTCGGGCATCACCTGGATTTTTTCAATCCATGCGATGGTGACAACCCAGGGGATGGCAATTCCTGGCAGCACCCACCACCGTTTTGCTTGTTTGGTCGTGAGCGCAAAGATGGCAAGCGGAACTGCAAACAGGATGGCGTTCACCTTCACGGTTGACGCGTATCCAATCAGCAGCCCCGCCATTACCATGCTCGTTTTTCCACGTTTGGCGAAGATGAGCGTAGCGGCGCCAAGGAAGCAGCAGACCACCACGAGCTCGCGCTGCATGGTGCCGTTGGCTCCAAGAAACATGAGGTGGAACCCGACAAAGCACAGTGCGGGCGCCAGTCGGAAGTTATTTCCGGCCCCAAGTCTCCACAGAAGCCAGGCGCAGAGCGCAAGCACGAGTTGATCCGCGATGCGGAAACACTCGTCCGCCAGACTCACGGTGAGAAGTGCCGCGAAATAGAGGATGGTCCCGGGCTGGTTGAACTCGATGAGGACCTTGTAGGGCGTCATGCCCTGCATGATCCACCAAGTGGAACAGCGGAGTTTCTGCGTATCCGGTCCAATACTCATGTGAATGCTTGCGATGGAGATGGCCCCGAGGAGCCCAATCACCAACGCTGCAAGAATCGTCCACCAATTCAGAAACCGCTTATTGGAATTCACGGGAAACCTCGATGTAAAGGTGCGATGAACTAACGATCCTAGCGCAAAAAATTGAAAAAGTCAATCATTTGCCTAAAACAAAACGCTCCCGGCAAGGGAGCGTTTTGATGGAATGGATTATTGATTCTTTTTGAAACCTTCCAAAGCGTGCAAGATTTCAATTGGCATCGCAAAGATGATTGTATTGGATGCATCGCTTGAAACGTCATTGATGGTGGAAAGCGTTCGCAAGTGAAGGGCACCAGGTGCGCTCGAAAGCGTGGTGGCAGCTTGGCGGAGGTTTTCCGCAGCTTGCACTTCCCCTTGAGCTTTAATGACGACAGCACGTCGTTCACGTTCAGCTTCGGCTTGTTTTCCGATGGTTCGTTTCATTTCTTCTGGCAAGTTGATGTCTTTGAGTTCCACGTTTTCTACACGGATACCCCATGGATCTGTGAGACTATCAACAATCTCTTTGATCTTGAGGGATGCACTTTCTCGGTTTGAGAGAAGTTCATCGAGCTCCATTGCTCCAACCACGTTTCGCATGGTGGTTTGCGCTAGCTGGCTTACCGCATAGGTGAAGTTTTCAACTTCAATCACGGCTTTGGAAGCGTCGCTTACTTTGTAGTAAATAACCGCATTGATACGAGCGGAAACGTTGTCTTTGGTAATCGCTTCCTGATCGGGTACGTCAACCGCTTTGATACGAATATCAACACGCGCCATGCTTTGAATAACAGGAAAAACAATGTGCCAACCAGGTTCAAGCACTTTTGTGAATTTTCCAAGCTGGAATTTCACCCCGCGCTGATATTGGTTGACCTGCTTAATGCTTGCAAGAACAAGGACGAGGGCAAAGGTTGCAATGAAATAAAGGAATTCCATAGATTTGCCGTTTATTGGCTTATGAAAACGCTAGCAGAAAAATGGGAAAAAGTAAAGCGTAGGGGTCGGGTCTCCCGACCCGGCGGGCGAGGGAACCTCGCCCGTACGACGATTCGCCGTAGGGACGTTGCCTGCAACGTAAAATCCTGTGTCATTGCGAGGACGACCGAAGGGAGGACGAAGCAATCTACTGGCGGAGAGTAAGAATTTTCGCTATTATTGACCGAGTATGGTTCGAATTTTGGGAATTGAATCGAGTTGCGATGAAACCGCGCTAGCGCTCGTTGTTCGAAATGAAATCGATTTATTGGCCGTTGAGAAAAGCGAAGTGCTTTCACAGGTGAAAATTCACAAGGAATATGGTGGCGTGGTGCCCGAGGTTGCGGCGCGCATGCATTTGCAAGCCATTTTCCCCATGCTCGAGCATGAAATCAATCACGCGGGCGAGGGGATCGATGCGATTTGCGTCACGGCTGGCCCTGGACTCCCGCCAGCGCTTCGCACCGGCGTTGAAGTTGCCAAGGCGCTTGCGTGGCTTTGGAAAAAGCCTCTTATTCCTTTGAGTCACATGGAAGGCCACATTTACGCAAATTGGCTTGCCGAGGGCACCACGCCACAATTCCCAGCGCTTTGTCTTATTGTCTCCGGCGGGCACACTGAGCTCATTCTCATGCGCGGTCATGGCCAGTTCGAGCGTCTGGGGGAAACGCTCGACGACGCTGCTGGCGAAGCATTCGATAAGGGCGCGAAAATGCTCGGCCTCCCATATCCCGGAGGCCCAAATATCGCGCGCTTGGCAGAAAGCGGGAATCCAATCGCATTTGATTTTCCTCGCGGACTTTTGAAAGAGCCAAATTTGAATTTTAGTTTTGCCGGACTCAAAACGTCGCTTCTTTATCTTTTACGAAAAAACGAAGAGAAGATGCAGGACGAATTTTTTATGGCAGATATCGCCGCATCGTATCAAGAAGCCATTATTGACGTGCTATTAAAAAAGACCGCGCGCGCTGTGGCTCAGTATCGCCCGCAAAGTGTCCTCTTGGCTGGTGGGGTTGCGGCAAATACGGAACTGCGTGCACGATTTGAAAAAGAAATCGGCAGAAAATTTGGGGTTGCCACGCATGTTCCGCTCATTCCGTATGCCATGGATAATGCGGCTATGATTGCGGCGGCAGGGTGTTTCCGATTTGGGAATGAGAAGAATTATATCGATCCGCTGGCATTAAAGGCGGATCCGAATCTCGATTTAACGAATTAATCGCCGTACGGGCGGGGTTTCCCCGCCCGATCGGGTCGGGGGACCCGACCCCTACGGCGAATCAAGAAGTATGATCTACGAATCCCATAGCGCAGAACAAACCAAAAAAATCGCTTTTGATTTTGCGAAAACCCTTCACGGCGGGGAGGTGATTGAACTCCTGGGTGATTTAGGTGCTGGTAAAACCACGTTCGTGCAAGGCGTAGCGCAGGCGCTCGGCACAACCGCGCGCGTCAAAAGTCCGACGTTTACCATCATGCATGAATACCCGGTGAACCACGAGAATATTAAAAAAATTGTTCACCTTGATTTGTATCGCTTTAAAGAAAGTGTTCAACTCGAAGCATTGGCTTTAGAAGATGAGCAGGGAAGTGATTCAGTCATCTTCATTGAGTGGCCAAATACGGTTGAGGTATTGCCGGTGCCCACGACGCAGAAAATTCAGTTTGAATGGGTGGGTGAAAACGAGCGAAAAATTGAAATATAAAATCCCCTCAACGGAGGGGATTTTTTTAAGCGGCTTGTTGTTTTGTCTCTTGTTCTGGATGAGGATTTGTTTTTTTCCGTAATTGTTTGATATCACGAATTGTCTGAATGGCATGCAGATATTCTTCTGCGTTGTCGTAGAAGCTTGTTAAACGATCGAAGAGTAAATTTGATCTACTGAGTGTGAATTTTTTTTCTAGTACATTCCCAAGGTGTTCAACTGGTTCTAGCTGAGGGGTATCAAATTCCGTTGTGATTCCCGTCTCTTCCGGCGTCAAATCACCGGCATAAATTACCCCTGGAAAACGGTCTACATTTTCATCTTGTTCCTTTTTTGCCTCGTGTTGTTGACGCATGAGTGGTTGATTCTCAAGTTTTTTTAAATTTTCTGCACGAATCCGCAAGACCTCTGGGCTTGATTCAAGAAGTTTTTTTTGTTTTAAGAAATTCTCTTCATTTTTTTGTCTTGCAGTCTCTTTATGGCGAAAATATTCCTCAAAAGAATAGACGGGGATTTCCGGGTCGAGTTCATATAAGAGATTTTGCAGTTCGAGAAATCGCTCTTCATACGCCCGGTATTGTCGTTTGAGTTCTGCAAGAGATAATTCACCCATGCGATATTGATGTTCCCATCGTTGCGCTTTTCCATACAGATCCGGCTCTGATGGATTTTTTTCAAAATAAGACGTGAGCGCAGCCGATTCAAAATTTATGCGCGGGCGTTCAATGTCGACTCGACCCTTGCGAGGTTTAATGATTGTTTCTCCATCACTTGTGACTTCAGGGGTGAGTCTTTTTTCTTTCGGGCGGATTGGGGGAGGCGACAAAACAATTTTTTCAAATTCAGAACCTCGCATGCGTTCGTGCATAGATTTATCCGACGATGCGTAACACCTCGTCGATGGATGTTAATCCCTCCGCGGCTTTTAAAACGCCGTCTTGAGCCATTGTAACCATTCCTTGTTTTTGCGCAACTTCGCGCATGGCGTATTCGGAAATATTGCTCTCAAGAATGAATTTTTCAATGGCTGCGTCTTTAATGAGAATTTCGTAGAGCCCGATGCGTCCTTTATAACCCGTGCCACTGCAGACATCGCATCCTTTTGCCGTGAAGAATTTCACCGTGCTCAAATCAGGTTTTGTTTCGCCCGAGGTTTCTGGAATGGTTGCAATCAGTTCCTCAACTTTTTTCTTGGTGTCCGCATCGAGTGTTACTGGCGTTTTACATTTATCGCAGAGCCGTCGCGCCAAGCGCTGACCCATGATGGCGTTAATGGCTGGCGCGAGCAAGAATGGCTTCACGCCCATGGAAACAAATCGCGGAATGGCGCCTGCGGCATCGTTGGT
This sequence comes from Patescibacteria group bacterium, assembly GCA_041666205.1. GTDB lineage: Bacteria > Patescibacteriota > Patescibacteriia > UBA9934 > UBA9934 > JBAYHI01. The sequence continues at coordinate 137,435 of JBAYHI010000001.1, forward strand.
GTGGATGGTCGAGAGCATCAAGTGACCGGTGAGGGAGGCTTGAATGGCCGTTTCGGCCGTTTCCAAATCGCGAATTTCTCCAACCATGATGATGTCAGGGTCTTGGCGCAGAATAGATTTCAAGCCTTTTGCAAACGTATAATCTTTGCTTGTGTCGATCTGGGATTGATTGATGCCTTGAATCTTATATTCAATTGGATCTTCCAACGTGATGATTTTTACGCCCGGTTCATTGAGGCGCTCCAAAATTGCGTAAAGCGTGGTGGTTTTACCAGATCCGGTTGGACCGGTGGTCACAATCATGCCGTGAGGTTTGACGATTTCCGCTTCAAGACGTTTTAGGGACGCGGGGCGGAATCCAAGATTGGCAAATTCGAGTTTAACGGATTCGGTATTTAAAATACGCAAGACAACAGATTCCCCCCAGGCAGTCGGAAGCGTTGAAACACGAACGTCGATTTTGTTCTTTTTTTGGTAAATCGTAAATCGTCCATCTTGCGGGCGATCCACAATATTAATTTTGAGGCCGGCAATGAGTTTGATGCGACTGATAATCTTTTTCCACTGTGAGCTGTCCAAGACAGCGGCTTCTTGCAAAATGCCGTCCACACGGAATCGAATGGCAATGCCAACTTCTTCTGCCTCAACGTGAATGTCGGACGACCCGAGTTTGAGTGCTGCCGCAATTACGATTGCCAGTACGTCGGTCATGTTAGCGCCCGATAGCACCGTGGCAATGTCGCCGATTTTCTCCATCTTTTTTTGATACTCCGCGAGTTCTTCTTCTTTGATTTGCACGCCCTTAATGACTGCTTTGATTTTGGGAAGATTTGCGTAGAGTTTAAAACCTTCTTGGAAACTTTCTTCCGTAATTTTATAAAGGGCGCCGTGGGCTTTATTGCGTTCGCCCAGTTGAAACACCAAATCTTTCACACGTTGATCGCTCGGATCAATGGCGGCCACGCGAAATTCCGATCCGGTAAATAAAAATGAAATCACCTTGAGCTCCGTGGATTGTGCTTCTGGAATGAGGGTGAGTGCATCGGGCGAAATAGGGAAGCCCTTCAAATTCACATATTCAACGCCAAGCATGCTGGCTTGTGATTGTGCTTCTGCTTCTTTCCCTGCGAGCTCAACGTGTTGCATTTTTTCTTCGAGCTTTCCTTCTGTTTTTTGAACCGAAGAAATATCAGCAGGTTTTGCCAAGGGAATCGGGGCCTGACCAGCAGGAGGAGTTGCTGGCGCCATTAAATCTTCAATCGAGGGGAGATCTTGCGTCATGTACGAGAAAATAAGGAGAAAAATTTTCGACTCAGATGTTCAAGTGCCGGATGCCATTTAATAAATCGCAATCGTTGCGCGCATTCCACCCAAACGGCGTAGTTGAAGGTGGTAATAAATGCGGTGTAGAGAAGCCCGGCTGTTACAATCAGGAGAAATCCAAGGATGGAAAAAATCGTGGATCCGGCGCCAACGCCCCAAGCAATGAGCACGGCCGAGAGAAGTCCCAGAGGAATGTAGAGCACAAAGAGAATGAGAATTCCCACGAATGCGACCACAAGGTTGAGAAGATAAAGCAAGAGCCCAAGTTCAATCGCGAGCAACCAGTGATGGCGCAAGAGGCGACTTGTATCTTTCAGTGCGTCAACGATCGATTTTCCTGCATGCACAATATCTACAATGAGGAGCATGCCAAATAGATTGATGATGAGAAAGAGCGGAATGAGCAGGGTATAGAATGCGGCAAAAATGAGCATGTGCGCATCGGGGTTGGTCTCAAGAAGCCAGCCCAATGGGAATGATGCACCAAGCACAAGCAGCACGAGGATGATGATGACAGAAAGGTTTACGCCCGCAAGACGGAACAGATGCAGATGATGCACGCCCGCAAGTAATTCTCGCCACGAAAGATGCGTTTGCATGACCGATGCGCGATACACGCCTTTCACGAGCACCTGCTGAGCAATAAGGGAACACACAATCACGAGTGCGATTGCAGCAACACCAAGCACGATGCTCAAAATCGTGCGCCAGGAATCTTCCACCATGAGTTGTTGCGCCCATTCAAGAATCCATGGGAATTGATCAACAAGGACTTGTTTCATGGCCGTGCCCATTTCATTGGCAGGTTCTAGGCGCCAAAAAATATTGAGGACTTGTTGGAAGACGGCGCCGGAATTTAAGAGCGACGCAAAAATCGCAAATACCCACAATTCCTTGTGCTGTCTTGCGATTTTCCACGCTCGTTCCAAAATCGTGTGATAGATGTCGAGGGTAGAACCAAACCGTAATAATTGCATACCTCCAAAAAACAAAAACGCTCCATGGGTATTATACACGGAGCGCCTTTCTTCTTCTACTGTGACGGTCGAATCTCCAGGCTTGGGCGCGGGGCGTGTGGACCAACAATCGCTTCGAATGCTTCTTTTTCGATTGTTTCGGTCTTCAAGAGCGCTTCCACGACCGCATCGAGTTTTGCGCGTTCCTTGTGGATGATTGCGGTTGCGCGATCGAGCGCTTCGCCAACGAGTCGTCGCACTTCGGCATCGATGTCTTGCGCGGTTTTTTCGGAATAGTCACGCTTCTCGTGAATTTCTTTCCCAAGGAAGATGAGCTCCTCGGTTTCTCCGTAGGTTCGAGCTCCAAGCGATTCGCTCATGCCGTATTGGGTTGCATACGATTTTGCCATCTGTGTGACTTTTTTCAAATCATTGGATGGCCCGGTTGAAACGTCGCCAAAAATCGCGCGCTCCACGGCGTATCCACCCAAGATCATGGCCATATCGTCGAGGAATTCCTGGCGATGGTGAATTTTTTTGTCTTCACTTGGCAAACTCATGGTGTAGCCTGCTGCCATGCCACGCGAGATAATGGAAATTTTGTGCACGTCGTCGGCGCAGGGAAGGAAGTGACCAACGATGGCGTGGCCAGCTTCGTGGTAGGCCGTGATTTTTCGTTCATCGGGCGAGAGCACCGAGCTTTTGCGCTCAGGCCCCAGCATGACTTTTTCAATCGCATTGAGTAAGTGGATCTGTGAAATTTTCTTTTTATTTTCGCGTGCCGCAAGAATGGCGCCTTCGTTCATGATGTTCATGAGATCGGCTCCGGAGAATCCAATCGTGCGCTCGGCAATGCGGCGAAGCGCCACATCTTCTTCGAGCGGTTTACCCACCGCATGCGTTTGCAAGATTTGTTCGCGCTCCACGAGGTTTGGCAAATCAAGCGTGACTTGGCGATCAAATCGGCCCGGGCGCAAAAGCGCGGGGTCAAGCACATCGGGTCGGTTTGTGGCAGCAATTACAATCACTCCGCTATTTGGATCAAATCCATCCATCTCCACCAAGATTTGATTGAGCGTTTGCTCACGTTCATCGTGTCCGCCCCCAAGCCCTGCGCCACGCTGACGTCCCACCGCATCGATTTCATCGATGAAGATAATACATGGTGCGGTCTTTTTTGCTTTCGCAAATAAATCGCGCACACGCGAGGCGCCAACGCCCACGAACATTTCCACAAATTCCGATCCGGAGATGTGGAAAAATGGTACGTTTGCTTCGCCCGCAACCGCGCGCGCGAGAAGCGTTTTTCCGGTTCCAGGTCGACCCATCAGCAAGACGCCTTTTGGAATCTTGGCGCCGACCTCGATATATTTTTTTGGATGCTTCAAAAAGTCTACGATTTCGGTGAGTTCTTCTTTTGCTTCTTTTGCACCCGCCACATCTTTGAACGTGACTTTATTCTTTTTTGAACTTGCTTCTTTTGCATGCGCTTGTCCAAATGAGAGCGCTTTATTATTTGCGCCTTGCATCTGCCGAGAAATCAGCCAGAAAACGACCACAAATCCAATCAAGAACAAAAGGGTTGGCAAAATTGATTTCATGATGGAAATCGCAGCGCTTGGATCCTTTGTTTCAATTTGGACTTTTTGCAATTGCTCGGTGGTGACGCCGTAATTGGTGAGAAGCTCGGAAAGGGATTGGCTTGATTCTTTTTTTGCCAAGAAGGTTGTGCCGTTTTGATCAATAATGGTGAGAAGATCTTCTTGCACCGTTACAGACGCCACATCGCCCGCTTCAATTTTTTCAATGAAGTTCGTGGTTGAGATGGTTTCTGGTTTATCGGTTTTTAGCTGATACGAAGAAAAAATCACGCCCAGCGCAACGATCATAAGGAGGAAGATGATGAGATTTTTTGAAAGGGGTTTCATAAGGGTATTTGAAGCGGAATCGTATCATGGGATTTCGGGTTTGAGAAGGGGTATCATTTTATCGTCATCGAGATAGAAATGAATTATAATGGTCTCAGATAATTAGAGATTTTATGGTATTTAGCGAGCGTGCTTCAGGGGATGGAGCGTCACAATCGGAAACGCGGAAAAATCAACCCGACGTTATTTCCGCAGCGATGGAACAACATGGTCGCGTGGAGCAGCAAACCATGCTCAAATTAATTGAGGATGGACATGAAAAAGAGGTCATGCAGTTTCTGGAGGATTTTACCGGAGTCAACAAAGAGATTGCGCTGAAACTAATTGATCGTGGTTCTTTTTTGTGGGTGCTTGCTCAAAAAGAACGGTTTGACGATCTTGATGACAATGAGATTGCAGAACGGTTGATAAAAACGTCGCAGGGGAGTTCATTTGCTGGGTATTTACGCGAGTTTAACGATCTCAATAATGACACGGCTCTGGCACTCGTAAAGGAAGGCTATGGGTGGACGATTGGAAGAAGTCCTCAAAAATTTCATCAGTTGAGTGAAGAGGTTGGGTTGGGACTTATTCGATCCGGAGACGGAACGTTTATTGCGCAGCATGTAGAATTATTTCGTGATGTAGATGAGAAAAAATTTGCGCTCGCATTTCTAGAAAAACAAAACATCCGTGCCTTTTTCCAGATGGCTAGTCGTATCGATTTTTCATTAAAAGAAAAAGAAGATATCCAAGCAACGATGGGGGAGGCGCTTCATACATTTATCACGTCCGCAAGTGAGCAGGCCGTGCGAACGCGCGACTATGACTCACTGTTATTATTTGCTGAATGGGAAGCAGAACCCATCCTCAAACCAGAGGCTGTAACAAAGCAAATACATCAACTCATAAAAGATGAGAATTATGTAGCCGCCTCTTCACTGCTTACGTATGCGAATCGTTTTGCAATGCCGTTGGATGAATCCGTTAAACAGAAAATTTCATTAGGGTTTGCCAAGGAGATGGAGGCACGTGAGCGTCGACAAGAACGGAGATTAGATGAGAAAAAAGAACGGATTGTGATGCATGAGATGGCTCAATTCTACGCAGATCAATATGTGAACGCTTCGCTAAAAGGCATGATAGGGACCGTACAAAGAATAAAACCGTACGGATATGAATTGCCGTTTAGAGATTTAGTAGTTCTCAATGATTTTGATACAGCAATTCAAAAACACACGCATGAAATTTTTACCTGGATGCGCGAATACCTTGTACGGGCGGTTTTTTCAGAATTGAGAATTCAAAGACAACTCGAGTCTTCCGAGAGAGATGTTCGACCGGCGCGCGTTTCACATACAGGGATCGACGAAGAATCCGCGGAAGCCTTTTTGCGACTCGCTACGGAGGAAGAAATCCGGACCTATCTTTGCAGGGCAAAAGAACGATTTCTTGAGAATAACTGGCGGCCTACATTTGGTGGAAAACCGTGGGCAAATGTTGCAGAGGCGGCCGAGCGTATGTGGAAATCTGCGGAGGCACGAGGGATTTATGGGGAGGATGTTTGTGTGGACATCGTATTTGATCTCGAACACAATACGGGATCGGTTTTTGATAAAGATTCCAAGCGTATCAAAAAAAGTGAAGAGGATAAAAAATTCTCAAATGCAAAGCGTGATGCGCATTCCGCAGAAGAATTGGCACAAAAAATTCAAGATCAAGCGGGACGTGACGATATCGCACAATCCCTACGCCATCGGACTGCGGTTCTTCGAAAAATTGAATCCAAGGTCAATGAATTGGCTGAGGAATATACCAAACACATTTCATAGGAAACAAAAAACCACCCGATTGCTCGAGTGGTTTTTCATTTTAGGCTTCTGCGACTGGGGTTTCTTCTGGTTTTGTTTCGACAATTGCCTCGGCAATCGGTGGCGCGATTTCTTCCGATTTTTCTTCCTGAGCGGGCAGGTCGCGACCTGCCCCTACGGCGACGTCCTCTTTTGTTTCCTCTGGTTTTGCGTCCAGCGCCTTGATTGAAAGACCAAGACGATGTTCTTGTGGTTCAATCGAGACGATTTTGAATTTTCGTACTTCACCGATCTTTGCGACCGTGGAGAAATCTGTGACCGGTTTGCTTGAAAGTTCTGACACGTGGGCAAGGCCGTGAATGTCGCGGTCAAGCTCCACGAAAAGTCCGAATGGATTGTACTTGAGGACTTTTCCTTCAACCACATCGCCAATCTGATAGCGTGACCCTACGCCGGCCCATGGATCTTCCATAAGTTTTTTCATGGAAAGGAAGATCTTGCTTCCTTCAATGCCCACGATTTGTGCTTTTACGAGCTGACCGACTTTCAAGATGTCGCGTGGGTGATCAATACGCTGCCAAGCGATTTCTGAAATGTGTACGAGTCCTTCGAGAGGCGATGCGTTCTCCCCCTGTGGGTGGAATTTTACGAATGCACCAAAGTCTGCAAGGGCGGTGACTTCACCTTCAATCACATCGCCTGTTTTGATTTGAGAAATAACAGCATGTTGCTCGTCTTCCCAAACGGCTTTTTCAGAGACAATGAGCTTCTCTTCGGTTTCATTGAGGTCAAGCACTTTTACGCGCATGGTGGTGCCAATGAAGGAATTGAGCTTATCGAGAATTTTTTGTTTGTCGCCACCGGTGACACGTGGATAATTTTCTGGAGCAAGTTGTGAGACTGGCAAAAATCCATTGATGTGGCCGAGTTTTACAATGAGCCCACCTTTATTTGCGTCAATGACTTTTGCGTCAACCGTCATATTGACCTGCAAGTTGTCGCGCAAGGTCTGCCAGGATTTCTTATTGCCGGCGTAGAGGAATGAAAGTTCCATTTCGCCATTTTCGTTTTCCAAATTGATTACGGTTGCTTCTACTTCGGATCCGATTTTCAAATCCGTATAGGTTCCGCTGTCGGTAAACAATTCTTTTCCGCGTACCACGCCCGTGGTGAGCCCACCAACGTCAATACGAACTTCACGCCCTTTTGTGGAAAGCACGCGTCCTTTAATAAGATCCCCAACTTTTGGGATATTTAAAAACTCGCCTTGGCTCAAAAGCTCGGCAAGTTCATTCTGTTTTGCGATTTCTTCTGTCATATTTTTTGTCCTGCCAGCGTTTCGTCCTCTTCAAGAGGACTCTGGGCCAACAGGTATTAAGAATTAAATGTGCGGGAAGTGTAGCGAAATTCGGATTTTATGTCAATACATGGTACCCTTTTTCTATTCACTTATTTTTTATGGATCACCCACATCAACACTTTTTGGACGAATTTCGTATCGCAATCGATAAATTGGTTCCTCTCATTCCAAAGGAACTCAAAGAGGAGGCAGAAACGCTCTTAGCCGAACTTTCCGCAAATCCAGAGATTTCAGAGCGCCAAATCCACCAAGCGCTTGTGCTTGTAGGACGCAAAGAATATCCCTACCGCCACGCCTACCATGAACTCTGCGAAGGCGACGAGGAGAAACGACTGCAATCAATTGTGTTTGAGCGCCTCGAGCCAGCGGTGCGGACAAAAATCGAAGACGTCACGAAAAATGGCGTCATGATCGATGATTTTGTTGCAAGCAAATTATTTGAAGAACAACTTACTGCAGAGGAACGCCATCAAATCGAGCAGGCGATTTTTGCAGCCGAAGATGTGCTCGAGCACCAATGCAATGAACGCGCTGAACAACGCAAATTGCAATACGATGAGCTTGTCAAAAAATATCAAGAACAGGTAAATCGTATTCAGGGCATGATCGATACCCTCAAAACAATGGCAGAAAAAGATCCAAAATGGAAAGGAGAAATCGAAAGCGTCGTTGATCGTTTGGAAGAAGGGTGGTCGCTCGTGGAACGTGATCCGGAAGAGGAAGAGGTCAAGAAAGAAATTGAATCGTGGTCGGCAATTTTTGCCGAAGGAAAAGGAGAAGAGGGCGGGATCATCTAGACCATTTTTCTCTGTACGAATGGAGGGTTTCGTGCTACAATAGCCCCATCTTTTGTTTGTAAAACCCTATGCAAATTACCTGGCACGGACTTTCTTGTTTTGAAATCAGCGCAAAACCGGGCGCAACAGATGTAACGGTTATTACCGATCCGTTTTCTGATGAAGCGGGCATAAAGACTCCCCGGTCCATGAAAGCGGCCATGGTGATTGTGTCCCACGATAGTCCGCTGGCAAGCAATGTGGTTGCGGTTGCCGGGCCCGAGGAAAACTCTCGCCCGTTTCCTGTTGTGCATGCTGGGGAGTATGAGGTGCAGGGGATTTTTGCAACCGGTATTCGTGTGCCAAAAAAAGACGGCACCGAGCATACGATTTATCGTATTTTTGCCGAAGGCATTAAAGTTGCTTTTTTGGGCGCGCTCGATCGCGCTCTAACCGAAGAAGAAAATAAAACCCTTGGCGACATTGATATTTTGCTTGTGCCTGTTGGCGGCGGCCCTGTGCTTGGAACCGATGCTGCGCAAGATGTTGTGAATCAGGTGGAGCCACGCTTGGTGGTGCCGTATTATACGATGGTGCCTGGGTGTACCTTGACGCTCGACTCTGTAGAGCCATTCTGCAAGGAATTATCCTGCAGTCGCGAAGACGCACCGAAATTCAAAATCAGCAAAGCCGGATTACCCGAAGAAGAAATGAAAATGGTTGTCTTGTCCAAAGAATAGCCTATGCAACTTGCGCGCCCTGTCAATCGGAAAAAAGAGCGCATGGCGATGATCCTCATCGTCGCCATTGGACTATTGGTTTTTTTGATTTGGCTCTTTCAACTGGGGGTGCTGTTTTCAAAAGGCGCGGAAACCATTCCGCAAGAAATCGGTGTATCGCGGGCAAATTTGCAAGCAGGGATTGATTATGCAAAATCCTTGCAAGAAGCACTCCCAATTGCCGATGGAAGTCTTTCCGATATTATCGATCAAGGAAAAACCATTACCGATTCGGTTGCAGAGCAAAGTCTGATGGAGTCCATTGCAAATGCGCTCAAGGGAAAATATGAAGAACAACATGCGGACGTAAAAATTCAGGCGGGGTTGCCAAAAGCAGGGGACGCCACCTGGACGATTGATCCAACATTAAACGCTCAATAATTTCGCACGGACTATGCCAAACCAAGAAGAAGAGAAAAAAGAACCCATTGACGTCGGCAATGCCGGGGAACTCATTTCTCAATCCATCACCGAAGAAATGCAGCGCTCGTACCTCGACTACGCCATGAGCGTCATTGTTTCGCGTGCGCTTCCCGATGTGCGCGATGGCTTGAAGCCGGTGCAACGTCGAATTTTGTATGCAATGTGGAGCATTGGACTTCGATCAAACGCAAAATTCCGAAAGTCGGCAAACGTGGTTGGGGAAGTGATGGCAAAATATCACCCGCACGGCGACTCTTCTATTTACGAAGCCATGGTTCGCATGGCGCAGGATTTTTCGTATCGACATCCGCTGGTGCGAGGCCAAGGGAACTTTGGTTCCATGGACGGCGATTCCGCTGCTGCCATGCGTTATACCGAAGCAAAACTGGAATCCGATGCGGAAGAACTTCTTTTTGATATTGAAAAAAACACGGTCAATTTTCAACCAAACTACGATGGCGCACACCAAGAACCGATGGTTTTGCCGTCAAAATATCCAAACCTCCTCGTGAATGGCACGCTTGGGATTGCGGTTGGGATGGCAACGAGCATTCCTCCGCACAATTTGCGTGAGGTGTGTAATGCCACCATTGCGCTCATCGACAAGCCAACCATTACGCTCGATGAGCTCATGGAACATATTCAAGGCCCAGATTTTCCAACCGGTGCCACGGTGTATGGGGTGCGCGATATTAAAGCCGCCTATGCCACCGGGCGCGGGGGAGTAGTGGTGCGCGCAAACGCCGAAATTTCAGAAAATAAGCGTGGGGTTTCGCAAATCATTATTTCCGAAATTCCGTACATGCTCAATAAGGCCACGCTCGTGGAAAAAATTGCGGATTTGGTTCACGAAAAGAAAGTCGATGGCATTAAAGATTTGCGCGATGAATCCAATAAAGACGGTGTGCGCGTTGTGGTGGAGCTCAAAAAAGATGCGTATCCGAAAAAAGTATTGAATCAACTCTATCAACTCACGCCGCTCCAGACCGCATTTCACTTCAATGTGGTTGCGCTTGTCGATGGCATTCAGCCTCGCACGTTGGCGCTCAAAACGATTCTTGAGGAACACATCAAACATCGCCGTGAAGTGGTGCGACGTCGCACAGAATACGATTTGGCCCGAGCCGAAGAGCGCGCCCATATTTTGGAGGGGCTCATGATTGCGCTTGCAAAAATCGATCAGGTGATCGCCACGATCAAGAAATCCTCTGATAAAGACGAAGCGCGCGTGAACCTCATGTCCAAGTTCAAAATGACTGAGCGTCAGGCCGTGGCAATTCTTGAAATGCGTTTGCAAAGCTTGGCAAACCTCGAGCAACTCAAAATTGAAACCGAGTACAAGGAAAAAATGGATTTGATTGCAGAACTCGAAGCCATCCTCAAATCTGAAAAGCGCATGCTTGCCGTGATTCGCAAAGAATACGAAGAATTGCGCGACAAATATGGAAACGATCGTCGCACGCGCATTATCAAGGCGGGCGTGAAGGATTTTTCCATGGAAGATCTCATTCCCGATACGCAAACAATTGTCATGATGACCAAAGATGGGTACATCAAGCGCATGAGCCCAGACACCTTCCGCGCACAAAGCCGTGGAGGCAAAGGCGTTTCGGGCGTCACCACAAAAGAAGAAGATAGTGTTGCCTCGATTTTCTCGTCTTCCACACACCAAGACATCATGTTCTTCACGACGCGCGGTCGCGTATTCAAATTAAAAGTGTACGAAATCCCTGAGGCATCACGCACGGCCAAGGGTCAAGCGATTGTGAATTTCTTGGAGCTCGCCCCTGGCGAATCCGTAACCGCCACTATGAATTCAAACGACATGCAGTCAACCAGCTATATTTTCATGGTCACAAAATTGGGCACGGTGAAGAAAACCGACATGAAAGATTTCGAAAACGTGCGTCGATCTGGTCTCATCGCCTTGAAACTCCGCGATGGCGATTCGCTCGAATGGGTGATGGGGACAACTGGGGAAGACGACATTGTGCTTGTTACGCGCGATGGGATGTCGATTCGCTTTAATGAAAAAGATGTGCGCCCCATGGGTCGCACGGCTTCGGGCGTGCGCGGACTCCGTCTCAAGGGCGATGATCAGATTATTAGCATGGGACTTCTCACGAAAAACGATATCAAAGACGGGCGCCTCCTCTTGGTTGCGAGCGAACACGGCTATGGAAAACGCACGCCTATGCGCGAATATAAAGTGCAACGCCGTGGCGGTTCAGGGATCAAAACCGGTAACATTACCTCAAAAACGGGTAAATTGGTTGCTGCACACCTCGTCAAAAAAGACGATAAGCGCGATTTGCTCGTGATGTCGTCTGCGGGGCAGGTGATTCGCACAGCATCAAACGCGGTTTCAACGCTTGGGCGTGCAACGCAGGGCGTGCGCATTATGCGCTTCAAAAAGCCGGGCGATAGCGTTGCAAGCGTGGCGTTCCTGGATCCTGAAGAAGCACAAAAAGAAATCAAAAAGATTGAAAAAGAAATTGGGGTAGAGGAAGAGAAAAAATAAATATGTTTCCTGAATTTCATCAGACTTATATTTCGTACGGGGGCTCGTACGATTGGGTTGAGGCTATCATGGCAGTGTTAACTCTTATAGCGGTGGGGGTGGCTTTGTTTCAAGAATGGTTTCGGCGTCTTTTTCAGAGGGTTAACGCGACAAATATTCATCTCATTTTTGATTCGAATCACCCGTATCGTGTTTGCATCCAAGATGTTGAAACTAGCGGTGTTTGGATCCCGGCAGTATTTTATCGACTGAAGATTGAGAATAAAGGGAAAAATATTTTACGTAGTGCACAAGTTTTTTTGGAGCATTGTGAAAAACAAAACAAACACGGTGGGTGGGAAGATCGAAGAATTTTGCCAATGCCTTTGCAATGGAGTTATCTCCAGGAGCGGAAAGACGTGACGAAGAGAATCGCATCTGATATTTTTGGGGGAGGAGAGCAATTTCTAGACTTTGGAGATTTTCAGGTATTGGATGCTTTTTTTCCAAATCCTCGATTTCGTTTGAAGACAATGGTTGCCTCAACGAAAATAACTTCTCGCAAAGGACTTTTGAAAGATTTTTGGATTTCTCCACAGGATTTTGAAAGTGGCATCTACCGTTTTAAATTAAAGGTGTATGGAAGCAACCTTTCAAAACCAATAGACTTCAGAGTTGAATTAGAGTTATTCGATTTCGATAATAAATGTAGAGAGTTTCTAAAAAATCCGGAAAAAAATATTGACGACATCGTAAGACTTCATATATGTACACGCAAAAAACATTCGCCTTGCCAGAACTCAAGGGTTTATCGCAAAAACAAATTGACGCGCACCTCAAGCTCTACGAAGGGTACGTGAAAAATACCAATGCGCTTTTGGAAAAATTAGAGGCGCTTCGTGGCTCGGAGAGCTCACCCGAGTTTTCTGAACTCACGCGTCGACTTGGCTTTGAGTGGAATGGCATGCGCTTACACGAATATTATTTCGAGCAATTTGAAAACGCGGGTGTAGGCGATGCACATACACTTGAGGAAAAATTGACTGCACAATTTGGGAGCATGGATGCATGGAAAAAAGAGTTCCTGCGCATCGGCATGATGCGGGGGATTGGCTGGGCATTGCTTGTGCAAGACGAGCGCACCGGAGTGCTCTTGAATCATTGGGTTTCAGATCACGAAGTTGGGCACTTGGCTGGCGTGCGCATTTTACTCGCCATGGACGTTTGGGAGCACGCCTATTTGCTCGATTATCTGCCCGCGGAGCGACAAAAATATCTCGACGCATTTTTTGAGAACGTGAACTGGGGAGTGGTAGAAAAACGATTCGTTAAATAGTTTTTGAAGGAAGAACCGTTGACATGGGCGGTTCTTTTTGATATTCTCGCGTTTGCCAATAACGGCAGCTTGGAGGTCCTTTGCGAAGAGCTCGTGGTGGCCCGTTGGTCGTTGTGCTTGCGAGAGGTGGTCGGTTCAAGGACGATAAGGACGAGTTGCGCACGCAACTCTCCGAAGTTCTGCGGGTCGAGCCGGACCAGATTCAATTCCGGCAAGTCGCATCGGCACATCTCCCTGCGCATGTCGTGAAGGTGAAGATCTCAGAGTCCGTGCTTCCCATTGGGGAGCAGGATATCGAACGACTCCTGCGCAACAGGATCCCGAAGTACGCTTCGTGGTTCAAGGTCATCATCCGTCGACAGCCTTCGATCATTCGTACTGACTCCGGTCGTCCACCTGCGCACCGCCGGGCCCCCGTGCAGATGGGCCGTTAGCTCATCATCGTCTCCCCGTCGCCGACCCTCCTAGGGCCGGCGTCGCTGTTTTTATTGGCATAATTCCTTGACTTTTTGTCAAAATTATGCTACCTTTCCCGGTCGCCAATACAGATTGGCAACACCATCTGCCACCTTCGGCAGATGAAGGAGGAATGATGGAAAGCCAGGAGGGCCGTGTTTGGAAGTACTATTCCGCAAAACGGAAGTTGCACGAGCAGATGATGTCTCTTGAAGGTACGCGCGAAGTTGAAGTCCCAGACATCTTGATTCTCGAGGCGGATGCATCACAGATCCTTGTCACGTTCGTGACCTGGATCATGGATCAGAGTGGTTCCGCTGATATCAAGATTCCTGTTAGCGGGATGGTCCGGCATCTGGGAACCCCTATCGTCGTGCACTGCGGTTTTCTCATGCAGTGGCCCGTCGATGCGCTCGATGAGTGGGTCGAAACGAGTATTGAACTGAATGCATTCCACAAGCGCCGGGTCGTTCAGAGGGCGCGGGCATTCAAGGAAGGATCCATTACCCCGAACCTCATGCAGATCGTGGTCGATACAGATGCAGATTATTGCGACCAGAACGAGTTCATGACGCAGGTTGTGACTCTGCTCCAGGAGCGCTACAAGAACGCCTAGTCTCGTTATTGCCCTGAAATGAGTGTCCAGTGAACAGAAGAAACCTTGAAATTCCTGAAGATCCTATGGATTGGTTGATCACGGGAATACGAACTTGCTGTCCTACGTCGCGCCCCGCGGGCAACTGCGGGGACTTATTTTACAAAAATTTCGGGGATTCGGGCTCATTCTTGACGAAATATGCAATTTCGCATACACTGCCCGCATATTAATTGACTATGCCATTACCAGCATTTAGAAACTCACGATCAAAAGTTCGCCGACGTCGCTCCCATTTGGCTTTGAGCGCAATCAATCTTGCGGTTTGTCCAAAATGTGAAGCGCCAATTTTACCTCATCATGCCTGCGAGAAATGCGGAAATTACCGCAACCGCACCATGAAAGGCAAAACCAAAAATGTGGAAAAAGTTTTGGAGAAAAAGACCAAAGCCAAGGCGCCAAAAGCAAAGAAAGCCAAAGCCGAGGAACCAAAAGCCTAAATTGAAAATGTCCGGGCTTGCCCCGGGCATTTTGAATTCCAGGCAATTTGGATTATACTGCTACCGTTATGTCGAATCGCCACCTTGCACGTACCATGGCAATGCAATGCCTATTTCAATGGGATTTCCGCGGAAAACACACCGCAAATCTCCCAGAGATTATTGAGCATGTAAAAACGGAATTTGCTCCTGATTTTGACGAGGGAGGTTATGTTGCCACGCAAGTGCAAGGCGTCATGGACCACATTGAAGAGATCGATGAGCTTCTCAACAAATTTGCGCCGGAATGGAATATTGGCGAGATGACCAATACGGACCGGAATATTTTGCGCCTGGGCGTTTACGAACTCAAATGGGATGAGAAGATCCCTTCCAAGGTCGCCATCAATGAAGCCATTGAACTTGGCAAAGCGTTCGGTGGCGATGCATCAGGCAAATTTGTGAATGGTGTTTTGGGTGCAATATTCAAAGATATGGCAGAGCGCGGAGAGCAAAAGCATATCGATGAATCACAAACCGAAGAAAAAAATGAAGAGGCCCCAGCGGCCACTGTATGACCAATAATTTGAAGGCCTTTGCAAAGAAAATTGGCATTCCATTTGCGGAAGATAGTCACTTGCGCCAAGCGCTCGTGCACCGATCGTACTTGAATGAGCATGCCGATTTCGAACTTGCGCACAATGAGCGTTTAGAGTTTTTAGGCGACGCTGTGCTTGAACTCGTGGTCACCGAATACCTCTACAACCACTACGACAACCCAGAAGGCGAGCTGACCAACTGGCGCGCAGCCATGGTTAACGGCGCAAATCTAGCGAAAGTTGCGCATACGCTTGGAATCGAAGAGCACTTGTATTTATCCAAAGGCGAGGAAAAAGAAACCAATCCAAAGGCGCGCAATTATATTCTTGCTAATGCCATGGAAGCAATTATCGGATCGGTTTACATTGATTTTGGATGGGATGAGGCAAAACGATTTATTTTGGCAAAGATTGTTTCCACGCTCCCAGAGATCATGGATAAAAAACTCTACATCGATCCAAAGAGTCGTTTCCAAGAAGAAGCGCAGTCGCGCACAGCCACCACGCCAAATTATAAAGTGGTTGAAGAAACCGGCCCGGATCATAATAAGATTTTCCGCGTGGGCGTTTATCTTGGGAAAGATCTGGTGGCAGAGGGGACTGGCACCTCAAAACAAGAAGCGCAAATTGATGCAGCAAAGAATGCACTTGAAGCCAAGGCGTGGTAGAAAAAATGATAAACAAAAAAGCGGCAGATAAACTGCTGCTTTTTTACCGCCAGAATTCTTGATTTTTTCAAGAACTCTGGTAGGCTCCTGACCCGTGTGGTGGTCAGAAGAAGACTTGGACGTTGGGTTCGTCGCGATGCTTGATCATGTAGTAGATGAAGACGGTGGCTATAGAGCCACAATAGATCAAGTAGACGATGGCGAGCGGAGCCAAGAAGGAGACAGGGCCACCCGCCCAGCCAGGACCGAATACACCGTTCAATACGACGTACACCATGAAAACCATGGCGCCTGAGATGGCTGCGGTGAGGTACATCGCCATAGCGGCGATACCCATGATCATGCCGGCAAGGGCGGCATAAATCAACGGACTTTTCCTGTTCATGAGAGTCCTCCTGGTAGATCGAGTTACTCTTGAGTTGCGGATTACATTGGAACAGAAAATTGATGTTTCGTCAAGCCTTATTCGTTGACATTACTGCAAAAATTAGATATGATCTTCGCACGGTTTGGCTTTTGAACACGCGGCGTTAGCTCAGCTGGATAGAGCGTCTGGCTTCGGACCAGAAGGTCGGGGGTTCAAATCCTCCACGCCGCACCAGCCTTCGCTTCCTTTGGAAGCTACGGCTGGCAGGCCATCGCGAAAAAGATTCATAGATTTAGCGAATGTATGAATTTAGATGGATTGCAAGGAAAAAATCGAGCAATGAGGAGACGTACCTATATGGTACGACGACGAAATGCACAGATTTTTGACGAAGCAAGCCGCTAAATTCATAATGAGCATATGCACCGATAGCTCAGCGGTAGAGCAGGTGGCTCTTAACCACTTGGTCGGGGGTTCAAATCCCTCTCGGTGCACCACAAAAACACTCAGGTTGACCCTGGGTGTTTTTGTATGAATCAAAGCAAACCAACTGCTTGGTTTGCGTAGGGATTTTGAACGCCGGAGCCATATTCTGCCAGCAGGCAGAATGGCGAGGCGGTGGCTAGGTCAAAGCAAGTGACGACGAGCTTTGAGCCGAAGCCAAATCCCTCTCGGTGCACCATCCCCCTTCGCTCAACTTCGTTGAGCTACGGAGGGATGTCCCCAACGAAGCCCGAGTTTAACGAGGGCGAAGTGGAGACAAAAAGATACTCAAGTTTACCTTGGGTATTTTTTTAATTCTTGCTATACTCACCTCATCTATGCTCGATTTTTTACTCGTGACCGCTATCATTTTTATTGTGGGGCCCTTGCTTGTGATTGAAGGCTTTGCCATCTGGATCTTTTTGGCATTTTCACGAGCCGATAAACTCGCCACCAGCGTTACGCGCATGGCAGGGTGGTGGATTCTTGGAGGGATCGTTATTTTAATTATTTATTTCATTTTGCGGGCGTTCTCATAACTATGGATCGCATTTACATTTTGGGAATTCTTTTTCTTGTCTTTGCTCTATTTGCCATCTTTATCGGGAGGAAGCGAGGCTTTTTTGCGTTAATCGCATTGGTGGCAACGGTTGCGATTCTATTTGGCATGATCTTCCCTCTGATTCTTGCGGGCTATGACGCTGTGCTTGTGACGATTGTGGGCGCGGTACTCATTTTGTGTGTGAATTTTCCGCTTTCGCACGGGTGGAATAAGGAAACGCTGGCAGGATTTTTGGGAGCGCTGGGTGGGCTCCTTTTAGTCATTGTTTTTTCCGAGCTCTCGGTTTGGGCGGTTGGGCTTGGAGGTTTGGGGTCAGATGATGTGCTTGATCTTTTGGGTCGAACAGACGCTATTGAACCCATCAAATTACTCCTCGCGGGCATTATTCTTGGTGCGGTTGGATTCCTTGACGACGTCACCATGAACCAAGCAGAAATTGTCACCGAACTCCACGACGCAAATCCACGCATGTCACATGCAAAATTATTTTTGCATACCATGGCGGTTGGACGTCATCGCATTGCTTCCACCATCAATACGCTTGTGCTTGCCTATGCTGGTGCCGCGCTCCCACTTTTTCTGCTCTTTGTTCTCAAGGATGGCAGCGTGATGGCGTTTATGAATACCGAGGTGATTGCCGAAGAAATCGTGCGAACCCTGGCTGGTGCCACAGCACTATGCCTCACGGTTCCACTTTCAACCGCATTTGCGCTCATGCTACAGAAGCATTAAGATTCTATCTCGTATGAAACAGTCACATCTTTTTACAAAAACCACCAAAACTGCACCAGCCGATGCCGATAGCGCCAACGCTAAATATTTAGTACAGGCTGGATTTGTCGATCAAGTGATGGCAGGCGCCTATACCTATCTACCACTCGGGTTGCGGGTTTTGCATAACATTCAAAAAATTGTTCGCGAGGAAATTGATTTGGTTGGTGGACAGGAAATATTGATGCCTGCGCTAACACCAAAAGACGCTTGGGTGAAAACCGGTCGTTGGGATCATTTTGATGTCTTGTTCCGTCTTGATGGAGCTGGGGATCGTGAATATGCGCTTGGGGCAACACACGAAGAAGTTGTGACTCCGCTCGCAAAAAAGTTTATTCATTCTTATAAAGATTTACCTTTTGCGGTTTATCAAATTCAGGATAAATTCCGAAATGAACTTCGTGCCAAGTCAGGGATTTTGCGCGGACGCGAGTTCAACATGAAAGACTTGTATAGTTTTCATCGCGATGCAAAAGATTTGGAAGCATATTACAATACGGTCCTCGAGGCCTATAAAAAGATTTTCGCGCGTTGCGGTCTTTATACAATCCCAACCGAAGCGAGCGGAGGAACATTCTCAAAATTGAGTCATGAATTTCAAATGCCTACCGAAAGTGGGGAAGATTTAATTTTTGTAAACGAAAAAGGGGATTATGCGTGGAATAAAGAAATTTTTCCCGAAATGAAAGATGGCGACCGCGCGCCAGATGGGAAGGGTCGTGTAAAAGCGATGAAATCAATTGAGGTTGGAAATATATTCAAACTCAATACGAAATTTACGGATGCGTTCGAAGTTGATTATGCCGACGAAGAGGGAAAAAAACAGCGCGTTGTCATGGGCTGTTTCGGGATTGGACCAAGTCGCGTAATGGGATCAATTGTCGAAGCGCA
>JBAYHI010000002.1:0-128828 GCA_041666205.1 Patescibacteria group bacterium
ATGCAATCCATCTAGTATGACTCAAAAAACAGCAATCATTGACGCCTTGCGAAAGCAAATTGAGGCCTATGAAGCCGACGTGCACGTCGAAAACGTGGGAACCGTGATTTCGGTTGCCGACGGTGTTGTACGTATGAGTGGTCTTGCGAATGCAAAATCACAAGAAATGCTTGAATTCCCAAGTGGAGCCATTGGCTTGGCCCTAAACGTTGAGGAACAAACCATCGGCGCCGTCGTTTTGGGTGACGCAAAAACGGTAAACGAAGGCGATACCGTGAAATCAACCGGCCGCGTGCTTTCGATTCCCGTTGGCGATAAAATGGTTGGCCGCACCGTGAATCCTCTTGGACAGCCAGTTGATGGGAAAGGCGAAATCGCTTTTGAGCGCTACGAACCAATTGAAAAAATCGCGCCAGGCGTCATGACACGTAAATCCGTTACAGTTGCACTTCAAACCGGAATCAAAGCCATTGATTCGCTCATCCCAATTGGTCGCGGACAGCGCGAGCTCATCATTGGTGATCGTCAAACCGGAAAAACCGCCATCGCCATTGACGCCATCATCAACCAAAAAGGGCAGGGCGTGAAATGTATTTACGTTGCCATTGGTCAAAAAGAATCCAAAATCGCCGGTATTGTGGCGCGCCTGGAAAAAACTGGTGCCATGGAATATACGACCATTGTTTTGGCCGGAGCGTCCGACCCAGCATCTTTCTCGTTCATTGCCCCATACGCTGGGTGCGCGATTGCCGAATACTTCATGGCAAAAGGTGAAGATGTGCTGATTGTCTACGATGATCTTTCAAAGCACGCCTGGGCTTACCGAGAAATTTCTTTATTGCTCCGTCGACCACCAGGTCGCGAAGCCTATCCTGGCGACGTTTTCTATCTTCACTCACGACTCTTGGAGCGTTCCGCGCGCTTGAATGAAAAATACGGCGGAGGTTCCATTACGGCACTTCCAATTATTGAAACCCAAGGTGGAGACGTCTCGGCCTATATTCCAACAAACGTTATTTCCATCACCGATGGTCAGATTTTCTTGGAAAGCGATTTGTTCTACAAAGGTCAGCGACCAGCACTCAACATTGGACTTTCTGTTTCGCGCGTAGGTTCATCGGCACAAACCAAAGCCATGAAGTCGGTTTCAAAAACATTGAAAGTCGATTTGGCGCAGTTCCGTGAACTTGAAGCATTCGCGCAATTCGGATCCGATCTTGATGAAAGCACCAAGAAGCAAATCGAACGCGGACGCCGAGCCATGGAAGTTATGAAGCAAAAGCAATTCGCGCCACTTTCGATGGCAGAAATGTCTTGCATCATCTACGCGCTCAACAACGGGCATTTCGATTCGATCGAAACCGTGAAGGTGCAGGAATTTGAAAAGCAATTCTTAGCATATCTTGGTTCGACCGGTGCAGACATGATGGCAGAAATCATGGAGAAAAAAGAAATCAACGATGAAATCAAAGCCAAACTCGAAAAACACATTGCAGATTTCAAAGCAACCTTTAATTCCTAAGTGTGGCGCAAAGCGGAAAAACAATTAAGCGACGCATTCGATCGATCGGGAGTACCCGAAAGATTACGAAAGCAATGGAGCTCGTCTCGGCATCAAAAATGCGCCGAGCGGTTTCGAGCGTGCTCTCAACGCGTCCGTATGCGCGATTGGCGCTCGAGACAATTCAGGGCGTTGCGTCACGCGTGGATCGCTTGTCGCATCCATTACTTTCGGAGCGTGCGGACGCAAAAAAGACGCTCCTTATTGTGATTGGATCGGATCGTGGATTTGCCGGAGCGTTTAACACCAACCTCGTCAAAGCCGTTAAAAAAACGCTCGAAGGAATTCCTGAAGACGTTGACGCGGTTGGAATCGGCCGACGTGCAACGCAGGCCCTCAAAAAATCTCGCGCAACCTTGATTGCGAGTTTTGAAAATCTTACCAATAAACCCACGTACAAAGACATCGACCCCATTGGCACGCTCGTGATTCAAGAGTTCTCAAAAGGGAATTACAAGCGCGTGATGATTGCCTACGTGGATTTTGTCTCAGCTCTCACACAACATCCGGTGGTGTTCACGCTATTGCCATTCGGACTGCCTACTGCCGTCATCCTGAGCGATAGCGAAGGATCTCCTAAAAAACAGGAAGCAGCAACGTCAAAGGAAAGCACGTTTGAACCAAGTCCGGAGCGGGTGCTCGATCGAGTGCTTCCAAACCTTGTGCGCATGACGCTTTACCAGTCGCTTCTTGAAACCGCGGCGTCAGAACATTCCTCGCGCATGATGGCCATGCGAAACGCCTCAGACGCGGCGCAGGAAATGCTCGGAGATCTCACCTTCACGTATAACCAAATTCGCCAAGCATCGATTACGCAGGAAATTGCGGAAATCAGCAGCGGAGCTTCAGCCCTCAAATAAATTCTATGCCTACATCCACAAAAACACTCAAAGGAAAAGTCGCGCAAATCATTGGCGCGGTCGTTGACGTAAAATTCGACGAAGCTGTGCCAGAGATTCTGACCGCACTTGAAGTAAAAAATGGCGACAAAACGCTTACACTTGAAGTTGCTCAACAAGTTGGTCACCAAATGGTGCGCGCCATCGCAATGGGCTCAACCGATGGCTTGCAACGTGGCGTCGAGGTTGTCTCCTTGGGAAAACCAATTTCCGTACCGGTTGGTCCGGAAACCTTGGGTCGCATGTTTGATGTGGTTGGAAATCCAATCGATGAACTTGGTGATGCAAAAGCAGTTCGCTATGATCCGATCCACCGCGCTGCTCCAGAATTCGTTGAACAATCCACAGAAGCAAAAGTATTTGAAACCGGCATTAAAGTCGTTGACCTTATCTGTCCAATTTTGAAAGGAGGAAAAACAGGACTGTTCGGTGGCGCCGGCGTTGGCAAAACCGTTTTGATTCAGGAGCTTATCCACAATATCGCAAAAGAGCACGGAGGATATTCCGTTTTTGCTGGCGTTGGAGAACGAACCCGTGAAGGAAACGATTTGTATCAGGAAATGAAAGAATCCGGCGTGCTTGCAAAAACCTGCCTCGTATTCGGTCAGATGAATGAGCCACCAGGCGCTCGCGCACGCGTGGCACTTTCTGGACTCACCATGGCGGAATATTTCCGCGATACAGAAGGAAAAGATGTTTTGATGTTTATCGATAACATTTTCCGATTCACACAGGCAGGTTCTGAAGTTTCGTCTCTTTTGGGACGCATTCCATCGGCCGTGGGGTATCAGCCAAACTTGGCAACAGAAATGGGAACGCTTCAAGAGCGCATCGCCTCAACCAAAAAAGGATCGGTCACGTCCATTCAGGCGGTTTACGTTCCAGCCGACGACTTGACCGACCCAGCTCCAGCAACAACCTTCGGACACCTCGACTCAACCGTGGTTTTGTCACGATCTTTGGCTGAGCTCGCTATTTATCCAGCAGTTGATCCACTTGACTCATCTTCGACGATTCTTGATCCAAACATCATTGGGGAAGAGCACTATCGCGTTGCTCGTGGCGTTCAGCAGGTTTTGCAGCGCTATAAAGATTTGCAAGACATCATTGCAATCTTGGGTATGGATGAACTCTCCGACGAAGATAAACTCACGGTATCGCGCGCTCGCAAAATCCAGAAATTCCTCTCCCAACCTTTCAGCGTTGCCGAACAATTCACTGGAACGCCTGGCGCATATGTGCCGGTTGCCGAAACCGTTCGCGGATTTGGTGAGATTTTGGATGGCAAACACGATGATAAGCCAGAGCAAGCGTTTTACATGAAAGGATCGATCGACGAAGTGAAAGCCTAATATGGCAGAACTCACGCTCAAAATTGTCACCCCAGAACGCGTCATTTTCGAAGGCGCGGCGGATTCGATTTCCGCATTCACGGAAATGGGCGAGGTGACGATTTTGCCAGGCCACGTACCGCTCGTTGCGCTTTTGCGCGCTGGCGAAATGCGCCTCAAGGAAAAGGGAAGCGAATCAATTCTTTCGGTTTCGACCGGGCTGCTCGAAGTGCGACCCGGAAATACCGTGGTGGTGCTAGCAGATACGGCGGAACGATCCGGCGAGCTTGATTTGCAAAAAATCGAGGAAGCAAAAGCACTCGCGCAGAAGCGTTTGGAGGAAGCTCGCAATCAAGGCGAGGTTGCCTACGCCGATGCTGCTGCGCAAATGGAGCGTGAACTTTCGCGTGAACGAATTGCTCGCAAAAAATTCCGAGGAGGAAAATAATAAAACGCTATGTCACATCACTGCACCCACGCCCTTGTTCGTTGCATGGACTTTCGTCTTGAAAAGGCGATTCATGAATATTTAGCGTCAAAGGGACTCGTTGGAACCATCGATATTATTTCCCTTGCCGGCGGAGTCAAAGAACTTGCGGAAAATCCGGATGGATTTGTAGCAGGTCAGCTCGCGGCTTCCAAGCGTCTCCACAACATCGAAACCGTGGTACTCATGAATCACATCGATTGTGGAGCCTACGGATCGTTTGAGAGCTCGGAGGCAGAACGCGCCAAACACGAAGCAGATTTGGAAACGGCCAAGCAGACGGTGCTCCAAAAGATCGCTGGCGTGACGGTCGTGAAGATCCTCGCTGGAAAGGTGAGTGACACGGAGTGGACGTTTGAGGAATTGAATTAATATTTTCGTAGGGGCAGGTCTGTGACCTGCCCGTATCAGAAAAGCCGAGGTTTTCCTCGGCTTTTCTATTTGCGATGATTGACGAGATTCGATTTTTCGTGTAAAACATCGAAACCATTTGGAGAAAACCATGGAATTCAGATGCGACCAGGGCTATGCCATTCTTGTCCGGTGTATGGACCCTCGCCTTGAGGAGTCCATCCAGGAGTTCTTGATCCTCAACGGACTCGTTGGGTATACCTACGTCATCTCGCTCGCGGGTGGTCCGAAGGATCTTGCAGTTGAGCCGGATGGGTTCACGGCAAACCAAATTCGAGTCGCCTGCAGGTTTCATGAGATTCGCACGGTATTCCTGATGTCGCATCTGGACTGTCGTGCATACGGGGGGAACGCCCTCTATGTGGATGCTCCTGAAGCAGAACGCGCGCTTCATCTGGGGCACCTTGAGGATGCTCGGCAGCATGTGCTGGCGCTCTATCCAGGCATGACGGTGGTCAAGCTCCTCGCGGTTCCCAGGGAAGATGGGACGTGGGAGATCGAGGAGATTGTCTAGCGCCAACAACGACTGGCGCTCGTGGCCGAGGCTAGACCTCGGCTTTTGTGATAAAATGGGAAAAACAAGTCAATATGTCAGATCAAAAAGAACGAACGCCTGAGGTAGAAATTTCTTCCTCGCTCGAAAGACGAACTGCAACAAAAGAAGACATGGATTTTATGCGCAAGGTTCATCACCTTGCATATCACGATGTTGTGGAAAAGCAGTTCGGCGCTTGGGATGAGGAAAAACAGGATAAATTTTTCGACGACGCCTGGGCAGAGAATCGTTACCAAATTCTTTTAGATAATGGTGTTCCCGTTGGCTATTGCTGGGTGGAGTATTCAGATAAGCGTATTGACGCCCATGAGCTCGTTATTTTACCGGAATTTCAAGGGCAGGGGATTGGCACGAAACTTTTAGGTTCGCTCATCCAAGAGGCAAACACGAAGAAGATTCCTGTCCGACTACAAGTGCTGAAAGCAAATCGAGCAATTGATTTATACAAAAAATTTGGGTTTGAAGAGGTTGGCGAAAATGATACGCATTTCGAGATGGAATACACGCCATCTACTTCCCCAGAAGTGGCTCGTACATCATAATGGCGTGATTTTCCGCCACCAATTCTTCAGATACTTTTTTGCCGGTTTGTTTATCAACAACCGTGCGCGCAATTTTATTATTTCGGGAATACTGCCCCCACCACTCGTGTTTTATTTCATGTTCAATTTCTGCGATGTGGTAGGTGAATGCAATTGGTTTATCAGAAAGCCACGTACCAACTAAAGAATCTTCCGTCACTTGAAGCGACAACTGAAATCGTTGGCTTGTTTGATTTTTTATCTGTAGATCGATGTTTGGATAAGCGCATGTTGCGCCACTACCAAATGGGAGTACACGATTTACATCCGGAAAAACGTCATAGCTATGGCGCCAGCGTTCGGTGACGCTGAGGGGGGTGTGAAGCGTCATCCAATAAATGAGGTTTGAAAGCTGACAAAGCCCGCCACCGGTTCCGGTTTTCACCGTGCCGTGATCAAGAACCATTCCTTCTTTATAGCCTTTGCGTTTGGTTGGATGTCCAATCAAGCGCCAATGAGAATATGTTTGACCGGGTTCAAGAATAATCCCATCAAGCTTTTGAATCGCGATTTTCAGGTTCGCTATTTTATTCTCATTGAGCGTTGGATCGACGTTTGACAGCGCCCGGCGCAATGGAGTTTTATGTGTGAAAATTTTAAATGGCAATGGGGAAGTGTTTTGCTTTGTTGCAAAATCAATTCCGGAAACGTACCAATAAAAATACCGCTGGAGCGTATAAAACGTTCTTCCGGCCAATAAGCGGGCTTTTGATCGTTTGATGGGTTGTTGCATGGAGTTATTAACGGGGCACGATATCAAAAATTGCGAGAAAAATCAATAATTTACTAGATGACACATTGACAAAAGCAGATTTTTGTGCTATTCTGCGCGGTCAATTTGACTCACAATAAACCCTATGAAATCACTCATGCTTGGATTATTCGCCTCCGTGCTATTGTTCACACCTGCAATGGCGGTTTTTGCGAACGAAAATAGCCAAAATTATACAGTTCAAAAAGGTGATAGTCTTTGGAAAATCGCTGAAAGCCAAATCGGTAGCCCTTGGTGCTGGCCGTTGATTGCCTCTATCCCCGAAAACAACCTCGATTATCAGGGGTTACTATACGCGGGTGACACAATCACGTTGCCAACGGTAGAGGCTTGTAGTTCGATTATGAATCCGTTGAGCGTTGAAGCTCCAAAGGTCAGCGAGACAGTTCTCGCATATGTTCCTACACAGCCTTGGCACTCACAAAAATTAGTGATTGAAGATTATATCGAGCGTACGTATCGCAATGCAACACCTTTTCAGAGCTACGCCAAATACGATGGAGTAAACAAGACAGGCGCTGCACTTTACCGTGAGCGTGATGGTAATACGTGGTACGTCGTTCTGAACGGCGAACGCGGTCAGGCCTGGGACTATGTTGACCAGGTGCTGAAAAATGATGCCACCGGATCTGTCTTCTATCGTGCCCGCGATATCCGTGGTGAATGGTATATTGTCAAAAATGAGGTAGCGACCAAGCTCTCATTTGAGCCAAAGGAAGTGTATTTGAATACGACGCTTGATGAAGTATTTGCATTCACACCTCCATACACGACCGTCTCCGAATACAATGAAACACATTTGTGGTCACCAATCGAGGAATGGACCATTCCAGTAAAAGCTGTGCCTGTAGCAGCCGATCCATATGGCCACGTTCTTTTCCGTTCAGAAAAGACAGTAGATGTTCACACGATGAAGGCCGACGGAACGGCTATGGATGTGTGTAGCTCCTCGGTGTGTTCGTTTGAGTACACGTATTGGCTCAATGGCAAACAGGTTGCGAGTGCAACAAGCCAAATGCTTCCGATGTTTTCCGCAAGTGATGCACCTGTAAAAAAACCTTTCTTCTACGAGGGTGCGGAAAAGGCTTTTAAGTATTATGGTGTCTTTGGTCGTCCTTCATTCGATGCTGCAGGTAACTTGATCTTCTACATCGTGTCTGACACCAAGGTAACGAAAAAGGTCTTCGACGTGAAGTAAACATTCAATAATATAGATAGTAAAAAAAGACGATTGCCTTACAGCAGTCGTCTTTTTAGTTAACAAGCCTCGGCTTTCGCGTATCAAAGTGATTTTATAATATTCTTCGCGAGTTCTTTCCATTCGCTGTCTTCAAGATCCAAATAGCCGACGAGTTCAGGCATCATGGATGCCATTTGTTGCTCACGAATTGGCGTACCTTTTGGGATGGGGACAAGATGAAAATGAATATGCCGATTCATTTGTTGACTGCCAAATGACGCTACATAAATTCTTTCTGGATTTAGAGCCTTTTGAATTGCTTTTGAAAATTTGAAAATGATGCTCTGCAAGTGAAGATATTCCTCATCGTCGAGGTCCTTTGAGATTTGTTCGGCATGTTGTTTAGGACAGACAAGTACCTGACCATATTGCGTTGGTTTTGAGGAAAGGAATGCAATTACACGTTCATCTTCAAATAAAATTTGGTGACGATCTCGAATTTTATCGCCTGCGACAATCTGGCAAATAAAACATGGAGCGATTCCACGTTCCTGGATATAGTTGTCACTCTCATGTTTATTAAATGCAATGCGTTTCATGATCGTAGGTTACCCTAATTTCAGTATTCTGAGGAGTCTATGACCCTCTCGCAATCGCACGGCGGCGGTGCTAAAATGCCCTCATGCAAAACGAACTCCTAGAAGGCCTCAACCCCGAGCAATTACAAGCCGTGACCCATGGAAACGGCCCACTTATGATTATTGCCGGCGCGGGCACGGGGAAAACCACGGTGATTACCCAGCGCATTGCTTGGCTTATTGAACAAGGAAAAGCCAAGCCTGAGGAAATTCTTGCGCTCACCTTCACCGAAAAGGCGGCAACCGAAATGGAAGAGCGTGTGGACATGCTTCTTCCGCTTGGCTACGTCGACCTATGGATTTCTACGTTCCATGCTTTTTGCGAACGCATCTTGCGCGAGCACGCCTTGGATATTGGGTTGCCGCCAGAGTTCACGCTTGTGGACGAAGTTGATGCACTCCTTCTCACACGCAAGAATTTTGCGCGATTTGAGCTTGATTATTATCGACCGCGCGGAAATCCAACGCGCTACCTCAAGGCAATTCTTTCTCATATCTCGCGCGCCAAAGACGAAATGGTCACGCCTGAACGCTACTTGGCGTTTGCGCAGGAAGAAAAACTCAATCTCGATTCCGCAGAAGGATTATCCGCCGAAGACAAAGAAGCAACTGCATCGGAAGTCGCGCGCTACGAAGAGCTCGCTAACGCCTATCACACGTATCAGCAAATCCTTCTCGAGAATCATGCGCTCGATTTTGCGGATTTGGTTTCGTACACGATCGAGCTTTTTCAAAAGCGTCCGCATATCCTCAAAAAATATCAGGAACAGTTCAAATATATTTTGATCGACGAATTCCAAGACACAAATACGGCGCAATACGAACTCGTGAAACTTTTGTGCGCGCGAAACGGGAACCTCACCGTGGTTGGGGACGACGATCAATCCATTTACCGTTTCCGTGGTGCCTCGCTTGCCAATATCATGCAGTTCCGCACGGATTATCCGAGTGCGGCGCGTATTGTTCTCACACGAAATTATCGAAGCGCAAAACCAATTCTCGATGTTGCCTACGCGCTCATACAGAAAAATAATCCGGATCGTCTCGAGATTAAGGAACAAATCGCAAAAGGATTGCTCGCCCATATTGCTGACGGCGACGTACAGCGTATTCAATGCGGGGACGAAAAAGATGAAGTCGAAGGCGTTCTCAAAAAGATCGTCGAACTTCACAATGGCGGAGTGCATTGGGGCGAAATGGCCATTTTAGTGCGCGCCAATAGTCAGGCTGAACCATTTGTAGAAGCCTGCGAAGCCGTGAAAATTCCATATCGATTTTTGGCAATGAGTGGGCTTTATACTAAACCTCTCATCATCGACTGTTTGGCCTGGATGCGAGTCTTGGATCAGATCCACGATAGCCCGTCATTTTATCGACTGCTCTCGCACGAGCACTTGGGACTTTCGCAAAACGATGTGTCGGCTGTAACGCTTTATTGCCAGCGGAAAGCCCTTTCCATTGCCGATGCGCTCAAATACGCCGGCGTTATTCCAGGAATTACGCCCGAAGGCGTGGAGCGCGCTCAAGAAATTCTTGCCACGCTATCGTCTTTGGAAGAAAAAATGCGCCGCATGCCGGTGTCAGAGTTATTCTTGTCGATCGTGAAAGACTCCGGACTCGAAGGCGAAATTTTGAAACTCGGCGATGAGGCAAAGACGATTGAACAATATGGACTCCTGAATCAATTCGCAAAGCGCTTGCAAAAATTTGTACTCACGTCCGATGATGGAAGCTTGCACCAATTCCTTGCGGACTTCACGCATGAGCGAGAAGCTGGCGAAGAAGGTTCGCTTTCGGTTGATGCAGAAGCAGGTCCAGACGTTGTGCAAATCATGACCATTCACGCGTCAAAAGGATTGGAGTTTTCACACGTATTCTTGGTGAACATGGTGGAGCAACGTTTTCCCTCACAGCACCGTGGCGAGGCAATCCCAATGCCCGATCGATTGATTGCAAATCTCAAAAGCACGTCCGATGCTCACATTGCTGAGGAACGCCGGCTTTGCTATGTGGCCATGACGCGCGCCAAAAAAGGATTGTATCTTTTTCACGCCGACGATTATGGCGGCACACGCAAGCGCAAACCGTCGCGATTTTTAGACGACGCAGGAATTGCGCCCGAAGCGTATGTGAGCGACGTTCCATTTGGCGAGCGCAAAGAAGAACCGGCTGTCGTGCGTGCTTACGCGCTTCCAAAAAC
Organism: Patescibacteria group bacterium; assembly: GCA_041666205.1. Taxonomy (GTDB): domain Bacteria; phylum Patescibacteriota; class Patescibacteriia; order UBA9934; family UBA9934; genus JBAYHI01. The sequence goes on from JBAYHI010000002.1 coordinate 10,617, forward strand.
CGTGAGCTTCACGCAAATTGCCGCGTTCACCACGTGCCCGCTTCAGTATAAGTTTGCGCACATTTTGAAAGTGCCGGTCTTTGGCAAATATCAAATGAGTTTTGGAAAATCCATGCACAATACCTTGCATAAGTTTTTCCAAGCAATCGTCGTGGCGCAAGAAGCTCCACAAACGAGTCTATTCCCGGAAGAGAAAAAAGAACTCGTGCTTCCATCCAAAGCAACGCTTCTTCAACTGTTTGAGGATTCCTGGATCGACGAATGGTATCCCGATGAGAAGACGAAACTCGAATATTTCGAGAAGGCACGCGAGTCACTTACGGATTATCACGCACAAGTTCTGCAAGAGCCACCAAAGATTCTTGCGCTTGAAAAAGGATTTACGCTCCACGTTGGCGACGTCATTTTGAAAGGGCGTATTGACCGCATTGATTCCGTTGACGGTGGCGTAGAAATCATTGACTATAAAACCGGCAAGCCAAAAGAAAAACTCGAGCGTGACGATAAACGTCAGCTGATTTTATACGCGCTCGCTGCTGCGCAAAGTTTTGATCCGCCACTTGTGGTGAAAAAGCTCACGTATCATTATCTTGAAAATAATACGCGAGCGAGTTTTGAACCAAAAGCAAAAGAGCTTCTTGATTTGACGGAAAACATTTTGGACACAGTACAAAAGATTCGCGCAAGTTCTTTTGGCGCCACGCCAGGAGAGCAGTGTAAATATTGCGATTTTAAAGATATCTGTGAGTTTCGGCAGAGTTGAATACTATAAGCCCAAGCGTAAAAAACCCACCAGGAAAGCACAATTCACTGGCATGGGTTCTTTGATGTCGGGTGCACTGCATCGCCACGGAATTGAGCGCCAAGTTACTTCGGCGCTTGTCGTTGAAAAGGCAAAAGAACTGATGCCGATGTTATTTGCCGATTATGTAATCCCCGATATTCGTGTCCTTTCGTACGTAAAAGAAGAATTGCACATTGCGTGCAGGTGTTCCGAAGCGATGGATGCGGTCATGAGCAAGCGTATGGAAATTATGGACGCACTAGTACTTGCGTTCCCAGCCCTTGCGTTGCGCGATGTGAAGCCCTTGTATCGGCCTCAACTGTTCACGGATGAACATGGTATAATTTTTTCATGAACATCAAAGGATACCTTGCAATTTTTGGCACCGGCACGGTTCTTGCATGGATTGCATGGGGCGTGGTGCTTTGGAATATCGATCCGTTTACGGCAGGTCTCCCCATGATTTTGGTTTTTTATCTCACCTTATTTGCGGGCCTCATGGGAACAATCGCCACAATTGCAACACTCGTGCGTGTGCAATTTGATTCCGAAAATGAATTGGAAGAAATTGTATCAACATCTTTGCGTCAAGCCGTGATGCTCTCGGCCATGATGGTTGGCTGCTTATTTTTGGCGAGTAAATCTTGGTTTCATTGGTGGTCCGTGCTCCTCCTGATTGCGGGAGTGAGCCTTATTGAATATTTTTTCGTTTCGTATCGAAATCGGCACTCATGACTGTCAAGATCTCCTTTTGATGATGGGGGATAAGCTGTGCTAGACCCGTGGATGTCAACAGGCTAAAATGAGGGCTCGATATGTTTAATCGATTCCTCGGCAGATTTTCAGAAGATATCGGGATTGACTTGGGAACGTCAAATACCCGTGTTTTTGTAAAAGGAAAAGGTCTCGTCATGAACGAGCCTTCGATTGTGGCGTTCAATGCGCGCACCAATCAAATCATCGCGGTTGGCGGACTAGCGCGCGATATGCTTGGTAAGACCCCGCCACATATTCATACCTCGCGCCCGCTTTCCAAGGGCGTGATTTCTGATTTTGAGATCGCGGAAAAAATGCTCAAATATTTCATTGATAAAATTCACGAGGAATCGTTTACGATTGTGCCGCGGCCACGCATCGTAATTGGTGTGCCACTTGAAATGACCGAGGTCGAGCGCAAGGCGGTTGAGGATGCAGCAATGACTGCTGGTGCACGTCAGGTTTTTTTGGTGGAAAACGTGGTGGCAGGTGCCATTGGTGCGCGACTTCCAATTACCGAATCGATTGGGAATATGATTGTCGATATTGGCGGAGGTAATACTGAAATCGCCGTCATTTCGCTTTCAGGCGTTGTCACATGGAAATCGCTTTCCATGGCAGGCGACGAAATGACCAAAGCAATCACACAATATGCACGCGACGTTTACAATTTGCTCATTGGCGATCGTGTTGCCGATATGGTGAAATGTCGCATTGGCAGCGCACAGGAACTATCCGAGCCCATGGAGCTTCAAATGCGCGGGCGCGATTTGCTCACGGGTCTTCCAAAAGAAGTGATTGTAACCGATGGGCAAATCCGGGAAGCCCTTCACAAGTCCGTGCGCTCCATCATTGAACAAATCAAATCCACGCTCGAGGCAACGCCCCCGGAACTCGTGGCCGATATTTACGAGCGCGGGATCACGCTCACGGGTGGCGGGTCGCTCTTGCGCGGATTCGATCGACTCATTTCGCGCGAAACCGATATTCCTGTGCGTATTGCAGAAGATCCAACCACCTGCACGGTGCGTGGCACGGGTGCTCTTTTGGAAAACGAACCGCTCCTGCGTGATATCACCTTGCCCGGCACGGTCGATGAACAATTCATGCCATAGCGTGTGCCAATACTTCCTCGCACAAATACGCTCCAATTTCGTCGAATCATTCAAGTCGCGGTCGGAGTATTTGCCGTCATTTTTTTGATTGTCTTGTACGCGTTCGTGCCCCGATTTCAGCGTGCGGTATCGGGTACGGGTGCGCGTCTTACAGCCATTGGCACAGGCTTACACGCCGTGTGGGATGGCACGTTTGTTGCAAAAGAACCGCTCATTGCAGAGCGGGATTATTACAAAAATCTATCCGCCTCACTTGCAGTTGATGAAGCTTATATTGAACGACTCGAACGTGATTTGGTTGAACTCGAACAATTTCTTTTCTTTACAAAAGGTCATGCAAATCAAAACGTCGTCATTGCGCGTATCGTGGCTCGCTCACCTGAAGGCGGGTTTGAGCTCTGGGCTGATCGGGGAAGTGAAGACGGGGTAACAGCGCAAATGGCTGTTGCGGTTGAAGACGGACACCTCATTGGGACGGTGTCAGACGTAGAAGCACATCGATGTAAAATTCGATTGCTCGGCAGTTTTGATAGTCATGTGCCATCAACGATTTTGGGGCGTGAAAAAACGCTTGGGATGATTGAAGGCCAACACGGCTATGTGCTCACGATGAATTACATTCCGCAAGACGCCACCGTGGCTCAAGGAGACGTGATTGTGACGTCTGGGCTCGATGGACTGTTTCCGTACGGACTAGTAATCGGGACAGTAAGTTCGGTTTTGAAAAATCCGTCTGACCCATTTCAGACCGCGCAAGTCCAACCATTCTTTGACGCAAACGAGTATTTAAACGTCATGATTTTACAGGCCGGCGACACGCAATATGCTCAGTGAGTTTTTTCTCATTTGTGCTAGTTTCTTATTGTCACTTGTGCAAGGGACCCTCCTTGTGACGCTTCCCGCGCCCTGGAATGCAATTCCGCTTACGTTCATTGTGGGTGTACTTGTGCTGCATCGTCATGGGCCCTGGTCGGGGATATTGTGGTTTTTATCCACGGGCATCTTTTTGCCTCTGCTCGGGTTTAGTGCATTTCCAGCATGGCAATTCGTGCTCTTTGGGATTCTTGGCGCATTTCTGGTTACACGCATCATTACTACGCGTTCCGTGTATGCGCTTCTGGGGCTCGGGTATCTCTTGTACGGATGTGCCGCGCTTTTCTCTCTTGGGATATTTGTTTTTGTGGAGCACAATCATCTGGGATACGCCTACGGCGACGTTTGGCCCATTTGCGCAAATGGATTTTGGTGGCTGGGAATTGGTCTCATTTTTGGATTCGTATTGTCGCGCGGAAGTGCACGGCTATTCCGCTCCCTATTTTTAGTGCGCAAATCTCATGTCAGCGTCTAATCCTCATGAGTTGTTTCCCATCAAACCCGAAGAAGGATTGGGGATTGCCTTATTGCCCGTGGAAGATGATGTTTTTGTAGAAGAAACCTATTCGGATCGGCCCATGACTGGAGAAGGATCTGCCAGACAATTCATGGGTTCCATTATTTCTCCAAAACGATTCCGCGCGATTTTTCTGTTTACGGCATGCCTTATGCTTTTGCTTGTTGGTCGAGCCGGGTATATGCAAATCGCGCGTGGCGGAGCTTATCGCGCACTGGCGGAGGAAAATCGATTTCGTTCGTATGTGATTCCGGCAGAGCGCGGCATTATCACGGATCGCAACGGGGTGATTCTTGCGAGCAATTATCCAACGTTTCGTCTCATCAGCTCAAAAGAATTACTCCCAAGCGATGAAGGTGAGCGCCTTTCCATTTTCCAAGCTCTTTCTCAAATTCTAGAGGTCTCTCCAGAACAAATGACTGAGGCATATACAAAGGCGACCTCTTATCAAGAACAAATTCAACTCGCGCAAGACATTTCCTACGAAGATGCAATGCGTGTGCTTGCGGGGCGCGATGCATGGAGTGGCGTCACGCTCGAAGTTGATTCAGAACGAACCTATACAACCGATCAAGTTCCAACACTTTCACATGTACTTGGATACACCGGCCCTATTAGTTCAGAAGAATATGAGGCGTATGGGAAAGAAAAATCCTATCGACGCTTCGATCGCGTTGGAAAGATGGGGATTGAATCGTTTTATGAAGATCGTCTTCGAGGGATTGCCGGGGAAGAATTAGTTGAAGTGGACGCACAGGGGCATATGAAGCGGTTTATTTCGCGCACCGATCCCGTGGATGGCGAGAACTTAACACTCTCGATTGATTCGGAGCTACAATCGTCCGTGGAGGCGATTCTTCGCGCGCGCCTGGCGGGAACGGGAATAGAAAATGCCTCCGTGATTGTGATGAATCCAAAAAATGGGGAAGTGCTTTCGCTTGTTTCCTATCCGGCGTATGACGCAAATCTATTTGTTCAAGGAATGGATGGCGATACGTACACAGCTCTTTTAGAAGACGATGCAAATCCTTTGTTTCCGCGTGCAACGTCTGGGGAATTTCCATCCGGCTCTACGATCAAGCCGACGTTTGCTGCCGCGGCACTGATTGAAGGGGTAATTACGCCCGAAACAACCGTGAGCTCCACGGGCGGGTTATCGATTGGCCCATGGTTTTTTCCGGATTGGCGTGCGGGCGGTCATGGTCTTACAAATGTTTATCACGCCATTGCAGATTCCGTGAATACATTTTTTTACATGATCGGCGGAGGGTTTGAGGATTTTAAGGGCCTCGGGATTGAGAGGCTCATGCAGTGGGCTGCGACGTTTGGCTTTGGGTCGCAAAGTGGGATCGATCTCTCTGGGGAAGCAGATGGATTTTTGCCAAGCCCAGAATGGAAAGAGGACGTAAAAAATGAGGTTTGGTACATTGGAGACACCTATCACGTCGCGATCGGGCAGGGGGATTTCTTAGCTACCCCACTTCAAATTGCTCGCTCCACGGCCGTATTCGCCAATGGCGGATTTCTTGTCACCCCGCATTTGCTCATGAGCGTTTCGGGAAATGCCACGTCGATTATTTCCACCGACATTGCCGATATCATAAAAACCGCCATGCGCCGCACGATTACGCAGGGAAGCGCCACATCACTACAAAGTTTGCCCATTGAGGTCGCTGGAAAAACGGGTACCGCACAATGGTCAACGGTTGAAGATCCACATTCGTGGTTCACCGGGTTTGGCCCATATGACGATCCGCAATTTGTGGTAACGGTTTTGGTAGAAAAAGGCGGAACCCTTAATCTTGCAACTCCAATTGCGAAAGATATTTTTGAGGCATGCAATAACATTCTCCTTGAGTAAAAATCTGGGGATATCTTCGCTAAGATGCGACGAATGTTCGTTATAATACAGTCATGAAGCGGAGGTGTTGTATTCCAAAAGTGTACTTCTTTTTATGCTTCGCGGCATTTCTTGCATCGATCTTGTATTTGGATTGGAATGCGAGCACGAGCACATTGCCCTTTTTCGATCAGGATGCAGGAATGGAGATTGTTTTGGAATCCCAAGAAAAGCGAATTTCTCAGTTTGGTTCGCTCACGGGAATTTCAAATTTTATTGATCCGGTTTACGGCACCAGCCCGGTGACAGAGTTCGTCCATTTCGATGGAGAAGCATCCGATAACTGGACTGGGTTTAGCGCAAAGATGATGGATTTTAATGATGATGGCGATGAGGATCTAATAATCGGTGCGATCTCTGAGGGTACCGTAGGTGCAGAAGTCGGTGCAATCTACATGTTCTATGGAGACGGTTCTGCCTGGATATCCATGTCTGTAGCAGATGCGGATGTAAAAATTACTGGAGCATCGGATACGAGCGGGGTCGCATATACGGGAAAGGAAATTATCAATGCGGGCGATGTGGATGGGGATGGCGCAGATGATTTATTATTTGGAGCTGAACGCGGCGAAGGGAACAGCATTTTGGATAACGGGCTGACATTTTTAGTTTATGGCGGTCAAGCGTTAAGCGGCACGTATAGCGCAGACAATATTGGGACCACGATTGCTGGTGCCACATTTTATGGCACATCTGCGCAAGAACAATCCGGTTCGCGGTTATCTGCTGGAGATTTTGATAATGATGGATATAATGATCTACTTGTCAGTGCAATTTTAGAAAGTACAACATTGTCGCAACGCGGTGCTGCATACTTAATTTATGGCGACGCAGTACGTTTATCGGGCGTGAATGCACTTGCAAATGTGGGTGGCACAATTGCGGGCGTTACATTTAGAGGTGCGGCAGCTGGTGATCGTCTCGGAAAAGGCGTGCGCATGATTGATGTGGATGGGGATGGGTATGATGATATTCTTGCAAGTTCAACGCTCGCGCATTATGGGGGCACGGCTGATGTAGGCGTAACATATCTCATTTATGGAAATCAGGCGCTGGTGAGCCCAGTGGACGTTTCAAACGTTGGCGGGAGCGTTACGGGTGCATCATTTTATGGAGAGGTTGTAAATGATTCTTCCGGCAACGATATTATGGGTGGGTTTTATAACGAGGATGCCTTTGGCGATTTCAGTATTTTTGCAAACCTCGCGGATAATGGCGCGATTGCCAATACCGGTGCCTCGTATTTGATTTTTGGTTCCGCAACACGTTTTACGGGTGCCAATGCGCTCAGTGGAGTTGGTTCGACGATTTCTGGATTGAAATTTATCGGGGAAGGGGAAAGTGATCGATTCGGAAATTATTTCACTGCCGCGGATATCAACAATGATGGCCTCAATGAATATATCGTGACCGCAACCTCAAACGACAATGGCGGGGCTATTACAGATAGCTACGGGGCGATGTACGTTGTTTATCGCAATCAAGTGCTCACGAGTCCGATTCTTGCCTCAACCATTGGCACATCCGTGAATGGGGTGAAATTTGTCGGGGAAGAGCTTGGGGGACTTTTGGGATTCGATGTGACACGTGTCGGGGATCTTAATGGGGATGAGTATGAAGAAGTGATGGTGGGTGCCTATAAAGTTGATGTGGGGGCATATACCGATGCCGGAAAAGTTTATCTGGCGTATTTTTATGTCGACGCGGATCTGGACAGTTACCCGGGAACTGCAGGTGTGTTTGACGGGACAGATAAAGACGATGCCGATCCGCTGGTGCTTGATAGTTGGCACCCAACCGTCGCGGCGGTAAGTGGCGTTGAGGCGACCAATGGAACAAACCTTGTTACGGTTCAATTCACATTAGATGATGCAGACGACGATGATACGTGCTCGGCAAAAGTTGAATATAGCATCGACGGAGGCTCTACCTGGGCCAAGGCAACGCTGAGCGAAGTCGGTGCTGATACGACCGCGACTTATGGAGATCCAACCGTGGAAAATGACGGCACGTATCAGATTGGAATCGTTGACGCCTACATCACGACGTCCACGGGCGCAAATACGGTGACGACAATTTGGAATGCTGGAACCGACGCGCCAAATACGGAAGTCTCAAATGCGCAGCTTCGTATTACTCCGTACGACAATACGATGCCTGGTACTGCGGTTGCTTCATCGAATTTTATCATCGATACAAAATCCCCTGCCGGGCTTGCAACGCTCACGCGAGGCGCTGTTGCATGGAATTCCCTCACGCCAGCATGGGATGTTGCCACGGATCTCAATTTCGATCACTACGAATTGTGGTACGGGCAAACGCAATCCGATGTTGATGGCCGCACGGGAACCGCACTTGAGTGGGATGGAGATAATGATGCAAATCTTTCGACTGCGACAACGGGTGTAAGTTTGATATCAGGGTTGTCGCCTCTCACGCATTATTTCGTCGCATTAGTTGCGCTCGATACATTTGGTCATGAATCGAGCGTGTCTTCCGTTGACATGCCCACGATCAAGAAATCTGAAAGTTTGGTGACGGCGAGTCCGGGCGGGAGTGCGGTTATTTCAGGAACCATTGAATCATTTTTGATCACACAGGCCCGATTCCCTGAATCCTCAACGATCCAAGAGGAAACGCTTACGCATTTTTCTTGGACGTCCACAGGTGAGGTGCCATTCATGAATTTGTATTATTCGCTCGATGAAGGCGAGACGTATACAAAAATTGTTGGACCAACCTTGGCAACCGGCTCCTACGATTGGACTACGCCCAAAGCACTCGACGCGACCGCGATTCTTTTTAAACTTGAGGCAACGGATTTAGCCACAATTTTAGACATGGAGACAACGAAAAAAGCCTTGGGCGTCATGCGTCCGATCGTTGGTGAATCTCCAATTACGGGCAAGCCTCAGCAAATCACTGAGGTATTTCCAGGTGAGACGATTCGTAGCGAATCATTTTCGGGTATTTATCTCGTGACCGATGCATACGAGCGCCGTGTATTCCTCAATGAGGAAACGTATTTCACTTGGGCAGATTCACTGGATAGGTTAAAAGTCGTGTCAGATGCCACGCTTGCATCGCTCCCGTTGGTTGGGCGCGTGCTTCCAAAACCGGGTGTGGTGCTTGTGAAGGTTCCATTTGCCCCTGAGGTCTATGCGATTGTGGAAAATTCCGATGATCCATTCCGTCCGCTCTTCCGTTGGATTTCAAGTGAGCAGGCTGCTAAAGATTTATTCGGGTCAGATTGGGCACAGTACGTGATGGATATTCCGTTTGACGGGTTCCGACTTTTCGGAGTTGGAGATCCCATCACCGGGGTAATTGATTATACAGCAGACATGACGCAAATGAAGAAACGTACCACATTGCACGAATAATTATGATGGAGTTGACGATTCCGTAGGGGCTGTTATGATAGGAGAAACACCGCCTGAACGGCGGGTTTCTTTCGTCAATAAATTGATGTATGGCAGAAGTGTATTATGTGTCCAAAGCAGGGATGGAAAAACTCCAAACCGAACTGGAATATCGTTCCGGGGTTTATCGTAAGCAAATTTCCGAAAAAATCGGCACAGCCAAAGAGCAAGGCGACTTGTCGGAAAATTTTGAATATCAAGAAGCAAAAGAAGAACAAGCTCAAAACGAAACACGCATTATTGAGATTCGCGACATGATGGCTCGTTCGGTGCTCGTGGAAGAACGTGCCGGAGAGGGGATTATTCATCTTGGCACGCGTTTTTCCGTTGAGCTTCCAGGCGGGTCCCAAAAAGATTTTCAAATTGTTGGCGCAACGGAAAGCGATCCGATGCAAGGAAAAATCAGCAATGAATCTCCGCTCGGGAATGCCTTCCTTGGCAAGCATCCCAACGAAGTAGTAGAGCTCGATTTGCCGTCCGGAACAGTTGGGTACAAAATTATTTCCATTTTATGATTTCTGAGGAGATCGTGCGACGTGAACGATTAACTGCGATTCGTGCTGCCGATGTAGAGCCATACCCAGCCGAGAGTCATCGCACCATGATGGCGCAAGCGGTCCTTGATGCATTTGATGAACTCGTTGCAAACGGGAAAGAAGTCATTTTATGTGGACGCATTCGCGCGATTCGAAAGCACGGCGGGCTCACATTTCTGGAGTTGCAAGATGAGAGTAATACCATGCAAATTGTTTTGCGTCGTGACGATTTGGGGATTGAGCCCTATGAAGCGTTTCATCGTCTTGCCGATATAGGGGATTTCTATGAAGTCATGGGTGCTGCGTATCTCACCAATCGCGGGGAAAAATCCGTGCTCGTCACCAATACGCGATTGCTCACAAAAACGCTCTTACCATTGCCGGAAAAATTCCACGGGCTTCAAGATACAGAAAAACGCTATCGCTATCGCTACCTCGATTTACTTACAAACCCGGAGGCAAAACGCATGGCCCTGATGCGATCACGCATGGTTGCCTGCATTCGTCGCTTCTTGGAAGAGGAAGGATTTTTGGAAGTGGAAACGCCCATTTTGCAAGCTATTGCAGGGGGTGCAAATGCACGTCCATTCAAAACGCGTCACAATACGCTTCACCACGATTTTTATTTGCGCATTGCGCCTGAGCTTTATTTGAAGCGATTGCTTGTTGGCGGATTTGAAAAAATCTATGAATATGCGCGCTGTTTCCGCAATGAAGGGGTGAGCCAGCAACATAATCCCGAATTTACGCAGATTGAATTGTATTGGGCATACGCAAATATCGAGGGACTTATGGCGCATTTGGAGCGCTTATTGCAACGGGTGAACAAGGAGATTCTTGAGGAAAAACCCATGCAGTTTGGCGATCAAGCGGTTTCGTTTTCTTTTCCACTTCCGCGTACGTCTTTCCACGATTTAGTAGAAAAGCATACGGGAATCGATGTCGATTTGTTTGATACAGAAGATAAATTGCGCGAGGAGATCGAGCGCATCGGGCTCCGTACCGAGGGAGTGATTGGGGTGGGGGATTTGCTTGATCATCTGTACAAAGAGCGCGTGCGTCCAAAGATTATTGCCCCGCAATTTGTGATTGATTATCCAATTGCGCTCAAGCCCTTGGCAAAAGCGCGTGCAGATAAACGCTATAGCTCGTGTGCACAACTGCTCATCAATGGCATGGAAGTCTGGAATGCCTTCAATGAGCTCAACGACCCCCTTGAACAAGAAGAACGATTCCGCGAGCAAGAAGCCTTGCGTGAGCGTGGAAGCGAAGATGCACAACGCGTGGATGAGGATTTCTTGAATGCACTGAAACATGGTATGCCTCCGGCAGCTGGCTATGGATTGGGGATTGATCGCCTGGCCATGCTCCTTTGTGGCGCGGATAATTTAAAAGAAGTCATTCTATTTCCAACACTCAAGCCTTCTGATAACCTACTAGAGCATGAGGATGCACAATCTCCAATGTAAGGTGTTCGTATTTGGCGTGTTCGATCTTTTTCATCCGGGACACGTGGCATTTTTGCGTGAAGCGCGCCAGCATGGAGAACATCTTATTGTAAATTTAACGCAAGATTCGGTCGTAGAGGAGCTCAAGGGCATGCCACCCGTTCATTCGTGGGATGAACGACATGCGATTCTGATGCAATCCGGACTTGTGGATGAAATCGTCGCGGGCGATAAAATGCGCGGCATGTTTTCGCAGGTGGTTGCCACGCGTCCGGATGTCATTGCGTTCGGCTATGACCAAGGTGCCCTGCAAGTGGCGGTTGAAGCTTGGATCAAGCGGTATGCTTTCAACATTCGCACAGTGAGACTCGCCCCCTATAAACAAGACCAATACAAATCATCAATCTTAAGAGCGACCTATGATCGATCTAAAAATACTTCGGGAACATAGTAAAGAGCTGGTGGATGCCGCGGCGTCTAAAGGTGTTGAAATCGATATCGACAAGCTCTTGTCGCTCGATCGCAGTGTGCGTTCGCTCGAAAAAGAAATCGAGGCGATTGCCGCGCAGAAAAATGAAGCGGGAAAGCAAATTGCTACGGCCGATGAGAAGGACCGCAGAAAAATGATCGAGGACATGCGCACCATCGATCGCAAAGAAGAAGAACTGCGCGCAGAGCTCACGCCAAAACAAGACGAGCTCCAGGACTTACTGTACCGCATTCCAAATCCTCCCTGCGACGACGTCACACGCGATACGGATGCAAGCCACAATGAAGTGATCCGCACCGTAGGTGAGATCCCAGCGTTTACGTTTGCGCCTCGCGATCATATGGAGTTGGGCGATGCGCTTGGCATCATTGACATTGATCGTGCGGCAAAGGTGAGCGGCGCACGCTTCACGTATTTGAAAGGCGATGGCGCCTTGCTTGAATTTGCGCTTTTGCAATACGGGCTTTCTGTCATTATGAAACATGGATTTGTACCCGTACTCGTTCCGCACCTCATTACGGCCAATTCTATGCGCGCCATGGGCTATTTGGAGCACGGCGGACACGATGAAATCTACTATCTGCAAAAAGACAATTTGTATTTGATCGGCACGGCCGAGCAAGCGATTGGCCCGATGCATCAGGACGAAATTTTAGATCTTTCTCAGCCGATTCGCTATGTTGGATTCTCTCCATGCTATCGACGCGAGTCTGGATCGTACGGAAAAGATACCAAGGGTATTTTGCGCATGCATCAATTTGAAAAACTGGAGATGTTTAGCTTCACGACGCCTGAAACATCCGACGCCGAGCATGAACTGATTTTATCGATTGAAGAGGAACTCATGCAGGGCCTCAAACTTCCATATCACGTGATCAAAATGGTGAGTGGCGATTTGGGATTGCCAGCGGCGCGCAAGTACGATATCGAAGCCTGGGTCCCTTCGCAGAATACGTACCGTGAAACCCATTCCACCTCCACCACAACCGATTTCCAAACGCGACGCCTCAATACCCGTTACCGCACCGAAGACGGAAAAACCGCGATTGCGCACGCCCTCAACGGCACCGCGTTTGCGATGGGCAGAACCCTGATTGCGATTCTTGAGAATAATCAACAAGAAGATGGAAGCGTCGTCATTCCAGAAGTGCTCCGGCCGTTCATGGGCAAAGACATGCTCACACCAAAAAAATAAGTTGTGGCAACATCCCATCCAAAAACATGGGTGGAGATATCGAGTGCCGCGCTCGCGGCCAATATTTCTGCTCTAAAAAAAATGCTTGGGCCCGACACGCAGTTGTGCGCGGTCGTCAAAGCCAATGCCTACGGGCACGATATCGAAACCATCGCACGCTTGGCGAGCACGTCGGGTGTTTCTTGCTTTGCGGTTGATCATCTTGATGAAGCACTCGTGGTGCGATCACGCTTGTCGGATGCAGAAATCATCATCTTGGGGTATGCACCCCCGGAATGGGCTGACACGATTGTTGAGAACCGGTTTATTCAAACTATTTACAGTGAGGAATCGCTCAAAAATCTTTCCGACGCCGCGCTTCGAGCCCGAAGTCAGGCACGCATCAATTTGAAAATCGAAACTGGAACGCATCGGCAGGGAATTGAGCTCAAAAAACTCTGGGGCTTTTTGCGCACCATTCGTCAATACGAAAAAACCATTGAGTTCACGGGTGTCTCATCGCATTTCGCTGATGCAGAAACTCCGGGAAGCGCGTACAGCGCCTATCAAATGGAACTGTTCGCCGAAGCACTACGACTCATAGAAGAAGCAGGCCTTGCTCCTCGGTATAAACATTTTGCGTGTTCGGCTGCGATTGTGCTTGATCCAAATACGCATTTCAATCTTGTGCGAAGTGGCATTGCCTTGTACGGAATCTGGCCGTCAGAGGCGGTGCGACGTGTGAATCGTGTTCGTCAAAATGCGATCGATCTCCACCCAGTGCTTGCATGGAAAACGCGCATTGCTCAAATCAAAGAGCTTCAGCCCGGTGAATGCGTTGGTTATGGCATGACGTTTCGCTCAGATCGACCGCTGCGCATTGCGGTGCTCCCGGTCGGATACAGCGACGGGTATCGTCGCGTCTTTAGTCGCAAAGCCTCCGTCCTGGTGCGTGGTCATGCGTGCCCAGTGATCGGCACGATTTGCATGAACATGATGATGATTGATGTGTCTCAATTGCCCATGGTGAAAGAAGGCGACATCGTGACATTGCTCGGGCGTGATGGCATGCATCAAATCTCTGCGGAGGAACTTGCCGAGTGGGGCAGTACGATTGCCTACGAAATTGTAACGCAAATCAATCCGCTTCTTCCTCGCCTTGTTGTATGAACATGCGACGAAGAAATTTCATGAGACGCGTGCAGGCAAATCGTTACGATGCCAAGACGTTTAAGAATCCGCTTTTTGGTGATCGTGGCGCCTTGCCTCGATGGAAAAAATATCTCCTGAGTTTCTTCGTGGTTGCTTTCTTGGTTGGCATCGGGTGGCTCGTATTCTTTGGACCATTCTCCACGATCAAGACGATTGCCGTGAGTGGTCTCACCACCATTCCAAATACATTTATTGAAGACGCAGCACGCACTCAAATGCAAGGGAACCGTTTCGGGATCGTGCCACAATGGTCGCGCTATACCTTTTCGGTTTCCCAATTTGCGCAAACGCTTCAAGATACCTATGACTTCACCTCGTTGTCTGTGGTGATGGATGGGCGCACACTGAACGTCGTTGCAGAAGAACGCGTATCAGAGCTTGTGTGGAAGAGCGGGGATCGTATGCTGTTTTTGGATCTCACAGGCATGGCAACACGATCGCTGTATGATTATGAGCTTGCGCAAATCTATACGCGATTAGGGCAACAAACCGTCTATATCTACGACGGCACGCAAGCACTCCCACTTCAACCGAGCATTCCAATTCTTGTCGACGTGAGTGCAACGCCCATTGAATCAAATAGCGAGGTGCTGAGCCCTATGCACGCGGAAACAATCATTGCGTTTGATAAAGCGGCGCGTGCATTGCAATTGAACCCCATGTTTTACCAGATTGAAAAGCCGCATGCGAATTGGCTCACGGTTCAAATTGCGCAAGGATGTAAAATTCTTATCGATGGAACGCGGGGGGTGGGGGAGCAGGAGGGGGTGCTCGAGACGGTCCTTAAAGAGTACCGAGATCAACTCTCAACCTTGGAGTATATTGATATTCGTTTTGGGGATCACGTGTATATTAAATAGGGATGGAGACCGGGATTTTGGACGTTTTACGACACTCATGTTTTTGTCATGTGTCGAGAGAGGGGAAGAGAATAAATCGTGTTTAGAAATAATAAAAAAAATTGTTTCCGTAGGGAACAATAATTATTGTTCCGTACTAAATCAAATTTTTTATATTTAAAAAAATGAATTCCTAATTTATAATTTATAAATAAAGAAAACCTTATAATAATTTATATAAGGTATATAAGGGGCCGATGCTCAGAGCCCGAAAACAGGCCTAGTGTCGTATAAGATATATTGTGCGACACTCACCTTTTGCTATTTTTGAGAGTCTCCAGGCAGGTGTGCGCCCTTCTCTGTAGCCCCCCTTCCCTTGCCATTTGTGTCATTGCGAGGAGGCACACTTGCCGACGAAGCAATCTACACGATTGACGAATTATTTAAAATCAAGTGAAATAAAATAAATCTTTCGGAAAGATTTTTCGAACTTCCTTTGTGTGTGGAGGGCTCATGCAAATAAGTTTCGAGGTCCAGATTCCTGTTAACGGCACTGCCCCAGTACAGGCCCCGGTCTGTCTGCGCGGCCGTGGTGAAGACATCTATCGTATCAGGGATCTCGTTCACATGGGGCCAACGAAGACATTCGTGAGGCGTGAACCGGGCGAAGTCCTCGAGCGGAGTGAACCCCTGCTCATTCTGCAGGGACATGGCGTGACACTGCTAAGCAGTGACGTTCGCGTCCGCATCGTGAGCGTTGAACGTGAACCGCACCGCGCGTTTTTCACGGTAAGCCTCGAGGTCGCGTCGTCTGTGGATATTCAGGTTGTCTCCGCCCAATTCAACGCGTCTGAAGGCGCAATTGAGCTCATGACAACCTGATACGTGCTCTCCCCTTCTCGCGTCCGATCTCTCGGGCGCGTTCGTCGTTTTAAGACACTTCCCTATTATTTCCAAAATTTTCGATCCCGCCAGCTCGAGCATTGTCAAAGAGGAATCCGGCGTTCGGACAGGAATTGCACGGCCACCTCCGGCACATCCATAATCAAAGGGCGGCCACATTGGGCCGCCCCTACGGCAATAATTGCCGGACGACTGGCCGTGCCCTGACCGACGACGGATATGAAAAATGCGCCTCTTTGACAAGCACAGACCTGGCGGCAGTTTCTTTCTCTCCACTTTCTTTGCTGTCAAAGAAAGTGGAGGAACATAATCTAATTAAAAACTAATGTAGTCCTCTGGATTCACAGGAATCCCGTTCAATCGCACTTCAAAGTGCAAGTGAGGGCCGGTGGAAAATCCCGTGCTTCCTTCGTAACCAATCACGTCTCCTCGCTCCACAAACTGGTCGGCTTCTACGTTGAAGCCCGACATATGCGCGTAGAGCGTTGCCAGACCTCCTTCGTGCACAATCATCACATAATTCCCATACGACGCTCCTGTGCGCGTCCAGGCCACAATACCGGGGGCTGCAGCTTTGATGGGCGTGCCATAACTCGTGGCGATATCAATCCCAGAATGTTGGCCGAATAATTTCTTAAATGGGTAGGTTGGGTCGTGGAAAATCGCTGTAATCGTGCCCTGCATTGGCGCGCTCAAACTAGGCGCAATATCGAGCCCGTCATTATCCTGATCGCTCAGGCGTTGCTCAAGCTCATTTTGGAGCATGGAGAGCTCATTGGTAACCGATTGCTCTTCTTGGCGCAGCTCACTCATGAGCACGCGATATTGGGCTTCAGAGGACTGCGTTTTTTGCACCAGAACGTCTTTAGCATTTTTTTGCTGATCGAGTGTTCCCTGCTCGGTTTTTAATTCATCTTGCATTGCCAAAAGATCGGCAAGCCCTTCTTCTTGTTTTGTCTGCTCATCTTGCAGTCGGTTTTTTGTTTCCTTGGTCGACGCAACCGCTTTTCCAAGATTTGCATTGAGGGTTTCTAGCTCTTCAATGTGCGCGAATAATTCATCGAAATTCTCTGCATTAAAAAGAACATCCACCACTTCGATGCCCTGATTTTTTTGTAATTCGAAAATCATTTCACCAAGCAGTTCCTTTTGCTTTTCAAGTGAAGCAGTTTGCGCTTCAATTTCGTTTGCGATGAGCTGTAGTTCAAGATTTTTTCCATCAATATCGGCTTGCGTGCCTTGAATTTCAAGCTCGAGTAATGCCGTTTGATTTTCAATGAGCGCGATATCATTCAACAGACTCGCTGCTTGCGTATCGAGCGTTTTGATTTTTGCACGATAGCTATCAATTTCTTTTTGGATATTTTCGGCTTGCGCTTTCTTATCTGCGATGTCTTTTTGCATGCTTTTCACATCGCCTTCCGCGAACGCAAAATGAGCAATTCCAATGGTGGAGATTGCCAAACATGCAATCAGAATGAGGCGAAATCGTCCCATGCGTTTATTATACCAGTTTTTGCAGTGCAACCTCAATTCGGTTGAGAGATTCGTCTTTCCCAAGCACCCACAGGAGTTCAAATGGACTGGCGGATTTTTCTTGGCCTGAAAGCGCTACACGTAAAGGCCAGAGCACATTGCCAGCCTGGAGCCCGCCTGCAGTCATATACGACCGGATGGAATCCTCGATTCCTGCAAGATCGTCAAACGAAACGGAATCTAGTTGCGCTTTAATATTTTCGAGTTGAAGTTTTGCGTCTGCAGCGTCGGATTTTTTCCATACAAGAAGTGACGCATCGTAATCCGAATTTGTTTCGTATGCCGAGAGTTTTGCCTGAAGCTCATCCAGTCGGTTCACGCGTCCACGCTCGATGAATGCCGCTTTCCACATGGTTTCGTCGCCGGTGACGAAATCCTTCGCAGCGGCCTTGAATTCGTCAAACGTCATTTTTTGCAGATATTGATTATTCATCCAGTCGAGTTTTTCCTTGTTGAGGATGGCGCTCGATTTATTCACGCGCTTCAAATCAAATGCATCAATAAGTTCCTGAAGCGTGAAGATTTCTTTTTCTCCTGATGGATTGAACCCGAGCGTTCCCACGAAATTCAACAGTGCATCGCGCAAATATCCTTTTTTCAAATAGTCCTCAACCGATACGTCGCCTTGGCGTTTTGAGAGTTTGGAACGGTCTGGATTAAGAAGCAGTGGCAGGTGTGCAAATACCGGCACGGCAAGCCCGAGCATCTTGTAGAGCATCACATGCTTTGGTGCGCTTGGAAGCCATTCTTCGCCTCGAATAATGTGGGTGATATTCATGAGCGAATCATCCACAACCACGGCCATATGATAGGTCGGAAATCCGTCGGATTTGAGAATGACCTGATCGTCGATATCGGCATTATTGAATTTGATGGTGCCACGAATTTCATCCTCAATAATCGTCTCGCCTTCCGGCACTTTCATACGGATTACAAACGGTTCGCCCGCAGAGATTTTTTGCTGGACTTCATCGGGCGTAAGCGAGGCACATCGTCGATCGTACTTTGGCGTTTGCTTGGTGGCTTGTTGTGCGCTGCGCATTTCCTCAAGTCGTTCCTTGGAACAAAAACAGTGATACGCATCGCCTTGCGCAAGTAATTGGTCAACGTATTTTTTGTAGGTTCCCAAGCGTTCAGATTGAATGTAGGGGCCAACATCACCACGCTGAATCATTTTTCCATCCTCGAGAAATGGGCCTTCATCGTGTTCAATTTTTAGTGCGTTAAAAACGCCAAGCAAATTTTCCGTGGCGCCCTCCACAAATCGTTCGCGGTCCGTATCTTCAATACGAATAATAAATTTTCCTTTGTTCTGGCGCGCAAAAAAGTAATTGAAAAGCGCGGTGTGTAAGGTCCCAATGTGCACGTAGCCCGTTGGCGATGGAGCAATGCGAGTTCGAACTTCGTTCATATTATTTGTGAGAGGTGACGTTATCATAAAAAACCACGAGCGGAAAGACAATGACGGCGTTAAAAATACGTCCGATTCGGCTAGGTTCGAGGATAAGTCTCCAGAGCCATTCGAGTCCAATTTTACGCATCCAGCGTGGCGCACGTTTCAAATCGCCTGAGAGCATATCAGCAGCACCCCCAACGCCAATGGTAATGCGAACGCTTGGGAGCAATGGAAGACGTGAAAAAAATGCGGATTGTTTTTCTTGTGGAAGCGCCAGAGCAATGATGTGCGGTGCAAAGATATTGATCTTTTCCACCACGTCATTTGAAATCGCGAGTTCCCCATTCAAAAGATCAAGTGCGCCGGGATTCAGCCCCTGCACGTGAAGTCCAGGAAAATCTTCTGCAAGATGAATCGCTGCGCGTTTTGCGTGGTCCCCTGCCCCGCCAAGAATGAGAATTTTTTTCTGTTCGGTTTGTGCGAGTTTTGCCAGGTGCGCAAGCGTATCGATTCCGCTTTGGCGCTTGGGCATTGTATTGCCTTGCAGACGAATCGCCAGACAGAGTCCAATTGCATCGGGAAGATGCAAATCTGCACGAATGAGTTGATCTCGAAACGTTTTATTTTTTTGCGCTGCAAGAATCATCTCCGGATTTGGTGTCATGATTGTTTTTTGGTCCGTGCCATGCATCCAGCTCAAAAGAAGGTCCTCGAGTTCCGTGTCGGAGAGTACGTCAATTGGAATCCCAAGAACCGAGGTCATACTATTTTTTGAACGTAAAGAAAATGATCGATAACCCGCCCAGCAAATCACAGAAAAGATCGCCCAAAGAATCTTGAAGCGATGGTTGCGTATACGATCCAAAGAAATAATCCTGGGCGAATTCGAAGAATTCCCACACAATGCCGATGAGCCCGGCAAAGCAGACAATGAACAGAATTTTTGCAATCCATGGGCGCGCATTCAAGAACGTGTTTTTGAAAGAAATTGTGGAAACGTTTTCATTCCAAAGTGCGAGCCCGAGCATCCCCATGGCAGCACCTCCTGCAAAGTGCATGGGAATATCAATTGTCGGCCAATTCCAGTAGCCATTGATGAGCAAAAGCACCACCTGAACGAGCATGACAGCGAACGCAGACTGAATGGCTAATTTATACGTCATATTGTCCCCCATCATAGCAAATTACATCGATTTTCCAAGTTCTTGACGTCAAATCTTTAGCAATCTATAATACAGACTGCTAAATAACGAGGCAAACCCGAATCCTTATGAACATGCTTCCAAATAATTTCACTTCCAAAGCCCAAGAAGCCATTCAAATGGCACAAATGATTGCCAATGAAAATGGCCAGCAAGGCATTGAGCCAATCCATCTTTTGGCGTCCGTGCTCGCGCAAGATGATGGAATCGTCGTGGCGGTTTTGCGTAAGATGCAAAGCCCCATTCAAAAACTGCGCGCAAACATCGAAACAATTTTAGCGTCTCTTCCAAAAGCCATGGCGCCCGAGGTTGGTGGATTTGGTCAGGTCCTTTTGACTCCCCCACTTGCAAAAGCGCTTCAAGCATCTGCAAAAAAAGCAAAAGAGTTTGGTGATGAATATATTTCAACCGAGCATTTGCTCCTTGGACTATTGAGTGACCGAAACGTTGGTCGACTCCTTTCGCAACATCAAATTAATGAAGAAGGTATTTTGCTCGCACTCAAAGACGTGCGCGGAAATCAAAAAGTGGATTCCGCCGATCCAGAAGCTGGATTTCAAGCGCTTGAAAAGTACAGCGTCTCGCTTACGGAACGCGCGCGTCAAGGAAAACTCGACCCCGTGATTGGGCGTGGCGAGGAAATTCGTCGCGTGATGCAAGTGCTTGTGCGTCGCACAAAGAATAATCCTGTGCTCATCGGAGAAGCCGGCGTTGGAAAAACCGCGGTTGCGGAAGGACTTGCACAGCGTATTGCGTCGGGCGATGTGCCAGAGATTTTGAAGAAATGTGAAATCGTTTCGCTTGATATGGGATCGCTTATTGCGGGCACAAAGTTCCGTGGCGAGTTTGAAGAGCGCTTGAAAGCCGTGATTCGTGAGGTGGAATCGTCAAATGGAAAGTTCATTCTATTCATCGACGAGCTTCATACCCTGGTTGGCGCTGGCAAAGGCGATGAGTCGCCAATGGACGCATCAAACCTCTTGAAGCCTGCGCTTGCACGAGGTGAGCTTCGTGTGATTGGAGCCACAACGATCAAAGAATATCAGCAACACATTGAAAAAGATGCTGCATTTGAACGTCGATTCCAGCCGGTGATGGTGAGCGAACCAACCGTGCCCGATACGATTGCGATTTTGCGAGGCATTAAGGAAAAATACGAAATTCACCACGGCGTGCGCATTTCTGATCAAGCCATTCTTGCGGCTGCGGAACTCTCGAATCGCTATATTACGGATCGTCATTTGCCAGATAAGGCAATCGATTTGATTGACGAAGCCGCAGCTGCACTTCGCATGCAAATTGATTCCATGCCAGAAGAACTTGATCGCATGAAGCGTGAGCAAATGCGATTTGAAATCGAGCGCCAATCTTTGCTCAAAGAAGAAGGAAAGGAATCCATTGCGCGCTTGAAAGAAATCGAAAAAACAATTGCCGACATCAAAGAGAAATCCTCTGAATTGGAACTTCGCTGGAAAAATGAAAAGGATCTCATTTTGACGATCCGCAATTTCAAAAACGATATCGATCGTTTAACAATTGAAGCCGAGCAAAACGAGCGCGCGGGTAATTTGCAACGTGTTGCCGAAATTCGCTATGACGCGATTCCAAAAAAGCGCGATGAAATGGACGCAGCACAAGAGCAACTCAAGAAATTCCAAGAAAAGCGCGGGCTTCTCAAGGAAGTGATTGGTGCCGAGGAAATTGCTTCCGTGGTTTCCCGCTGGACGCATATTCCGGTTTCAAAAATGCTTGAAAGCGAAATGCAAAAACTCGTGGACATGGAGTCCAAACTCCGCGGGCGTGTGATTGGGCAGGAAGAAGCAATTACCGCAGTAAGCAATGCCTTGCGTCGCGCGCGTGCTGGAATCTCCGAAGAAAAGCGTCCGATTGGATCCTTCATCTTCTTGGGGCCAACCGGCGTTGGAAAAACCGAACTCGCTCGCGCGCTTGCGGAGTTCATGTTCAACGACGAAGAGGCACTCATTCGCGTTGATATGTCCGAGTACATGGAAAAGCATACGGTGAGCAAACTCATTGGTTCCCCTCCAGGCTATATTGGCTACGAGGAAGCCGGACAGCTCACGGAAAAAGTTCGTCGCAATCCATATTCGGTTGTGTTGTTTGATGAAATTGAAAAAGCGCACCCCGACATCTTCAACATTTTGCTCCAAATTTTGGACGACGGACATCTCACGGATTCAAAAGGACGCAAAGTCAACTTCAAAAATACGGTCATTATCATGACGTCCAATACCGGGTCAGACATGATTTTGCATGCGGACACATCAGGGATGATTGGGTTCACGAGTGACGCTAGATCAAACGAGGAAACCACCAAACATCGCGTTCTTGATCTGCTCAAGGAACAATTCAAACCGGAATTTCTCAATCGTGTAGACGAAATCATTTTCTTCCATGCGCTCACGGAAGACAATATTGCCGACATCGTTGAACTCCAACTCAACGAAGTCTCTTTGCGCCTCAAAGAGCAACGAAGCATCACCCTTAAAGTCACAGAACGCGCCAAGAAATTGCTTGCCAAAAAAGGATTCAATCCGCAATATGGCGCTCGCCCACTGAAGCGCGTGATTCAAAACGAAATCCTCGATCCCCTTGCGCTTCAAATCGTGAGCGGCACGATTCCAGAAACCGCCCAAGTCTCCATTGACGCAGTCGACGGGAAGATCCAAATCAAAACGAAGTAGCGCCTGCCAATTTTTACTGTGTCATTGCGAGGAGGATGACAATCCGACGAAGCAATCTACAGGGATCAATCACGAGATCCTTCGCTGTCGCTCAGGATGACGGCAGAAGAGGTATGAACACCCGCCCTTGCGCGGGTGTTTGCTTTCGCGCACAATATAGGCAAAGAAATCTAATTTTCTATATGGGAGAACATGGATCAAATCCTGAACAAAATGCTCAACTATTTAAGCGTGACTTAACCCCGGAGCAAATTGCTGAAGCACAGGCTAGAAATGAACAAGCTTGGGAAGCGAGTCGCGTGGCTCGTCAACAAGAAATCGACGCTCGGGCTGCAGTGCGCGCGCCTGAAGCGAAGCAGGTACAGATGCGTAGAGAACAGGCAGAAAAAGAAGCGGCAAAATATGAGCGTCGAATCCTCGATGCAGCAGCGAGTTTGGAAGCTCAAACCGGCGAAGCCATTCCACAGGAGGTGATCAAGTTCGTGCTTGGTTTAACCGCTGAGTTAGATAAACAAAAATTAGCCGAAGGATATTATGATGAGATGAAGGCCATCCTCGAGGCAGAGGCCGATCGTATCGACAAAGAAAAATTAGATAAGGCAGTTGTTGATGCTGAACGCAGGGCACAAGATGCAGCGGCAAGTATCGAAAGTCCCACGAGGAATATTCCAAGAGCTCCAACAGAAGCGTCTAAGACTCATGTTCCAGAGCTTGTTGTAGACCAACCATTACTCGATAGTGCCACAGCTCATATTGGAAAACGAGAGGTTGCGCCAGTCCCAACACCAACCAAAAAAACAGTCTGGGGTACGATAAAAGGAATATTTGGACGATAATATGAACAAAGAACTTTGAGATTATGAAAGTGCACAAACTGATGGCCCAGCGCAGCCACGGTTTGAGAAACCAGGGGCGCCATCGATCGATTTAAAAACTTCACGTGAAGAAGAAAGAGCTCAAAAGGCTCGGTTAGCCGAAATAGCTGCCGCTGCTGAAATTGATGAACAAGCCAATATTCAAGCACGAGAGCGTGCAAAAATAGTAGCTGAGGCTGATGACTTGCTCGGTATGCCGCATATTCATTCAGGAAATTCGAAATTTGATGAAGTATCTGGCGGGCAGGAAGAGGAAACGCCTACTGGCACGATACGAAGTATTGTTCGACGGTTTTTTCCACCAAGACATTAAAAAAACGGCCTACGGGCCGTTTTTCGTTTAGCGATTATCGCCACTAGATCTGTACAACTCTTCATTTTTAAATGGAATAAGGGCAAAGATTACGGCCTCGGTATAATAATCTGTTCTGCTCACAGCGTTATCGGTATAAATTCCCACAGCGCCATTGTCTTGCTTGGAGTTTGTGCGACCAAAAACGATATCATCTGCTTCTCCTAATTCCTTCCCTTGTCGAATCAATTCCGCCACCCTTGGAGGCAAGAAAAAAGTGCCTGTTCGACTTTTTCCGAATTGTTCATTTTTTGACTTAATGGCAATCCAGGCAAACGCTTCCATGTCCGAATTTTTCTCTTCAATCCCCCCTTCAATACCCACCCAAAAATCCGCATCGGGTTGTGCATTGAATGCATTGAGAACTCTGTTATGGGACCCCAGCATTGTCTCTGCGTCGCTTTCTGGTTGGTCACCCACACCAGATGGAACAGAGACCCCGTCAATTTCGAACGCTTCTGTTGGGAACATCTTTTGGAAGCCATTGAGCGTGGCATTAATTTTTACTGGATTTTTAGATGCCACAATTATTTTTTTCATATTCATGATGCGCTAAGATATTCGTTGAAATTCATAGGAGGCCATTATAACAAGCCCGAAAACAAAAAACCACCAGACATCTGGTGGGTTTTTGGTGGACCATAAGGGACTTGAACCCTTGACCTCTTCCATGCCATGGAAGCGCTCTAGCCAACTGAGCTAATGGCCCATTGTTGCGATATGATAGTGAATTTATCTGATTTTGTAAAGCTGGGTGAGATTGTGTACCATGAAGCAATAATTGAGTTTCCTATGACCATCCAAGAATTACAAGCTCAAATTAAGCTGTTCACTGCAAATAACCACCTGGATTCCTCTCCGGAATCGCGTATCCTCGATACGATGTCAGAGCTTGGTGAAGTTGCCAAGGAAATGCTTAAAATGACGGATTATGGAAAACAGCCCATGCAATTTCGCGAGGAAATGAAGATGGAACTCGGGGATGTTTTGTACTCACTTATTACTACAGCAAATGCGCTTGATGTGAATTTGGAGGAGGCGCTTCAGATAGTGATTGCAAAATACGAGACTCGCCTTGCGCGTGGTGGCGCAGGATCGGAAAATGAAGTGCTATAAAAGGCGAATCCCGCGTGCTCGAGTGAGCCGCGGGACGACGTGGGTAGAGATCAGGACTCAACCCACTTGATGAGGAGCCACAGGCAGAAGATGCCCAAAGCTCCAAACAGGAGGGTGCCCGCGATGTTGTTGATGATCGCGGAGGAACGGGGGGAGAGCTGGGTGGACATGGAGTCCTCCTGCGGGGGTTAGGGAACATCCCAAAAACCTAGTAATCATAGCAGGTTTTTGGGGTTTTGTCAATTGGAAATGGCTTATATAAGACAAATAATCCGTCATCCTGAGGCCGTAGGCCGAATGGATTCCAAGATAATTATCGAGAGATCCTTCGCTTCGCTCAGGATGACGAAATGTGTGGTATTGGGCTCGCACGAATGATTCGAAAAATGATATAATCTTTCCGTATGAAAATTCGCTTGAATTTGCTTCTTTTGTCGCTAATTTTTTGCGCCTCAATCCCCCTTTCTGCCCGCGCATTTGAATTTGATCCAAACTACATCCTTTCTGATGCTGAGCTTACGAATTCATTCTCGCTTAGTCGCGATCAAATTCAGGCATTTCTTGACCGCGGATATCTGGGTTCCTATTCAGCACTCGATGCCGATGGGATTGTTCGAAGTGCTGTCGACATTATTGACCGCGCGGCGCAGGCTTGGGGCGTCAGTCAAAAATTCTTGCTCGTCTTGCTACAAAAAGAACAGAGCCTAATTGAAGATCCAGATCCATCTCAAAACCAGCTCGATTGGGCAACGGGCTATGCGGTTTGCGATGATTGCTCTAAATCTGACCCGACTGTGATGCGCTGGCAGGGATTTGGCAAGCAAGTTAATTCCGCCGCGGCACAAATGACCGATGGCTATCTTGCTGATATTGAAACGTTTGGTGCCACGCAGGGAAAATATGGCCCTGGCATGTCGGTTGTCATTGATAATACATCTGTGACGCCGGCGAACGCTGCAACCGCAGCGCTTTATGCGTATACGCCCCATCTTCACGGAAATGAGAATTTCGCGGAAATCTGGAATCGTTGGTTTAGTTTGCAATATCCAAGTGGTACGCTCGTTAAAGTTGCCGGAGAATCTGGCATCTACCTCATTGAATATGGCTATAAGCGCCCAATTCACAGCTGGAGCGCATTCAAATCTCGATTCAATGAAAACTTATTGATTGAGGTTCCACGATCCGCGCTTGCCAATTACCCAGACGGGCGCCCGATTGATTTCCCCAATTATTCTCTCTTGAACGATGAAAGCGGAAATATTTATTTGCTCGTTGACGACACCTTGCGTCGCATTGATTCCATGGAAACATTCCGCGCGATTGGCTTCCAAACCGATGAACTCATCGACATTGAAAATATCGACCTTGGCAATTTCGAAATGGGGCAAGATATCACAGCAACAACCATGTACCCACAAGGCGCACTCATGAAGCTTACGACCAACGGCGCCCTGTTCTATATCGAAGACGGATTGCGACACGCGGTTGTTGACCCCGCGATTGTCAAAACAAATTTTAAAAATTACGCGATTGTCAAAGTTGATCCTGCGGTTGTTGAACAGTACAAAGAAGGCAAACCAATTGTATTTTCCGACGGCTATCTCGTAAAAGCCACCGATAGCCCGGTTGTCTATATTGTGTCAGAAGGTAAATTGCGCCCGATTTTAGACGAACAGGTCTTTGGCTCCTACGGGTGGTCATTTGCCGATGTGATTGATGTTTCGCCCGGTACGCTCGTGCTCCTTCCTGTGGGATTGCCTCTCGAAGTTGCACTCAATTAATATGCTCGTTTTTGCCGGATTCACTCCGCATTCCCCGCTTCTCTTACCCTCGATCAATAAAGATAAAATCGAGCTTGTTTCGCATACCCGCATTGCCATGGCTGACCTTGCCGAAGAATTGTATGCGGCAATGCCTGATACAATTTTGCTGTTCTCCAAGCACCCCACCATGTACCCGGACGCATTTTCTATCAACCTTGCGGATCCATTCAAATTCGATTTGAAAGAATTTGGCGACTTGAGCGAACACCGCACATTCCATCCCGACATGCTTCTGACGGATCGCGTTCAGCGTGCACTGCGAATTCAAAAAATTCCCGTGACGCTCACAAGTGATCCAGCACTTCACTATGCGTGCGCTGTTCCCCTTTCGCTTCTTACGGAGAATCTACCAAGCGTCAAACTCATGCCAATTGCGTACGCAGAGGGACTGACAGCAAAAGATCATTATAATTTTGGCTCTGCCCTCAAGGATTTGATTTTGGATTCAAATCATCGCGTGGCCGTAATTGCCTCGGGAGATTTGTCGCATGCACTCACCTCTGCTTCGCCTGCGGGATATGCGCCAGAAGGAATACAGTTTGATGAAAAAATTCAGGAACTCATTACCACGAAAAATTCCGCAGGACTCTTGAATTTAGAGGACACCTTTATTGCGAATGCAAAACAAGAAGCCTATTTGCCGCTTGCCATGCTCTTTGGCATCCTGGATCGTATGGCGATTTCTCCGCGTATTCTTTCGTACGAATCGCCGTTTGGCGTTGGGTATTTGGTCGCCAATTTTCAATTAAGTTGATATGGTCGCGGAAGTCGTCATTGTGAAGCGCCTTCCTCGGAGGTTCTCTTTTTTTGATTATAAAATTCCAGCGGGCATGACGGTAAACGTCGGCGACTTGGTGCAAATTGATTTTCGACATCAAGCCATGTTTGGAGTGGTGCGCGCCAAGAAAAACGCATCGCATCACAAACTCATTCCGCTTCATTCGGTTGTGATCCCGGGATGGATGACAGACCGCGATATTGCACGCTTTGAGCAAATCGCACGCGTGATTGCGCAATCGCCTTCTGCCATGCTCGACGCGCTGATGACCGGATTTCGAAACCGTCTGCCAAAAGAACTGCCAAATGTATGCAAAGCACCCGAGGCGTTTACGGTTCCAAAAGCGTTGGTTGCGGAGCTTACAAAAATCGCGGTGGCCTCAGATGATGCCTTTGTGGAAACGTCGCTTGAAGGTGAGCTCGTACTTGCGCGACTCTTGCGCAAGCACGTGAACGGCCAAATGCTTTTGCTCGTTCCGCGTGAACGAATTGCCGAACAATTGGCAACCATGTTTTCACCTTCCGCGCGTGTAGCCATTCTCACAGGCGCGACGCCAGCACCGCTCCGCGAAGCCATTATTCGCGGATGGCGCTTTGGTACGATTCAAACGCTCATTGGCATGCGCCAGGCGAGTTTGTTATCGCCACACAATTTGAAGCTCGTGCATGTGCTCGATGTCGCCTCGCGCGAATACGGGATGCTCGATCGGAATCCCCGATTTGATGTGCGTCTTGCCGCGCAACTTCTCGCTCACACTGAACGCGCACGATTTATTTCTTCAGGATCTTTCCCAGTCCTTTCGCAAGCCATGGGGACTTGGCATCTTCTCGATACCCCAAGCCCAACCATTGTCTCCATGAAGCATCAAGAGGAAAAAACCAAGATTCCCTTTCTATCGGAAACGCTAAAAAACGCGATTGAGGAGTCTTTACGGGACAAGAAAAATGTGCTACTTTCCTTTAATCGCAAAGGGGAAGCAAGCTATGCAAGTTGCGGATCCTGTGGCGCGATTCCGCACTGTCCCACCTGCGAAAGCATCCCAACCTCCTCTGGAACAGCCATGCACTGCCCGGTTTGTCTCCTTCACCTTCCCATGCCAACACGCTGTCCGTTCTGCGGGAGCGATCTCATTTTGGAAAAAGGACTTGGCAATAAAGCGATCAAGCGAAAATTGCAGCATGTCTTCCCAACCGCCTCGATTGGCATTATCGATAAGGGCGTGCAAGAACCGGGTTGCGATATCACGATTGCCACGGATTACTATTTGGACATGATGCTTCCGGCATTCAAGAGACAATTTGGACGTATTGCAGCGCTCAATTTTGACAGCAATCTGGCCGCAACGCATTTTGAATCAAATGAATTTGCCGCAGGGTCGCTTCACCGACTCATGCACTTGGGAGCATTCCAAAAAGCAGAAGTCCTCATTCAAACCTGGTTGCCAGAGAGTGTTGCAGAATTTGTTTCAACAAAACGGAGCGCAGACGCCATTCTCAAGAATCGATCTGTGTATCGTCTTCCTCCTTCGGGCACACTCATTCGCATTGAAATGAAGGAGCCAGGTGATCTCGAGTGCGTGAAAGCGCTCTTCCCAAAGACGGAATTGCGCGAGCACGAACAAACCGTTGAACTGCGATTCGGAGCGATTCCAGACACATCGGTTTGGCTGGCACTGGAAAAACTTCCAGATCACTGTATTATTAAGACCGTGATTTCTTCCTATGACCCTCAAGATTCTCACCAATCCAAATGAAGTCCTCCGACGCGTTGCTCGGGATCTTTCGGTTGAGGAATTATCCACGCCGGCCATGCAAACCCTCATCGATGAGATGGGAAAAACCATGCTCCAAGAAGATGGAGTCGGGCTTGCTGCTCCACAAATCGGAAACTCCATTCGATTAATTTCGGTTGCAACAAACGATGAGCCTCAAGCATTTGTGAATCCAAAAATCGTGCGCCATTCCTTTCGAAAAGTGAAAGGCGAAGAAGGATGTCTTTCTGTCCCAGGCGTGGTTGGAACGGTTGCACGTTATCCGCGCGTTACCGTAGAGGCGCTCGATCGATTTGGGCGTGCGGTAGTTGTGCGCGCAAGCGGACTTTCGGCCATTGTCTTCCAACACGAAATCGATCACCTCGACGGCATTTTGTTCATCGACAAAGCAACCGCTATTCACGATAAGCCGTAACATGCGCATTCTTTTTTTCGGCACCCCTGCGTTTTCCGTTCCCTTTCTTGCGGCACTTCACGCGGAGCCCACGATTGAAATTGCAGGGGTGGTCACTCAGCCCGATAAACCTGTTGGACGATCGCAAACGCTTACAAAATCTCCGGTTAAATTATTTGCAGAAGAAAACAATTTGCAAATTCTTCAATTTGCAAGTCTGAAAAAAGATGAAGTGATTTCCACGCTATCTGCGCTTCATCCTGACGTCATGGTTGTTGTTGCATTTGGGAAAATTATTCCCGATGCGATTTTATCGATTGCACCACATGGCACGTTGAATGTTCATCCGTCCCTTCTTCCGAAGTATCGTGGGCCGTCGCCACGTCAAAGTGCCATTTTAAACGGCGATGAAAAAAGCGGCGTAAGCATCATGCTTCTTGATAAAGAAATGGATCATGGTCCTATCTTGGCACAAAAAGAATTTTTGCTCGACGTGCAAGAAACCATGGAAACGCTCGAAACCAAGATTTTGAATATTGGCCCTTCCCTCCTTATTTCTACACTCAACGCATACGTAAACGGTACGCTGACGCCAGTTCCTCAAAACGATGCCGATGCGGTGTATTGCGAATTGCTCACCCGAGAAGACGGCATTGTGAATTGGCAAATGAATGCAGAAACCATTGATCGCATGTTTCGAGCATTTCACCCATGGCCAGGGATTTCATTCGTTTGGCATCGCAATGGCGAAGAGGTTACAATCAAATTGTTAGATATTGCAATCTCTCAGAAAAAACTCGACGCAGGCAAGGTTTTATTTGAAGATCATAAATTATTCGTCGGTACCAACTCAACGGCGATCGAAATAAAAATGCTCCAGCCTGCAAGTAAATCCGTCATGACAGCTAAAGCATTTGTGAATGGCTACAAAGATTTTTTGAATTAGTGCTCTCGCGTCACCACGGGTTTCATGGGGTGAAGTTGCGGGAGCATTTTTGTTTTGCGTTCATGGTGATCGATGCGTGATTGCAGAAGCCCGGAATAATCGAGAAAAGGCAAAATGCAAAGCATGGTTACAATACCAATGGGATGATTGAGATACGGAGAGAAAACATGCGTGACAAAGAGCGCAGCCAAAGAAGCGCTGAGCCCAAAAACAATCCATTTATATCCGTGAACGCGCAGGGTAAACCACGCGGTTTGAGCGACGGTAAGGCAATACACAAGGAATGAAATCAACCCAATGATACCCATTTTGAGCCAGATGTCTTGATACCCCCATTCAAATCGGAATGTGGAATACGCGCCCGTCGGATTTGTGGCCAATATGCGCGGATCTGCGGAAATATAGGTGACTTCTTCCCCAAACCCAGAACCAATCACTGGGGATTTCGCAATGGCATCCATAAGCGGCGGCAGTAATTGCCAACGACTTGCAATAGCCATGCCACGCGTTGTATCGGCGCTTGTACTGTAAAATGCGGCATCCTGAAGGTTTGGTTGTGTTGGCAGTGGAAATGCAATGCTCATCCAGGCCACACATAAGCCCATACACGCGCATAAAATGATCCAGGAGAGGCGTTTGAGCATGAAGGTGATCTTTGATCGTTCAAACCACCAAATCAGCGGAATAATGAATAAAAAGGCGCAGGCAGTTCCCAATAAGAAACTCCGTGAATAGCTCAGGAATAGTCCGGCAAACGAGCCAATCATGAGGAGCATAAGCACTTCGGGCAATCGCTCCTTTTTATACAGCGAAAGCGTAACCGAAGCGCAAAGCAGTAGAATCACAATCAAGAAAAACTGTGAAGGCATGAAAATGCGGTACCAATAGCCATCTGTGCCCAGAAGCATTGCCGTAGTTGGACTGGTGATAAGCCCCGCACTATTGGACGCGGTTTGAAGCGTAATTTCCGCAAGGCGACTGTCGCGCACAAATGTATAGAGCTCGTGGTTTACTTTGCCTGGCAGATGCGTAAACAGGAAAGACAAAAGGAGTGTCGTAGCCATGAGCCAAATGCCAGCCGCAACAATGGTTTGAATGAGTGCACGACGATCGTCTTGTTTCCACGGAAGTGAAATAAGTGGAAGCAAATAGGCAATGGAGGCATAGCTATTCAAATCATCAAACGCCAAAGAAAACGGATTTTGCGCGATTCCAATGACTGCACCAATTAGAATACCGAAGCCCAGTAAAATCCAGGGTAGATCCCGTTGAAGAAAAAATGTCGGTTTAACTTTGTGGCGCAAAAATAGGATCCCCCACCCCATCATGACGCCGGCAAAAATTGCAAGGCGAAGCGAGAGCGTGAATCCAAATAAACTCGCGTCCAGCAAATGCCCGTGCCCGCCAATGAATGTTTCAAAAAATGCGAGCAAGAGTCCGGCACGCAAATCTTGATACGTGAGTACGCCAATGGTTGCGCCGACTGCAAGCAAAACTGGTAGCGCGAAAAATGTATCGCGCAAAAACCAGGCAGCTGCATGCGCAAGAACTGCAATCCCAAGATAGACGAGCGTCGTTTTTGAAAAGAGTTGTTTGCCGAGCATATTAGCGACGCTTTAGAAGGGCGGTAAGATACGCAAGCACCAAAAAAATCGGAGTGAGGATAACAAATAGCAGCCACGCGCCCATGCCATGATGTTTTTTCATGTATTTGCGCAAGCTCTCGCGCACCCAGCGCTGTTTTTTGAGCGTTTCGATTTTCCCAAATGCATGACCTTTGTGGTGCGTCACCTCCACATCGCCAACATGCAAAATCCGCCAATCTGCTTGGCGCGCCATTTTGCAATAATCCACCTCTTCGTACCAAAGGAAATATTGTTCATCAAAGAGTCCGATGTCTTCCATGAGCTCACGGCGAATGAACATGAATGCACCCATAATGGAATCCACATCTTGCGTTTGCAAGGGATCAGCGTCGCGCATGAGATAGCGATCCATGACGCTCGTTTTAAGAACGTGCGGCACTTTAAGAAGAATGAGAAGTTGATCGGTAATGCCAGGAAATCGACGAATGCTTTCTTGAAGCGTGCCGTCCGGGTACCGAATGACGCAACTCGCAATCCCAATGGTTGGATCTGCATCGATTTTTTGAATCATCTTGGCAAGCACATCGGGCGCAAAACGTGTATCAGGATTCAATAGCAAGGCATAGCGTCCACCCGATAATTTCATTCCCTGGTTCACAGCATATGCAAACCCTTTATTTTCGGGGTTTGGAATATAACGACAATTTGGGATTGCTTCGGCAAGGCGTTTGGTGTCCGCATGGTTGCCATTATCGATGACAAGCAATTCCCAATTGAGCCTGGTAGACGATGCAACAGATGCAAAACACTCCTCTAGAATTTCCGGCTCTTCATTGAACGTGACAATAACGATGGAAAGATCTTTCATAGATGATGTTTTTTGGCAATAATTTCGCGGGCACGCTGGTAGCGGGAAATCGTGGAAGGCGTCCATCCCAGCTTTTTCCAGGGAATCGCATAGAAGAGTTTTGGCAACCAAGAAGACCCAATACGGGACGCGCCATAGGTTTTTGCATGCATGAGCGTTTCTGGAACGAGTACGCCTTTTTTCCCTGCCTCCACCATGGTAAGCCACACGTCCCAATCTTGCAGACGACGAATGGCCGGATCAAATCCTGGAAAATCCGCTGCGCGTACAAGAGCCGTGGTATGAATAAAATTATGGTGACGCAATTTTTGCGCGTCAAATGGCACGCCACGGAATTTTTTGAATCCGAATCGGAACGCACTATACGCAATGGAGCAATCCGGGTGCGCGGCAAGTGCGTGTACGAGTTTTTCAATCATGTCGGGCTTCATGACAACATCCGCATCCACAAACAGCAGAAATTCCCCTTGCGCTTCCTGCATCCCGCGATTGCGTGCAGGATTCGCTCCCTGGTTTTTTTGCAAAATAACGAGCACGCGATCTCGAAATTCCTCAAGCACATCTTGGGTGCGATCAGTTGAGCCGTCGTCCACGACGATTATTTCCGTACACCCATACGTTTGCGCCAATACCGAACGCAAACACGACGGAAGTGCTTCCGCATGCTGATACGTTGGAATAATAATGCTCACGAGTTCTTCAATCATAGGTTGAGAAGCGACTGGAACGCGTGTTCACGCGAAAATTCACCAAGGACGCGTAAACGAGCGTCTGCGCCATATTTGATGCGAATCTCGGGGTGCGACCATAAATAAACAATGGCGTCGCGCAACTCCTCGTTTGAATTTACAAGGCATCCGGTCATATGGTCAAGCACGGCTTCGCGCACACCCGGAAGATCAGATGCAACCACGGGAAGTCCAAAAAGCGCGGCTTCCAAATACACAATCCCAAATCCTTCCCGATCGTATGGCGTGGAGATCGTTGGCATCACAAAGAGGTCGGCTTCACGATAGAATGTTGGTAAATCAAAATCCGAAACGTGATGGAAAAATTGTACGCGTTCGCGCACGCTGAGTCGCTCTGCTTCTTTTTCCAGTTCCAAAATGTAGGGCCCATCGCCCACCACCTGGTATCGAAGGCGTGGCAAATTGCGCATGAGTTCGAAAATACGCGTATGCCCTTTTCGTGGCACGAGGCGCGCGACCGTGAGCAGAATAAAATCCTCGTGTTCGTCTTTCTGCGCGCGAGCGGGTAAATCAGCAGACGCATCAATCATTTCTTGACGTACGCACGGATACACGACCATGGGTTTTTTCACGTGAGCAAAATCTGCAATTTCATTGGCAAGGGCCACGGAATTTGCAATAACGGTTTTCGCATTTCGTAAAATGCGTTTTGCCAAAAATCGTCGAACAAAGGAACGCTTTGCTAAATCAAAATCCATCCCGTGCAAAATGAGCGTATACGGAACCCCGGAAACAAATGCAGCCGTGCCCACGGGGAAAATATGGCTCACAAGCAATTCAAATCCTTCTTTTTGTTTGGTACGAAATTCCAAAACCATGGCAAGATGAGTCGGCAATTTCCCATCGGTTGCGCGTACTTCAAGGCGCTCGCCAAGGGTTTCTTTCACCGCGCCAAGATACCTGGCAACACCGCCGAGCATGGGCGGATAATCAGGCGTCAGGAGAAAGAGGCGTGACATAGGGTTTGCGATGAATAAGCGCGCGGAACGATTGCCAATGTGCTGTAGTGATCATTTTTGTACAAAGGAGGGTGAGACCATACACGCACGCACCAAGCGGAATCACGAACGCAAAATGCATATACGGCTTCACCAGGAGAACAATCGCAACCATAAGGATGGCGCCAAGCACAATCCCCCACGTTGCTTTGATAAAATCCAAAATGCCCAATGGCACAATCCGCCGGACCATCATCCAGCCAGATGCAAACATCACAAAAAAAGAAATAAGCGCTGCGATGCACGCACCCAGAAGACCAAAAAGTGGAATGAGCACAAGGTTCAATAAAATATTGAGAACCATCACAATGCCCATGATGGTCATTTGCGTATATTGATGCCCGGTTGCATTCAAGAGTGAACCAAGCGGATAATCCAGGAATAAGAAAATGAGAACAAAAATGAGAATTTGCAATGGCAAAATCGACCCGAGATAATCCGCAGACATAAACGTGCCAATGATTTCCGGGGCAAGGGCAAAAATCCCTCCAACAATTGGGAATGCCATGAGGGCCATATACCAGAGCCCCTGCAGCAAAATGCGTTTGAGCTCCTGAGGATTATGCGCTTGCGAGCTCATGGTGGGATAAAGGGCCGCTACAAATGCCAGAGGAAGAAATTGAAATGCATACGTAAATTTATTTGCAACCGCATATAACCCCACTGCTCCGGTTCCCAATACCTCGTGCAAAATCAAACTATCTGCATATGCATAGAGCTTGGAAAATATTGCTGCCAAGAAAAATGCAAATGCAGCCTTGAGGGGCGTGAATCCCAATTCAAATGAAGGCTTGAGTGCAGACCAGCCCAAGCGACGCAAAATTTGGATGCCCGAAAACACCACATTCCACGTGCTTCCCACAATGAGCGCCACCATGAGCATCGGGAGCGTTGCAATCCCCAGAAAAACAAAGGTGATGCCAAGAATTGTGGTGATACTTTGCCCGACAAAAATCCCAAGCGATTCATAGCGCAGATTTTGCAGTCCACGCAATACGCCATAAAGCGAGAGCGAAAGTGTATCAGCGATCATGATGAAAATCGCCAAATGGATGAGCGTTGTAAGCTCTGCATCGTATCCAAAGATGAGGGGCACACAAATTGCAAGCAAAATCGAGAGTGGAATCGAAACGAGTTTCCATCCAAGCATTACGCGTGACCATTTCGCAGCATCCTCGGGGTGTTTTGCAACTTCACGAATCGTGACCGATGTGAGCCCAACATCCTCAAAAACCGCCAAGATCGTGGCAATTCCCAATGCCAAAAAATAGGCCCCATTATCATCGACGCCTATTACGTTGGCAATGACGGTAAAATAGGCCAAAGAAATCACCTTCTGCGCAATCGATGCCAGGGTGAAATAAATCGTATTTTTAGCCAAATGTGCCTCTGCCATAGATGTGCTCCATCATAGCCAACTTGGCAGGCTTTAGCAAACAAAAAAAGACCGCCGAATAGGCAGTCTTTTCTTAAAATCATGTTATAAAACTTTCGTATTTGGATGCAGAACGAGGAAAAAATCGAGCAACGAGGAGGCGTACCTAGATGTACGGCGACGATGTGCGGAGATTTTTGACGAAGTTATGCGCCAAATACGGAATGTTTTAACGCTTGCGCCACTGTGTTGCACGACGTGCACCACGATGACCGAATTTCTTGCGTTCCTTCTTTCGTGCATCACGTGTGAGGAGACCTTTGTCTTTAAGGGATTTCTTCACGGTTTCATCATAGGTAACCAGGGCGCGAGCAATCGCAAGCGCAATTGCATCGGCTTGACCACGAAGTCCGCCACCAATCGTGCGAGCGGAAATATCCACGATTTCTTGTTTTCCAACTTCGGTGAGTGGTTTTACAATAACCGATCGGTAGGTATTGTGCCCGCCAAAATGTTCATCGAGCTTTTTGCCGTTAACCGTAATTACTCCAGAGCCGCCCATGGAAAGGCGAACCTTGGCAATAGCGGTCTTGCGACGTCCAATTCCTTGGTAATAATTCTTTTCAGCCATATTATGAAATAGTCAATCGTTCCATGCGACGATCGCGGTGGTTATTTTTTGGAAGCATACGAGACACGGCCATCTCGATAACTTTCTTTGGATCGTTTTGCATAAGAACGCTCATTTTTCGCTCACGAATTCCACCTGGATATTGCGTGTGACGAATATAGATTTTTTGATCGAGCTTTTTGCCGGTGATTTTCACGTCTTTTGCATTTGTGATAATCACAATATCGCCATCATCAATGTTTGGCACATAGCTCGTTTTGTACTTGCCCATGAGGTGCAATGCAATATCTGTTGCAAGACGGCCAAGCACTTTTCCGGATGCATCAATTGTATAGGTGGTTCGTGGCATATTAAAGAAGTTCAATTTGCACCGTTGGCGCAGCGTCTCCTACGCGACGACCAAGTTTGGTGATTCGGACGTATCCGCCCTGACGATCCTTGAGGCGTGGCGCAATCACTTCCATCAGCTTATTCACCGGCTGTTCTGTGGTGAAATAAGAAAGAAGTCGGCGACGTGCTGCAAGATCGTTTTTCTTTGCAATCGTAATGAGGTGCTCGATTTCTGGTCGCACCGCTTTTGCCTTCGTCTGCGTCATCACGACTTTTTCGTAAACCACAACCGAGGTTGCGAGATCACGCATAAGCGCTTTGCGAGCAGCAGAGACACGATTTAATGTTTTGATTACTTTTCGATGACGCATACCTTATTTTTCATCCTCCGATTCAAGTGATTCCTCCGGAGCTTCGACTTCTGCGACCTCTTCCTTTGATGCGCTGATCTTCTCGGTGAGGGACGCGTGTGAAATCTGACCGTCAATCCAATTGAAGTGATTTAAAATGATTTTGATAGAGTCCGCTACCGCATCTTGTGGCGTCATGGTGCCATCGGTGAGGATGGTCATGAGCAACTTATCGTAGTTGGTGATTTCTCCAACGCGCGTGTTCTCAATTC
This sequence comes from Patescibacteria group bacterium, assembly GCA_041666205.1. Taxonomy (GTDB): domain Bacteria; phylum Patescibacteriota; class Patescibacteriia; order UBA9934; family UBA9934; genus JBAYHI01. The sequence goes on from JBAYHI010000002.1 coordinate 48,639, forward strand.
GGATTCCAACGTTGAGAACCGGGCTGAACAATGCGTCCACGGCAATGACGCCGATGTCGTTGCCCGTGGTATCTCGTTCCTCGGTTGGAACATACCCGCGGCCTCGACCCACCGTGATATCCATGATGAGCTTTCCTGTTTTTGCGGTCATGGTGGCAAGAACCAAATCGCCGTTGATGATTTCAACATCGGCATTTGGCGTAATATCTTTTGCCGTTACTTCGCCTTCACGATTGGTAAGATCGAGGTGCAAGACAACCGGATCGGCTGAATGCACTTTCATGCGAAGCTGTTTCAAGTTGAGGATGATTTCCAATACATCTTCTTTTACCCCCTCAATCGTTGAAAATTCATGCTGAGTTCCTTTGATCTTAACGGAAAGAACCGCAGAACCCTCAAGGGACGAAAGCAAAACGCGTCGGAGCATGTTTCCAACGGTCATGCCATACCCATGGTGCAAAGGCTCAATGGTCAAAATGGCCTCGTTTGGCGTTGCGCCATCGGCAAAGGTCATTTTAGAAGGAAGAAGGATGTTCTCCATATGATGATTTAGCGTGAATAGAATTCAACGATCAGCTTTGGATCATACACTTCCTTCAGGTCCTCCCCTTCCGGCTGACTCACAACTTTCCCTTCGCGTTTCGAAAGGTCCATAAAGAGCCAACCAGGAACCGTATGATTTTTCATGCGCTCTTCAAGATCATTGAAGACCGCCTTTGCTTTTTTATTTTCGCGGATTGCAATCACGTCGTTTACGCGCACCTGGTAGGATGGGATGTTCACCGTTTCCCCATTGATGGAGAACTGGCAGTGACTCACCATTTGGCGTGCTTGTGGACGTGTTTTTGCAAATCCAAGTCGGAACACCACGTTATCGAGACGCATCTCCAGGAAGCGTGGCAAAATTTCCGCCGTGTTTCCTTTAATACGAATAGATTTCTCGAAGTAATTTCGGAATTGGCGTTCCATGATGCCATACAAGCGTTTCGCTTTCTGCTTTTCGCGCAATTGGCGACCATAGGCAGACATGCGAGACCCACCGCCCATGCCACCGCGAGCGGCAGCTGGACCGTGAACGCCAGGACCGTATGGTCGGCGTTGCATGACTTTAAGAGCTTTATTGCTCGTGGAAAGTGGGGCGCCTTCGCGTCGGCTCATGCGACCCATTTTTTGTAATGTTTTTCCCATATCTATCCGTTAAACTCGGCGTGCGCGACCTGGTCGGCAACCATTATGTGGTGTGGTCGTTGTTTCTTTTACAGAAAGAACGCTCAAACCTTTTGTGTTGAAAGTTCGGATGGCAGAATCACGCCCAGAGCCAATGCCTGTGGCATACACATGGACTTCTTTCATGCCAAGCGGTTCAACCTTATCGCAAACTTTTGTGGCAACAATACTTGCGGCGTATGGAGTTGCTTTCTTTGGACCAGTGAATCCGCAGTTACCCGCAGAAGCCCAAGCGATCGCGTTGCCATTTGGATCGGTAATTGTGATGATCGTGTTATTGAGAGAAGCGTGAATATATGCGCGACCACGTGGCATTGCCTTGAATGCACGGCGCTTGCCTTTTGCAGTGCGAATAAATTGCGCTTTCTTTTCCGTTTTCTTTTCAGCTTTTGGAGCTTCAACACCCTCAGCCGCTGGCACTGCAGCAACTTCTGGCACGACGTCCAATGATGTTTGATCTGTCATATTATGTCTTTGTCACAAGGCGACGACCGGAACCGGCAGTCTTTCGAACGTTTCCACGAACGGAACGAGAGTTGGTACGTGTACGCTGACCACGGCATGGCAAATTTTTTGCATGTCGGGTGCCACGGTAGCAACTGATTTCTTTCATGCGCTTGATGTTTGCAAGCACGACACGGCGAAGTTCTCCTTCGACGCGATACTGCTTTTCAACCATCGTGCGGATGGTGTTTTCCTGGTCAGGTGTTAAATCCTTGACCCGGATCGTTCCATCGATGTTGGCCTCCTTAAGAATTTTTTGCGCCGTTGTATCGCCAATACCATAAATGTAGGTGAGAGCAGTCTCAACACATTTATTCGAGGGGATCGTGACGCCTGCAATACGTGCCATAGGTTAGCCTTGACGTTGTTTATGTTTTGGATTCTTACAAATGCAATGAAGACGGCCCTCGCGGCGAACCACGTGGCAGTCTCGGCAGATCTTTTTGACGGATGCGCGAACTTTCATAAAAATTTGATTTCTTCTGATACGACAATATCATCCGAAAAATTGGATGACATTGATTGTAGAGTCGGGATGCCGTCCGTTAAAAACGGAACGTGATTCGACCCTTTGTGAGATCGTACGGGCTGATCTCAACTTTGACCTCATCGCCAGGGAGAATGCGAATATGGAACTTTCGCAATCGGCCGGACAAATGAGCAATGATTTCTTGCTCGTTTTCGAGCTTCACACGAAATTGCCCTGCCGGAAGAGCTTCCTCAACCGAACCGCGCATTTCGATGAACTGTTTTTCTGCCATAAGCGCCTGCATCATAGCAAAGGCACAAAATTTTGGCAAGAACTAGAGGAAATTGTTTGCGCCGGAATGTTACTAAATCGGCTGGGTTCTGTCAAGGAATTGCGTGGGAGGCCTCAGGGGTTGATTTTAGGCTCCAATTCCTGGGATTCTCGCGAATATAGACGCGGATACGATGCAATTCGATGTCGTTGCGGATAATTCGATCGTGGAATGATCGATGCCAAATCAATTTGCCGGGTGATTGGCGAATTTCGTTAATGCGTTTCGTTGATTGATATTTGAAATATGCGATGATTTGCCCCAGGGTTCGCCGTAGGGGTCGGGTTCCCCGACCCGTTGCTTCGATGCGCAATGAATCAAGCGGGCGGGGAAACCCCGCCCGTACAGCGGTTTCGTCGCGCGGAATGATTTCGATAATGCCGTGCAGGTGATTTGGCATGATGATATAGGTATCGAGACGAAGATAAGGAAAATGATTCGGTAGTGCGATCCAATATTTTTCGATAATTTTTCCAAAATCGTTCAATTGCATTTTGTTGTTTTCAATTGTGCCGAAAATTTCCTCGAAATATCTGGTATTAAATGTAATAAAATATGTTGCAGGCCGTGAATAATCGTAAGCAGGTAATCGAATTGGACGTCGTACAGGCCAGATTGAATTTTCGAACATAAATCCCCAAGACTATTTGGGGAGATATGATATAAGTTTCAAAGATTTTTTTGATTTGGTCAAGGCATCTTGTGCACGACGACAAACACTAGGGGCTTAGGAAATATTCCCCATGGGTCCACCATGGATTTGGAAATGCGGAAAGATAATAAACTTTGAAAACCAAGAAGTTATATTTTGGGCCTACATTCTCTGGCAACTGAGGCTCTCCCCAGCCGATATACCATGGCATATTGACCAGTTGCCTTTCCCCCGGTTTTAAAGAAAGATGAACAGATGGAGATGTTGGACCAACGACTGTTTGGCTGACATCGTGATCTGTATCGTTAATGAAGAGCAGTGCAGGTGTTGCGGACTTAAGTGCCACGGCAATCATCAAACAAACGCCGATAACAATTATTGGCAATATACCAAAAACCTTATATCGTTTCTTTGATCGTTTAGCATGTAGCCCCCCATTGTTTTGTTTATTCGTCATATTATTCCAGCACCGCCTTAATTCGGCGTACACCAGAGGACGACGCTTCTTCTTTCAAAATCTTAAAGTGCCCGAGCTCTTTGGTGTTCGCCACATGAGGTCCGCCACAAATTTCTTTTGAGAAATCCCCTGCCGAATACACCTTCACCTGATCGCCAACGGTTTTGTATTTCTCCTTGAACAGCCCAATGGCGCCGGATTTTTCTGCGTCCTCAACTGTCATGGTTTCACATTTCACCTCAAGGCCTCGCTCAATTTGCTCATTCACGATTTTTTCAACCTGCGCAATTTGCTCGGGCGTCATTTTTTCGCCGTGAGAGAAATCAAAGCGCAAGCGCTCAGCTGTAATATTTGATCCGCTTTGTGCAACGTGATCGCCCAAAACCATACGAAGTGCTTTGTGCAATAAATGCGTTGCTGTATGCAAACGAGTTGTCTCAACACCCGTATCGGCAAGTCCACCTTTGAATTTCTGCTCGGCTCCGCTCGAAGATAGTTGCTGATGCTTTTTGAATTCCGCTTCAAAAACTTCGTGATCAACCGCCTGTCCTTTTTCTCGCATGAGTTCCTCAGTGAGCTCTAATGGGAAGCCATACGTCGAGTACAAATCAAACGCTTCCACACCACCAACTGTGCCCTTCGCAAAGAATCGATCGAATTGCTTCAAGCCCTTCTCAAGCGTCTTCTCAAATTTCTCTTGCTCGGATCGAATCGTCAAAATGATTGATCCGGCTTCTGGAAGTGGGTACACGCCTTCGAAAAGTGGGATTACTGCGCTTGCGATTTTTCCAAGATTCATGGAATCGCTCGAAAGTCGATTGGCTTCACGCACGGCGCGACGAATAAGCCGACGCAAAATATAGCCCTGATCTTTGTTGGATGGTTTTACGCCGTCGGCAATCATCATGACGCTGGTGCGCACATGATCGGCAATCACGCGCATCGATCGCGTCACATCGTCACTACTTCCGTATTTTTTCTGCGAAAGCTCTTCAATGACAGCGATAATTGAGATGAATGCATCTGTCTCAAACACATTCGACAAATGATTGAGCGCTACGAGCGTTCGCTCGAGCCCCATCCCTGTATCAACGTTTTTTTGTTCGAGCAATTCGTACGACCCGTCAGCTTGCTTGGAAAACTGCATGAAGACGTTATTCCAAATTTCCACCCAACGTTTATCAGACGGATCGTAAACCTCTGGCGCTGCCTCCGGCCCGGTCCAATAGAAAATTTCTGTGTCTGGCCCTTGTGGCCCTGGATGTTTTCCCCCTGCTGGCCACCAGTTATCGTCTTTGCCAAGACGCGCAATGCGAGCCTCTGGAATGCCGAGCTCATTCCAACGCTTGGATGATTCTTCATCAAATGGAGCATCCTCGTCGCCCTCAAAAACCGTCACAGCCAAATTCGTCGCGTCAATCCCCAACCATTCGGGCGAGGTTAAAAATTCATAGCTCCACGCAATGGCATCTTGTTTGAAATAGTCTCCTAGCGACCAATTGCCAAGCATTTCAAAAAATGTGAGGTGCGTCGCATCGCCCACTTCATCAATATCGCCTGTTCGAACGCACTTCTGAACATCAACCAAGCGTTTGCCCGCCGGATGTGGCTCGCCCAAAAGAAATGGCACAAGTGGGTGCATGCCAGCGGTTGTAAATAAAACAGATGGATCGTTTTCCGGCACGAGCGAGGCTGATGGGATTTCCACATGGCCCTTTGAGACGAAAAATTCAATGAATTTTTTGCGTAACTCGGAAGCTTCTATCATAGTCATGCAATCTTAGCGGGATTCAAAAGGAGAATCAAGTATCAAGTTCGGTAACGATTGTTTCGGTTGGTTTTACTTTCTTGAGGAAGCGCCGGCGAATACTAGAGGCAAATTCAACAGCTTCTTCGCTACGAAGCAATAGCGCGATGATTCCGTAAACGAGAAGCCCACTGCAACCGGCAATGAGCGCTTGACCCAAGACGCCAAAAAATGTGTCCAGAGTAATGTATTGCACAATCCAATACTTTGCGACTTGTGTGACAATGGCCGCGAATAATCCTGCGACGGAAAATTTGAGAAGCGACGTTAGAATATGTTTTTCGTTCAAGGTTCCTAGTCGCATGCGAAGCGGCATCCACAACAGTGCCATTTGCACCATGGAAGAAATCGAGTAAGAAATGGCGAGCCCGACAACGCCATACATGGGCGCGAGCAAAACGCCAAGGACCACATTGAGGGCGGCTGCAAGCATCCCGACCGTGAACGGCGTCCACGTATCGTGTTTTGCAAAGTAGGCACGCACGAGCACAAACACAATGGACTGGGCAAATAAACTCACCACGAAAAATGCGAGCGCATTTGCGGTGTTGATTGTTGCTTCCCAATCAAATACCCCGGCGCCCAGAACAACGCGCACGATCTGCGCACGTAAAAGCAAAAACAAGATTGTTGCCGGCACCAAGAACAAGAGCATCTGACGAATCGTGCGCGAAATCGTTTCGATGAAGGCATCACGCTGTTCGTGTGAGCTCAGTTCGCAAAGCGTTGGAAAAACCGCAATCGCGTAGGAAACTCCAATCACGCCGACTGTAAAATAATCGAGGTTTAATGCAAATTGGAAAATCGCAACCGATCCGACTGCTAAACTCGAGGCAAGCACGGTCATGGCGATGGTGTTTACCTGTCCCACACCCAAACTCAAAACCCGCGGAAGCAAATGCACGGCCAAATACCGCGCGTCTTCTTTGCGCATGCGAAGGGTTGGATGGTATCGATATCCAATTGCATAAACACCAATCACTTGGAGCGCTAAGTGCAAGCCCGCCCCAATCATCACACCCCACGCAATTCCCATGGGCCCACACATTGGCACCAAATAGAGGATGCCGAAAATAATCCCAACGTTATAAAGCACGGGTGCCGCGGAATACAGGAAAAATCGTTTCACGCTTTGAAGCGCGGAACCAAAAACCATCGAAAGCGCCAAAAGAAATTGCGCTCCAAATAGATAGCGTGAAAATTCTGCAACAAGCAATTGCTTATCCGGTGAAAATCCTGGAGCGATCGCAACGGCAAGCGGTCCAGCAAAGAAAATGGCCACGAGCACCAGGAGCCCAAACGCGATGGCTATGTAATTCAAAACCGCATTGGTGAATTGCCACGCATGATGTTCTTCCCCGCTTTTTTGATAGTATTTTGTGAAAATCGGAATAAAACTTGCGGAGAGCGCGCCAACAATGATCAACTGGAACAGGAGATCTGGAATTTTGAACGCGGCAAAATACGCGTCGAGCGTATCGCCTGCACCAAATGCGCCTGCCAAAATACGATCGCGAATAAATCCAACAAATCGCGACAACACCGAAAAACTTCCGACCAAAATAGCGGCGCTTGTAATGGTGTTTGTCTTCAACTTAAATAGAGAAATCATGCCTCCTTATCAGTTTTTTTTGTTTTTTTCCAGTCTCGTGAAAGAATCACTCCACCGATCAATCCGCCAAACAACAGAATCAAAACAATATCGACAATTGGATTCGCAAGATTGAAAAATGTAATCGCGACTTGCTGAGTTTCCGTGGTTGTCTCACCCGTAGACTTCGTGGCCGTTAGCGTAACGTCGTAGGTTCCGATTTTTGCATATGTATGTTCGGGCGCTGACTCAACCGACGTTGCGCCGTCTCCAAAATCCCACAGAAGCGATGCGCCTTCTGTTTGTACCGCGTGAAACGCATACGTTTTCCATTTGAGTTGTTCGAATGCAAACAAAGCCGTAGGAGAAACCGAAAGCACACTTTCGGACGCACGATCGGCAAGAAAAACGGGTTCTGCGGTTGGTTCTTCTGCATCAACAAATGATCGCGCAATCGCATCGACGATTTTGTTTTGTGGCGTTGGAGTTTTTATCGCAATGATTTCTGCTGGAGGCGGTGTTGGCACAACGACGATCACCTCTTTTTTTGTTTTAGCCGGGTCAAGCGGATAATAATCATCCGCGTCGTTCACGCCGTCGCTGTCGGAATCAACATTGGTTGAGTTGGTGCCCTCTTCTGCTTCAACCGCATCGCTCACGCCGTCATTATCATCGTCGTCGTCGCACGCATCGCCTTTGCCATCCTTATCCGTATCGAGTTGATTAGCGTTTGCTGTGTTTTTGCAGTTGTCGACATTGTCTTCAACGCTATCACGGTCATCGTCAACAATGGGGTGGAATAGTGTTGTGAGAACCGTATCGTTTGCAGAATTTGTATCACCTGGATTCTGGCCCTTTAGTTCCGCGCGAATATTAAAATCCGCATACGGCACCGTAAAATCAATCCACACCTCATCTTTTGCGCCCCCGGTTGGCACAGTTACCACCTGACTTTCGCCAAGAGGGGAAGAACTCATAAAGAAAAACACGTACCCTGATGTGTCAACATCACCAAGGTTTCGAACAGACGCGTAAATGCGAACTGTATCACCCGAAACAAGCGGACTTTTTGAAAATCGAATGTCGCCTGCCGTGAGGCCCAAATCCGGGCTAGACGCCAGGGCCGGCGAGGCTACAAGGAGAAGCGAAAGGAGTGGAAAAATAAATCGCCACATATGCTTAAATTGTACAGAGTCCACTGGAAAAGCGAAGTCGTGCATGTGCAGAACGAGAAATCCAGAGCCGCGAGGCAACATCTTCACGAATTTCAACACGCAGTCGATACGTTGGATGCACGCGCACGGTAACGCCCTCAATGGTTTGCCCCGGCTCCTCAACGGTTTCAATCGCGATCGTTTCCCCTTGATGAATCCCAAGCGATTGCGCTTCATCGGGCGAACAAAATAGATGAGCCGTTGGAATGATGGCGCCATGGGCGAGTTTGAGCTCTCCATGCGGTCCACGGAGCGTGCACGACCCTGCCATGAGCAAATCCCCGCTTGGCGACTCGGGCGCATCGATTCCCAAATAGTCCGCTTCAAGTGCTGTGAGTTCAATGTGACTTTCTTTCCAGTTTGGTCCCATCACCCGGAGATGCAAACTGCGTTTGTGCGTCCCCAAGACCTCGACGGTTTCCTCGTACACGAGTTGCCCGCTTTGCGTATGTGGAGCGTGAATCGTCATGGGATGTCCAATGCCAAACAAGGTCGCCTGATCTTCGGCGGAGAGATAAACGTGCGAAGGCACAACATCAATAGGAATCGGGCGTGACATGATTATTTTTTAGAATAGCCAAAGCCGTATTTGAATTTATCGTGTTTGATGGGGCCAATAAACATAATGTGAAATTCGCCGAGCAAATATTTAACCGCAATATTCAATCGCCCATCTCGATTAAACCGTCTCACAGAAACCGGAATACGAATACCTCGAAGCATTTGGAATTTTCCAATTTTTCCAGCGCGCCAAGCATAATCATGATCCTCGGCGAGTTTCACCTCTTCATCGAATCCATGAATTTTCTCGTGTAGAGATTTTTTCACGATAATGAAAAACCCGGCAGCGTGCGGATGAATGCGTTCAAGCAGAATCGCGTAGAGGTTATAAATTTCGTGAAACACCTTATCGATCGTATTCCCATTAATTGGAAGCACGAACGCTGATCCAATATCGAGCCCTTGTTTTTTGAATTGTGTGATGGTTTTTTGCAAAAACTCCGGATCTTGCAGCACGACATCTGCATCGAGAAATAAAATGAGTTCCCCGGTTGCAGCTTTTGCTCCACGGTTTCGACCCGGACCCGGCATCCCGCCATCCACAACAATCGCCCCGGCTCTTTTTGCAATCTCGCGTGTATGATCGGTTGATTTTGCGTCGGCAACAATCACTTCTTTTGGCTGGACGGTCTGTGCTTTAATGGAATCCAAGAGAAACGGTAAATAATCTTCCTCGTTTTTCGTAGGAATAACAATTGAAAGTGTCGACATAGATGATGCTAGTATAGCACTAATTAGAGCGTAGGAGGTACATGGCGATTCCGCTTGCAACCGAAACGTTGAGAGAACGTTTTTTATCCATGGGGATTTCCAAAAGTCCGTCGAGCGTTTCGCAAACTGTTTTTTCAATCCCTTCCACTTCATTTCCAAGCACAAGCGCAATGTTCCCCTGAATGCTTTGCGTGATGTCGTTTGCATCTGGTCCGGTCTCGAGCCCATAGACCCGAAATCCATTTGCTCGACACTCCGCAATCGCTTCATCGATGGATTTTTGTTCCCACGGCACCAGCAATTCCCCACCAAGCGCCACCTTGGCAATTTCTTTTCGGGGAGGGATTGCCGTATAGCCCGTAAGGTACAATTTTTCAATTCCAAACGCAGCCGCATTTCGAAAAATCGATCCAACATTGTGAAGGCTTCGAATATTATGTGCGATGATAATCATAGGATACGTAAATCTTCGTTGAGAATAATGGGTTTCATGCCAAGAATTTCTTCTTTGCAATTCATCTCTGGGATTTTGAATAAGAAATAGATCGGCTTTTTCAAAAACATCGCGACGCCCATTTCAATAAGCGTATTGCACCCAACATATCCTTCGATGTCGCTCTTCTTATAATTCGCAACCAAAATTGCATCAGACCATTCGATTTTTTCAAAGTGAATTTGCATGGCAATTTCTTTTTTGTCCCAAACCCATTGATCGTTCGTATTTGATTTTCGAATTTTGTAATATTCACGAACGTCAATCAGTTTTCCATGTTCATCGGGAACCTGGGTCGGTGGCATCGCGACCACGTGACCACGTGCCTCGAGTTTTGATTTAAGCGCGAGGAGTTCATCGAAAAACGCAATGCTCCCACAGATGCAAATTTTCATATTAGTGTTTTGCGTAATGCGCGAGTAAATCCTGTCGACGCCACGGTTTGGCATCTTCTTCGGAAAATCCAAGCTTCCGAACCCAAACAAAAATGAGTTCTTCGCTTTGCGCTTCGATTTCAAGAAACGTTGGAATACCGGAAATAGAATCGAGTTCAAATGAAACGCCTTCAAGCTTCCAACTTGCTCGGTGCTTTTGATATGATTTCGTTTCACGCAAGCCTGATGCCTTGAGAATCTGTCGCATCACCTCGAAATTTGAAACCGTCACTTCGGTTTCTTCCGCGACCTTGATGCGCGTCTGGTTTGTCGTCTTCTTCATCGTCAGTTCGGCCGACATTCCTTTTGATCGAAGCCGTAGGGCAATCTTTTGTTTGTCGAGTCTCCCATCCGGGAAGTCAAAAAAGACCACGTCCATGGTGCCGTCAAACGCACAAATTGCACCCAAGCGTTCAAGCTCCTGCGTGATTTTTATTGCGTTTACTTCCAAAATCTTTACCTCAAGCTCTGACATATTGCAAAATGCTTCTTTTTGGCTTATGCTACCATCTTAATGTAATCCACATCAATATGAAATCAGGATTCGCCGTCCTCGTGGGACGATCAAACGTCGGAAAATCAACGCTTCTCAATACCCTGGTTGGCACAAAAGTCGCCATTACCACACCAAAACCACAAACCACACGCCACCCGGTACAAGGAATTGTTACCAAGGCTGACGGTCAAATCGTTTTTGTGGACACGCCTGGGTTCATGCAAAAATCCGGCGACCCGCTCACCAAAAAACTCACGCACTACATCACGCAATCGTTGCAAGATATTGATGTGGTGATTTACGTTGTGGACCCAACGCGAGAAATTGGCGACGAGGAAAAAAAGATGCTCCAGATTGTGCGTGGCACGGAAAAGCCAACGCTCATGGTCATTAATAAAATGGACGATAAGGTTGCGGCAAAATATGCGGATTTTTATCGTGACCTTTCGAAAGATTTTGATGAGACCGTGGAAGTCTCGGCGCTCACCGGCTTCAATGTTGATTTGATTGTTCGTTGGATTTTGAAACACTTACCAGAAGGAGAACTTCTTTTCCCTGCCGAGCAATTCACAAACCTCACAACCGAAGAGCGCGTCGCAGAAGTCATTCGCGAAAAACTGTTCTTGCGACTGCGCGAAGAAGTTCCGTATTCTGTTTCTGTTCAGGTGGAAGAAATTGTTGAACGACCCGATGGCACCATCTACATTAAAGCCGTAATTTTCACGAGCGAAAAACGCTACGAACGCATGATTGTGGGCCGGGGTGGACAAGGCATTAAAGAAATCGGCCAATCCACACGTCGTGAATTGCAAACGATCAGCGACAAAAAGATTTATCTTGATTTGCGCGTTGAAACCGATGAATATTGGGTGGAGCGCATGGAATAATATGACAGCATCTCGCTACGAATCCTTGGCGCTCGTTTTACTCCTCGCTTCACTGGGATGCATTCTCCTTGTTGGGAATCGCTTGCACGCGGCGTTTGCCGGAGGCGACGGATACAAAACGCATACCTGCGCCATGTCGGAGAACGAAATTTTTTGTCGCGGACAAATCATTAGCACCATGGAAGGCCATCTCGCATCTCCACTTGAATTAACGATCGGTGATGCACAATTATTTTTAGATCAAAATACGGAAGTTGAACTAATCGATGGTCGTCCAGGTCAAGAAACAATCTCCCTCATTCAGGGTCGCGTCGTCATCAAAGGGAATCTTAACGTTTCCATTCGCGATATGAAGATCAACGTGGACGGCACTACATCCCTTGTCCACTATAGCTGGATGGATTTGCTCGACATTTCCTCCATCGCAGGAACAACGACAATTGCTGAAGACGACGAGACAATCGACGCAAGCCTCAAATCGATTCAAACCTCAACACTTCCTCCATACAATTCAAAAGAAGTCCGCTTTAGCGCCAGTGAGTCAAGCGCGGCGGATTTTTACAATGCGGTCCTAAAATAAAACGACCTCGGCTGCGACGCGTGTCGCGAACCGAGGCAGTCTCCACGTGGCGCTCGTCAATCCGACTCCACATAGTAGACCGGAGCACCTTCTTCCGTTTCCCTTACCTTAACGAGGATTGTCCGCCCGTCCGGGGTTTCGAATTTGCATTCCGTGGGTGGGAGCCCATCAAACCAGCGGTCGAGCGCGCGGTAAAGAAACCCGCCCAACATCTCCTGGTGCCACTGTGCTTCTCTGTACCGCTTGCAGAGCTCGGCGTGCTCCTGCGCTCGAGCACGCTGGGAAGAATCCGCGTGTGCCAGTTGATCAAGAAGGATATCGCAGACTACTCTGCTCGTCTTCAGAGCGAACTCTTTCTGTTTGAGCAAACGTCGGAACTTCATCGACTTCCGAATGGAATGGACGATCAACGCAAGCGAGGTAAGCGAGAGACAAACAAGAAGCACGTTTGAAATCGCCTGCTCGTGGGCCTGAACAAACGAAATGATGACGTAGGAATTCACGGGAACCTCCGCTTGAAAAGCGATTCGAAATTAACATAAAAAACCCGATAGGTCAATCCCCATCGGTGTTTTTCAATTCCCGGAATCGGATAATGTAGGGAACAATAATTATTGTTCCCTACGATGATGTCATCGTTTGTTTTTGATCAATCGCCCGCAACCACAGCACGAGCCCCAAAATAAGGGCAATACAAATTTGTGAGGTGATGCAAACCACGCACCAGGTGTGAAGCACAAATGCCTCGATACTTGAAAGATATAAACTAAATCCCATGCCAACGATTGCCATTGAACCTGCAAGCGTCGCCAATAATTCATTTGCCTTTTTCCAAATGAGCCCAGCGAAAACTAAAAATCCAGCGTATGCCATTGCTCCAAGCCCGGCCACGGGAAATCCCACGATGGTTGCATATTTGCTCGTATTCACCACATTGCAGTTGAAGTGCTCGCCGAGTTCGCAAAATCCATACAAATCTGTATTCCAATGCGCGGCTGTGGAGAATAATGCCGCCGTAAGGCCAATCGTGCTCACAATAGTGAGCGCAAGGATGATTCCTTTTCGTTTATTCAACATATTCCTCTGGTAAGGTACAAGAAAACATTTGTGCAAGTGTGGAAAGTTTTTGGCGACCAATGGATTGATATCCTTCTTTGGTTTCCCAAACTGGCACGGCATTGATATCCTGATCTGTGCAAAGACTCAAATCATTTACATTCGACGGCGAACATTCAACATAGTTGATATACTTGAAGCTGGAACCGAAGTCCTCTTTCTGATTAGAACAATTCGAGCACCAAGAAGCGCCATACATTTTTCCGCCGGCATTGGTGATACAATTAGCGAACTCATCTAAATTCACCCCCGGAGATGGTTTTGCTTGGGAGAGAAATGCTGCGAGAACAACACCCCCGAGTACGAGAATGGCAAATCCGACCATGAAGACGTTTGACGAAAATCGCATAGATGCCCATAATAATGCCTTTTCAAGGTTTTCGCAATATGAACTGGAATGAAATTCAAAAACCCATCATTGGACTATCCCCCATGGCCGACATGACGGACTCGTCGTTTTGTCGTGTGGTGAAATCGATCGCGAACCCAATTATTTTCCGCGAAATGATTTCAGCCGAAGCGGTGGTGCGCGGAAATAAGAAAACGCTTGCAATGGCCAAGATCGACGATTCCGAGCGACCGCTCATTCAACAAATTTTCGGGTCTGATCCGATGGTGATGGCAAACGCCGCAAAAATCATTGAAGACCAGTTTCACCCCGATGGCATCGATCTCAATATGGGGTGCCCTGCAAAGAAAATCGTTTCGAATTTCAATGGATCCGCGCTCATGAAAAACCCGGAACTCGCGGCTGAAATTGTCAAAGCCGTAAAATCCGCTGTCTCCGTTCCGGTATCTGTGAAAATGCGTGCCGGGTGGAGTGACCCGGAAGCGTGCATTGAGTTTGCGCGCAAGATGGAGGAAGCCGGAGCAGATCTTATTACGGTTCATGGGCGAACCGCTTCGCAAGGCTATTCGGGCAAAGCGCGCCGTGACGTGGTCGCGACCGTAAAAAAGCATGCGCATATCCCCGTCCTTTATAATGGCGACATTGAAACCGCAGAGGATTTCGTGCAAGCGCTCAAAGAAACCGGTTGCGACGGCGCGCTCATCGGACGCGGGGCGCTTGGCAATCCCTGGATCTTCAAGCAAATCGAAGATATGCTTGCAGGCCATCCACCGCACCAGCCGACCGCTCCGGAACGATTTGATATCCTAGAGAAACACCTGGCGCTACACATGGCGCAATACGGGGAACAAAGTACGCCGTGGTTTCGAAAACATCTGATTCAATATCTTAAGGGATTGCCAAGCGCCAAATCGTGGCGCATTTCCCTCATGCAGGCAGAAACGCCACAAGACATTTTGAAGATTCTCGCGACCTATAGCCAAAACCTTGACCAAACCATCGAGAACGTCTAGTATTGCAGCGCTTTTAAAAACATTGTATGCGAATCGGAATTCTCACGTTCGTATCGGAAAAGAAAAAAATCGCCGTTGGCACCAGCCGTATTATTGCACAGGCACGCAGTCGCGGGCATGAGGTAACGGTTTTTTATAAACAATACGTCGGGCTTGTTTTTGGAAATGGCAAAACACTCACCTATAAAGGCGAGGTCATCAATCCAAAAGACTATGACGTGATTTTGGTGCGGCCAGGGTTTACAGAAGATCCAAGTGTGAATTCTTCGATCATCAAGCAATTTCAGCTTGCAGGATTTTTTGTCTTGAATGGATATATCGGCGTATTCCGCGCAAAAAATAAAATTCGTACACTTCAGATGCTTGATCACTTCGGGATTCCGGTTCCAAAAACCGTGGTCGTTGAAAATCTCGATCTGCTCGAAAAGGCTGCAACCGAATTTCACTTCCCGGTGATCATCAAAGCCGTACATGGCACGCATGGTCGTGGCGTTTTCTTGGCCGAGTCTGTGCGATCCTTAAAACCGATTGTTGAATATTTGACCACGCGCGAACACGGACCTGTTACGGTGCAGGAATATATCAAAGAAGCAAAAGGAAAAGATTTGCGCATTTTCGTACTTGGCAAACGCGTGGCCGCTGCCATGGAACGCGAAGCAACCGGCGAGGAATTCCGAGCCAATTTTCACAAAGGTGGCACCGTGACGCTTGCAGACCTCACAAAAGAAGAGCGCTTGATGGCGATTAAAGCCACACGTATTCTGGGCTTGGATATTTCCGGCGTGGATATTTTGCGTACAAAAACCGGACCAAAAATTATTGAGGTCAATTCAAACCCGGGTCTGGAAGGGATCAGTCTTGCCACGGGCATTGATGTTGCAAAAAAGGTCGTGGATTTCTGCGAGCGCAGTGTAAAAAAATTGCCGAGCAAACAAAAACACCATCCGATTCAGGCGGCTGAGATGAAAGAATAATTTTGATCTCCACTTTCTTTGGACCAACAAAGAAAGTGGAGGGAAAGAAATTGGCTGTCAGGTCTGCGCTTGTCAAAGAGGCATACTGTCGTATCCGTCATCGTCCAGGGCGCGTCCAGACATCTGGCAACCTGGTTATGGATTGCCAGAGTGTGGCCGCGCTATTCCTGGCCGACTGCCGGATTCCTCTTTGACAATGCTCGAGCTGACGAATCAAATAAAAAAGATCTGGAAAATCCAGACCTTATTTTATTTGCCTATTTTGCGAGTTCTGCGTCGATCACTTGTTGGAACGATTCAAATGGAATCGCGCCCGACATGGCAATCCCATTCACGAACGTTGCCGGAGTACCTTCCACGCCTGCATCAATTCCACTTTGCAAATCCCCGTCAACCACGCTTTGATAGGTGGCATCTGCGTAGCAAGCCGCGAATTTTGTGAGATCGAGTTTTAAGTCCGTTGCGATTTGTGTGTACAATTCGTCTCCGAGCGTGGTTTGATTGGCATAGAGCTCATCAGCGTACTCAAAGAATTTTCCCTGTTCGCCCGCGCATTCAGATGCAAGCGCCGATGGAACGGCTTCTGGGTGGATGCTCGTAAGTGGAAAATGACGATAAACAAGCGCTACGTCTGATCCGTATTCTTCAAGAATGGATTGAATCGTTGCTTGGTGACGTTCACAATACGGACACTCAAAATCTGAATACTCAACAAGCACAACTTTTGCCTTAGAAATATCGCCGTAGATATGATCGTTGGACGTCACAGCCGCAAGCACAGCACTCCCCGTATCGGCTGTGTCGGTTGTATCGGTATTTTTTACAACAGGCGTATCCCCGGTTTCCCCTTTTGCTGGAAGCGTAACGGAATTGAGAAGTAGCGTAACTGCAACTCCGCTTACAAGACCGAATACAAATAGCATTTTCGGATTTGCGTCAAAAAATCCAGGCGTTTTTTGAGATGGTGTTTCATCGCTCATAGAATGCGTTTAAGTTTGAAAATCCTCCAAAGAACAATCCCTCCCGCAACTGCAAGCGCAATGCTTGCAAATTGCCCTGGGGTGAAGCCTATGTATCTTACATCAGTCACCCGATTGAAGTCGAGCAAAAACCGTACACAGCCCTCGTACAAAGCAAATAGCCCCACAAAGAGACCGGGTCGATCTTTTATACGCAGAAGCATCAAAAAAATTACAGCAAGGAATGCGCTTGTGAGCACTAAATACAGGCCGTGATCGCCACGCACGATTCCATCGGGATACAAGATGCCCAAGAAAAACGTGGTCTCTTTTCCCGGATGATCGTGAATCAAAAAACATCCAATGCGCCCAATCATTTCCCCAAATGGCAATCCAAACGCGAGTGCTTCGACATAAGGTAACACCGGGAGACGTTTGAATCTTAGAAATGCAATTGCGGTTGCACCCGCGGCAATGAGTCCCCCGAAAAATGAGAGTCCACCCTGCCAAATCATGAGAATCTGCAGAGGATGCGAGAGCAATTCCGGGGTATAAAACAATTGCCCCAGTCGTCCGCCAACAATCCCCGCGATAATCATCCAAAACGCTAAATCAACAATCAGCTTACGATCGAGATTTTGTTTCTTTGCAAACCAAGCGGCCGCGAACGTTCCTACGAGAAATCCAAGCGCCACAAAAATTCCCCACACGTAAATCGTGAGGCCAAGCAGATGAATTTCTGACCATGCAAAATATGGAATCATGAGCGAATCGCTTCGTATGCTGCGGCAATGTCGAGTAATTTACCATCTTCCATGCGTGGCGATACAAACTGCAATCCAACCGGTAGGTTTTGCGATAATCCGCATGGCACAGAAATGCCAGGCAATCCGCAAATGTTGGCAAACGTTGTGTAAATATCCGCCAAATACATTGCAATCGGATCATCGAATTTTTCCCCTAGATTCCAGGCAACCATGGGAGACGTTGGCATCACAATCACGTCAACGTGCAAAAACGCATCGTTTAATGATTCGTTAATGGCTGTTTTCACTGCAAGCGCTTTTTTATAATACGCATCGTAGTAGCCAGCGGACAAAATATACGAGCCCAGCATGATGCGGCGTTTCACTTCGCGACCGAATCCATCGCCACGTGCCGTAAGGTAACTTTCCCAAATGCCGTCGACGTGCGCGCGCGTGCCATAACGCATGCCGTCAAATCGCCCGAGGTTTGAACTCGCCTCGGCTGGTTGCAAAATATAATAAACCGGCAAGCCGTATTCCAAGAGGGGAAGATCCAAATCCACAATCGTGGCTCCGGCATTTTTGAGCGCCTCAATTGCCTCCTGTACTTTTGTTTTCACGCCTTCATCCATCCCATCAATGAACGCTTGTTTTGGAACGCCAATGCGAATGCCCTGCACGGAATGCGATAACAGTTCTGCGGGATGCTTTTCTGTGACATCCAAAGATGTTGCATCTTGCTCATCGCGCCCTTCAATGGCTTCTAGCGCAAGTGCGCAATCCGCCACTGTTGTTGCGATTGGCCCGATCTGATCGAGGCTAGACGCCATGGCAATGAGACCAAAACGACTCACGCGACCATATGTTGGCTTGAGGCCGACAACGCCACATAGAGCTGCTGGCTGGCGGATTGATCCCCCGGTATCGGACCCAAATGCAATCGGCACAAATCCCGCAGCAACCGCAGCCACGGCGCCACCCGACGATCCACCTGGGACTTTCGTTGTATCGATTGGATTGCGTGTTTTTTGGAAATACGATGTTTCCGTGCTTGAACCCATGGCAAATTCATCCATATTCGTGCGCCCAACAATGATGGCCCCAGCTGATTTCAACCGATGCACAAGTGTGGAGTCATATGCCGCAACGTAATCGATGAGCATTTTCGAACCCGCGCAGGTTTTGTGACCCTTGTGGCACATATTGTCCTTGATCGCAACAGGAATACCCGCCAATCGACCAACCTCATCGCCCCGCGCAATGCGCGCATCAATCTCGCGCGCAGCGGCAAGCGCTTCGTCGTCATAGACTTCCACGAACGCTCCGATTTTTTCATCTTCCGCGTGAATTTTTTTCAGGCTCTCCCGCACTAATTCCTCAGACGTGATTTCTCCGCGCATCAAAGCCTCACGCATTTCCATGGCTGTTTTCATACTATTCAAATATTCCAGGAACCTCGAGGGCGGTACCGGTTTTTTTAGGGAATGCGTTTATGCATGCCAAGCGATCGTCTTCCCCACTGTGTCGACGCACATCGGCTCGGAAGACGTTCGAGAGATCCGTAAGATATGCTTTGGCTTCAATCGCACTTGTATCGACTTCATGGAGTTTACTCACATACGCAACAATCGAAGGCAAATCGCGTCGAAGTGCTTCTTGCTCTTCATCGCTCAAATTGAGCATTGCGAGCTTGGCAACTTTTTGAACATCAAAATCTAATTCCGTCATATGGGCTAGAGCTTACTTAAAAATTCCGTCTCCGACAAGATGGGCACGCCAAGGGTTTTGGCTTTTTCGAATTTAGACCCAGGATCAGCACCCACCACTACAAAACTTGTCTTTTTGCTGACCGATTCGGAGATTTCCCCGCCAAGATTCCGAATGCGGTCTTTGGCGTCTTCGCGAGAAATCTTCTCTAAACTTCCGGTAAGGACAAATGTCTGTCCACTCAATTTCCCCGTCACTTTCTTTGCTGGGCGCACCGTCACCCCAACACGCGCATAATCTTCAATGAGTTCTTTTGACTCCGAGGATGCAAAAAACTCAACCAACGATGTTGCAACAATTTCCCCCACATCTTTCACCTGTAAAAATTCCTCTTTCTTTGCAGACAGAATGTTTTCGAGCGTACCAAATTCCTGTGCCAAATCAAACGCGGTTTCGAGTCCTACATTTGGAATGCTCAAGGCTCGCAAGAATGCCGGAAGTTCGATTTCTTTTTTCCGCGCGATCTCTTCGATCAGTTTTTTGGCAGATACGTCCCCAAATCCCTCAAGCGATTTGATATCCTCTTCTTTCAAACGAAATAGATCGGACGGTCGGGACAGCAGTCCTTTTTCGATAAAATATTCGATCGTCTTATCGCCAAGACCCTCGATATCAAATGCGCGAGCTGCATAAAGCGCGCGCTCTCGCTCCATGGAAAAACAGTTCTGATTCGTACACAAGAGATCAACAAGACCCTCTTTTTTTGTAAGCGCGGTTCCACACACCGGACATTTTTTTGGCACCTCGATATGCGTTTCTTTTCCACTGCGCATATCTTTGAGGACACTGGTGATTTTTGGAATGATGTCCCCCGCCTTTGTGAGCACAACCGTATCTCCAATTTTCAAATCAAGTCGTTTGATTTCTTCAAGGTTGTGGAGGGTTGCATGCTGGACGGTTGTTCCAGCAATAAAAACCGGTTCCACGGTTGCCACAGGCGTGAGCTTCCCCGTGCGCCCTACAAACCATTCCACGGTGAGTACGCGCGTTGCAGCTTCTTCAGGCGGGAATTTCCACGCAATGAGCCCACGAGGCGCTTTTCCAACCACGCCCAAATCCGAAAACACATCCATGCGATTCACACGCACCACAGTGCCATCAATCCAAAATGGGATTGATGACCGCTTCTCTTCCAGTTTTTTAAAATAGCGTTTTACGCCATCCACGGAATCACAGAGTTCCCCTGGTGCAGTTTTAAATCCCAATAATGGCAAGATCTCAAAACTCTCCGTATGTGTTTCTTGGCCAACATCAAGAAGTTCCCAAGCGCGGAAATCAAGTGGCCGTGACGCGGCAATTTTCGGATCGAGCTGACGAATAGAGCCCGCGGCGATATTGCGCGGATTTGCAAAAATCTCTTCGCCCTTTGCCTTTTGCTTGCGATTCATTTCCTCAAAATCCGCCTTGCTCACGAAAATTTCCCCGCGCACTTCGATGATCCCTTTTTGCTCACGCAATTTCCTTTGCATCGCGTTAGAAAATTTCTGCAATTCTTTTTCTTCCGGCATACGGAGCCGTAGCGGAATTGCTTGAATGGTCCGGATGTTTTGCGTAACGTCCTCACCGATTTGTCCGTCGCCACGCGTCGCCGCTGTTTGGAGCAATCCATTTTCGTAGCGCAAAGAAACTGCCAGCCCATCAATTTTGGTCATGCAAAAAAATTCGGAGATGGCTTTACTGTTCACTTTAGCAATCCGCGCCACCCAATCCAAAAATTCTTGCGCAGAAAAAACATCTTCCATGGAAAGCATCTTTTTTCGATGCGTCACTTTCTGAAATTCCGGAAGCGGGGTTCCACCAATGCGCTGCGTTGGAGAATCCGATGTAATGAGATCGGGAAACTGCTGCTCGAGCTCGTAGAGCTCATGTTTGAGGCTATCATTCACCGCATCGGTGACCTCAGAAATGTCCTTCACGTGGTAGAGAAACCGATAATGGTCGATGGCCTTTTTGAGGGCCTCGATTCGCTCTTTCGCCTGCGTTTTGGTCATATCTGGCATGGGCACAGTATAACGCAAACTGTTTGTTATCTCCACTTTCTTTGAACCAGCAAAGAAAGTGGAGGGAAAGAAACTTGCCGGATTCCTCTTTGACAATGCTCGAGCCGGCGATTCATAAAAAACAGGCTATCGAACACAGCCCGACCGGAAAAACGTTCCTGCCCTGGGTGGTTTGGTTCTTCATACGTTTTTCCGGGCTGGCCAATTGTAAAGGCCAGGATGGGCTACAAGAAAACAGACCCTTTCTTTTCCCCCCTCTTTTCTTTGGGTCCAGCAAAGAAAAGAGGGGCTAGGGTTCAAGGGGCAGGATGCCCCTATATAAGATATCCCGAATACCAATTCCAAATTGATTCTCCAAATAGCATGCCAAATAGAATCCCAACAGCAAGGAATGCCCCGAATGGTACATAACTTCGAACCGATCGATGGCGGAGTAGCACAAGCGCCATGCCGACAATCGACGCCAAGAGATACGCAAAAAATACTGAAATGAGTCCGGCTTCGATGCCAAGAAGCGCGCCCGCAAGCATCCCAATCCGCATGTCCCCGGCTCCCATCCATTTCCCATGCGACAGCCAATATTGAAACCCGAAGAATGCCCCAATCACCAAGATGCCAGTCACGAGTGATACAACGGGCGCGCCCAGCCACAGATTGAATGCAACCGCAAGGACAATCCCTGCAACAGCATACCGATCCAAAATTCGGAAAAACCGCAAATCATAGATTGCCACGATCAAAAGGAATACGGAAAGCGTTGCATCGCGCAAAAACAAAAGGAGCCATTCGGACGAACCCACAAATGATGGCATCCAAACGCCAAAATACGCTCGAGCAAAAAAGAGCATGAAAAGAACTGCGAGCACAATCTCCACCAATGGGTATTGCGTTGAAATTTTAAATGAGCAGCTGCGACAGCGTCCTTTTAAATTAAGATAACTCACAACCGGAATGCGATCTAAAAACCCGATCGGCTCGCGACACATACGACAACGCGATTTGCCGATGAGCTGACGTTTATCGTTTACGCGGAACACAATGCGATTAACAAGATCGCCGGCACATAAGCCGACGATTCCGATCACACAAATGTAAAAAATCTCACGCATATTACTCAGCGCATGCTCCGGCTTCAAATCCTGATGCCGTAGCGCAATTGAGGCCTTTCACTAAATTCAGAAGCGGTTGCGATCGTTCAAGCTCAAACTGAATGGAATAGGCTGACCCCGGAGAACCGTAGCAATACGCATTTGATTCGCTGCCACACGACGATTTTGAGTTGAGACCAGCGGTTGGGGGCAAACTCACACGCTCAATATAAACCGGCTCGGTGCCAACCGAACACGTGCCTGAAAATCCCGCATCATGTAAACACGAGCTACCCGATGTGCCTAGAGCCATACGATCGCTTGCAATCGGGTACGCACTATTGGCATGAAAATAAATCTCAAGCCCGGCTTGCACTTGGCGCACATCAGAAAGTCGCACCGCGTCGCGCATGGTTGTGCGCGCAGACATCACGGAATAGACAGAAAGAAGCCCCAAGAGCCCAATAGCGAGCACGATGAGCAAAATGTAGAGTTTATTCATACCTCCAAGTTCCATAAAAAAAGTATATCACGATTCGAGAAGCTTTTTCATTTTTTCAACAGCCTCCTGTGGAACAAAATGCCCGAGAATCAAATAATCCGCAGCACCTGCTTCACGCGCCTCACGAATTTTTTGTTCATCCCCAAATTTTGCGAGGATCACAATCTTAGTCGCATAAATCGTGGGAAGGGAGCGCCACCGCCTTACCACGTCTGCGATATTTGCCACGCAATCATTCTCAAGCAAAATAATCCGTGGTCGCATACGCGTGGCAACCACCTCTGCCTCCGTGACAGACTCAATGCATTCCACCACCCAACCCTCACGCTCAAATTTCCGACCATAGAGCCCGGCCAAATACGGGTCACAGCAAACAAGAAGAATCGACAGGGGCGACGCCATATTATTTTTCTTTCTTTTCCGGAAGGAGTTTCATGGCAAGCCCAGCTGCAACGGAAAAACGTGGCCCGATTTCATCGAGCACTGGTCGCAAACCAGCAGGAACCGCAATGCGTGCCCAGGGGTCGCCAATATAAACGTTGATATTGAGAGCCTCGGTCAAGAACGGATCAATGTATGGGAGCCGTGCTGACCCGCCTGTGAGAATGATTTTTTCAACCGTATTGTGCTCGTGAAAATCTTGCGCACCAAAAAGTTCTAGTGAATATCGGATCTCGTGCAGAATCGGCATCATGGCGTCTTTAAGAACTTGCGGAACATCGGCATTTGTTGCAGACGCCAAATCAACTTTCATTTGTTCTGCTTCCGCCATGGTGACACCGGTTTGTTTGGCAAGCATGCTCGTAATTACTCCGCCGCCTGTTTTAATACTGCGGTGCAAATACGGAATCCCCTCATACACAATCGTGATATTGGTGCGCTCGTAACCGATATCCACAATCATGACGCGCGCCTTATCGTTGCCAATAAGCGAGCGAATAAGCGCAAACGCCTCGGTTTCAAGCGAGACCAGTTCAATTTTTGCTAATTTGAAAATTTCCAAATACTTCCCCACCAATTCTTTTGGCGCGCCAGAAACCAACACACGAATATGCTTGGATTCCTGCGGAGGCGGCGGGAGGGCTAGCGCTTGCGCCTTTTTATCTTCCACAATTGGTTTTGGAAGCAATTGCTTATCAATCACGAGCGAATCCAAAATCATGTTCTCAATTGGTTGCGGTAAGAGCTTGCGCACCTGCGCTTCAATCATGGGCTTCAAATTTTCCTTGGCGTCTTTTGGCTGTGGGATCGTGATAATGGCGTGAAAAACATGCTGGCTGGGAAGCGACGCATTTGCGCGCATGGATTTCATGCCCGATTCTTTATGAATGCGAAGTAAAATCTCCGCACCTTTTTTTGGATCATCCAATAGCGACCCGGTCCAAGTGTCGAAATTTTTGATTTGCGAATATCCGTATGTGGCAAGCCGTACTTTTCCGGATTCCGGGATAAGCTCCACGGCTTTGATCCCGCCCGCACCAACGTCAACGCCAATTAAGCCCGGCGATCGTGATTCTTTTTTGCCGAAGAGTCCCATATGCGTCAATTATAGCACGATTTACCCGCCCAATGCTTCGTCGACGGTTTTATTCACAAGCATATCGGCCTGACGATTCTGTTCACGTCGCACGTGACGGAACGTCACGGTACGGAAACCTTGTTTGAGGCGATAGACCTCGAGAAATTTTTTTGCAAGTTCTTCGTTGCGCACCTTATAGTTCCCGTTCATTTGCTCCACGATGAGTTCAGAATCCATGACCACATCCATCATGTCAAAATTAAATTCGCGCGCTTTTTGCAACCCAATAATCACCGCTTCATATTCGGCTTGATTATTTGTGGCAATTCCTAGATAGCGTGTGACTTTAGCGACTTCGTCTTTTACATTCCCGTCGCGATCCACTTCAAAGATCACTGCGGCTGATGCGGCGGGGCCTGGATTTCCACGCGCTCCACCATCGGTAAACATCCGACCGTATTTCATATGGGCACATTCTATCAACCTTGCACGTCAAAGTCCAAGAGACGCATCTGAATATCTTTTTTTCCATTCCACTCGTGAAATTGCAATTCGTACACTAATTCGATTTTATCGCCAAGACGCAAGAACGCACCAAGTTCGGCCATGCCAAATCCGATCACAGAAAAGCAGGCGCTTCCAAGATGCGAAACCATCAGGCGCAAATGTTTTCCGTCTTTTCCAATGGTTTGCGTTGAGAGAATCGAAACGTCGCGCGTGTGAAAAATCGGCTTGGGATTTTTTTGTCCAAAGGGAGCGAGACGTTCAAGCTCGAGCAAAAATGCATCCGAGATGGCCGTAAATGGAATGGAGGCGTCAATTGCAAGTGTTGATTTGATTTCTCGATCTCCAAAAAATGCGGCCGCAAATGTTTGCGCATGAGTTTTGAATGCTTCAATCCCCTCTTGTGTTGCCAACGTAAGACCGCACGCTTCCGGATGTCCACCACATTTCACAAATAACTCCGGCTTTGCATGCATGAGTTCCACGAGATTGAGCCCGCCGGCACCTCGACCTGACCCGACATATTGTCCGTTGGATTTGGTAATCACAAATGCTGGCCGACCAGTTTGATTTACGATTTTTCCGGCAATTAGGCCAATGATACCCGGGTTCCAATGTTCACTCACAATCACATAAACCGGCGCGTTTTTTTGCGCATCCATTGCCAGTTGAGCTTCTTCAAACATGGCAGACGTAAGCGTTTGACGATTGCGATTCAAGCGTTCCAATTCTTCGCAAAAAATGCGTGCCTCATCGCGCGTTTCTGCAACAAGGGCGCGGTACCCAATTTCGGCGGATGCCAACCGCCCCGCAGCATTCAACCGTGGACCGATTTGAAATCCAATGCCTTCGGTATCGATTGATCGCAAATCAATACGCGCAAGCTCGCCAATGATTTGAAATCCCGGGCGACGCGTTTTCCGTAGCACCTGCAAGCCATAATGCTCGAGCACGCGATTTTCCCCAAGGAGTGGCATCATGTCCGTCACGGTTGCCACGGCCACAAAATCCAGAAGCCACTTTTCACGACCTTCAGCCAATGTAAATCCTTTCACGCGCGCTTCCTCAAATAAGGCAACGGCAAGTTTCCATGCCACGCCCGTTCCGCACAGAAATTTATTTTCATACGTTTCCCCCGGCACCAGCGGATGGATGAGAATTGCTTGCGGAAGTTCATCCCCAAGCTGATGGTGATCGCACACAATCGTATCAATCCCGAGCTCCTTTGCGCGAGCAATTTCTTTTGGCGTGGCAATTCCACAATCAACCGTAATCAAAAGATTCACGTGATTTTTCCCAAATGATTCAACTGTGTGCATGGCAACGCCATAACCGTCTTTCTCTCGATCAGGCAAATAGACCGAAAGTCGTGGCACCACGTTCATCGCTACGGCAAGTTCACGAATTGCAACCGTCAGCAAACTTGATCCACAAACCCCGTCAGCATCGTAGTCGCCGTGAATTTGGATGAGTTGGTTCTGTTGAAGCGCCGAAAAGATTCGATCAACCGCCTCGCGCATGCGTGTGAAGTGCCATGGAGACTCCACATGATGTTCCCAATTTGGTGCCAAAAAATCCTCGAGCGATTCGAGTGGAATTCCGCGATTCTTAAGGATTGCCTCAAAAATAGAAGGAGGATCCTCCGACTGAATGTTCCAGGCGTATTGCATGCTAGGCAAACATGGCAAAGACCATGGTGAAAATACAAATAAGCGCCACAACGGCCCAAATACGACGGTTTAGTTGTTCTTTTTTCTTATCCATAGATTGAGCCCATTCTATCAACCTGCTCTCGTCTGTGCAAAAAAACAGCAAACCCCCAGGCGGAGTCGAGATGATCGCAGGGGGGCGACGGGGGTGGGAGAACTCACGGCTTGAGGAGTTGCCGAAGTTGTGGCTGGAGGTCCACGGGGTGGATTGCGAAGTTGAACATGCCAAGCTCATACCCATCCATGTTCGAACGTCGCGTCACTCCAAAGTACATGTCGACATGCGGTTCGTCTGGGCAACGCTCGTAGAGCCGCTTCCCCTTAGGCATTCCCCGCACGACTGCGGTGAGGCTAAGAACAAACCGCCTGCCATCTTCCAGGCATGCAATATAAAACGTATCGCCCGGACAAATATCCAAACCCAGGTGTGCACAAACAAGCTTTGGCGGAAGGCTCATGTGAACTCCGTGAAGTTGGTTCGTTCAAATGCGCAGTGAATTTACCATAAGACCCATCAAACTCAAAATCGAGCGTTTGCTCGATTTATGGGTGAAGATATTTTTCAAATTCATTTCTATACAGCACCAGCGCTTTTCGGAATCCTTGGTGTAGTGGCTCTGGGAGCGTGCCAAGCGTGAACCAGCCAAGTTCGTCTATTTTTTCCGGCTCGTTGATTTTGACTTCGCTCGGATCTACTTTGACGAAATAGGTAATCGACAACCAGTGCGTCTTTTTTCCATTTTGGACTCGGAAAACATCATGCGCAGGCAAACAGCCGTGGATCTCTCCACGACATCCATATTCTTCCATCACTTCGCGTAGGACATTTTCTTCCAATGTCACACCAAACTCCAATTTCCCGCCCCCATGATCCCACGCTCCATGTTCATCGCGACACTTACAGCTCCGTTTATGTAGAAGCATGTTTCCCCTTCCATCATGGCAAACAAATGCGGTGCAGATTCCAATGTAGTCCAAGCCGATGATCATAGTGAATTCATCATACTGCTGGCACTAGATGGCCTGCAATACATCCCGCAAATCATGCGTTTTATAATGCGATTTGCATTCTTTGAACTCCAAGCCCGGATGCGTATACAAAAATGTTGTTGCACCAATAGCGTTTCCGAGTTCCATATCGCCCGGCGAATCTCCGATCACAATCAGTTCGTTAAATGAATTTTTCTGCAAAAATGCATCAACCAGTTCACGTTTTGTGCCTTTTCCTAAATGTGCATCAGCGCCAAAGAGTTTTTCTTCAGGGAAGATATGAAGAAGATGCGTGAGTTCGGCAAATAGCTTAAGAGATTTTTGTTTTGTATTTGAAACCAAAATCTGATTGTGCTTTTATTTGATGGTTTCTAGAACCTCGAGCGCACTGTCAACAAGACGAATATTTTTGGCAAGAATTTCCGGGTGCGCATGCAGAAACGTAAAACATTGTTCCTGAAGAGTGACTGTTTGTTCATGCGACGCCTCGGGCAAGAGAGAAGAAAATAATTCAAACCATTTTTTGCCATACATCGCCTGACACATGTCTTCCGTCAGGCGCTCCGCATATCCGTTTTGCTCCAAGATGAGATTGCTCGCCTCAACAACCGACCGTTCATTGCCAGTCTCAAGCGTCCCATGAAAATCCCAAATGAAGAGCTTCATACTATTTCGTTCCCTGTTTTATTATTTTCCATTTCCGTCATCCTGAGCGATAGCGAAGGATCTCACGACAATTCTTCAAATAGGTCTTTCCAATCAGGATTCTGTGAGTTGATAAGTTCAATCTTCTTTTGTCGTTTCCATCCTTTTATTCTTTTTTCTTCCTCAATGGCAGTCGTCGGATTTCCGCAAGAGTCAAAATAAACGAGCTTCGTTACATTGTATTTTTGCGTGAATCCAGGAATCTTTTTCGCTTTATGCTCCTGAATCCGACGGAATAAACTATTTGTGACGCCCGTATATAAAACCGTATGAGCTGGATTTGTCAGAATATAGACGAAGAACTCACGCATATCTTGGGATCCTTCACTTCGTTCAGGATGACGGCAGAAAGGAATAAGTTTGTTGCTCATCTTTTTCGTCATTCTGAGCGCAGCGAAGAATCTCTCGATAATTATCTTGAGATCCATTCGGCATTCGGCCTCAGGATGACGAAATAGAAATAACCTGGTGTGGCGTGTGGGATTTGAACCCACAACCTTCAGCTTCGGAAGCTGACACTCTATCCAGCTGAGCTAACGCCACCTAAATTACATCCCGAGATATTTCAAGACCTCAAAAACCATGAATGCAGGCCAAACAATGGCTTTCAAAAATCCTAATACACCAAGCCAGAATGTTGTGGCAGTTGAAATGAAATAAATTGCAGCGCCAATGAACCCGAGGCCGTATACAGCTCCTCCGCCACAATTTTTACCCATATGATGACAGTGACATTGTTCTTTTGACATAGAAACAAATATTACGAACGTTTGAGAACTTGTAAATACGCTTCACTTGGAATGTGAACCTTCCCTTTGCCCATTTCGAGCATTTTCTTTTTCCCTTTCTTTTGCTTCTCGAGCAATTTATTTTTTCGCGTGACGTCGCCACCGTAGAGTTTTGCGGTCACATCTTTTCGAAGCGCAGTAATACGATCAGCCGCGACAATATGACCACCAATCGCTGCCTGTAATTTGATAACGAATTGCACTTTCGGGATTGAGTTCTTCAAGGACTCCACAATTCTTCGCCCGATTTTTTCTGCGTCATCGCGATACGCAAACGTCGCCAGTGCTTCGACTTCTTCATCGGCAACCAAAATATCCAAGCGCACAATATCGGCTTGGCGATATTCAAACACCTCGTAGTCCATGGACCCAAATCCACTGGTAATACTCTTGAGGCGATCATGAAAATCCACAATAAGCGATGAAAGCGGAATCTCGTAGCGCAAAATCGCGCGACCTTCAGAAAGGAATTCCGTTGTCTTGTAGATGCCACGACGCTCTTGCACAAAGGTCATGATATTTCCAATGTAGTCCGCTGGCGTGATGATATCGACATGTGCCCACGGTTCCTCAATGCGCTCCAAATGCGACGGATCTGGAAGTTCAATCGGACTTTTAATAACTTCTGACTCCGAGTGACCGGTACGCACAATGTGATAGGCAACCGACGGCGTGGTCACGATGAGCTCAAGCCCAAACTCGCGCTCGAGACGCTCTTTTAAAATCTCAAGGTGGAGTAAACCAAGAAGCCCGCAACGGAAACCGTAACCAAGCGCAGGACTATGTTCTGGATCATACGAAAGCGCAGCGTCATTGAGTTTGAGTTTTTCCATGGCATCGCGCAATGCCGAATAGGTGCCTCCATCCGTTGGGAAAATCCCAGCAAAGACCATTGGCACAACTTCGCGGTATCCCGCCAGTGGCAAAACCTGTGCGCCCTGGAGCGTAACCGTGTCACCAACGCGACACGCGGCGATATCTTTAAATCCCGTGACCACATAGCCAATCTGACCGGTTGTGAGCGTTTCTTCTGGAAAATGTTTTGGATTGAGCGCACCCACTTCTAAGACTTCGGATTCCGCTTTGGTATTGAGCATGCGAATGAACGATCGCTTCGAGAGCGCACCGTCAAAGACACGAACGTAAGCAACTACGCCACGATAATCGTCGTATTGCGAATCAAAAATCAAACCGCGAAGTGGCGCATGCGCATCGCCTTTTGGCGCAGGAATACGATCAATCACGGCGTCGAGCACATCTTCCACGTGCTCACCGGTTTTTGCAGACACACAAATCACCTCTTCTTCTTTGCACCCAATGAGGCCAATGAGTTCTTTCATGCGCGTTGGCACATCGGCCGCAGGAAGATCGATTTTATTGAGCACCGGAATAATTTCCAAACCTTGCTCAATTGCCAAATATAAATTTCCAATCGTTTGTGCTTGAACGCCTTGCGTTGCATCAACCAAAAGCACCGCACCTTCAACGGCAGCGAGTGATCGGGAAACTTCGTAGGTAAAATCCACGTGCCCAGGCGTATCAATCAAATTGAGCACATATTCGACACCGTCTTTTTTATGCTTCATGCGAACCGGTGTGAGCTTGATGGTAATTCCGCGCTCGCGCTCCAAATCCATGGAGTCCAAAAGTTGCTCTTGCATTTCGCGTCGCTGCACGGTGCCGGTCTTTTCAAGCAAACGATCGGCCAAGGTGGATTTCCCATGGTCGATGTGCGCGATAATGCAAAAATTTCGAATGCGATTTTGATCCATAGCGCTATGCTACCTTATTGTGGAGCGCCTTGTCGATAACAGCCGAACCCAGAAGTTCCTCTCCTTTTAAATCGTAAAATGCAATGAATTGACCTGGCGCCACAGCGCGTTGAGCCTCATCGAATCGAATAACAACTTCCGGCTCGAGCGACTCGATGGTGCAAGCAATAAGTGGCTGACGGTAACGCAAACGCGCCAAGAGGGGCTCGCCAATGCGCAGCGCTCCCACATTCGTCTCGGAGAGGTTGATGGCGCTGGCAGATGACGCAAACAGCGCCGCGTCCCCCTCGCGCGCAACAACAATTTCGTTTGTGCTCGGACGAATCTCAACCACAAACATGGGCTCGCCCCCACCAACCCCAAGGCCTTCGCGCTGACCAATGGTGTAATACGCAAATCCTTGATGTGTGCCAACAATTTCTCCTGTGGGCGTAACGATATTGCCAACCTGTGGAGGAATGCGTGTTTTCAAAAAATCCGTTAGCGACACTTTTCCAATAAAACAAATGCCTTGGCTATCTTTTTTCTCCGCGACAGCCAAGTTATGCTCGCGAGCAATTTCGCGCACGCGAGACTTCAGCAAATCGCCAACCGGGAAAAGACAATGCGCAAGTTGATCTTGCGTGAGCTGACACAAAAAATAACTTTGGTCTTTTGTGGGGTCGACTCCTGCAAGCAGGTGCGCGTTGCCGCCTGCGTCGCGCACGAGGCGCGCATAGTGGCCGGTCGCAATGAATTCGCAGTTGAGTTTTTTTGCCTCACCCAGCAAGTAGCCAAACTTCATGTACTTATTGCAAAGCACGTCGGGGTTTGGGGTGCGACCGGCCTGATACTCGGCGATCATGTACTCAAACACTTCGGCGCGATATTCTTTTTCGAAATCAAATGTGTGAAGCTCAATTCCGAGCTCGGCGGCAACGCGCAGAGCGTCGCGGCGTTCCTCGTGCCAATCGCATTCGGTTGAATCGGTCCCATTGCTCCAGTTTTTCATGAACGCACCCACAACTTCATATCCAGCCTCCAATAACAAAACCGCCGCGACGCTCGAGTCGACCCCACCGCTCATTCCAAGTAAAACGCGTTGTTTTTGTGATTCCATGCGGGCAAGAATAGCGAATTCCAGCGGAAAAATCAAGAGTATTCAGCAATTCCGCGTTCCCGGACAGGGATTATGTCGCGCTCGCCGAATTGGCGACACGCTCGCTTGGTTCGAATCCCTGATACAAAACAACCCCTCATAGCTCCAGCTTTGCTGGAGCGACGAGGGGTGGTTCCCGGACAGGGATTCGAACCCCGATTCCCAGGACCAAAACCTGGTGTCCTGCCCTTAGACGATCCGGGATCAATGTGCCAAGACAATACCGATTTTTCTTGCCTTTGTCAATGCACCTATACGACTTTCCCCCCAAACGCCTGAGCCAATTCATCCATATTTTCTTCCGGAGGTTTGGAATAAACGAGTGTGAGCACCACTGGAGATTGCATCACCTCAGCAATTGATTCCGTGAGTATCTTCAAATTCCCCGGCTTATTCATGGTTTCAAAATGAAACTCGCGCGCAAAGCGAATACAAAGTTTCCCAGCTTCATCAAACTTTTCTGGTTTTGATTCGTTAAGCGCCATTGGGAGCGCAATATTACGCGATCCCACGGCTTCACAGCATCGTCCCCACTTCCCCTGGATTTCCTCGAGCGTAAACTCTGCCTTTCTATCTGGCGTCATCACGAGCTCGGCTTTTTTCTCTGGCATGCCTTTTTGAATAGGAATCGTTTTGAGTAGTGCTGGATTTGGTTCCATATCAAAAACCAAATCTTCTTCCTGCTCAATCACAGGCGCTGGTTGTGCCACCTGGACGGCTTGCTTTGGCGCTTCTTGCACGACTATTTTTTGCACAGGTGCCTCTGCCGCGCAGAACAACACAAATGCAATTTCGAGTGGCAATTCTGGAAATGGATCTGTTGCCGGGCGCGCTTTTGCCTGAAGAAGTAAATCTAAAAGTTTGAGACAGGCGGATTCGTTCATCTTTTTGGTGAGTCCTCGAATTTGCGTCATCGTGGCCTCGGGATAGCGATCTTCGTGTGGCGCACCAATGAGTTCAAATAGAGTCATACGACAAAACTCCACCACTTCATCGAGCAGGTGACCCGGTACGCCGCCTTGCGACGTGAATGCGTGAAGCTCCTCGACTGCGCCTTTTGCATCACGATTGCCAAGCGCTTCAATTGTTCGTGACGCGGATTCAATGCACCCCATTGGAATCACAAGCGCGCCCATTTCTTTGGTGATCTTTTTCTCACCAAGAGCGAGCACTTGCCCGAGCAAGCTTTCTGCGTCGCGCATAGCGCCTTCGCTTGCACGTGCAATCGCATGCAGCACTTCATCGTCAACCTCAACCTCTTCTTTGCTAAGAATCTCTTTCATGCGCGCAATCATCTCCACGGGTCCGATGCGATGAAAATCAAATCGCTGACAACGCGAAAGAATGGTTTCCGGAATCTTGTGCATTTCCGTTGTAGCGAGGATGAAAATTGCATGCGCTGGTGGCTCCTCGAGCGTTTTCAAAAGCGCATTAAACGACGAGGTGGAGAGCATGTGAACTTCATCGATGATGAACACTTTGTATTTTCCAGCCGTAGGAGCAAACCGGACCGCCTCGATGATGTTCTCGCGAACACTATCCACCCCCGTATTTGTTGCTGCGTCGATTTCAATCACGTCGAGCGCTCGGCCAGCTTGAAAATCCACACAGTGCTGACACGCATTGCACGGCTCATATTCCCCTTCTTTGCGATCCGAACAATTCACGGCTTTAGCTAAAAGTCGCGCAAGCGTGGTTTTTCCAATTCCTCGCGGTCCAGAAAAAAGATAGGCATGCGCGATGCGCCCAAGCTTAATCTCATTCTGGATTGTGTTTTTTATAAAATCTTGACCGGTCACGTCTGCAAAAACTGCTGGACGGTATTTTCGATAGACTGCTTCATGTGCCATAGTACCCGGCATTTTACCCTTATCTACCGAGATTGACAAAAGAAGCACATTGTCCTCAAAATAGGGTCAGTTCCTCAGCACTCCCCCAAAATCCCACCTACGGAGACGTCCATGCACATCTCGGAACTACTGAATTTCATTGCGGGCGACCCCATGCTCGTGGTGGTCACCGTCTTCTTTGTCATCGCACTCGCTGTCGCCGGCTTCTGCACGTTTTACCTCTTCAGGAGCAGGTAACCCGTGCAGTTCGTCCGCCTAGGTCCGCCAACCACCTCGTGGTCGGCGGGCTTGTTTGTTTAGTGCAAAACATTGACTTTTTCGCAATTTTCGATACAATCAGGGTGGATTTTGGAGGCGTCAATGTCGTTTCTGCACGAGATTCCTGGATTCATCAACCACGGCGAATGGGTCTTCTACTTGGCACTCGTCGTCGTTGTTCTCGGCCTCATCTTCGGAGCAGTGCCACGTCAACTCATCGACGAGTGACATACGCGCTCTCGTTCCCTCGCTCGCCGTACCCCTTGAGGTCCGGCGGGCATATTTATTTAAAAAACAAAACGGGCAGACACATGGGTCTGCCCCTACCAATTTATCGACTCGGTGGAATTTCGGATGCAGGAATGGGTGCCGCATTTGGCACACCCGCGCCAATACCCGATCGCAGAGCAATTTCTTTTTCCACAATTTCTTTTGACTTGCCGTATTTGAGGCGCGACATTTCCTTGAGCGCTTCCGCAAGTTTTGGATTTGGCTGATCAGGCGTGCCAACTTTGAGCGTGAATGGTTTCAACTGTGCCATGTCCACGACGATTTTTGCATTCCAGGTGTAATTATCCGTATTCATCAAATCATACGCACCAAAGGTTGGCTCAAATACTTTCGTAAATACCTCTGCATCTTCCGGACCAATACGCGCCACAAACATATTCCCGACGTTTCCTAGCACGGCATCGCGAATTTGCGTATCGTTATTTTTCACGAGCTGGCCCATGTACTGGTGCGCAAGCGTGAGGTTCAAGCGATACTTTCGAGCCTCAGACAAAATCGTGGCAATTGAGGGCGTAATAAAGTTTTGGAACTCATCGATATAGAGGAAGAAATCACGACGCTGATCTTCTGGGAGTTCCGCACGCGAAAACGCGGCCATCTGCAATTTTGCAACCATGATGAGCCCGAGCAAGTTTGCGTTCACCTCACCTGTTTTTCCTTTTGACAAGTTCACAAGCAAAATCTTTCCTTCGTCCATGATCTGTCGGAAATCAAACGCAGATTTTGATTGCCCAATGATATTTCGAATCATTTCGTTTTCCACAAATCGCCCAACTTTCGAAACCAAGTACCCCATCATTTCCGACTTGTGATAATCCGACGTCTTGGCCATTTCATCTTTCCAAAAACTCTGCACAACCGGATCAGTCACTTTAGCAACCCATTTTGCCTGGAAGGCGTCGTCTGCAATCATCCGCGGGATTTCGGCAATGGTTCCCAAATCATTCTGATCCGCCATGAGCGTGAGCATATAATTGCGCATGCTGTGCTCAAACATTGGGCCGATCATTTCTGGCGGGAATAACATGTAGAAAATCGAGATCATTTCCTGCACAGCAAAATCTTTCATGCTCTCATTGGGTGCCTCGAGCATATTAAGACCCATCGGGCGATCGGTGTCGGACGGACAAAAATAAATCACGTCGTCAATACGCTCTTTTGGAATCGTGCCCAAAATATCGTCCACCAAATCGCCGTGTGGATCGATTACGCAAACGCCTTTGCCCGCACGGATATCCTGCACGGCCATATAGCGCAAAAACCACGATTTCCCCGAACCGGTTTTTCCAATGAGATATGCATGGCGCTGACGATCTTTTTCCTTGATAAAAATTTCCGTGCGCTTCCCACGATAATCATTGTGACCCAAATGCAGCCCTTCGGTTGGCATGCCGGCTGGCGCCGGAGCCACACGTGCAAGCATCCAACGAATCGTTGGCGTTTCGGTTGTTGGGAGTGGTAAATGCCACAAGCTTGCCATTTCTTCGGTATTCAAAATACAGCGATGCTTCTCACTGAAATGACGGAAGATAAAACTGCGAATGAGTTTTGCTTTTTGCGATGGAATCGCTTTTGCAAATGCATTCCCGAATTCATAAATATTGTATTGCGCAAACGCCTGCAAAATTTGGTTGAGGTTTGCTTGCGCCATATCAGCACTTTGCGAGGAAGAAATAAGACGGATATTCACTTCCATTCCCGCCTTACTGATTTTGTTTTCAATGCGTTTCACCATTTCCTGCTCCCCTTGCGACATTTGGCGCACTTGCGGTTGTTGCTGTAATTCCTCAGGTTTTTTCGGGGCTTTTCCCCAAGCGAGCGATAGCCATCCTCCGCCTTCTTTTGAACCGCCTTTTGCTTCTTTATAGCTCATGCCCTTGTGCATGTTCGTTGCAATCTTTTGACCAGTCGATCGCCACCCCGATCCAGCAGGACGCACAATATATTGCACAGCCATGCCATCGCCTTCGGAGACTTTAGAGAGCGCATTTGTCAGACCATTCAATGGATCAGATTCTGATTCCTTATACGTCTTGATTGGGAGCACGGCTTCTTTTTTGAGAGTAACATAGCCTCCCAAAATCGTGCCGGTTGGATGAAAAATATTATAATCTGGCACGGGTTGAGCCATGGCATCGGGATATTGGGCATTGAGTTGTTGCTCTACAAATTGCTGCAAATATTCCGGCACCGTGAGGTAAAACGTGATGAGTTTTTGATGCGCCACCATTTCGAGCGCGATCTGATCGGTTCGCCCAAAGAGCCACGCATGCAATCCTTTTTGCGTTGGCAATCCCCCGATTGCCGCATAAAACGTTTCAGCAATCGAAATACGCTCTTGTAATTTTTGCGTTCCCCCATCGCTTTTTGCTTCCTCTTCGGAAATAAACTTTGGCACGGTCACCATAAGGGTGACGTGCTTATTTTTGCCGTTTTGCATGGGAGGTTGACTGTGCAAAATTGCACGAAGCCCCCATAAAAATGCCACGAGAAGCCCGCCCAATACAACAAACAGAAGTACAAGGCTCAAGAGCGTATCAATTTCACCTAATCCAAATACGTTCATACAAGCGCATTATCAACACGATGCGTTTCTTGTTCGAAACGCTCCATAATCGTGTCGGTTTTAATTTTCGCTTCCTGCTCTAAGAAAAATTTATTGACCCCAGGAATTAACTGAAGCCATTCAATAATGAGTTTCAATACTTTTTGCACCTGCATCTTGCCTTGAATCATCATGACGTGGATGGTTTGTGCAACTTCCTCACCTTTTGCGCGAAATGCCGCCTTGCGATCGTCGGGGAGCGACAAATACATATCCGTGAGGTCAGACGATAGAATTTCTTCAATATCTTTTACGAGCAAATCCTTGGGTGGAAGTGTTGCAACCGGAAGTTGTGGAGCAACCTGCGGAACTTCGGCAGGTTTTTCTTGCACAGGTTCTTGCGGTTCTGATTGCACTTCTGGTGCTTCTGCACTGGGTCCCGTCTCGGTACTGAGTTCTGGAACCTCAAATAGCTCCTCTCCACCTTCGGGAAGCGGGGTGAGATCTTTTTTCTCCGTCATGTCGGTCATATTGACCTTATTGTATCACGGCTTGGCTTCGTGGACGACTTGTCCACCCGCGGTATCTTCCACGGTAAATCCCTGCGCGAAAATTTCGTCGCGCAACTTGTCTGACGTTTCAAAATCTTTTTTCTCGCGCGCGCGATCACGTTGTCGCAATAAGTCTTTGATGGATTCGGGAACTTCAATCGGTTTCGCAATATAATCCCCAAGGGACAATCCCAAGACTTCATCGCATTTCACAAGCGTTGCGGATTTTTTCTCACTTGGGATCGTATCGTTGTGCGTCATCTCCCAAACAATTGCGAGTGCTTTTGGCATGTCCAGATCGTCATTCACAGCAGTAATAAACGCATCCATGGTTGCAACATCAGGTTTCCCGGGTTTATCCCAGTCGCGTACCATGGTGCGTAAATTCTCGATCGCGTGTTGAGACGCTTCGAGTGCTTCCCAGGTGAAATTCTGTTGTACACGATAATGCGCACCTAAAAAGAAATAACGCAGGGCCAATGGCTCAAATCCTTTTTCAACCAAATCATCCACAGAATACGTATTGTGAAGCGACTTGGACATTTTCCCTCCGTCGATGAGGAGGAATGCATTGTGCATCCAATAATGCGCAGGATTCACGCCACGTGCAGCTTCGGTTTGGGCAATTTCATTGGTGTGGTGCACGGGAATATGATCGATCCCGCCGGTGTGAATATCAAACGGAACATCGAGATATTTTTCGCTCATGGCCGAGCATTCAATATGCCAACCCGGGAACCCCATGCCCCAAGGCGCTTGCCACTCCATTTGGCGATGTTCTTCCGGACGAGAAAACTTCCAAAGTGCAAAATCCGTTGGATTCTTTTTTTCCGCATTGCGAGAAACACGCGCACCCTCTTCCTTATCTTCAAGTTTTTGACCAGCTAAATCACCGTAGGTTGAAAGTTTGCTCGTATCAAAATACACGCCGTCGGAAATCGTATACGCAAACCCGGCTTTTTCAATGGCTTCAATAAATTGGATTTGCTCGTCAATATGATCGGTTGCTTTTGGCATCTTAATTGGCGTCTCGATATTCAAGCGCTCCATGTCTTTTTTAAACAGCTCGGTATATTCTGCCGCAATATCCCAAGCAGATTTTTCCATTTCTCGCGCAGATTTTTCGAGTTTATCTTCGCCTTCAGATGCGTCGTCCGTTAAATGCCCGACGTCGGTGATGTTTACAACTTGTGCCACCTCGTAGCCATTAAACTCGAAACAGCGACGCAACAGATCGGAAAAAATATACGATCGAAAATTTCCAATCGATGCGCGCTGATACACGGTGGGGCCACAGCTATACATCCCCACTTTCCCTTCGTGGATGGGCTCAAATTTTTCTTTTTTTCGGGTAAGTGAATTCCAAAGATTGATTTCCATACGACGGCATTATACCGATCCATTGCAAAAACCGCCATATACGGGAAACCCCCGGGCCTTAGCGCCCTGGGGGGATATAGGTCGCCCGATGCTCCTTGTAGATGAGCCAGGCGAAGACGAGGGGCGCGAACACCCCTTGCGAAACGCAGACAATGAAATCCTTGGTATGCAGCATGAATCGCTGCCTGGGCGACAGAATGCTCCGCAAGTATTGATCGTCGATCTTCTTGTAGTCGCTGTAGTCGATCTCCCAGGCAATCGCCCCCGCCAGCACGTGCGCGGCGATCGCGAAAATGATGAAGTACTCTCCAAACAGGATACAGGACAGGTAGATGATGATCGAGACGATCAATCCGATCCTCCGGCACGCCTTGGGCGCACCGATTCCGACGTAGAGCGTTTCCAAGGACACCATAATACCCTCCACGATGGCATGTTTATGCTAGGAGGAAGCAGGACGTCTGTCAAACAAAAAAGGGCCGAAGCCCGATTTGTGCTCTATGTTTTTCCGCGCAAAAAAAGCATGGTGAGAAGTGGGAGCGTGAACCAAATATTTGACGCTGGCTCTTCAATAAAGAGCGTTTTCATGATGGGCGAAACCTCTAGCAAAATCATGTCAGGGAGCATGGTGCCGACCGTATATAAAAGCATGCCGGAAATCACGATGATGAAGACGATCACTTCCCCGCCGGTCGGAACCGTATAGGGCTCGAAAAATTCATTGCGCACCTGAAACCAAAAAAACAGAAGCACGAGCACGCCAAATAAGATAATCTTCACCCAATAATCCTCAAGGCCAACCTGTAAATCAAGATCCCGCAAAAACGGAATAAGCGTCATGCTGGCAAGCGCCAAATAAATGGAGATCATGAACGTAACGGAAAAGTCCCGACCGATCGTAAATAAAAACAAAAAAACAATCCCAATCGTTGCGGCTGCAACCCACCAATCAATGGATTCAAGCGAGAGTTGATTCCAA
The DNA here is from genome assembly GCA_041666205.1 of Patescibacteria group bacterium. Lineage (GTDB taxonomy): Bacteria > Patescibacteriota > Patescibacteriia > UBA9934 > UBA9934 > JBAYHI01. The sequence continues at coordinate 88,546 of JBAYHI010000002.1, forward strand.
ATAGCCCAAATGTCCCATGTCATGCCTCCATTATACCAAACCTCCTGCAGACGCACAGCTAGACCTCACGCAAATTGAGTTCTTCTAAAATTTTTCGTTCATTGCGATCCAACTTCTTTGGTGTGACGAGTTGCACAATCACAATGTGGTCGCCCCGACTTCGACCCGATGGCACGCCTTTCCCGCGCAAACGTAATTTATCGCCCGGCTGGGTGCCAGCTGGAACTTTCACCTTTACGCTCCCGTCAACAGTCTCAACCATCACATCGTCGCCAAGCGCGGCTTGTGTAAATCCGATTCGTTTTACCGAATAAATCGTGTCGCCCTGACGCTCGAAGCGTTTATCGGCTTGCACGCGCAATTGCAAATAGAGGTCGCCGTTTCCGCCAGCCGAGCCCATGCTCTCGCCTTGGCCACGCACACGAATGCGATTTCCGTCCTCAACGCCCGCCGGAATATTCACACGCAGCGTGGAGCGTTTATATTCGGTGCCCGTGCCATTGCATGTGGTGCATTTATTTTCTGGCGTTTCGCCGTTTCCGCCACACGAAGCGCAGGTTGTACGCGATTGAATATTTCCAAACATGGTGCGCTGCGTGACGATACGCATGCCCGAGCCCTTGCAGTCGTCGCACGTTTTCATTTTTGTGCCAGGCTCACCACCGGTTCCGCCACAGCGTTCACATGCTTGATTTTTTGTGAGGGACAGTTCTTTTTCAACGCCAAAAATCGATTCCTTAAACGAGAGCTCCACATCCACTAAAATATCTTGCCCGCGATTCTGGCGCCCTCGTCCACCACCACCGCCAAACATATTCCCAAACAAATCGCCGAGATCTTCGAAATTCATGTTCGAGTAGAAATCATTGAAATTGCCAAATCCTCCACCACCTGCTTGATCGAAGGTGGTGCCGTACTGATCGTATTGCTCGCGCTTCTTTTCGTCGCCAAGCACCTGGTAGGCTTCGTTCACTTCTTTGAATTTTTCTTCGTTTCCGCCTTTATCGGGGTGATGTTCATGGGCGAGTTTTCGAAACGCGCGCTTCACCTCTTCTTTGGTGGCGCTTTTTTCAACTCCTAAAATTTTATAATAATCTTTGCCCATACAAAATTATTGCCTCGGGCGGGTCGCAGACCCGCCCCTACAGAATCGAATCATGTACGGGCAGGTCTGTGACCTGCCCTATACGGAATTAAAACCATCCCTTCTTTTCTTCCTGCACCACCTTGGCCTGCACATCCACAATCTTGGATTTTCCTTTATTGAGCACCTTGTTCCAAAGGAAATCCCGAACCTGCGGAATGGAAAGAATCGAAAGCACGGTTGAGGCAACCCCGAGTCCCCCACGCGCCGCGAACTTGAACAAATTTCGAATTTTCATATTATTTTTTCTCTTCGTCTTTCTTCACTTCCTCAAAATCCGCATCTTTCGTACCAGGTTCCGCTGGCTTTTCGTCAGCTGGTGCCTCTGCGCCCTGCGCTGGCTGTTGATACATCGAGGCGCCAATCTTTTGCGCGACTTTGGAAAGTTCTTCTGACGCCGTCTTGATGGCTGTGACGTCTTCGCCGTCTTTTACTTTCTTGAGCGCATCAAGTTTCTCTTGCACTTCTTTTGCGTCCTCTTCTTTCATTTTACTCTTGTAGTCGGTCAGCATCTTCTCCGTGGTGTAGACAAGTGTATCGGCGATGTTTCGTGTCTCGATAATTTCTTGTTTTTTCTTGTCTTCATCGGCATGCGCTTCCGCATCGTGTTTCATTTTTTCGATGTCGTCTTTGGAAAGGCCAGAGCTTGCCGTGATCGTGATCGTCTGCTCTTTATTTGTTCCTTTGTCTTTTGCCTTCACATTCAAAATTCCGTTTGCATCAATATCAAACGACACCTCAATTTGTGGCACGCCACGTGGCGCTGGAGGAATCCCCGTGAGCGAGAATTGCCCAAGCATCTTATTGTCCAAAGCCATTGGGCGCTCGCCCTGGAAGACTTTAATATCAACCGATGGCTGACTATCTGACGCTGTAGAAAACACCTGGCTCTTTGACGTTGGAATCGTTGTGTTGCGCTCAATGAGTTTTGTCATGACTCCACCCATGGTTTCAATACCCAAGGAAAGTGGTGTGACGTCCAAAAGTAAAACATCTTTGACGTCGCCGGCAAGCACTCCGCCTTGAATGGCAGCACCAACAGCCACAACTTCATCAGGATTCACGGAAATATTTGGACGCTTGCCAAAGTAATCCTCCACTTTTTTCTGCACGAGTGGCATGCGTGTCATTCCACCCACCATCACAATTTCTTCAATGTCGCCTTTTGACATCTTTGCGTCTTCGAGTGCTTTTGCGACCGGTCCCATGGTTTTCTCAATAAGAGGAGCAACGAGTTCTTCGAGTTTTGATCGTGTCATTTTCATTACTAAATGTTTTGGCCCTTCTGCGCCCGACGTAATAAATGGCTGATTGATTTCGGTTTCTTGCGCGGTTGAGAGTTCAATCTTGGCGCGCTCAGCTGCGTCTTTGATGCGTTGCATGGCAAGCGCATCGCCCTTCAAATCAACGCCTTCGAGTTTTTTGAACTCCGAGAGAATCCAGTCGATGATGATTTTATCAAAATCATCTCCGCCAAGATGTGTGTCCCCATTTGTCGAAAGCACCTCGACCGTATTGTCGGAAACATCAAGGACCGAAACATCGAATGTTCCGCCACCCAAATCGTAGACCAAAATTTGCTGACCTGCTTTTTTATCAAATCCGTAGGCAAGCGCTGCAGCTGTTGGCTCATTGATGATTCGACTGACTTTCAAACCTGCAATTTCACCTGCGTCTTTTGTCGCTTGGCGTTGCGCATCGTCAAAATACGCTGGCACCGTAATCACAGCTTCGGTGACAGGCCCGCCCAAACGCTCTTCAGCATCGGCTTTCATTTTGCCCAGCACCATGGCACCAATTTCTTGTGGCGTATATTCTTTTCCACCCATCATAATTCCAACACCCTCGCCACGCTGAACAATTTTATACGACATATTTTCACGATCGCGCTGAACTTCTGGATCGGTAAAACGTCGTCCAATCAAGCGCTTGATGGAATAAAGCGTATCAACGGGATTCGTAATGGATTGTCGCTTTGCAGGCATGCCAACCAATCGCTCGCCATTTTTTGCAATCGCAATAATGGATGGCGTGGTGCGATTCCCTTCTTTATTTTCAATGATGCGTGGTTGCCCGCCTTCAATGATGGCCATGGCTGAATTTGTTGTTCCCAAATCAATTCCTAGAATTTTAGACATAGATTATTCATTAATGATTACTTTTGCCGGACGAATCACACGTCCTGCGATTGCGTATCCGGTTTGAACTTCCTCCAAAATTTCGTTTAATGCTTTCCCCTCCTCATGTTTTGTTCCTCCGGCCTCATGAAATTCCGGATTGAACGCTTCGCCGATTGTTTTCATGCGCTCAACTCCAATTGATGCGAGTGAATCTGCAAATTGCTTTTGGATGTAGACCACGCCCTGGAGCCAATTCTCGAGCGTCTTTTTGCTTTCGGGTGGCAGTGCATCGAGTGGGGGCGTGTGACGAACGGCTGCGTCAAAGTTGTCGATGACTGGCAGAAAACTCTGAACCAAATCGGTGACAAGATAGCGACGCGTTTCAGTTTCACGAAGAGACAACTCTTTTTTCAAATTCTCGTAATCGGCGAGCGCGCGCTTCCAACCCGCGAGATATTCTGCGCATTGAATCTCGAGTTCAGATGATTTTGGTTTTTTATTTTTCATCGGTTTTTCCATATTCGTCCTCGATTAATTTGCGTGCTTCAGATAAGAGTCCAATATTGCGTTCGTAGTTCATGCGCAAGGGACCAACGAGCCCAAGCATCCCCATCATGCCATTTGGCAATTTGTAGCGAACCATGATGGTGGCCATTTGATTGCCAAACGGATTTTCGTGTCCGATCCACACATTCATGTCACTTTGCGCTTCGGCAAATGCGTCTGTCATGACGTCGTCCATGCGATCAACCACATTTGAAAGTGATCGAAGCGTCTGTACATCTTGAAAATCTGGTTTGTCAAAAAGCTTGGAGAGTCCACTCACGTGGTGCCAGTCGCTTTGAAGTGCGGTGACTGCCGCTTCCCCCGAAAGCTCAACGAGCGCTTTGGCAATTTCGCGCATCAAATCTTTTTCGTCGGTTGTGCGATGAGCAAATGTTTTTTCGAGGCACTTATTTTCACGCTCGGTGCAATGCCCAAATCGACGATCGTGCAGGTAGAAGCGATACCCTTCTTCGGTTGGCACGCGACCTGATGAGGTATGGGGTTGACGTAGATATCCAGCCGTTTCGAGCGCCATCATATCGTTCCGAACCGTGGCTGGTGAAACGCCTAAATCGTATTTTTGCACCAAAAAACCCGAAGAAACGGGTTCCGCAGTCTCCAAATAGGCGTCAATGATTGCGCGCAAAATTGTTGCCTCTCGGTTATTCATAAACTAGCAGTCACAAGTATAGACTGCTAGTTTCGTGCCGTCAAGAGATTCTTACTCAAAGAGTCGGATGAGCTCCTTTTGTTTTCGTGCAGCAACTTGCCAGCTGGCTTTTTTATCTTTTCGAAGCTTAAGCATTTCCCCAGCGTGTGCGCCACTCAAGTGGCTCGGGATAATCACGTATGCCGCACCAAGTTTATAAAGTCGTTTTGCTTCAAGCGCATTTTTTGCCGACACCACCACAGTGGCACGGGATTTGCGTGATTTCAAATAGCCCAAAATATCGGAACTCAGTGCCCCATCGGGAATGCTCGAGACAATAAGTTGCGCATGCTCGGCATGAAGTTCACGCAAAAATTCTTCGCTTCCAATATCGCCATAGCGATATGGAATGTGACGATTGCGCAAACGTTCAATCACGGCCGGGTTAAAATCCACAACCACATATTCACGCTTGAGGGACTTCACAGCAGGGAGCATCGCTTCACCCATGGCATCGCATCCACATAAAATGACTTCGGGCGCACGGTCGATGAGTTCTTTTTCACGGCGCTCTGTCCATCGAAATAGAAAATGCAATCGATCGTAAATTTGCTCGTTATACTTCATGGCATACGTGGAGAGCCCGATTGATATCATGCCGATAATGATGATGAGCGGTAAAAACGCAGAATCAATAAGTCCTGCCTCAATGCCAAGCGCTGCAAGAATAAACGAAAACTCGCTTACCTGCGCCATGGTGCTGCCGGTTAAAAATCCGGTGCGTGAATGGAACCGGAAGAGTCTCAAAATCCCCATGGTGACAAGCGGTTTCACAAAAAGCACAAATGTCGTGAGCGATGCAATAATCATCCACGTGCTTTCGAATTTTGAAAAATCGAGTTGCGCACCAAGCACGATGAAAAAGATAATCAAGAAGAAATCTCGAAGCGGTTTGATTTTTCCGGCAATCTCGCGATGGAATTCCGATCCAGCCAAACTCAAGCCCGCAAGAAGCGCACCCATCTCGATGCTAAAGCCAATAAATTGTAATCCCGCTGCCACGGCAAAACACCAACTCAAGGCCGTGAGGAATAATAATTCCGGCGAACGTGCGGCGTAACGGAATAAATGTGGCAATACAAATCGCGCCAAGATCCACATCACAAAAATCACCGCTACCCCTTTAATCGCTGACATTGCAAGCACTGCCCCAATCACTTGATCGCCTTGCGCAAATGCCGAAATTACCAAGAGCGCGATCATGGCGACGATGTCTTGTACGATGAGAATCCCGACTGCGATTTTTCCGTAAAGTCGATCTAGATCTTCTTTATCGCTCAAAATCTTGGCAATAATGATGGTGCTCGAAAATGAAAATGCCAAGCCTCCCAGAATGCATGTGGACAAATCAAAATCAAATGCACGCAATAAGAAAAATCCCAAACCCGACGACAAAATAATCTGTCCGAGCCCTGCAACCGTTGCCATGGGGCCAATCTCGCGCAAATTGCGCCAATTCAAATTGAGTCCAACCAAGAAGAGCAAAAATGCAATTCCAATGTCAGAGAGTGTGCCAAATAATTCCGACGAACCGGCAATATCCAAAAGCCCCGGGCCAATCAAGAGTCCAGTAATGAGATAGGCGATGATGAGTGGCTGACGCAACAGGTAAACCAAAAGCGACAAGAGCCCTGAGCTCATCACAACCACGGCAATTTCTATGAAAATTGTTTCGTGCATAGCCTCCTATTCGGATTGATATGATTATAACACGAACACACGCTCGTCAAAACGGATAAGGTCACGTATCATACACAGGAACAATATCTATGAAAAACAATCCATCAGAAGGCGATCCTGACAGCACGCGGAATAGAGAATTCGAATCACTCAAGCCTCGCATTGAGCACTGGTTTAGTATGAATTATCATTACGATTCCGCGCTCGTGAAACACTGGATTACTTCATTTGAAAATTCGCTAAAAAAACATAAACTCCCAAGCAATATAAAAATCGATTTTGGAGAAACGCGATTTTATTGCATGGCCTCGAGTAAAGCAGAATTTCCGGTCTATCAATTCAAACCCATTCTCAACCGAGCACTACGTGGAAAAGCCCCCTATCATGATTGGGAGGTCATTGGTCTCATGACTGCGGACGAATGTGATGACGATGTGCCTGATGCAGTTATCAATGTACTCAAAAATATTCAAGCGCAAACACAAGAGCCGAAGGGGAAATAAATCACGGTTTTTTCCCACAATAAAACCACAATCTTCTATGACTGTGGTTTTATTGGTGACCCCACCGGGAATCGAACCCGAATTTCCAGGATGAGAACCTGATGTCCTAACCGTTAGACGATGGGGCCAAAATGTGGGTAGACAATACGAGTTTTTCGCGGTTTTGTCAATATCAAATAGTTGACACCGCCTGCTTTTTGAACTATCTTTTCCGGTCGAACTATAGCATTTTGGAGGAAACATGCGTTCGAAGACCCGCCGTATTCTGGTTGCCGCACTTTCCGTCAGCGCCCTTGCCCTTATCGTCATCACGTCGGTCATGGTGCTCTCGAGCACCGATCGCGTATCTACGAGCGAAGAGGAATTCTTCGATGCCGCGGACGTGTGCACGATCGCAAATACGTGCAGGTTCGCGGTAAGCCCCGGTCTCCCGGTTGTAGTGATCGAGATTCCCGATGTCCGCGATAGCACAGTCAAATGGCATCAGGTGCTCGTGGACATGGAATCGTGGTCTCAAGTGGTCAGCAAAGGTCGTCGTCTGGAGTGCACGAGCGAGCAGCCGTGCAAACTGACAACGATCCGCACACGCTTCTCAGGTATCTTCATGAAGCGCTACATCGAGATCGCCGGTCACGGCGGAGAAATCATCATTTTCCGCCAGCACTACAATGGACTTCTCGCTACCCCCTAACTTCCCCGCCCTGCACGAGAACCCTTCTCGTCAGAGCGGGGTTCTTGTTTTAAACGCAGAAGCGCCGCCGGCTGAGAGGCCGGACGGCGCGCGACGAGGACGTGCGAACTAGTAGACAATCGAGAGTTCGCCCGTGTCGAGGTGGAAGGTGCCAACATAGTGCACCCAATCGTCTTTCTGGACCGCGATGCGACCCCGCACACGCAGAATCCGCTTATCGGTCGTCTCACGGGAGCCAGAACACTCGCAGACCTCCACGGCGTAGACGCGAGCCAACGTGCCCTCCGCACGATCCGTGAGAAGTGGCGAGAACGCGCCCCCGATCCCGTAGCTCTTGAGAGCGTACGTAACTTCTTCCTCGCTGATGATCCGGGCAGAATACAGTACCTGCGGCATATGTTCCTCCTGGAAACGCGCAAATCTTAGCAAACCATGACGAATCCGTCACGTCGGAAATAAAAAATTGACCTTCGCGCAATGACACGATATTCTGAAGATATGTCCTTTCCCACGTGAGCAAATGCTCATAAGGAGGTGTGCGTGAACTCGATGCCGGGTTTGTCTATTGGGCGAGCACGAGAGCTCGCGCTGCAGACGGGAGCCTCCCCACGTGAGGCCATCGGCCAGAGCGCGACCCTTCTGCGCAAAGACGGCACGACCGTCAAGGGCAAGGTCGTCCGCGTGGATGTTCCCGATCCCGATCGGATCATCATCCACGTCATCGACGACAAAGATGTGTATCACCTGGCTGTCTTCCGAACGGATTGGCAGCCGATCGACGAATCTCTCTTGGAGGTCATCGACCTTGGATCCTGATCCAGCACACCAACCCGTCACCTCGCTCGGGGCGCTTCTCTCCTCGAAGTACCCCACCCCTTTCAAATAAAAGCACCCCGCCGATTGTGGCGGAGCGCTTTTGTTTTTTATTCAAATTGAATCGAAAAATTATACATCCCCATCCCACATGTAGCCTGAAGTGTTGATCCTGCAGGCTGCGGGGGAATCTCAATTTCTGTATTTCCGGAGGCGGGCAGGTTCGCTGCGTATTCTATACCGGGGATCACAAGCGATGAAGAACAATCATAGGTCCCTGCTGTCTGGACGCGAAGGATGGTTGGAACCTCGGCTTGTGCAACTGTTGTACGTGGCAGATACCCCCCTTTTGCGGCAATCTCAATCCACTGTACGCCATCTATCATCGAAACATTTTCTTCCGGTGCAACCTTCACGACTGCGGTGCGTTGAGATAAAAAAACAAGCCCTCCCAGGAAAACAATACAGGCAACTGTTGAAAAAACCATCGTCGTTGTTTTCATATCCATCCATCAAAAATTAAAAATAGGCTCTATCCATCCAATCGCCACAAAACTATTTAGAATATTCAATAAGCCAAATAAAATCACCACAAGTCCTGCACTCTTATAAAACACGCCTGATCGTTTCCCACTGCCAATACTCAGAGAGCTAAAACTCATGAGCGCGAGCACGGGGAATGTGCCAAGCGCAAATACAAGCATCGTGGTAGCTCCGGCAAAAAAATCCCCAGTTGAAAGAGTGAATAGTTGCATGGATTGTGTGAACCCACATGGCAGAAAAAATGTGGCGATTCCTGCCAGGAGTGGCGTGAGTGTGTGATTGAGCTTCGTTATTCGCTCCGCGCGTTCCGAAAGAAATTTTGGCATGGCTGGTTGTAGCTGTTTCACCCATGGAAAGACATCGAGTAAATTCACCCCAAGCACGAGCATCACACACCCGACCAAAATCCCGATGAGCATCGTGCCAACAACGTTTAACTGAAATGCCGAGCCCAACACACCAATAAGACCCCCGAGAAGAAAAAACGACCCAAGACGGCCAAGATGAAACAGCAATTGTGGGCGTATCCGATCGCCTCCTTTTGCAAATGACGCGGAAAGGGAGAGCACAAGCCCCCCAACCACGGCCATACACGTCGATAAAGACGCGATCATCCCAATCACGAATGCGGTTGAGAGCGATGCACGGCCCTCTCCAACTAAATGAACCAATCCAAGCTGTTGCATCAAAATATAAAGAAATAGAAATCCAATAACGATAGGAATGGCAATCACGAATTCATCCCATTGGATGCGATGGGTATTCCCCACAGAAAGACGATACCCGCGATCTGCAATCAGGGTTGTTAGATCCTTGGCGATCTCTGCATCAGATGCATGCTCAAATGCTCCCTCGATTTCAACGGTCTGTCGTTTAAGATTTGTTATTGCTTGATGAACCCGAGGATCTGCTCGTAATGCTTGTTGCGTGAATTGCACACACGAAGCGCAATGGAGCCCCTGAATATGAAACCGATGATGAGTTGTTGATTGCATATTAAAGTTTTTTTGTCTGTAAACGCAGAGAATTTGCAACAACCGAAACGCTCGAGAATGCCATGGCTATGCCGGCAAATACCGGGCTTAGCAGCCAACCAAATAAGGGGAAAAAGAGACCGCCAGCAAGCGGGATGCCCACGAGATTATAGAAGAAGGCCCAAAATAAATTTTGTTTTATTCCGCGCATGGTGAGATTTGACAAATGAATCGCTTTCACAAGCTTTGAAATGTCTCCCTGCAACAACGTGATCCCGGCCGATTCCATGGCAATATCTGTTCCGGTGCCCATTGCAATCCCAACATCTGCTTGCGCAAGAGCCGGGGCGTCATTCATTCCATCCCCGACCATCGCAACGATCTCGCCATCTTTTTGTAGTGCAGAAATCTTTGCAAGCTTATCGCCTGGCAGAGCATGTGCAATCACCTCTTCAACCCCAACCTGATTGGCAATAAACCGCGCCGTACGTTCGTCGTCCCCGGTGAGCATCACTGTGCGAATCCCAAGACGATGCAGTGTCGTAATGGCACCTTTTGCTTCGGGTCGTACCGCATCTGCAACCATCACATACCCGAGCATCTGCGTTGTGGTGGCCAAAAAAACCGGTGTCCGCCCCTTTGCTGTTTCCTCCTCAATTTGTTCTATCGGAATCTCCAACCCATATTCCTGCATGAGCATTGCATTGCCAACAAGATAATCTACGCCACCAATCACACCCAGAATCCCCTTACCTTTCACCACCTCGAATTTTTCTGGAGGCACAACATTCCATACGCGTTGCTTTACATACGCAACGATTGCCGAGGCGATGGGGTGTTCAGATCGTGACTCCAAACTCGCAAGCAAGGTCATAAATTGTTCCTCTTGCATGACAGACGCAGGATGTACTAAAACAACTTCTGGCATGCCCTTTGTCACCGTACCGGTTTTATCAAGCACAATCGTGGTCACCTGATGTAGTGTTTGGAGCGTAGCTGCATCTTTTATAAGAATCCCCTCCCGCGCACCTTTGCCAACACCCACAATAATCGCCGTTGGGGTTGCGAGTCCCAAGGCACACGGGCAAGCAATAATGAGGATACCAACAAATGAGGTGAGCCCAAATGAAAGGGCATGCCCAAAGCCCAATGAGGCAATGCCGATTGTAAGCCACAATCCAAGCGAGACAAACGCAAGCCCTAATACAATCGGAACAAATACGCGAGAGATTTTGTCTGCCAATGCTTGAATGGGTGCTTTGCTGGATTGCGCGGTTTCTACCATCTTAATAATCTGGAAAAGAAGCGTTTCGCTCCCAATATGCGTGGCTGTGAATGTTACGGTTCCGGTTGTATTGAGTGTTCCCGCAACAACGCGATCGCCAGCCTGTTTTTCCACTGGAATCGGTTCCCCGGTAATCATGGATTCATCCACAAACGTGGATCCATCCGCGATCACTCCGTCAACTGCAATCCGTGACGCGGGCTTCACAATCAGCAAATCCCCAACGCGAATATCCTCAATCGGAACCTCGACTTCGATTCCTTGACGCAAAACAAGCGCCTGCTTTGCCTGCAAATTCAATAATTTTTCAATTGCCGCGCCTGTCTTCACTTTTGAACGCGATTCTAAATATTTCCCAAGCGTAATGAATGCAATCACCACAATCACCACATCAAAATAGGTCTGTGAGACATCGATATAAGCCCCTAGTGCGCCGGGAAATACCATGACCACGACGCTATAAAGAAACGCTGCAAGCGTTCCCATACCGATGAGCGTATCCATATCTGCCTTCCCATATCGCAAAAACCGATAGATGCCCTTCAGATACGGAATCCCCACAAAAAATAACGCAATGAGGGCTGAAAAAAATAGAGCCCCGAGCAATCCTTGATTCACAAATTCTGGAACGATCTGCACCGACCATATGCGCTCGATGGCGTCCAGGATCATCATGCCACCACTGAAAATTGCCAGCGGAATCATCAGATAAACCTTACCCCGAAGCACACGAATCTCCTTGAGTTTGCGTTCCTTTGATTCACCAACCCCTGTATGCAAGGCGTGGTCCATCCCCGACGACATAGGGTGCAATGTGTACCCGAGTGGGTTAAGCGCCCGGTTAAACAGTTCAACATTTGTGGATACATCAGCGGATACAACCTCAACGGTTTCTGTTCCGAAATTTGTTTGTGCAGACACCACTCCATGGATTTTTTTTAGTGCATCCTCAATCGTAGCCCCACACGAGGCGCAATGCATGCCACTTACATGAAATGAGGCCCGTATTTGCATATTAATTTGAAAGATTATAAATCTTCAAAAGCTCATCCACGGCTTTCTGTTTATTTTCTTTTAATTGATGTGCCACACATGTATTTAGGTGACCAGCAAGCAATTCACGCTTTGCACACTTCAAAAGTCCAATCACGCTATCGACCTGTTGAATGACCTCCGGACAATATTGATCATTTTCAATCATCGCGCTGATTTTTTGCATGGTCCCCTGCGCCTGCTTTACGGAAAGATGGGCTTTTTGCTTATTTGGAGTGATCGGCATCATAAAAAAGAGATAGTATAACCTACCCCCTAGGGTATAGGGTGAACCTCAATCTTGCAAGCCCCGTTGTGGATATAAAAAAGCACCCTGCCGATTGTGGCGGGGCGCTTTTGTTTTTACTTGAAAAATGTCAGCACGAGAATCAGACCTCCGAGCGCAATGCGATACCAGGCAAACCACTTGAAACTATACTTCTCGATAAATTTAAAAAGGAATCGAATTGCAACCATTCCCGATGCTGCTGCGGCAATAAACCCAACAATGAGGAGTGGCCACGGAGTCATGAATCCATTTTGAATCACGTCGACCGTTGCAAATGTACTTGCGGCAAGAATTGCTGGAATCGAAAGAAGGAATGAAAACTTTGCCACAGTATTGCGCCCGAGCCCCATAAATAATCCCGCGGTCATGGTAATCCCCGATCGCGACGTGCCCGGCAATAGCGAAAGCGCTTGCGCAAATCCCATCACCATCGCCTGTTTCCACGTGGTGTGCTCCAAGCCATGTGTGAGTGTTCCCATGCGTGCATGGAACCAATCTGCGATCCACAAAACAATCCCCCAAAAAATCAAATTCGCCGCTACAATATCGAGCGTACGAATCGCATCCAAATAGGAGTCTGAAATCACAAGGCCCAAAATCATCACCGGAATGGTGGCGCCAAATAATTTCATCGCAAGCTTTGTTTCATCGGTCATCTTGCGTTTCATGAGTCCAACGGCAATCCCCCGAATTTCCGGCCACAACGAATAGACCACTGCGGTGAGCGTTGCTAAATGCACCATGACGTCAAAATCATACCCTTGCTCTTTCCACCCAAAAAACTCCGGAAAAATAATGAGATGCCCAGAACTAGAAATTGGCAAGAATTCTGTAATTCCTTGTACGAGCCCTAACACAACGGCTTGAAAAACATTCATACATTACGAGTTGAATTGCACAATTTCCCCTGGCTTTGGAGATCCTGCTGCGTGATCACTCCCCGGCGTTTGAGACGTGGGCGCGCTACTTGTTGGCGTCTTCTTTTTATGACGACGTCGACGCTTACTGCGCTCGGGCGCTTGCGGAGGCACAGTTCCCATTGGCGCTTTTATCGGCACCGAAATAGGTACTGCAGGTGCAACCTCCCGCGCCATCTGCGCAGGCTTTTCCATCGCCGGTCGCGCAACAGGAGCGGGTTTTGCACGCTCCGTTAATTCCGAAAGTGAGGCGCTGCTTGATTCTTCTTTTGTAATAAGTTCCCCATCCATGATTTTTGGAACTTCTGTGATCACCTTCTTTTCTGGTCGAAACGGAGCCGGAGATTTCTTTCCTTTTTCACGCTCCTCTTTAATAAGCGGCATGCACTCTTCACAATAAATCGGGCGCGAACGATCGAGCTCTACTGGAATCGCAAAGGTTTTTCCGCAACGCGTGCAGGTATATTCCTGGCTATATTTTGCTTTCTTCGCCGCTTCTTTTTTATCTTTCACCTCTTTATATTTTTCGTCCAAATCCACGCCCTCACCAAATCCACTCCAGGTCGCCACATGTTCTTCAATGGACGCGCGATTTCCCGCGTAGCGTTCACGAGATTGCGCCACGACCCGTTCTTGACTTCCTGTTTTTTGCGCAATCGGTGGAAGGGTGAGCGCGGAAAATGGCGCAGAGGTGACGCCGTCAATCATGAGCTTCAAATAAATTTGGAATTTCGGCAAATTGATTAAATCCTCCGGCAAAAACCGCGGGGTAAATTCATCCTCCATAAATGTGGCGTCTGGCGAACCAACGCGGAATGTAATGATCGTACCCACGTTTCCAAATACGGCATCGCGCACCGACGTATTCCCGCCGTAATCGAGTTGAGAAATATACTGGTGCGCCATGATGAGGTTCAGGCGATATTTACGTGCTTCAGAAAGAATTGACGCAAAGGATTCAACCGCAAAGTTTTGAAATTCATCAACGTAGAGATAAAAATCTTGACGCTCACTTTCAGGCATATCCACACGCTCCATGGCAGCCATGGAAAGCTTGGTAACAATCATCCCTCCGAGCAAACGCATGGCATCTTCTCCAATACGTCCTTTTGCCAAATTCACAATAAGAATTTTCTGATCATCCATGATGCTGCGCAAATCGAGCGTGGATTTTGCTTGCGCCACAATATTTCGCATGACCGAGGAAGAAAGGAATTGTCCAACTTTATTTTGAATAGGCGCCACGGCCTCGGACGCAAACTTGCTTTCGTATGATGCAAATTCCGTCACCCAGAATTGTTTGACGATCGGATCTTTCACGTTTGCAATAATTTCTTTTCGATACGCGGCGTCCGATAGCATGCGGTTAATCCCCAAGAGTGTGGTATTGGGCGTATCCATGAGCGCCAAAATCGTATTATTGAGAATATATTCCATGCGTGCGCTCCACACATTTTCCCAGATTTTCTTGAATACACTCATCATGCCCGCAGCCACCAAATGCTTCTGATCGGGTCGAACTGCTTCCAAAATATTGAATCCAATTGGATACTCAAAATCCGCCGGGTTAAAATACACCACGTCGTTTATGCGCCACGACGGAATATAGTCGAGGAGTTTCTCTGCGGTATCGCCGTGCGGGTCAATATAGCAGGCGCCGTGGCCAGCATAGATGTCAGAGAGAATCATGTTCTCAAGGAGTGTAGTTTTCCCCATGCCGGTTTTTCCAATCACATAGACGTGCCGGCGACGATCATCGGTTTTAATGCCAAATTTATGCATCTGATTGCGAAAATTCGTTTTCGCAAAATAGATGATGTCTTTTTCGTGATCGTGGGGATAGCGCATTGGCATAGACTAAATCGGGAGATTTGTAGGCACATCGTTTTTGCCATCGATTGTTTCGGGCGATGCATCAAAGCCCGGTGGAAGTGGCGCCGGCATTCCGGCACGGGGCCGGTACAAATCGTCTGGCGTTGACGCAACCGGCATGACGCGGTCATAGGAGCGATCATCGCCTTGAAGCGAACGCGTTGGCGCGGAAAGTTTTGGCACCACGAGTGGCCCTGTATCTTTTGGTAAACTCTTTTTTGTGACGAGCCCATCGGTTGTAGAGCGATCCAAATTCGGCAAATCAGGTTCATTGGCCCCGGCCCAATTGAGCTCAGACGGCGCTTCTGAACGGCGCGAAGAAAGTCGCGCAAGCACGGGCGTGCGCGCATCGCCCGCTGGAAAATGAAATAGCGTTGCGAGCTCGGCCGAGTTCATATAAAACACGCTCGAGGACGCAAACGGATGACGCTTCTTGTAGCGCTTCACCAAATTGCGTTGTTTTCCAGGAAGTTGCCACTCCATCCAGAAATAATCGTCTTTTGGCGTAGAGGCCTCGTGAATTCCAATCGAGTTTAGCGTGAGATCTCCAAATTGGTGGAAATAGCCCTTCATCATGGAGGCAATCGTTCCCTTGCGGAATAATTCTTTTTTTGCAAAGTACACGAATCGGATTTTCGTTTGCCAACCGAGTTTCGTAATTTTCAAACGCACGGCTTCCATTTGATCACGCTCTTCTGGCGTGATTTTGAACATCTTAAAATCATCGGCTTTCTTTTCCGGCGATGCACCCCCAAGCGTCAACCCGGTGAGTTGACTCACAAATTCCCCGGGAATCCACCCGATTCCGCTCGAGAAAAACCCAGACTTTGGAGCATCAACATCGCGACCGTATAATTTTTCAATGAATTTCTTCCCTTCCTTGGCCCAATCCTGCTCATCGGGTTGTTTGATAATGAGCTGAATCATGAGATTTTCCCCAGGGCGCATTTTTCCCATCATTTCCAAAAGCGGAAGAATCGTATCTTTGTACCGATTATCTTTTTCCCCCATGTGCTCGAATTGCTCATACGTGCGAATCGGCAAAAAATTCTTTTTCTTAAGAATCATTTCCGTTCCCCAGCAATCCCATTCTTCATTTGGCCATTCATCGGGAATAATGCCGATATAATCTTCCACCTCGGTCATCTGAGCCTCGGGATATTGCGCATAGAGCGCCGCTTCCAAGAGGTCGCGATATTTTGATTGCACCCGCATATAATATTGCAGGTTGCCACCAATTGACACAATCTCCAATGAGAAAAACGCTTGAAATTTTCCGAGCAGCCATTCCTCACGCCACGTAATAGCAGATTTACTTCCTGCAATATTATTGAAAAAATTCTCCATGCCTTTTGGCGTTTGTACGGCATCGAGTGGAACCGTAACCGCAAGCAAGTGCCATTTCAAATTATCCCAATATTCGCCTTGCTTATAATCTTGCCAGACTTCCACAAGACCCCACACAATAACGCCAAAAATTGGCACCCATCCAACCATAAACAATGCATGAGCTGCCATGATTTCGAGTGGCGTTGTCGCAAAATAGTGCGAAACAATTGCGGACAATTCAGAAATCATACGTTGTTGGTATTATAGCACAAGAAAACAAAAGCGCTGAGAATTTCTTCTCAGCGTCTTCGCCGTACGGGCGGGGTCTCCCCGCCCGTCGTCGGGTCGGGGAACCCGACCCCTACAGCGTAAGGGCATGGCGTGCCATGCCTTTACTTTTTCTGCCACTTCTCCCAAAGCACCAAGAGCGGACTTGCGAGGAAAATGGATGAATAGGCGCCGCTCGTGATTCCAATGATGAGCGCGAGCACAAATGGGCGTGTGGATTCCCCACCGAAAATGAAGATGGCAATCAAGGTAAGGAGCGTCGTGAGCGTGGTATTGATGGATCGCGCAAATGTTTGCACAATACTTGAGTTCACAATCTCGCCAAAGGAAACGTCAGTGTGGCGATTCTTATGCAGATTTTCACGGGTGCGATCGAATACAACAATCGTATCGTTAATGGAGTACCCCATGATGGTGAGAATTGCTGCAATGAATGCGGTATCGATTTGATAGCCCCAATAATGCCCAAGCACGGCGAATACTCCAACTGGCAAAAGAATGTCGTGCAAGCCTGCAAGAATCGTGAGCAATCCGTATTTCCACGAGGCAACTGGCTTTGAAACATGTCGAAATGCCCAGGCAATATAGGCAATGATGAGAACCGAAAGCACAATTACGGCAACGATCGATTTCTTTTTAAGCTCTTCTCCAAATGTCGGACCAATGGCTTCGTAGCGGAGTTCTTGCAAATCCTCACCATAAGTTACCTGCAAGGAATCCAAAAGCAAGCTGTGCTCTTCTTGTGTGAGCGTTCGTGTACGAATGAGCATGGTACCACTGCTGCTATTTTGAATCGTGGATTCATACCCAAAGGCCTGGATATTTGCCTGAAGATCAGAAATCTCAATTGCCGATGCAGGTTTGATTTCCAAAAGACTACCTCCGGTAAAATCGATCCCGAAATTGAGTCCGAAAATCGCAATTGCCACAATCGAACCAACCATAAGCGCACCCGATAGGATGAGCCACACCCTTGAAAGCGAAATGAAAGGAAATTTTTCAACAATCGACATATGCTGTTATTTAGGTTGGCGAACGCCGTAAAGCCATGTTTTTCGCAAGAAGGACCAAATAATTGACCACTTCAAGAACACGCGTGTGACCGTCATGGCCGTAAGCATAGAAAGAAGGACACCGATACTCAGCGTGATTGCAAATCCTTTAATGGAACTCGTGCTCAAGAAGAACAAGACGGCTGCCGCGATGAGCGTTGTGAGGTTTCCATCGCGAATAGAAGTCCACGCGCGGCGGAATCCTTCGTCAATCGCTGTATTCAAATCGCGTCCGCTACGTAGCTCTTCTTTCATGCGTTCAAAAATCAGCACGTTCGCGTCCACAGCCATACCCATAGAAAGCACAAACCCCGCAATACCAGAAAGCGTCATGGTAACGCCAAGCCATTTGTAGAGCGCGAGGTTCAATGCCGCATACACAGCAAGAGCCAAGACTGCTAACAATCCTGCATATCGGTAATACGCAATCATGAAGAGCGCCACGAGTGCAAACCCAACGAGTGCAGCTTTAATACTCAAATCAAGCGATGCTTGCCCGAGCGTTGGCCCAACGGTTTGTTGATTGAGAAGCGTGACAGGAACTGGAAGTGCACCAGCATTTAATCGTTGAACCAAAAGTTTTGATTCTGTGAGTGTGAAATTTCCTGTAATCGATGCGGTTCCGCCATAAATCGCTTCTTGCACGGTTGGCGTTGAAATGGCGCTTCCATCCAAGAAAATGCCAATCATCTTTCCAACATTTGATGCAGTGAGTTCTTCAAATTTCGTTCCGCCTTCGCTTGAGAAATTCAAGACAACATATGGTGCCCCGGTATTTGGATCAAATGCAACCGCTGCATTTTTCAAATCTTTTCCGGAAAGCGTTGTATTGGTCCACGGATTTGTTTGAATCACGTCCGATGCAGTTGTGAGCGGCATTTTTACGATCGCGATTTCATACGCTGGCACAGCTTTTGTGTCGCGTCGATAAATGATGTGATAGCCGAAGTCTGTTTCCACCACATCAGAAATCTGCCCATCGGTGAGAGCGAACGCTGCAGTTTCGAATGGTTCAACCGTCATCCCCTTTTTGATCCAATCCAAATCCCCACCGGTTGGAGCCGACCCAGTATCTTCCGATACTTCGGTTGCTTTTTCCGAAAAATTCTTGGTGGTGAGTTGTGTTTTCAAATCCTGCGCCAACGTGAGTGCCTCGGCCTTGGTACGCGTATTTGTGCACCCCTGGGATTCAGCGTGACAAATAAGAATATGCGAAAGCTGTGCCGAATCTTCAGATTTTGTGGAAAGGAAATTCACGACAAGCAAATCGCTTGCATCCTCATAGACAAGAGGAATGATTCCGGTCTTATATTTCTTTGTAGCGATTTTTGATGCTAATGCCGTATACATGCCATCGTCGGCATTGATCCAACCAAAATAGCCGTTATTCCATTTTGTGGTTTCATCGGTTGACGCCTCTTTTGCGAGCGTGGAAAAATCTTCTCCGTTTTGCGCGCGCTCCAAGATTGCGTCAGCGGCAGCTCGTTCTGTTTCTTGTGCCGCGTCAATTTGTACTTGTTGTTCTGCGGTTGGTTCGGTTTGGAGTTCTGATTCTGGCGTTTGTGTTTTGAATTCCAAAATTGGCGTTTCCCCAATCATTTTAATTGCGCTCTCAACATCAAAGACGCCAGCAAGTTCAACAATAATCCGATAGTGTCCACCGGAAATATTGGTCTGAACCACTGGCTCGGCAATCCCAAACGCGTTCACACGACGTTCAATGACTTCACGTGCACCTTCAAGCGCTGTGGCTTTGTCGGCTTCGGCGATCGCGGACATATCGGCCTCGTAGACAAGATGCGTTCCACCCTGCAAATCAAGCCCGAGCTTGAATGGATTCTCCGAAAGCGTTGGCCCAAAGCCAATTGCACTCACCGCTTTATTCCATGGACCCGGGTATGCAACCGATCCCATGAGCAATGAAACAATGATGATGCCAAGGACCGAAAGGTGCAGATTGCGTCGTAGGTGCGTTTTTTGTTGATTCATACCAAAAAAAGTTTGTGACGCCATTCTAGTCGACTGCCATAAATTTGCAAGGGGTCCTATTCGTTTGATTTTTTGAACGTCACGCGGAATGACGGGTACCACTTCTCGTTATAATCATCAACAATTTCGACTTCTTTATTTTCCACGTACATATTGAGCGCCAAATCCGCCAGGAGTTCGAGATCGGTATCGATATCGACTTTGAGCTCTTCCATGCGCGCAATATCGGCTTTAGAAATTGCTTTCACTTCATTTTCAAGTGCCTTGCGATCGCCTCGCAACGCTTTGAGTTGATCTTCGATTTCTTTGAATTTTGGACTGGCTTCAAGTTCGCTATGGATTATTTTTGCGATCTCGGCTTTTTCCTTTTTATTTTTGGCAAGACGTTTATAGACTTCTTGTAGTGTTGGCATATATTTGTGGAACGATTATATCACACCACCCCCGTGTCATTGCGAGGAGGCTTTAGCCGACGAAGCAATCTGCTCGAGCGGATTGACAAACGCAAGAAAAATCGACAAGATTGCGCCACGTTCAACATAGGAGGACCCGTGCCTGCTATCAAACTGCTCAGGGAGTTACGAAGGATTCAACTGAATCCCCGACAGCTTCGCAAGATTGCGGTCGGTACTGCCCTGTTCCTGATCGGGCGTGTGCCTGAAGTACAGAACGAGACAACAAAGCCCGAACTCGAGCCCATCCTGATGAAGCTCAAGAAATGGATGAAGGATCCGGCCTATCCCATCCCAGTGGACGAGCTTGTTCGGAAGGCAACAGAGGCATACGTCCTGCATGGACTGCCAGATGTCGACTCCGACATCTGGAGGATCTGCGCGATCCTCTTCTGGACTATGCAGAGCTTCCGGGATGACACGGATCGCCGCGCCATCGAGCTCGCCGTGGAGCGCGTCATCAGCTTCTCGTTGGGGCAAGAGGCACCGCGAGCCGCCTGGGAAATCCGACAGATGATCGAGGATTCCCAGACCGACACAGATTCCAGCTAGTTACGCCTTCTTCTCGGGCCGTCACCCCTCGGTGGCGGTCTTCGACGTTTAAATGGGTGAATGGATTGACAAAATCGAAAAAAAGATGCAGAATTCACCCGATTCGCCTAGCGAATTTGAGAGAAATCTCCAACCTGCCGGAGGGCAGATGCATTCGTTGGAACAGCTTCGAGAAATGAACGAGAAACTCACCCACATGGAGCGGTGTCGGGCAGCGATCTACTACATCACGCAGGAACGCTTGAAGCTCGAGACGATCGGCGACGAGCCGTGGAGCCACTTCGACGGTGTGCTCCGCGACGTCGAAGCTTTCGTGAACGAAGGCGCAGAGCTCTCGGAAGATCTGCACAGGCGGGCCGAAGAGGTGTTCGTGCTGGGGGCGCAGATCTCGCACGAGTACAAGCGTCTCGGCGAAGCACTTTTCCTCGTCGCGCATCTCGTGTTCTTCCGCGAGGCCACAACTTCGAGCCAAGTCTTCTTCGAGGCCGTCATCGCGGCATTCGAGAAGCCCGAGTTCGAATGCACGATTCTCGGCCCGGTTCCCGAGCTCGGCCCCGACTCCCGCATGATCTCGGAGATGTAGAGCTCAGCCCCCTCGTCTCGGCCGCCATCCCACTCGGGCTGGCGGTCGTCGCTTTTTTACCGAGATCCTCAAGGCGGGACTCCTAGCCCTCCGACCTGTACACCGAAGCCTTGGCGAAGGGGGGTTGACTTTTTTGAAATTTCAGCGCATAGTCATTCAGTTTTGGTGGTTCTGTTCTTGACCGAAACAACATTCTCCTGGAGGGGAGATGGCAAAACTGAGTCGGCATCTGCCGCTCGACATCCGCAGGCACCTTGAGACGGAATTTGCAGATCCGGATGCACAGCGTCTCGTACGCATTGCATTCGTGCTTTGCGAACTCACGGAAAGGTGCATGTATCGTGAGATTACGGATATGGGTGAGCTCCTGCACCATCCGGCCATCAAGGCATTAGTCGCGCTTGGCAACTACATCGGTGCCGATAATATCGAGCAGGCGGAGCACTGGCGCCCGGAGATCGAGTGCTTCTCTCAAGCAGAAATCGAACGCGACTATTTCGAAAACCTCTGCACCTACCACGGATCAAAGGCAATCCGTCACACCTGTGCACTCCTCATCGAAGACGATCCGCGTGAACGGTGCGATCGACTCCTCGACGTGATCCGTCACACGCGCGATGCGGTTCTCCACAGCGACCCGGACGGCATGACCGTTACCCTCGCCTGGGGGAAAATCCGCACCGTCATCCTCCGAACCTGCAACCACCGTGGTTGCATCCTCTAGCGCCTCCTTACGGCGCAACCTAAAGACCACCCCTTCCTCCTTCGCTCCTTCGGAGCTACGGAGGACAAGCAGGGTGGCCTTATTCGTTTCAATGGACGTTGCATCCCCCTTCGCTCTTCGAGCTTCGACGGGACAGGTGCAACGTCACTACGGCAAGGATTTTTTAAATTTGAATCTTTGAAAACAAATGACTCCCAATCACCAACACAATCGCTGTTGCGATTCCCATGACGGCAAAATCAATTCCCAAACCAAAGTGACTTACTCCAATCAATCCCCCACGCAGCCCGTCCACTGCATAGGAGAGTGGATTCAAATAAACGATCCGCTCCATCCAGCCACTTAATCCAGCAAGTGGAAAAAGAGCGCCGGAAAGAAAATAAAGCGGCATGATCAAGAAATTCATGATGAGTTGGAACCCGCTCGAATCTCTCAACGTTGAAGCAATCGCTGTTCCTACAGCCGTAAAAAATAGCGCGGTTATGAGCATCATGAGAAATGCAAGCAGAGCCCCTGCGATACTCACCGGGTGAAATCCAACAATAAAAGAAATGAGGAAAATGACTGTTCCTTGAAAAATGGCAACCGTGGCGCCTCCGAGTGTACGACCAATCATAATCGAGAGACGAGAAACCGGAGCTACAAGGGTTTCCTTCAAAAATCCAAATTGTCGATCCCAGATGATTTCAATCCCAGAAAAAATCGAGGCAAACAGTACGCTCATGGCAACGATTCCTGGCACCAAAAATTGAATATAATCCCCTTGCCCTGCCTGCTTGAACACCGAGCCAAATCCATATCCCATGGCAAACAGGAAGAGAATCGGCTGGCCGAGTGAACCAACAATGCGCGTTTTTGAACGGAAAAATCGTTTGAGTTGTCGGAGCCAAAGAATGTAAATTGTTGTAAACATAATTTCAAGGTTAGCGCATCATCTGACGATGTTGACGCATCTGGTTGAATCCTGCGTCCACGCTTTCTTCGCGAATGTCGTGGCCGGTAAGCGAAAGAAATGCTTCTTCAAGCGAGCCCGCATTTGCTTTCTTTTTGATTTCATCGGGCGTTCCGCGCTCCACGATTTTGCCGTGGTCAATGATCGCTACTTCTTGCGCAACTTTTTCCGCTTCTTCGATGTAGTGTGTTGTAAAGAAAATCGTGATCCCTTCTTTTTCATTGAGGTGCTTGATGTAATCCCAAATACGATTGCGCGTTTGTGGATCGAGTCCTTGCGTTGGTTCGTCCAAAAAGAAAATCTTTGGATGATGCAAAAGCCCGCGCGCAATTTCCAATCGACGCTTCATACCACCCGAGAAGGTTCGCACGATATCGTTTTTACGATCCGAGAGCTCCACGATTTCTAATAGCTTGTCAATGCGTTGCTGACGAACTTCTTTTGGAACTCTGTAGAGCACCGCGTGGAACCGTAAATTCTCGAGCGCAGTCAGTTCCTCATCCAAACTTGGATCTTGAAAAACGATTCCAAAGGAGCTTCGCACCTCCCGCTCGTCGTGCACAGGATCAAATCCATTCACCGCAATGGTGCCCGACGTTGGCTCCAAGAGCGTGGTGAGCATTTTAATGGTGGTGGTTTTCCCTGCGCCGTTTGGCCCCAGGAATGCAAAAATTGAACCGGCTTTCACCTCAAAGGAAATGTCGTCGACCGCGTTTGATTTTCCAAACGTCTTGATGAGATTTTTAACTTCAATCATAAATTTTATCTATTCTTTCTCAATCACCGTACGAAACGCCTCTTCGGCTTTTCCTTTTGAAACTCCGAATTTACCAAGATGCGCCACGACTTTTTCGATTTTCTTATTGTTCCCGCAGAAATTTGAGATATCCTCATCGAGTCCGACGAATCGATAAAGTTTCTGCCAAAGTGCTTTGCGATCCATGAATTTCTGCACCGAGTGCTGTGAGATTTTCCAAATTTCTCCATCAATCCCAAATCGCCAATACATCCAGAGCTGCACAAAATGAAAAACGTCTTCAGCTTCTTCGTGCATGCCTTGTTTGTTCCATTTGAGAACCTCATCGACGTATTCACGGACTTCAGAAAAAACCCGACTCAAATTGATGCGTTCCCCAGACGTATATTCTTTGATATAAGCGCTGATTTTCATATTCTTGTTTGTGAGTTCTGCGTGATGCGCTCTATTCGTTTTTCCGAAAAATTCTATACTCTTTTCGTCACTTTGCTTTTTCATTTCATCGGTCATCTCATTCCAATTCTCCCAAATGCGCCGTTGTTCTTCCTTCGTCGGTTCCTCATGGATGAGTTCAATTCCCGTCTCCGCGCGCCAACGGTGAACTGGGTCATTCAATAATTTTTCTGCCTTTTCCGGGTAGAACTTTTTGATTTCGTCGATGTTGTACGGACGCTGGTACATAAATAGGTCCATTTCCTGTGTCATTGCGAGCCCAGCCATGCTGGGCGAAGCAATCTACTCGAGTGGATTGCTTCGTCGGCTGGGGGCCTCCTCGCAATGACACAAAAAGTTTACGATTCTTCCAAAATAATTTTCTTCTTAAACCCACCACGTTCTTTCAGCTTCTTTGCCTTAACCGACGCGAGTTTCCGTTTATTGAATTTTTTGTGTTTACACATCGCCTCGAGGACTTCCAAAATATCCGCCATTTCTTCTACAGATTCGTCTTCATTGAATTCCGCAATTTCTTCTTGCAATTTTTCCTTGAGCTTGAGCCAATACTCTTTTTGCGTGGCAATATGCACAATCGGCACACCGCCGTTGCGTTTTATAAGTTGCGGAATCTTGTCACGAATGAGCTTATGGTATTTCACACGTTCAGATTATTTTTGAAAGATCCCCGTTGATAATCACCGGCTTCACGGCTTCGATTTCTGTTTTGTAAAATTCAATTTCCGGAATCGGATTTAAAAGAAAAATCTTTTGGTTGAGCACATGAGCAAATCCAATTTCCATGAGCGTATTCCCGCCAATGTAATTTTTAATTCCATGTTTGTCGACATTTAACACAAGAATCGCATCCCCATTTTGCATTGGCTTCCAAAATTCCCGGATTGCATCATAATTATTTTTGTGATCGAGCTTCAAAACCTCTTTTTCTTCGTCGCTCTTTCCAATATAGGCGTCCACGAATCCAGAAACAAATACCTGATGCCCTAATGCAGTAAGCTCATCACGAACTTCAAGCATTTTTTCTGCGAATTGCATACTTCCACAAATTCCAATACGCATAGAGAAAATTATTTTTTTATGGATTGAATCACCTTCAACAATTCGTCCGAACGACGCGAAGGGATGGCAATGGTTTTTCCAGAAGACAACCGGAACATCACTCCGCCTTTACATGGAGAAAAAAGTAAGCTCTTCATTTGTTTGAGTTGCGTTGTTTCCTTTTTCTCCTTTGGAATGATCGGGGTTGCAAAATCACGAAAGAAAAAGCATGGTGCGATTTCTACAATATCCTTGAGAGGATATATTTCCGTTTCATTTTTTGTAACAAATGTTAACGTCGTGCCCTGGACAGAAACCGTATATTTCTTCGTGAGGCGAATCATGGAACTCACCACAAAAACAAATGCAATAAAACCCACGGTCCACGCGTTACTATACAAATACGCGAGCGTGCTAAGAATAAGAAAAAGCACGACCGGAAAAATCATATTCTGAATTTTGTATCGGATGACCTCTTCAAAATTTGGTTGGTCCATATGTTAATTATTTAACGCGTCAAAATCCCCATGTAAAATCGTTGGCTGAAACGACGCAACTTCATGTGCCCAGCGGTGATCCTCAGGGTTTGGATGAGCGAATAAAAGGAAAATCTCTTTCCCTAGATAATACGCAAGTCCCATTTCCATGAGCGACGACGTGCCAATATACCCGTCAACGCCATTCTTGGGATAATTCAGGAAAACCACGCTGTCACTTTGCGCCAATAAATCAAAACAGCGCTTCATGACATTGTTCTCAATAAGATGCGCCCGATCGACAGTCAAATCATCAATTAACCCCGAATCCTCTACATGCAATTCTGCATCACACGGAACAAAAACCTCGTGGCCCATTTTTGATAGTTGCGCCTGAACGTCTAGCATTTCCTTTGCAAATGACATGCTCCCGCACAACATGATTTTCATACGATAATCCCTCGTTTTAAAAGATCCGGAAGAATGTGGACACGGATAGTTTCACTCGCCTCTGGATTTTCTAAGTCTTCTCGCCCAAGCCACCCGATGGCGGTAATTTCCGAACTCGCAACTGGCGTGCCGGTAAATGTGCCGGAATATAATTTGATATTCACGGTTTTTCCTGGCATGCCAGAAGCCGGAGCTTCGTATTCGGCAATAAATTTTACGCTCTCAATATCGAGCTCACAATTGATTTCTTCTTTGATTTCACGAACCAATGCTTGCTCGAGCGTTTCTCCGTGTTCAATTTTCCCGCCCGGCATGAGCCATTGCGACAAAATTCCATCGCGCGTTTTGCGATCGACTAAGAATTTCGTTTTGTCGTCATTGAGAACCAAGAGGGCGCTTTTGTTGATGTCAGCCATATTATGCTCCGTGGCACTTCTTATATTTTTTCCCCGACCCGCAAGGACATGGATCATTGCGTCCAACCTTGGCAACACCGGATGAGTCCGAGACGGACTGCGCGGCGCGGTGAATTTTTGCTTCTTCTCCGCCCGATGTTTTTTGCGCGCCACTGAATTGCAAATTCGCCTTCTCAATGACGCTTGGCGCCATGGCAATGAGTTGCTGGGCGGCGGCAGTTTGCTTGAGGATTCGGAACACGTTGTAGACGACTTCGTGTTCAATATTTTCGATCATGCCATTGAAGAGATCAAACGATTCGCGTTTGTATTCCACAAGCGGATCGTGCTGACCGTATCCTTGCAACCCAATGCTTCGACGCAAGTACGTCATGTTTTCAAGATGCGAAATCCACGCATTGTCGATGGTGCGCAAAAGGATGGTGCGTTCAATACGATGCAAGAGCTCCTTGTTCTGGAACTGTGCTTCCACATTGGCAAACTGCCGCCGCACCAAGGCCATGGTGCCCTCAATTACTGCCGTGCGCTGCGCTGCCAATCGCTCGCGATCTTTTGAAATCTCGCGAAGTTCAAGACGAACAAGCGTTTCAAATTCTTCGTCAACGTCAACGATGGTTTTGAAGACCTCAATAATTTCTTTCGGATCCCAATCACCTTTTACTTTCAAATCCCCTTCTTTGAACTGATCCGGGATATCGTGAATCTCGGCAATATCGCCCGTGTGGAATAGCACAACGCGTTCAATTTCGCGCTCCATGTGCTTCAAAACTTCTTCGCGTGGCGAGAACATCTCGTCGCAAAGCACTTTCTTACGTCGCTCGTAAATTGTCTGGCGATGTTTGTTCAAAACGTCATCGTATTCAAGCACGTGCTTTCGGGTATCGAAGTGATAGCCCTCAACGCGCACCTGCGCTTTTTCGAGCGAACTCGTCACCATCTTGCTTTCAATCGGCGTCTTCTCATCCATCTTGAGCGCATTCATCATGCCCTTAATGCGATCGGTTCCAAATACGCGCATCAAATCGTCTTCAAGCGACACGAAAAATTGCGTGCTCCCCGGATCGCCCTGTCGCCCAGCGCGACCACGAAGCTGATTGTCAATGCGACGTGATTCGTGACGCTCAGTGCCGATGACGTGCAGTCCCCCAAGTCCGCGCATGGTTTCTTGCTCGGCTTTATCGGGAGGATTTCCACCCAAAATGATGTCGACACCACGTCCAGCCATGTTCGTGGCAAGGGTGACCGCCCCACGATGACCAGCCTGGGCAATGATTTGCGCTTCACGCTCGTGGTTTTTAGCATTGAGCATTTCGTGCGGAACGTTTGCCGCGCTCAAGAGTTCGTGCAGGAGTTCGTTTTTCTCGATCGAAACCGTTCCAACGAGCACCGGCTGGCCTTTTTCATGCAAGGCTTTGACTTCATCAACAACCGAAAGCCATTTTCCTTTTTCAGATTTATAAATGCGATCAGTCAAATCTTTTCGAACGCAATCTCGGTGCGTTGGAATTTCGGCAACCTCCAGTTTGTAGATTTTGAAAAACTCTTCGGCTTCCGTGGCAGCAGTTCCAGTCATGCCTGAGAGTTTTTTATACATGCGGAAATAATTCTGGAACGTGATGGTTGCCATGGTGCGACTTTCACGCTTGATTTCCACCGCTTCTTTTGCCTCAATGGCTTGATGCAGTCCATCGGAATATCGACGACCTTCCATGATACGACCAGTAAACTCATCAACAATTTTTACTTCGCCACCCACGACCACGTATTCACGATCCTTTTTGAAAATCGCATGAGCCTTAAGAGCTTGCTCGGCATAATGAATGAATTGGAATTGCGCCGCAGCGTAGAGGTTATCCACTCCCAAGCGTTGCTCGATCTTTTTAAGACCGGCCTCGGTATACGTTGACACACGCATTTTTTCGTCGACATTGTAATCCTCGTTTTCTTTCAAATCGTTTACGATGCCTGCGAATTTATAATATAAATCCGCGGACTCTTCTGCTGGAGCAGAAATAATAAGTGGCGTGCGGGCTTCGTCGATGAGAATCGAATCGATTTCGTCCACAATCGCGTAATGCAATTCGCGTTGCGCCATCTGCTCCTTATCGGTTGCCATATTGTCGCGCAAATAATCGAATCCAAATTCATTATTTGTGCCGTACGTGATATCAGCCGTATACGCTTCGCGACGACTGGCCGGTCGCAAGAAATCCATTTGCACCAAAAACGATCCGGTCGTATCGCGTTCAACATCCTCTTTTTCCTCCGCGCGGAACGTATCGTCGTAGCGATATCCGCCCTCGTGTTGAATGACGCCAATGGTGAGCCCTAAGAAATAGAAAATCTGTCCCATCCACACGGCATCGCGTTTTGCCAAGTAATCGTTGACAGTAACAACATGCGTGCCTTTTCCTTCAAGTGCATTGAGATAAATTGAAAGCGTTGACGTGAGAGTTTTTCCTTCACCAGTTCTCATTTCTGCAATCATGCCGCGATGCAAAGCAAATCCACCCATAAGCTGAACATCGTAGTGTCGCTGATGAAGGGTGCGACCAGACGCTTCGCGCACAACAGCGAACGCCTCAAACGAAATGTCGTCGAGGCTCTCACCTTTTTCGAGGCGGGCCTTGAATTCAGCGGTTTTTGCTTTGAGCGCATCGTCTGAAAGCGCTTTGATTGTTTCTTCGAATGCATTGACCTTTGCAACATCTTCGCGCAGGCCAGCAATCATTTTGATGTTGGGGTCTCCAAAAAGGGCCTTCCAAATATTTGCCATAATAGCCCCCAGGATACGTTTTATGGGGATAAAAATCAAATTTCGGCTTGCTAGCGAGAATGAATCGTCACCATCACTTTGTTAAGGTGCATAAATATGCGATATTTACTTTGGTTATGTCTTCTATCTTTAAATCTGCTCGAAGAAAAATATTTTCCAATTGTTCTTTAGAAAATTGCTCGGAGATGTTGTCACCCACACTTTCATCAAAAATGACTTTTCCATTTTCTATGGTTTTAATCGTAATCCCTGATGCTTTATAGACTTTTATTCTTTCTTCTAACGCATCTTCGGAAAACACGCTAACAATAATTTTTCCAGAGTTTTTTAGGACTCGTTTCATTTCTGCAAGAACAATAAATTTCTTATCCGCAAAATTCGCAAACGTTGTCATACAGACAACAAAATCAAATTCATTATTCTCAAAAGGTAATTTTGTTGCATCGGCTTTGAAAATTTTGATTGTAGGATAACCAGAAAAATGATCTTTTGCATCAGTGATCGCCTTGTCATCATGATCAATACCAATGACATTTTTGGTCACCGGTAACATGTCGAGAATACTTCTTCCATCCCCACAGCCTACTTCGAGAACTGAGGCATTGGGAGTTATTATTTTCTGAAGATATTTTTTCTCTTCTTCGAACCATTTGTGATAGGAATTAGGTAGATTTTTTAAAATATACTCCCAATAATCAGTATTTGTCTTCATAGACATAACAAAAGTTGATATTTATGTTTCTTACATCCAATACCTTGTGAGCTGGATTCGTGAGAATATAAACGTAAAACTCTCGCATATAAATTCAAACTTGTTTGTCATCTTTCACCCTCTTTTCGTCATCCTGAGCGATAGCGAAGGATCCCTCGACAATTATCTTGAGATCCATTCGTCGCTGAATTTCTTTTTGCTCCTCAGGATGACGAATGAAAGGAGATGCTCCATTTTTTCCCCGTCATCCTGAGCGATAGCGAAGGATCTCACGACAACTCATCATATAGGTCCTTCCATTCTGGATTCAATGAATTGATTAGCGCTTCTTTTTTATTTCTCTTCCACCCTTTAATACGTTTTTCAGCTTCTATCGCCGTCGTCGGCCCCTCACAAACATCAAAATAGACAAGCTTTTTGAGATTATATTTCTTTGTAAATCCTTCAATTTTCTTTGCTCGATGTTCTTGAACTCTGCGCAAAAGATCATTTGTCACTCCGGTATACAAAACTGTGTGGGCCGGATTAGTGAGAATATAAACGTAAAATTCTCGCATATCTTGGGATCCTTCACTTCGTTCAGGATGACGGCAGAGGGAAAATGATAATTTAAGAGTTCAATTAGATTTCTTCGATCGGTTCTTCCGCTGGCTGGCGATCGGCTTCCTGCAATTTCTCCTTATACTTGATGACCTGACGCTTCAAATCATCGGTTGCAGTATCAATCGCTGCGTACAAATCTTCTTCAACCGCTTCGGCACGCAATACGATGCCTGGAATCGTGAGATTATATTCTGCGCGATAAATCTTTCCCTTATTTTGCCCATTGCCGGTTTTTCCGACTTCAATGCGAACGTCACAGGGTTCAAATTTTTCTGTCATTTTTGCAATCGAATCCAATTTCTTTTCCGAATATTCCTTAATCGCCTCGGTGAGATCGAGCAAAGTGCCTAGCGTTTCTACGACTCTCATATAAAAATTCGTTAAGAATTAATTTGAAAAACCAATGAGTTGAATCTCTTCCTCCAGTTCAATCCCAAATTTCTCACGCACCGCAGATTTTATCTCCTGGATGAGATCAAAAATATTTTGCGCCGTGGCATGCCCACGATTCAAAATAAAGTTCCCATGTTTTTCACTAATTTTCGCGTCGCCGAGCATCTTCCCTTTGAGACCCAGCTGATCAATGAGCCATCCCGTGGCAATGCGTCTGTCGGCCTGCATTTGACCTGGCAGGTCCGCAACCGCCTGAACGCGCGCAAGCTCTTCGTCGGATTTCAGATTGTAATTTTTGAACGCGCATCCAGCCGAACCAGCACTGAGCGGTTGCGAAGCATTTCGTTTCTCCACTAGTTCTGCAACACGCGCTTTCAAAATCTCCGAGTCCCCTGGATGAAGTGCTAGTTCAACGCGCAGCACGATGTCGCCATTGTGCTTCAAAATCGAATCGCGATATCCAAACTGTAAGTCCGCATTCGTCAATTGGACCACTTCTCCATCGCGTAGCACTTCAACCATGCTCACATTATCTTTCATTTCCCCACCAAAACAGCCGGCATTGCCACGCACCGCTCCGCCCATGGTGCCCGGAAGCGACGCGCCCCATTCGAACCCTTCTAGCCCGGCCTCGGCCGATTGCCTGGCCGTTAGCGCTGTGAGCGCACCAGCCTCGGCCACCACGTTTGATCCGTTGATCTCAACTTTGCGCAACGCCATTTGCAGCACGATCCCACGAAACCCTTCGTCGGAAAACAGCACGTTTGTGCCCCCGCCAATCACAACCATCGGAACACCTGCATCGCGGGCAACCCGCGTGGCACCAATCACATCCTCCACACTTCGCGCTTCCACAAACCAATCCGCCTCCCCGCCAACGCGGTAGGTGGAATGTTTTGCCATGGGTTCGTGCTCTTTCACCCGATCCCCAAATAATTCTTTCAATTTTGCGGTAATATCTTCCATACTTATTTTGCGAGTTTACGTGCCAAATCATCAATCGTGCCAGCGCCCATAAACACCACAACGTCGCCTGCCTGCACCATATCGGTGAGTTCAACTTCTGCCGTATCGTAATCTTTGGCGTACCGGATATCTCGAATCGTGTCACGTTTTTTGATTTCTGTCATGAGCATCTCGCTTGTGACTTCTCGACCTTCTTCATTGCGCCCAGCCACTTCGTAAATCTCACACAAAAGGAGTCCGTCAACGCCGTCAAACGATGTGACAAAATCATCAAAGAGTTCTTTGGTGCGTGCATGCTGGTGTGGCTCAAAGCACAAAATCACCCGACGATTTTCGAAAAATTCTTTCATCGCCTCAATCGTTCCTTTGATAGCGGTTGGATGATGCGCGTAATCTGAATAGATGTCGGCGTCATGCCAAATGCCTAAATGCTCAAACCGGCGCCACGTGCCGTGAAACCCAGCAAGCGACTCACTCGCGATTCCCGGCTCGATGCCAATTGCGCGCGCAGCAGTCATGGCAGCTGCCGCATTCATTGCATTGAACATTCCAGGGATCGTGAGACGCACCGGATCGCCGGCAACAAGAAAATGTTGGGCGCCATGCTCAATCACACGCTCTTCCACATCAAATTGTGCACGTCGAGGAATCGAAAGCGATTGCGAAACGCGATCGCCTCCATTTACGACAACGCGCGCATCGCGAGGGAGTGAATCGATCCATTCTTGGAACGTCTGCTTGATGTGATCCAAATCGCGGTAATAATCCAAATGATCTTCTTCGATATTTGTAATCACAACCACTTCGGCAGTGATGGCTAGCATACTCGCCATATACTCACACGCTTCAACCACAAAATATTCGCCGTCCCCCATTTCCAAATTCCCATGTGAAAAATCCGGACTTTGTGTGCCAACAATCACCGTTGGTTTCAAACCTGCATCTTTGAGGATTTTTCCAAGCATGGCCGTTGTGGTGCTCTTTCCATTTGTGCCAGCAACAGCGATGGTCTTTTTCGTTTTTGATAGTTCACCCAAGAATGCGGCGTAAGCAACTTCCTCAATTCCACGCTCCGAGGCAACCTGTCGCTCAACGTTTGTGGCTGGTACGGCTTTGGAGTAGATGACGAGGTCGCAATCTCCTGGCACGTTATCAGCAAAATGCCCAATTTTGACTTCAATCCCCATGCGATCGAGTTCCTCAATGATGGGGCTAGGGTGTACATCTGACCCGGTGACCTTGGCGCCACGTAGGAAAAACCATTTCGCAACTGCCGAAGTACCAATCCCTCCGACCCCAATAATGTGGACAACTTTTGCGTCTAGCATATGTACTGCAATTGTAGCAAACCACAGGCGCTTTGCACATTCGCTATTCTTCACCGCCAAGATCGATATATCGACCGGTCGACCCCTCTTCGTTCACAGCAAAACGAGTCAAACGAAGCTCATCCAAGGTTACAGCCGCGGTATCAAAAACTGTATTCCATTCATCCATCAGTGGCATAATGAGATTTCGATCATCTTGTAAGTCCTCTGGAGAAATGTGTGTCTCCCGTATATGACCAACGATAGGGCCGCCATCACGATAAAGATCGATCGGACTATCCATGCGTGGCTGTTCGAGTGGCGTTTGGTCATTCTTTAACCAATCAACCCGAAACTGTAGGAATTCTTTCCCTGCAGGACTTTTTATTTGAGGGATAATCTTCTCGAGTCGTGTGGCGAGTCCTTTAAAACTTGCGCGAAGCCCTTCTAATTTCCTTGCGATCTCTGCTTCTTTATTTAGTTGTTCTCTTTGGGCAATATCCGTAGCAGAATCCGCCATATGCTCAAGCGCGTCAGGGTTATTTTGCTCACCGATCGTATAAGCCTTTGCGCGTGCTTCGGCTACGCGGAAATTTGCTTCTGCAGTTGCATTCGCGACGTCCCAAGCTCCACGATCTGAGACGAACGCCTCATCCGCAATCTGCCTGTCATCATCTAAATTTTTTAACGCAAGTTGACGGCGTATTCGCGCGCGTATTTTTCGTTCTTCCAAAGGTGAAGGTGGCGTATAATATTCACTCATACTATTTGATTTATATACACAATCATACGTTGCTAACTTCTTTCTTCGCAATACAAACAGTTGATATTGTGCATTTTTCGTCCATCGACGTACAATGGTCGAAAACTCCTATGACACTTCGATCCTACGACCCAGCCATTGCCGACGCTCTCACGCGTGAGCTCAATCGCCAGCGCGAAGGACTTGAGATGATTCCTTCGGAAAATTTCGTTTCGCCTGCAGTACTTGAAGCACTCGGCTCGATTGCCACAAATAAATATAGCGAAGGCTACCCTGGCAAGCGCTACTACGGCGGATGTCAGTTTATCGATGAGCTTGAATCACTCGCGATTGATCGCGCAAAGCAATTATTTGGCGCTGAGCATGTGAATGTGCAACCGCTTTCAGGCGCCCCTGCAAATATTGCGGCGTATCAAGCGCTTTTGCAACCAGGCGATACGGTGCTCGGAATGGATTTGTCACATGGCGGACATTTAACGCATGGTCACCCAGTGACGCAGTCAGCAAAGATGTACAATTTTATTCGCTATAAAACAAACGCCGAAGGATTACTTGATCTTGAGGAACTCCGCGAACTGGCGATTGCGAATAAACCAAAACTGATTCTCGTGGGATATTCCGCCTATTCGCGTGAAATTGATTTCGCGCGCGTTAAAGAAATCGCCGATGAAGTTGGCGCCATGACCATGGCCGATATTGCCCACATTGCCGGCCTCATTGCCGCAAAGCAGATGAATAATCCAGTGCCAATTTTTGATCTTGTCACAACCACAACGCATAAAACCTTGCGTGGACCTCGTGGCGGAATGATTATGTGCAAAATGGAGCACGCCAAAGCCGTAAACAAATCCGTGTTCCCAGGACTCCAAGGTGGACCACACGAAAACGTGATCGCTGCCAAAGCCGTGGCGTTCAAAGAAGCGCTCGAGCCCGCGTTCACGGAATATGCAATTCAAATCAAGAAAAACGCCAAGGTGCTCGAAGAAGAATTCCGCGCCAAAGGCTATACGCTTTGCTTTGGCGGAACGGATAATCACCTCTTGCTCGTTGATCTCACAAATAAATCCGTAACCGGCCACGACGCCGAGGTTGCGCTTGATTTGGCAGGCATTACCGTCAACAAGAATATGATTCCCGACGATCCACGCTCGCCAATGGATCCATCGGGCATTCGCTTAGGCACGCCTGCGCTCACAACGCGCGGGATGAAGGAAGCTGAAATGAAACAAATCGCCTCCTGGATGGATGAAGCCATTACACATCCAAACGACCAGGCCGTACTCGCACGCATTCGAGATGAGGTGAAAAATCTGACATCGAAATTCCCATTGTATTCCGGGCTTTCGTATTGATCCCCAACGGGCGGACACATGGGGCCGCCCCTACAGAATCATCAATCACGTAGGGCAAGGCGCGCCTTGCCCTTACGATGAATTTCTGCTATCCTGACGCCTATTATGGCAGAAATGATTCATGGCCGAGTGCTTGCCCAAAAAATCCGCGAGCAAGTCAAAAACCAAGTTGAAACATTTGCACACCCGCCAGGGCTTGCAGCCATTATTGTTGGCACCGATCCGGCGTCACGTCTTTATGTGCATTTAAAAGAAGAGGCTGCAAAAGAAGCTGGAATCTTTTTTGAGAAACTCGATTTTCCAGAAGACGTCACCACCGGCAAACTCGTAAAAGAAATCAAACGTCTCAATGATCGCGACGACATCGCGGGCATTTTGGTTCAGCTCCCTTTGCCAAACCACGACGAAGATAAGGTGATCGCCGCCATCAATCCCGATAAAGACGTCGATGGATTTCACCCAAAGAACCGTGAACGCTTGACAAAAAATGAGCCCGTGCTTGTGCCACCGGTTGTACTGGCTGTCATGCAACTCATTGAAGCTACACGTCAGCCACTGCGTGGGAAAAAAGCGGTGATTATTGGAAACAATCCGATTTTCTCTGAACCGATTGTGCATCTCATGAAGGATTTGGAAATCGACGCAGAATTTGTAAAAAAATCCGACAAAAAGCTTACGGAAAAATCTTCTGTTGCCGATATTATTGTGGTTGCGGTTGGACAGCGCAATTTCTTAAAGCCAGAACTCGTGAAAGACGGCGCCATTATTGTTGACGTTGGAACAAATAAATCTGGCGATCGTGTTGTGGGCGACATCACTTCAGAAGCAAAAGAAAAAGCAGGGTTTGTGAGCCCGGTGCCTGGTGGCGTTGGACCACTCACTGTTGCCTATCTTCTCATGAACGTGGCGCGTGCCAATGAACTCATGCGGAAAAAACGCGAGGCCTAAACGCCAACGAGTGTCAAAATAATTCCCAGCAAATAAACCCCTGCCGCGGGGACAAGTAAAACGAGTGGCAACCGCAGTGAGCGCTTCGCGATCAGTGCGTGTTTTTTTGCGCGCCAATACGTTGCAATAACGATGAGGCCCAAGAGCCCACCCAAAATCGAACCGGAAAATCCAATCACATCAATGAAATCTCGAGCGCCTGCCAAGAATGCCACCAATGGAACCGCAATGACCGAGAGCCAAGCCCAAACGTACCGAATGCGGTAATCGTAAACCAGCGTATTGATGGACGACAGGCCGATCATAATAAAACTTGTGGAGACGGCAAACAGCCCAACCACCGAGCCAATGGTGAGCGCCCAACTTCCGAGTGCGCGCCCGAGCCCGATCATACTTTCTTCTGTTGTATGCTCGCCCGTGACTGACAAAACAACAGCACTGAACGCCAAATAAATAACCGTCACAATGAGCATTCCAATCATGAGCGAGGAATGCAAATGATGTTTTTGACGTCCCAGAATTTGTGCCATCTCGGGAATGGCGGATAGCCCGCTGAAGGCAAATAAAACCACGCCAAATGGCAAGAACCAATTTTCCGGATGGACTGTTTGCAGAGCTTCGATATCAATTTGCGGAGACGCGCCAACAATGAGTGCAATAATTGCGATGAGAAAAACAATCGTGAATAGACTTTCCAAACGCGAAACAAATCCAAGCCCTCCAACCAAAATGATTGAGGTGAAAATGTAAAAAATCATCTGGTACATAAAAACATCGCCCCCAAAAACTCCATGAAGCAATGTATTCAAAAACTTCCCGCCGATAATCACATACGCAATCATGGCGCCCCAACTTGATCCAAATAAAATGAACGTCGCAATATGGCTCCAGGTTGGTCCAAGATACCGATCAACAAGCCCGGTGAGACGTGAGTGGCCAGGCGTATGCATAACCAAATCTGCATAAGCCCAAAGCAAAATAAAGTTAATGCCTGCAACGAAGATGATGTGCCCCAAGCCAATCGCAAACCCGGATTGTGAAAAAACGTATGGCAAGCCAAAAATTCCAACGCCAATCACAACACCCATAAGCGCTTGAATGCTTCGCACGAATTCACTTCGTTTTGCCTCCATAACCCCCATTATTGTACCACAAATACCTATCCCCCTTTCGTCCCCATCTTCCACACTTTTTCCTCTTGTGACGAAACGCGGCGTACCGTAGCATGGGGTCTATGGCGCAAAGCATGCAAAAAATTCCACCAAATAATATTGAAGCCGAGGAATCACTCCTTGGCGCCATTTTGATTAACCAGGATGCACTTTTGAAAATCGCTGATGCAGTGCGTGGCGAAGATTTTTATAAAGACAGTCACCGCATTATTTTCGAAAACATTGTTGATTTATTTGAGCGCCATGAGCCAATTGATTTGCTCACGCTTGGAAATCGACTTGAGGAAAAAGATTTACTGAAGCACATTGGTGGGCGAACAACACTCGTGGAACTCACAAATAAAGTGACCACGGCTGCCAATATCGTGCACTACGCCGAAATCATTCAGAAAAAAGCCACGCTTCGACGTTTGCTTGGCGCTGCCACAAAAATCGCCGAACTTGGATATGAAGAAGCCGAAGATATCGATGGCTTAATTGACGACGCCGAGCGTACGCTTTTCAACGTTTCGTCGAACTTCATCAAAAGCTCATTCGTTCCCTTGCGCTCTGTGCTTTCTGACGCATTCGATCGCATCGATGAACTCCACCGCGAGCGTGGAAAACTACGTGGACTTCCAACTGGATTTACGGGCGTTGATAATTTACTGGGAGGTTTGCAAAAATCGGACCTCATCATTCTTGCCGCACGTCCTTCTGTTGGAAAAACCAGTTTTGCTCTAGATATTGCCCGACACGTTGCAACGCGCGCCAAAAAACCGGTCGGCCTATTTTCGCTCGAAATGAGCAAAGAACAGCTCGTCGACCGTATGATTTGTGCGGAAGCCAATGTGGACTTGTGGAAACTCCGCACAGGTCGGCTTTCAGACAAAGAAGAAGATTTTCCGCGCATCGGGCAAGCCATCGCTACGCTTTCTGAAGCGCCGGTCTTCATTGACGACTCCGCGTCGGCCAATATCATGACGATTCGTACCAAGGCGCGACGTCTCATGGCCGAGCACGGCCTTTCGATGATCGTCATCGACTACTTACAGCTCATGGAAGGTCGCAATTCCAAACCCGACAACCGCACGCAAGAAGTTGCAGAAATCAGCCGAGGCCTCAAGCAAATCGGGCGCGAACTTCAAATCCCCGTGCTAGCACTCGCTCAGCTCTCGCGTGCCGTGGAGATGAGCAAACCTGCTATTCCGAAACTTTCTCACTTGCGTGAATCAGGTTCCATTGAGCAAGACGCCGACGTCGTGATGTTCTTGTACCGCAAAGCCGCTGACCGCAACTTCTTGCCAGAAGAATTAACGCCTGATGATCAAAACTCGGCCGAAGTTCATATTGCCAAACATCGCAATGGTCCAACGGGAATGGTTAAGATTTTCTGGGATAAAAAACGCGCGAGTTTCCGCAACTTGGAAATGCAACATACCACCCCAACTCCACCTCCTGCTCAACAAGGGGGCCCGGGTAATATTGGACTTCCTCCTGGCGTGGCACCAAAATGGTTCAATCAAAATGGACTACCGGTTGACCAAGGCTAGGAAAACGCGATACGCTACTGCCATATGTTCAACAAACTCAAACAAATTAAAGACCTTCGTTCTCAAGCAAAAGTCATGCAAGCTGCACTTGCTGAAATCGTTGTGGTTGAGTCCGCATTGGGCGGAAAAATCATGATCACCATCGACGGCAATCAAGTTGTTCAGGGCGTGAAAATTGAGGAAGGCTTGAGCGCAAGCGACATTGAAAAAGGCGTGAAAGACGCATTCAATAATGCAACCAAAAAGTTGCAGCGCGAAATGGCCATGAAAGTAAAAGACATGGGGGGCTTAGATGCCTTGAAAAACCTAGGACTCGGATAAATGCGCGAATTCCCCGCTCCCATTCACAAGGCAATGGCAGCGCTTTCCAAGCTGCCTGGAGTGGGGCCAAAAACCGCACTGCGATATGTGTTTGCGCTTTTAGATTTGCCCTTGCGTGATCGAGAAATCCTCGCGCAAAGCGTATTGGAACTTGGCGGAATCAAGCGTTGTACAACCTGCTTTTCTTTTTCCGAAGAACCGACCTGCGAAATTTGCAGTGACCAGCGCCGGGAGATAAATAAACTCTGCGTGGTTGCAGAGTCGCGCGATATTTCCACCATCGAAGCCACGGGCGCCTACCATGGGCGCTATTTTGTGCTGGGGGGACGCCTCAATCCCATTGAAGGACAAACACCCGAGACGCTGAACGTGCGGCGCCTACTTGATCGCATCGAAGCCCACCCCGAGGTGCAGGAAGTGATTCTTGCCTTCTCGCCCGATGTGCACGGCGAAACCACCATTTTATTTTTAGCTCGACAACTCAAATCCATGAACCGACGTACCACTCGATTGGCGCGTGGGCTTCCCATGGGCGCTGATATTGAATACACCGATGAGGTAACCTTGGGCGACGCCATGACCGGCCGACGTGATGCGTAGGGGCATGGCGTGCCCGCTCGATTCGTCGTGGGGACGTAGCGTGCTACGTCCATTGAAATTGTTTTGTCATTGGGGCTTCCAGCCCCTAACCCTGGCTCCACTTTTCTTTGCTGGCCCAAAGAAAAGTGGAGAGAAAAGAAAGGGCCTTTTTTCATAGACCCGCCCAGCCTCGCCCTTGGCTGGACCGGAAAAACGGTACGGACCTTACA
>JBAYHI010000003.1:0-106112 GCA_041666205.1 Patescibacteria group bacterium
AATCCGTCAATTGCTATTGCAAAAACACCAATATACTGCAAGGATTTATGCCTGTCCTTTCTTTGCAGTGCTACTGTAACAATTTATTAAATTTTGCGACTACTATCATGTCGATGCATCGTCACAAATTTCTTCTATTTCGTGTCTATCGATTTCAGGATAGTGAAGCGTACGGGGAATTGTACGATGTTTTTTTTGAACGCATTCGACGGTTTATCTACTTCAAACTCCCAACACGGGAAGATGTGGATGAAGCAACAAACGAGGTCTTTCTTCGCGGATGGGAATATGCGACATCGAGCAAGGTAGATAAGGTAAACGCCTTCTTCTATCGAGTGGCTCGCAACGTCATCGCGGATTTCTACCGAGAGCGAAAGCAAACAGAATCAATCGACGTAGCTCAAGAAATTGCATCGTCCGTCGATATTGAGAAAGAGGCGTCAGACCATGAGGAACAGAAAGAGCTACTGAAGCGTCTTTCTAAACTCAAGGAAGAATATCGAGAAGTGCTCGTGATGCGATACTTAAACGAAATGAGCATTCGTGAAATCTCTGAGGCAATAGAAAAGAACCAGGCCAATGTCCGCGTGATTCTCCACCGCGCAAAAAAAGCGCTCGAAGAACAAAAGTCCTAAAATCCCTATATGGAACGCGACGTGATTTCTCAATTGAAGGCAATGAAAACCAACCGGAAGACCGGCTGGGTTTCATTGGCAGAAAAGCAGGCATCGCGCGCACGGCTCATGACAGCCATTGAACAGACCAATCTCGTTTTTGAAAAACAGGAAGCATTCTCATTTTCACGCTGGTGGGTTACAAACTTCGTTTCAACGCCAATCACGGTTGGCGCTTCTGTATTTGTGCTCGCGGTTGGCGGATGGGTTGGAACAGTGGGTGCTGCGGAAAATAGCGTTCCGGGCGATACGCTTTACGGCGTGAAAATGATTTCAGAATATACACAACTTCGTTTTGCATCCGGTGAGGAAAAAGCAGTGCTTCATACGCAATTTGCGGAAAAGCGTTTGCAAGAAGCAACCGTGCTCGAGCAGCGAGGTGAGTCGTCAGAACCGGCAATTACTGCATTTAAGAGTGAAATGACAAAGGCGGGGAACCAGCTTCGCGAGCTTCAAGATTATGGAAGCGAAGATATGCTTGCGGTTGCAAGCGAAGTAAATGCAAAAGTCGATGAAATGAACACCTCTATTGAGGCGAATAATTCAACGTCACAAGCAGAAACGCTTGTAGCAACGAAAGGCGCATCACAAGCTGTGGTGGACGTTGTGGTCGAGGAATATGAAATTCAAGCGCAAGATGAGTCCCAACAAGATTTGGATGCCATGTTTAAAAAAGAATATTCTGCCATGAAAGGGCGCGAGGCATTTGATCTTGGACGCATCAATATGATGCAGTCCGTGATCACGGCCAATAATTTGACGGTTGAAATCAAGCCGACCGTGCTCGCGTACAATATTTCGCAAGCAACCGATCCGGTCTATGAAGCTATGAGTTTGGCAGCAGCGGGCGGGTATCGATCGGCATTTGATATCATGCGTCGTGCTGATGCAGATTTGCTGGTGGTGGAAACACAGCTTGCTATGTCAGAAGAAATTGTCATGCAAGCAGTTCAGTTAAAACAAAACGAAGTCACGATTCCTGAAGTAAGCGAAACTCCAGTTACGGTTCAGCCCCAAGAATAATGTGTCTCTATCAGGCAATGCAGACCAGTGCTGTATTTCCTGATAGGAACGCATTAAAACGCGTTTCTACTTACTTCTTCAAAAATGAACACTACCAAAAGGTCGGGGCCGCAGGGCCGTAGGGTTCATCTACTTACTAAATGGAAAGGACCTATCCGATTATGGATAAAACTTTAACCCAGCGCATTTCCTCAGCCATCGTTGCAGGCGCAACGATTCTTTGGGCTGTCGGAATCGGCGCATTTGCTGTCCCACAAGTCACACACGCTGCTTCAGCTGGTGATTTGATTAAGGGCAGCTCGCTCTCGACTCTTTACTACTACGGCTACGATGGTTCCCGATATACCTTCCCGAACCTCAAAACCTACGAGACTTGGTACTTGAACTTTTCAGGTGTCCAGACTCTTTCAGATAGCGCGCTTGCAGCAATTCCTCTCGCAGGAAACGTTGTCTACCGCCCAGGTTCATACTGGGTCAAAATCCAGAGTGATCCAAAGACCTATGCTGTTTCTACCGATGGAACCATCCGTTGGATTGAAACAGAAACCGTTGCAACAAATTTTGCCGGTTCAAACTGGAACACCCAAATTCATGACGTTCCAGATACTTTCTTCGTCGACTATACGGTTGGCACATCTCTCATGGATGCTGATGCCTTCGATGGAATGATGTGGAAAGATGGCTCAAACTATTACGCCGATGTTGATGGCGCAAAACGCCTCGTATCATCAGCTGGACGCACCGCCAACAATATGCGCGATGTGTACTTCCTTGATGGCACAGGCATTGACGCTTCAGCTCTTTCCTCAGGCGCTGAAATCACAGCCGAAATCTGCAATATCACCGACGCCGCTCAAACCGGTTGCGTTGAAACCGCAGGTGGCGACCTTTCAGTCGCTTTGGCTTCCTCAACCGCAGCTGGGGCAACATTGCCACAGACTGCAACTTCGGTACCAGTATTTAGCTTCAACGTTACCGCTGGTAGCGAAGCCGCAACGCTCAACCAACTCGTATTGACCCTTGCCGGCGTTGGTGCAACAACCAATATCGACAATGTGTACCTCTACGAAGGTGCAGAGCGTCTTACGGAATCCCGCTCAATTAATGCTTCCACACGTCAGGCCACCTTTGGTAGCTTGAATTACTTGGTTGCAGCAAATACAACAAAAACCCTCACCGTTCGCGCTGATATTAACTCAAGCGCAGCAGCAGGCAGCGTCTTCAATATGCAGATCAAAGCTGCAACAGACGTGACTGTGGTCGGTGGCACAGCAGGTGGCGTATATCCAATCAATGGAAATTCATTCACCTTTGCCGGAGTTGACGTTGGAACCCTTACTGTTGCAAAGAATGGAACAATCTCAAATCCAAGCCTTGGTGCAAACGATTCGGTGATTGCTCAATTCTCTCTTGCAGCCGCAACGGAAGATGCAAGCGTACGCGACATCACGTTGAAGATCGATAACGCCGCAGATCATTCAGACTTCAAGTTGATGCAGGGGACAACCTTGATTGCTACCGGTACGTACATCGGCGACAAACTCGTGCTTTTCTCTCTCGCAACTCCATACTCAATTCTTGAAGGCACAACCAAGATTTTCAAAGTAACTGCTGATATCGGCGGTGAAAGCGCAGAAACGATTTTGGTTTCCATTGACAAGACCGCTGACGTATATGCAACAGGTTCTGACTACGGGTATGGAATGTATATTTCAAACCCAACGTACGATGAAACTGGTGCAGCATGTTCAAGTACCAGTGAAGATTGTTCATACTCCACCATTCAGGGTGGTGACGTGACATTCTCATTGTCTGGTCCAGCAACGGGTGACATCCTCACCAATAGCCAAGATCAGGTGCTTCTTGAATATACAATCACGGCAAAACAAGCCATCACAGTGAAAGACATGGATATTATCGTCTATGGTGAAGATAACGGAGACGACGATGCCATGGATGGAACCGATGATAGCGGTGTTGACGCTGACGGACTTATCCGTAGCGCAGGTTCCGAGGGTAACATCAAAGACATCAAGATCGTCAACAAAGCAACCGGAACGGTTGTGATGGGACCTCTTGAACTCGACCTCATCACAGCCGGTGGTGAAGGCGATGGTGCTTCCGATGGCGCCCAGACTATTGACTTCACAGATGACTTCGAGATGGCAGCTGGTGAAACATTGACTCTTCAAGTGAAGGTTGATGTTGACAATAACCTCACCTCTGGCACTGAACTCGGTGCAACATTTGATAAGTCAGGGTTCGTTGCTGAAGACACCAATGGTGATACAGTAACCAACATTGTGCCTAGCACAGATCTCGTTGGTTATAACCAAACCGCAGGTGCTGCTTCATTGACACTCTCTCTTGCAAGCACCCCAGGTGACGTTACAACGATTCAGG
Organism: Patescibacteria group bacterium; assembly: GCA_041666205.1. Taxonomy (GTDB): domain Bacteria; phylum Patescibacteriota; class Patescibacteriia; order UBA9934; family UBA9934; genus JBAYHI01. The sequence continues at coordinate 4,101 of JBAYHI010000003.1, forward strand.
GTGCAGATGGAGTCTTGGTACAGAAATTCCAGCTCACAGCTGGCTCAGTCGGTACATCTACCGTTACAGAAATCGTGCTTGCCGCCTTTGGTGACGCCGATGACACCACACCAGTTCTTGGTGGTGAAGCAGATGGACAGGTCGAAGATTTTGTCGAATCCTGCTCAATCTACGATAGCGCCGATGCCTTGATTGGCGGACCAGAATCCCCATCAACCGATGGCACAACAATCACATTCGATAATTTGAGCTGGGATATTGCAGCCAGCGAAAACGAAGTGATTGCTGTAAAGTGTAATATGGCCAACCCTTCAGAGACCTCGGTGACGTACTTGGCATTCGATATTACAACAGCTGCATCAGATATCGTCGCACAAGATGCAGAGGGCAATGACCTTGACCCAACAGGTGACACTCCAAACAGTGGAGTAACAGCAACGAACCTCGTTACTGTAAACGCTTCGGGTACCCTTGCATTCGCAAAGGATTCGAGCTCACCAAGCGCGGACATTCTTCTTACGGGTTCAACCAAGAATTTGGTTGCAACATATCGTATGACAGCTTCGAGCGAGGACTTCAATGTCCAAACCCTTGGCTTTGAGGAAGGTGCTGCAATCGCTGCTGGTCAAACAGCGGGAACGTACGCAAACAACGTTGGTCTTGTAACACTTGAGTACAAGAATGCAGCTGGCACAACAAAGACTGCAACAACCACGATGTCAGGCGACAACGCAAACTTCACAGGCCTTGATGCATATGTCGATACAGATAGCGCATCCCTCGTGAAAGTGTATGTGGATGTTCCAGTAACCGACCGCAGTGTTGGTGGCAGTGCAACTTCTAACGAAAAGGTTCAGATGACTTGGAATGTTGACAGCTCCGGCACAGATCAATATAAGGCCGTTGGTGTTGCTTCTGGCGCTACGCTTACAGAAGCCAACGAAGCCGATGATCTTACGGCGGCAACTTTCATTGTGAAGGAAACCAAACCAACGATCAGCGTTTCATCTTCAACCCCATCGGGCACAGGATTTGTTCCAGGTAACCAAGAGGCATTCCGCTTCAATGTTGCTGCAAATTCAAATGAAGATGTCATCATCGATCAGATGGTCTTCAAGATGAACTCAACGGACAATGCTCCAGGAAGTTGGAATGAATGTGATGCAATCACGGCTTCTGACTTCACGCTCTACGATCTTACAGATTCCAATAAAGTATTGGATGTAGATGCTGACTGGTCATGTCATATTGCCACTGGTGTAGACAATGCATTCGTTACGAATGCAGATATCGGTTACATCTCAATTGGTTTAGGTGGTGACATCACAACTCCAATCATTGTTCCAGCTGGGACAACGCATACATTCGCCTTGTACTTTGATTCAACCGGAGCCTCATCTTCGGCTGATGACTCAGTACAATTCAGTATCCCAGCAGATCCATTCGTCACACCAATTGTAGCCTCGAACGAAGTCAACCTCGCCACGTTTGCGAAGACCGATACAACACTCGACATTGTCTTGTATTCCAACTTCAACGCTGGAGATGTTGTGTCAATCGATATCGATGACGGTGGCTACTCAACGACAGAAGAACTCGTACTCGTTACGGCTTCGACGAATGCAGGAACAGATTACTTAACTGTTGTTCGTGGATATGGTGGAACGGCACTGGGTGTCGCCGATGATCATGACGTGGGTGACGACCTTTACCGTATTCCATCCAGTTTCTACTGGCAGGATGACGGAGATGACACTTCAGATGGAACAGGTCAATACTGGGGCTCTTACCTTGTTGACAACCTTCCAATCTCCGGTGGCGTCATGGGATTCTAATCCTTCGATGCTTCCTCGCGAACATTGCGTGAACGTGTACGCATGAACGCAAAAGAAAAGGCCGCCCATTCCGGGCGGCCTTTTCGATTGGGCGGACGCATTGCGAATCGGGCGGGTCACAGACCCGCCCCTACAGAATTATTTCCCGTACGGGCAGGTCTGCGACCTGCCCGTTTGCGATTCCTTGCAAATCCTTGGCGCTTTCGCTAAACTGCCTGCATAATCATTGCATATGAATGAATCATTTTCCGTCCAAACAAATCCTGAAGGAGGCCTAAAGAATCGCCGATTCGTGGCCTATGGCATCGTAGTTGCCGTGCTCGTTGCGGTGATTGGATTCGTCGTCTTCATGCAAGTGAGCGATAGTCCAAAGTGGCAGTATCGCGGGCTCACGCTCACGCAAGAAATTCAAATGGACGATGCCATGCGTACGCTCCTCGAGGGTCGTCTTGCCACGGAAAAAGCTGCACTTGCTTCGCAAATCAAGGCAGCGGGTGGAAGCAATGAAGATCCCGATCAGGTCGACTGGTTTTTATACGAACAAATTGCCTCGGACTATTATATGCTCGGCGACTTGGTTGGTGCTCGGGAAGCGTATGAGGATTATTTCAAACTGAACGCAATCAATTACGTTGCTTGGAATAACTATGCCAATGTGCTCGAACTCATGGGCGACCGCGAAAATGCAGAGTATGCGTTCAAGCAAGCATTCACGATTGAGCCAATGGAAGAATTTTATCGAGATTATATCGAATACATAAAACTCGATAACGAAGATGGTGCACGTGACGAAGAAATTTTGAATACGCTTTTGGACGGTGTTAGTCGAGCTGGTCAGACCTCTTGGTTCATGGTTGAGCTCGCTGTGTATTATTTGGCCCACGGGGATTGCCAAAATGCTCTTGACCATTACGACGTTGCCAAATCGCTTGATCCGGAAAATGAAACGCTGGTGGGCGATATCGCCGCGGCTCGGGCGCAATGCGCCACGCCGTAGGGGTCGGGTTCCCCGACCCGTCGGGCGGGGAAACCCCGCCCGTACGATGCGGTGCGCGCATTGCGCAGATTTGATACAATACGCTTCGTATGATGAAGCGTATTTTTGGTTTTTTTAGCGTATTGGCATTACTCGTGCCATCCTTTGCTTTGGCGCTTGACCCCAATGATCCAAGCTTTTATGAGCAATGGTATTTGAATCAAATCGATGCACAGAGTGCATGGGGTACCACTACTGGCAGTGATTCCGTGGTTGTGGCAATCCTCGACGCTGGTGTGGATATTGTGCATGAAGATTTAGCCAGCAATATTTGGGTGAACCCCGGGGAGATTGCAGGCAATGGGGTAGATGATGATCGTAACGGCTACATTGACGACGTGAATGGATGGGATTTTGTGGATAACGACGCAACTGTGACGCCAGATATTTCGCCCGACGCAAATTCAGAAGCTGCGGTGCATGGTTCGCTTGTGGCCGGGCTTGTGGGAGCGGTTGGGAATAATCGACTTGGCGTCGTTGGAGTAAATTGGCGCGTGAAGCTCATGCCTGTGCGCATGCTCGATAAAGTCGGCTCGGGGACATCGAGTGATGCAATCCACTCCATTCAATACGCGGTCATGAATGGCGCCAACGTCATTAACTTGAGTTTTTCGGGCACAACGCCTGACCCAAATCTCATCGAAACAATTCGTTGGGCGCATGAAAATGGTGTTGTGATTGTATCAGCCTTGGGGAATGACGACATGAATGTGAATACCACGCCGGTTTACCCAGCGTGTTATGACAGCGCGGAAGGGGATTGGATTATTGGCGTTGTGGCCTCCGACGCGCTCGATCAAAAAGCGGATTATTCAAATTATGGATCAAATTGCGCGGACATTACTGCGCCTGGCTCGGAAATTTTTGGCGTGAGTTACTATGATCCGACCAATGGTTTTACGGAGCAATACATGAATGGCTGGTCTGGCACGTCAATGGCTGCGCCGATTGTTTCGGGCTCGATTGCACTACTCTTGTCAAAATATCCGCAAGCCACGCCCGCGGAAATCAAAACCATTTTGCAACTTTCAGTTGACCCGCTCTCTGCGTCGTCTGATGTGCGTATGAACCTAGGGCCTGGGCGCCTCAATATTGGAAATGCCTTTGCGATCGCCTCAACATTTTTTACAACCCCCGTTGAGGTCGAAGTAATCCCAGCGGAAGAACCGTCGCTTAGCGCGTCGTCGATTGGCACAACAGTTTTGCGAAATGCAACGTCACCCAGCGTTTATGATGTTGCGGGTGGAGCGCGTCGCGTTTTCATAAATGCGTTTGCATATTTCACGTATTTTGATTCGTTCGATGCGGTCGGCACGGTGGCAGATACGGATTTGGCAAATTATAAACTGGCAGGGCTTGTGCTTCCAAAACCCGGAACCGTGCTTGTGAAAATTCAAAGCGTGCCAACGGTTTACGCAATCGAAGCAAATCCAAGCAATGCGTATCGCCCATATCTCCGGGAAATTTTGAGCGAAACCGATGCGATTGCAATGTATGGCGCACATTGGGCGGATTATGTGATTGATATTGAGCCAACATTTTTTTCAAAGTTCACCATGGGCACGCCAATTTCCTCGCCGACACCTGCAAATTTAAGTATCATGAAAACGCGGGCAGAGCTCGCGGCATTAAGTTCTTAATATGAGTGAAGATAAAAAAATTGTTCTCGTCACGGGTGGCGCTGGATTTATTGGATCATTCCTGTGTGAGGAATTATTGCGCCATGGCAATCGCGTCATCTGCATTGATAATTTTTCCACTGGCCACGTACGCAATATCGATCCGTATTTGCGAAATCCTGATTTTCAATTTTTGCGTCTCGACATTAACGAACCATTTGATTTGGAAAAATTCCCCGAGCTCGAACCGTTCAAAATCAAATTCTTAGGTATTCAAGAAATTTATCATCTCGCAGCACCGACTTCGATTGCGCAATTTGATAAGTTCCGCATTCAAACGCTTCTTACAAATTCGGTTGGCACACGAAATATCCTCGATATTGCCGTGAAATATAAATCTAAGATTTTGCTTGGGTCTACATCGGTTGTGTACGGAAATCGTACGGAGGAACAAACCGTATTCACAGAAACCGATATCGGACTTTTGAATCACCTCACGCCACGCGCCTGTTACGACGAGGGGAAAAAATTTGCTGAGACCATGTATTTTACCTACGAGCATGTGTACGGAATCGACGCAAAAATTGCGCGCATTTTCCGCACCTATGGTCCGCGCATGCCGCTCTTTGACGGTCAGCAGATTCCGGATTTCGTTTTGCGTGCCCTGAATGGCGAACCCCTCATCATTAATGGCTCGGAAGATTTCCAAACGTCCATGGTCTATGTGAACGATGTGGTGGATGGGCTTTTGCGCCTCATGCAAGCGCCAAAAGGCCTGGGGCCAGTGAACCTTGGGTCTGACGTTGATTTGAAACTCACTGACGTGGCGCAGATGATTATTAAAATGTGTGAGTCGAAATCCACAATTGAATACGAAGATGCGCTCGAATTCCTAACCGAACTTGGCGTTCCAAATATTGCCAAGGCAAAAGAACAGCTAAGCTGGCTCCCGCTTGTTCGCCTTGAAGATGGACTTGCAAAAACGATTGACTACATTCGCGCAAATAAAATTTTGCTAACTGAAGGCAATCTCTAGACGCAGAAGGCCCACAATGATAGGGTGGATTCTATGAAGATTGTGGCCATTATCCCAGCGTTTAACGAAGAAAAGCGCATTGGCGCCACGCTTTTAGCGCTCAAATCGTACGTGCAGGAAATGGTCGTGATCGACGACGGATCACTCGACGGAACCGTACAGGTGGCGCTCGATTCAGGGGCTCACGTGCTCAAGCACCTGGTGAATCGCGGTCAGGGCGCCTCGCTTCAAACCGGAACCGAATACGCACTTCGTGTACTTGAGGCCGACGCGATCGTTCACTTCGACGCCGATGGCCAAATGGATCCGTCGGAAATTCCAACGCTTTTGGCGCCAATCGCATCGGGCGAAGTCGATATTGTGATCGGTTCAAGATTTTTGGGCGAAGCCGTGAATATTCCGCCGATGCGCAAATTCTTTTTGAAGCTTGCAACATGGTTCACTGCGGTTATTTCTGGAATTCCTGTCACGGATACACATAATGGCTTCCGCGTGCTTTCGAGAAAAGCAGCAAAAGAAATTCGAATTTCTTTGGATCGCATGGCACATGCCTCGGAAATTATCGATCTCATTGTTGCCAAAAATCTTCGCTATCGTGAGATGCCCGTGACGATTCACTATTCTGCAGAGTCGCGTGCCAAAGGGCAATCCACCTTGAGCGCGGTCATGACGCTCAAAGACTTTTTCAAAGGACGATTTTTTGATGATGTATGATTTTTCAAGCGCTACTTATTACGTTTGCCTTCTTTGCCTTAGCTAAAACGTATCGGCAATATCAGCACCGAAAGGTGAGTTTGTATTGGTCGGTTTTATGGGCCGTCATTTGGGTCGTGCTCATCGTGGTAGCCTGCATTCCACAAACAACCGATTTGCTTGCAAATTATGTTGGCGTTGAAAAAGGGGCCGACCTCTTCGTTTATAGTTCGATCGTCATTCTTTTTTATGCGCTCTATCGAACGCTGACTCGTCAGGAAAAAATTCAAAAAGAACTCACAGATTTGGTGCGCGAAATAGCCATTCTAGAAGCCAAGAAAAAATAATATGACAGCACGAGTTGCAATCATTTATGTTTGCTATGGCACAAAGGCCTATTTGCCCGCGGTTGTTGAGGCACTAAAAAATCAAACGTACGAAAAAGAAAAATTGGCGCTCGTTTTCATTCCAAATGGGTCGCAAGATGGCATTCAGGAAGAAATTCGCTCGCAGGTTTTGCCACGATCGAAGATAGATTTGCCAGAAGTGGTGCTCCTCGATGATGGCGTAAATCACGGCTTTGCAAAAGGGAATAATCTCGGAATTGAATGGGCAAAAGAACACGGGTTTGACTACGTGTTTTTGCACAATGGCGACTTAACCCTCGCACCAAACGCCATTGAAGAAGCTGTGCGTCTTGCAGAGTCAGATCAAACAATCGGATCGGTGCAATCGCTCATGCTTTATTGGCACGAACACGAGAAAGTGAATGCGGCTGGAGGGATCGTACATCTTGCGGGATACGGGTATGCGATGGGGAATGGAAAACAGCGAGGGGGATTGAACCTCATCGACGGACAGGAAATATGTTATGCGTCGGGTGCTGCGGTTTTGTATCGCACAGACGCGCTCAAAAAAGTGGGAAATCTCGAAGAAGCATTTTTCATGTATCACGAGGATTTGGAATTGGGACTCCGGCTTCGTCTGGCAGGATATAAAAACGTGCTCGCCGTGAACTCAGAGGCGTATCACGATTATCATTTCAGCGCGAACGTGAAAAAGTTTCAGTGGACCGAACTCTATCGCTGGGTGGTGATGCTCTCGGTTTATAAAATCGAAACGCTTCTACTTCTCTCACCGATATTATTTTGCGTGGAACTCGGTACATGGGCGCTGTCGATTAAGGGCGGTTGGGTGCACGCAAAAGTATGGAGCTATACACAACTCTTGCAGGGGTCAATATGGGAAACCATTCGTCGGATGCGCGCCCACAGTCAATCGTTGCGCGTGATTGCGGACAAAGAATTGTTGCGTCTGTTCACGGGCGCAATCGACAATCAAGAAGTAATGAATCCGATTGTTGAGAAACTCGCAAACCCGGCGATTGAGTTTTGGAAAAAAAATGTCATGGACCGGATCACTTGGTAGTATGCGCATTGCTCACATCACATGCGTTTATCCGCCGGATTTTGGTGGCATCGGAACCGTTGCTGAGTCCCAGGTGCAGGCGCTCCAGGATGCTGGGGAAGACGTGGTTGTATTTCACCCAAAAAATACAAAACCCAACTTCTCGTTTGGCCATGCGGCAATGATTCCATCGCTTCTATTGCGATTGCGCGGATTTGATGTGCTACATTTGCACTATCCGTTTTACGGAAGTGATGTGCTTGTGGTGCTTGCGTCGATCCTTTGGAGGATCCCGCTGGTGGTTACCTATCACATGAAAACCAAATCCACAGGCTGGCAAGGATGGTTTTTTGAATTTCACCGTCGATTACTCGAGCCGCGTATCTTGCGTCGCGCAAAAGCGGTATTTGTGAGTTCGCTTGATTATGCCGGGTCCGTTGGACTTGTGCACAAAAATCTCGTGGAGTGTCCGTTCTGGGTTGACGAAACGCTGTTTACGCCGGGCGGAGATTCTCGTCGAGCGCAGTATCTTGCAAATCCAAATCGGTTGGCGTTTTTATTTGTTGGGGGCTTAGACGATGCGCATTATTTTAAAGGCATGCCGATTTTCTTGCGAGCCTGCGCGCGCCTCTCGTTGGAACGCCCATGGGAAGTGCTTGTGGTGGGCGACGGCAATCGCAAAAAAGAATTCGAGGGCGAAGCCTTACGCTTAGGCGTTGGCGATCGGTTTCATTTCTTAGGGCGTGTGCCAACCGATGAATTGCCAATTGTCTATCGCAGTGCGGACGTGCACATGCTCCCTTCGACCGATCGTTCAGAAGCATTTGGCATGGTATCGCTTGAAGCCGCGGCGTCCGGTCTTCCTTCGATTGTGAGCGATTTGCCTGGTGTGCGCACGCTGGTGGCCCCAGGGCGCACGGGATTTGTGGTTCCACCGGGCGATGTCGAGGCATTGGTCGAGAAAATGCGCTGGTGCTTGGACCATCAAAAAGAGGTCGAAGAACTCGGGCAATCCGCACGACTGCGCGTGGAGGAGTATTATGGAAAGACCGCTGGAATGGCACGATTGCTCGAAACGTATCATTCCTTGGGGAAGATATGAAAATAGGGATTGTTACAAATCTATATCCGCCCTATGCGCGTGGCGGAGCCGAGCAGGTGATTACGCGCACGGTACAGATGCTCTTGGAGCTTGGGCATGACGTATTTTTGGTTACTGCAGCACCGCGTAGTATTGGAACACGCACCATGCGGGGTACGAGTTCCATTGAGCGCGTCTATCGATTTTTTCCAAAAAATATTTATTTTGTACTCGATGATCATCGCTATCCTAAAGTCATCCGAGTGTTTTGGCATCTCATTGATTTACTCTCACCACTTCCCGCGATGCGTGTGGGAGAAGTCCTTGATCGTGAGCGGCCCGATATTGTGATTACGCATAATTTGAAGGGCATCGGTCTTACAATCCCCTGGTTACTGTGGTTGCGAAAAATTGCGCATGTGCATTTGGTCCATGATTTACAACTCATATTCCCGTCGGGCCTATTACTTGCGGGTCGCGAAAAGGTGTCATTCATTTCTTGGCCATTCTACACCGTATATGCCATGGTATGTCGATGTCTGTTTGGAAGTCCGGATTTGGTGATTTTCCCTTCACAGTATTTGAAGGGGATGTATGAACACTGGCATTTTTTCCCGCGTTCAGAAGTGATTGTGCTTCCAAATCCTTCGCCGGATTTTCCCCTCGTGGATCGTCTCCCACCAGAGCGTCAAAAAGTACGCTTGCTCTTTGTGGGGCAACTGGAATCGCATAAAGGTGTTCGATTTTTAGTAGAGTCATTGAAGCGTATGCCTGAAGTAGAACTCACGATTGCCGGGGAGGGCACGCTGACAGACTGGGTGACAAAACACTGCGAAGAAAATAAGCGATTGAATTTTTTGGGATTCATTTGTGCAGATCATTTGCAGGCCTGTTTGGGCACGGTGGATGCGGTTGTAGTGCCGTCGCTTTGCTATGAGAATTCGCCAACGGTTATTTACGAGAGTCTGTCGGCCGGGGTACCGGTGCTCGCTTCTGACATTGGTGGTGTGGGGGAATTGGTACGCGATGGGATAAATGGATACTTATTCAAAGCCGGGGACGCGCATGCTCTGGCGCATGCGATTTGGCGATTGCGCGAACATCGGGTGGCGTTCATGGCAAATCAGACAGAAATCTCCGCAACGGTTGCGCCGTTTGGACTGAAAAATTATACAGAAGAATTGCTTCGACAACTCGAGCGTGTTATCGCTCGAAAACGAAAATCGTAACATCGCCATCGCCCACGGCAAACCAATCATTGGCAACCGCTTTTGTTTGTTCAATGATGGCATCCGCATCCCACCAGTACGCATTCACCACAAAATACGCACGATCCACTCCGGCTAACTCCATTGCAGAAATCATCGTGGCGCGCGAAGGCGTTCCTTCTGCCATGGCGAGATATTTTTCATAGAGCGGTCCTCCGGTTGGAATCGGGTAGTAAAAGAGGTCGCCGTTGTAATAGGTTTTAAATCCAAATTCGTGGAGCGCTGCGGCGGAAACCGATTGATTGGCAAGAACGATATAGTCCGACGATCCAGCATCCTGCGCAATATCTCGCACGGCAATGAAATCCGTTGCGCTCACATTAAATCCGGCTGATCGTGCATAATTATCGTGGCGTGGATAGGCGCCATACACATTGGCCGTCATCCACAGCGAAAGAAAAACAAGAAATGACATTGCCAAATAGGGCGATGTTTTTTTGCATGCTTCCAAGACTCCCACAAGCGCAATGCCAAGGTAGGGCAGTAAAAAAAGGCAGGCAAGCACCAAGAGTCGCTCTGCATAATCTTGGCGTTCGTATTCAATGAGGAATGAAAAATTGAGTGTGGTTGAGAGAAGCCAAAAGTTCATGAGGCATACGATACTCGATAGCGCGGGAAGATAAACGCTCATGGGTGCGTGTTCTTTGATTGCAAAATAAATGCCGATGGCACTGAGAATCAAGATTGGTAAAATTCCATTGCCGATAAACAAATAGAAAAGGTCGAAGATCGGTTGACCTTGGCTTCCAAGAAAATGTGGTAGTGCCAAAAGAGAAAAATCAAATAGATGTGAAAGCGACGGTGCGATGTCGAGTCCGGAAAGACGCGCTTGCAATAAGAAAACGAGAGGAATCGAGATGCAGGAACCAAGCGCGATGAAAATGGTGAGGAAATTACGAACGGATTTTTTCGTGATCGTCGAATGAAGAAGAAGGAAGAAGAAATACCAGAGCGCAGGAATGCCAGCGAGTGGGTGTAAACACAAGACAGCGGCAGTGAGGACTCCAAGCACCCAAAGTGGTGGGGTTGTGGTTTTTTCCAAGATGCGTGGAAGAGAAAAAAGTACGACGCTCGCGATCAATATGTAGGCGATCGTTTGTGGCGTTGTGGAGATAAATGCGCCAAGCGGAAGAAGGAAAAGCGAGAAAAGCGCAATCGGGCGACGTGATTGGAATGCGGTTTTGAATGCGAAAAATCCGCTTGTTGTGAGGAGCACGGTTGCAAGCACAGGCGCCAAAAATCGATTTAAAAGTTCAAGTGGAAGTGCAAAAAGGTGAAGCCCACCGAGTTCGAGCATATACTGCCCGATGTAGTAGAGGGTCTTTGGCGTGAGTGTGCCGGTCGTCGCAATGTGTGAAATGGAAGCTTCGTGAATGAACGGATCAAATCCATACCCAAGCGGATACAATATAGCTGCAAGGGAGATGCTGGAGAAAAAAAGGATTGCAAACAGCAGAATGAGAATCGGTTGGGTTTGTTGTTTGTAAAAAAGAAATGAGAGACTGAGGAGTGCTAGGAAGATGGGGAGGAGGGTCAGGGGAGACAAAACAGCCCAGAGACTTCGCACGGCATCGAGAATTTGAATCGGCGATACAATGGACCAGAACAAAAAGAGAAATACAGCGATGGCTAGCACGGCAAACCAAAATCCCTTTGGCAGCTGGATTTTTTCATCTGTGTCTGCATTTGGTTTTTGGGCAAGCGCCAAAATCGTGCACGTGGTCGCAACAAGCAGGAAAGAGAAGACAATCCCAGGAATCGGCATAAGCCAATAGGCCATGGTGCCAAGGATCAGGAAAAAGACGCAGGCAATCACAGCCCCAAGGATTGTTTGCACATAGGACGTGGCGTTTGGAAGTACGCGCGGACCTAGCAATCGTCCCGCAGAAAAAAGCCATGCGCATAAACACAGCGCTCCTAAAAGCGCATTCTGTACAAAGAATTGGAGCGTGATCGTGGTGGCAGTTGTTGCCAATAGAAGCATCACGGATGAAGAAATTCCTTTGCTCATACGAAAATTATGCTATCATAAGAGCAGAACTATGGCACGCGACGCGCATAAACCGTTTCCACACGACAAGTATCTATACTGGTTCATCCAATGGATTCCCCGTTGGGTGGAGCCAAATCACATTACGCTTTTGCGTCTTATTTTGACGCCGTTTGTGATCATCTTTTTGCTGTACGAAAATTATGATGTGGGGGTCCCGCTCTTTATTTTCACTGCGCTTACCGATGCGGTGGACGGCACCTTGGCACGCATGCGAAAGCAAGTCACGCCGTGGGGAATTTTCTACGATCCGGTGGCGGATAAGATTCTTATTGGCTCCGTGGTATTGCTCGTGGTGATTCAACACATCAATTTCTATATTGCTATTGGAATGGTTGCCGTGGAACTCATGCTCATTATTGGGGGATGGTATCGTCGACGCAAAACCCATATTGAATCCGCTAATATTTGGGGAAAAATAAAGATGATTCTGGAGGTGATTGGCGTCCTATGCCTTCTCATTGCGCTTTGGTCTGGGGTAGATCTTTTTGTTCAAATTTCTAACGGGACGCTCATCGTGGCACTCCTATTTGCCATTGTATCGCTTTTGACCTACTCTCTTTGAGGTATGGCACTGCGAATTCTCAAAATCATTGGGCTTTCTCTTTTTTTCGTTTCGTGTTTTACCACCACATTTTTCGTGGGGCATCTTGCCAATTCGCCCGATGAATCGGCAAATTATTTATTTGCCTCGCAAATTGCAAACGGAAATGCAATGCGTTTTTCTGAGCCTCTTGAGGCGAGTTTGGGGAATCTAATTCATCCGCGCAGTATGGTTGCAGTCGGGGAGTTTATCGTGCCTGGGAGTTTTTTGGGATTGCCGGTACTTGCAGGAATCATGGGAATAGGTTGGAAGGATGGTGTTTATTTGCTTACCCCGCTTCTTGCCGTGCTTGCGATTCTTGCGTGGCGAAGTTTTGTGAAAAACCTATTCGCAAATGAACTCCTCGCTGATCTTTCTGCATTTTTTCTGGCCATCCACCCGGCATTTTGGTATTACGCTGGTAGGCCCATGATGCACAATGTGGGATTCCTAGCATTTTTGATTTTTGCCGTGTGGGCAATTGGCGTGCGACCCATTAAGGAAAAGTGGACGATCCTTAATTTTGTGCTCGGAGGCGTATGTTTGGCTTGGGCCTTGGCATTTCGAACTGCGGAAGCGGTTTGGGTTTTGCCAATTGCGCTTGCGATCCTTGCCGTGATTTGGAAAAAGCATGTTATTTCGTGGAAGCAACTCCTTGGTGTTGTGGTTGGATTTGTGATTGTGATCCCGCCATTTTTGTGGCTCAACAATTCGCTCTACGGAAGCCCATGGCTCACAGGCTATACCATGCCGAGCACAAGTGTGGTCACGTCAGACGCTCCTGCGGTTGCGGTTTCTGTTATTACAAAGATCGCGAGTCTCGTTTTCCCATTTGGGATTCACGAGATGAATATTTTGCAAAATGGATGGTCGTATGGATTTTTGCTGTACCCGATTCTCACCCTGTTGGCACTCCTTGGGATTGGACTCGTTTTTGCGCGTTGGAAGCAGGAAACTGCCACATGGCGGTTCCTCCTTATTATAGGGGGTCTTATTTTGGCTTGGTTACTGGTCGTTTACGGCAGTTGGAAATTTAATGATAACCCTGATCCGCTGGTGCTTACGATTGGAAATTCGTATGTACGATATTGGCTTCCGATTTTTGCGATCGCTTCTGTTTTTGTTGCAAAAGCTGTGCAGTGGATTTCTGATGTTCCATTCCCGCGTGTGAAAATTGGAATCAGTGTGGCGATCATGGGAGTTTGCATTGGTGCATCAGCGTTCACGGTGTTTGGTGGCACGGATGGGTTCTTGGCGATTCGTACGCATCTTGCGGAAAGCGCACAGAAAAAAGAAGCAGTCCTCAAGGCAACGCCAAGCGATGCAATGATCATTACAGATTACGGCGATAAATATTTATTCCCAGATCGTCGGGTGGTGGTTCCGCTTCGAAGTGATGCAACATATGCGATGCTCCGAAACCTCGTTGACGCCGCGCCGGTTTATTATTTCGGGCTCACGCTTCCCGATGGTGATGTGGATTATTTAAATACCACGATTTTGGGTCCGCAGGGGATTATCTTGGATCGTTCGATTACAATTCTTGACGAAACGCTCTATAAATTGCGCGACATGCGCTAATATGGGAACGCGCATTTTTCAACTCGTCCTCATTTGCATTCCGGTCGGGTTATTTTGCTATTTGCTTGGCGTGGACATTGCGCCAGGTGGCATGCGCGAAGCATCGCTCGTCGCCGGGGGATATAGCGCGTTCATCGATCGCTTGCTTCCAGATGAACGCGTGTCGAGCGTTGAGATAACAGAAGCCGGTGGCGCGTACGCTTCTCTTCTTGACGACCCGACGTATTTCTCGGTTCACAAACCGCAAACGGATTTTTCGGAAATTGAGGTGGAGATTTTGTATCAAAGCGAGGGTCAGCCCCTCATTCAAACAGGGCCACGCCTCGATGTGGTTTCGGATAGTTATGCCCTGCAACCACTCGTGAGCGAGACTATTGAATCGCTTGGGTGGAGCGAGATCGAAGAAGACGGAGTTCGTCTTCTTGCGCGAAACGGAGATGTGTCGAGCGTGTCGGAATTTTTGTTCGATCTGCCAAGTCGATCACGCATTGGCGTGCTTGGGTATGAGCTCACAGCGCTATATCTCCTGCCAAATTATGCTTCGCTCGGGTACAGTCAAACGTTTGATGTGAGCTTGCGCGGATATCACAAATATGTGACGTACGTAAAAAATGAATCGTTTGATTTGGATGCAACATATTGGGACATGAATCGTACGATTGGAAAAGACGATGCCATGGTGCGTGTGCGCAATTCCGCTGGTGAGGTTTGGTTTGAAGCGCCCATCGAAGACGACGGAAATACCACGGAAAATCAAACACCGAGTTCAGAGACGATTTCCATTCATGAATCCGGTTGGCCAGAAGGCGTTTACTCCGTTGAATTAGTCGGTACCTCGGATATTTTTTGGCGCAAATTTGTGACGTCGGAGCGCTATATGACGTTTGTCTCCAAGATTTATATCGGCGATGATGTGGGATATTTGGGTGCTACAAAGGCAACGCGATTCTATACCAGCGCAAAGCACCTCGATTTGGAAACGTATCATGCGGACGCGACCCAAGAAGTCCAGCTTGGATCGTCACGTGTCGCAATTGTCACGAGTCATGAGCCGGTGCACGCCGTCATTGCGGACGCTGGCGTCGTAGCCGGGTACACGGCGCAAGGCGACGTAAAAATTGTGGGCGACGG
This sequence comes from Patescibacteria group bacterium, assembly GCA_041666205.1. Classification (GTDB taxonomy): domain Bacteria; phylum Patescibacteriota; class Patescibacteriia; order UBA9934; family UBA9934; genus JBAYHI01. Next base: position 19,421 of record JBAYHI010000003.1, read on the forward strand.
GAAATTCTCTTTCTCACGCGATTCATTTTTCGATCCAGACCCGGTGCAAATCGGCGCCGAAACCGATGTGGATGCACTAAACGTTGATTATATTCTCACGACGGTTGAGGATCCAACCATTGAAGGAGAATGGAGCGTTGCCTTAACGACGTTTTCAACCGAGGGGATTTGGGACGAAAACGGCGATGCTAAATTTGTGCTTTCAATGCCGGCGATTCAAGAAAATGGTGGCACCGTAAAGATTCACGAGATTCGAATTCGTTTTCTCAAAGACCCTTTGAATTTTTGGGGAGTGATTCGAGCACTTCGTGATTTATTGCCGTTTGGAATCTAATATGGATTATTCACGCATTGGAAAAACCGGATTTCTTGTGAGTATCATTTCATACGTTGTGTTTTGGCTTGCGGATTTTTGGCGCACGGGATTTGTGAGTACGGTTTTTTCTGTGCATTGGTTTTTATTGTTTGCGTGGATGTTTGGTGCGCTTTGGATGCTTACGACGACGACGCGTGAAACGCGATTATCAAAATTACTCATTGCAACCCTTTGCCTCATCTTTTTTATCGTACTGTGGAAATTGGGCGATGTATTTGGAGATTTGCAAATCCTCTTGGCGTTTTTTGGCGCCCTCGTGCCGGTGATTGGATTTGTCCTCTTGTCACACAAAAATGAACAAGGTACAACATAGGTATCTATGAAAGATCCAAATTGCATTTTTTGTAAAATTGCTGCGCACGAAGTTCCGAGTCACATTGTCTACGAAGATGAACTCACGATTGCGTTCCTCGATATTGCTGCGGTGAGCAAAGGTCATACATTGGTTGTGCCAAAAATCCACGCGGAAAATCTTTCCGGAAATACAAAAGAAGAAGCCGAAGCACTTATGGACGTGGTTTGGAAAATCGCGCCAGCAATTATGAAGGCACTTGGTGCCAGTGGATACAATCTTGGCATGAACCACGGCAAAGACGCGGGGCAGGAAGTTGCGCATACGCATTTTCATATCATGCCTCGTTATGCGGGGGTGGAGCGATCGTTCCGACGCTTGTCACCAGCAGATTTTGAGCTCGACGAAGTAGCTACACAAATCAAAGCCGCAATTGAGATTGTATGAGCTTATTTCACTGGAAAAAATTATCCTCTGAAATTAAAGCGGAAAATCCGTGGTGGAGCTATCGGGTTGACCGCTTTTTAGGTCCAAAAAGCAAAGAAGTGTCCTATCACAGCATGGAACATCCTGGTACGGTTGTGATTATTGGGCTGAATGCTGAGGGAAAGATTCCGCTCGTGCGTCAGTTTCGTCCTTTATTTGATGCGGAGTGTACCGAATTGCCCGCAGGTCGGATTGACGAAGGGCAAGCATTGCTCCAGGCTGCACGGATTGAGTTTGCGCAAGAGGCAAATTTTGCCGCAACGAAACTCTCGCAGATTGGGAAATTTATGGTTGCTCCTGGGTGTAGCAATGCGTGGGCGTTTGTGTTTTTGGCAACCGATTTGGTGCCAGCAAACGATACCCCAGCCGATGAGATGGAAGAATTTGAACACATGCTCGCAACACCCGCGGAACTCGACACCCTGATTGCCAATGGTACCATTCAAGATGGCGTTTCTATCACCGCGTGGGCTCTCGCAAAACCTCACATTTTAGCTCTACTTGACCAAGAAAACGCCACGCGCTAAGGTACTTGGTACTATGAAAGTACTGGTAACCGGAGGCTGTGGGTTTATTGGTTCTCATTTCATCCGCACGGTTTTTGACCATCGCCCAGATTGGCAGGTCATTAATTTGGATGCGCTCACCTACGCTGGAAATTTGGCCAATACCTTGGATATTCAAACCCATCCACGGTATCGTTTTGTGTATGGATCCATTACGAATCGCGAACTTGTAGAAGCGCTCGTGCAGGAAGCGGATGCGGTTGTGAACTTTGCGGCAGAAACGCATGTGGATCGTTCCATTGTTGATAATGAGCCGTTCATCATGACCAATATTTTGGGCGTTCAGCGACTCATTGATGCATGCGTCAAATATGGAAAACGGTTTCATCATGTGAGCACCGATGAGGTGTTTGGACACCTGGGGCCAACCGACCCCAAATTCAATGAATCCACGCCCTACGCTCCACGCAATCCATATAGCGCTACAAAAGCTGCGTCTGATCATTTGGTACGCGCGGCCGTGGCAACGCATGGACTTCGTGGAACGATTTCGAATTGCACAAATAATTACGGGCCTTATTTGTACCCGGAAAAATTCTTTGCGATTTCAATTACAAACTTGCTTCAAGGCAAGCCCATTATGATTTGCGGGAGTGGCTCGCAAGTTCGCGATTGGATTCAAGTAAAAGATCATGCGCTCGGCGTCTTGGCCATTTTGGAACGCGGTCGGATAGGGGAAACGTATATGATGGGCGGAAATTCAGAATTGAGTGTGGTGGAAGCGGGAAAAAAGATTTTGAATGTGATGGGATACGGAGAGGAGCATTTGCTATTGGTTGCGGATCGTCCGGGGCAAGATAAACGCTATGCAATCGACTATAGCAAAATCAAATCCGAACTTGGCTGGGAACCAACATATACGTTTGAAGAGGGAATCCGCCACATGGTGCAGTGGTACAAACAAAACGAAGATTGGTGGAAACCTGTACGCGAAAGTTCTGGCTACCGTCGGTGGTATCGGATGCAATTTGGCATTGATCCTTAGCTCGTTATAAATTTCGACTGCTGCTTTGTCGCCTTCAGTCCGTTCTCCTCACCGTACACATGGGTACGGCTCGTCGGTACTCCTTCGGCTCCTCGCATCAGTCTGAAATTTATACACTCGCTGAATAAATGATATGAACATAATCCCCACAAAAATTCCGGATGTAAAAATCATTGAGCTTGATGTTTTTGGCGACGAGCGAGGATTTTTTTGCGAAACATTCAATGAAGAAAAATTTGCATCCGCCGGACTTCCAACGGATTGGAAACAGGATAATCATTCTGCATCGGTAAAAGGTGTTTTGCGCGGATTGCATTTTCAATTGCTTCCAAAGCCGATGGCAAAGCTCGTGCGTTGCACAAAAGGAAAAGTATTCGATGTCGCGGTGGATTTGCGAAAGAGTTCGCCCACCTATTTGCAATGGGTCGGGGTAGAACTCTCAGCGGAAAATAAAAAAATGCTTCTTATCCCAGAAGGATTTGCGCATGGATTCTATACGCTTGAGGATTGTGACTTCCTGTACAAGTGCTCCAACGTTTACGTGAAAGAACTCGATGCAAATGTTCGTTTTGATGATCCAGCGTTTGGCGTCGCGTGGCCACTCCAGGGCGCACCTGTGCTTTCAAATCGCGATGCCGCGGCGCCGGCGTTTTCAGAACTTGATTTACCATTCTAGATATGAAATTTCTTATTACCGGCGCACAAGGAATGCTTGGCAATGATTTGGTGCGCTTGATTCAACAGACTGGCTACACCGTGATTGCAACCGATCGCGCCACACTCGATATCACTAACCGTGATCAAGTCCTCGCAAAAGTCCGCGAAATCAAACCCGACGTTGTCATAAACGCTGCGGCGTACAATTTAGTCGATAAGATTGAAGAAGAAGCGGTGTATCCAATTGCGCGCGCCATCAATGCAGAAGGGCCACGCAATCTCGCGGAAGCCGCAAAAGAAATCGGTGCGCGATTTGTGCACTACAGCACGGATTATGTATTTCCCGGGGAAAAGCCAGAAGGCTACCTTGAAACCGACGAGGTGCGCCCTATTTCGAAATATGGTGAGACCAAGGCTGAAGGCGAGCGGCTCATTCAAGAGGTTGGTGGGGATTATTTAATTTTTCGCTTATCAAAAATTTTTGGCGATCCGGGTACGGGCACAGATTGCAAGGAAAGTTTTGTGGCGCTCATGCTTCGCTTAGCAAAAGAAAAACCAGAACTGAAAATCGTAAACGAAGAAGTTGGATCGCCAAGTTATACCAAAGATGTGGCGCGTGGCACGCTCAATGCACTTTTGGAGCGCCGGCCACCAGGGATTTACCATTTAGTAAACGAGGGCCCTGGTGTGACGTGGTATGAATTTGCGGAAGAAATTTTTGGAGCTGCGCATGTAACAACGCCGCGCTACCCGTGTCTTTCTTCGGAATTTCCAAAACCCGCCAAGCGTCCAAAGTTTGCTGCACTCAAAAATACAAAACTTCCCGTTCTGCGTGACAGACGGGAAGCATTACGTGAATTTCTTCTTGCTTTGTTGCGCCGTCCTTCAGCGTAACGGGAGGTGATAAAAGCCGGTGACGCTATTGATGGCGCCAAAGAAATATCCTTCTTTCCCTGATTCAGAAATCCATACACGCTCCAGATTGCCACCCTCCAAGAGGGTGGTGATTTGTCGGTTTGTGGCGTGGATCGCGCGATCGAATGCACTTAGGGTGCTGGAGGTGGCAAAGAGCACGGCATGGCCAGTCGGGTCCCAAGCGAGATACTCAATTGCATCGCTTTGTCGCAATAGGAATGTGGTTGTATGCGACGACGGGGTATAAAGATTGAGTTCATACCCGTCGCTCCACAGTAAACTCGATTCTTCCGCGAGCCAGTCAAATAGGGTGCCACGTCCTTCCAAAAGAATCGGTTGACGCGCAGCAATATCGAGTAAAATAAATCCAGAATTATCATTGGTGAGCACCAAGTAATTTCCTTGTCGCAATGCAATGGTATACGCACTTCGTGGAAGGAGCGCAATCAGCGTTTGTGTGGAACCAATTTGCTGGCGTAACTCGGTATAGGTGCCGTTATCTACAAACGATAAAATACTTGCGTCTAGAAGAATTTGTGTTGAATCCGCGGCGCTCACAAGCACTTCTTTATTTCCACTGCGACTCGAGACGTCCAGTTGCTTAATCGCATCTTCATGAACGGCAGACAAGATTCGATCATCGCTTGGGTGCCAGGAGAGATAATCCGGTGCTTCCATTTCCTGTAGGGAGGAAAGCGCGGTTCCGCTGGCGTCATAAACCGCAATTTTTTTGGCAGGCAGATCTGCAAATAAGAAATACGAACTTCCCGCAGACCAATCGAGAGTCATCTCGGAGGCATCGGTGGTGGTTGGATAGGTGAAGAGCGTTGTATCTTTACTTGTCGTTGTCTCAAAAAGATGAAGTGCACGTTCATTTTTTTCTTCGACCGTGTACAAAACAAGCGATCCGTCGGCATTGGGCGCAACGCGACTCACATCTTGTTGAAATAATAATTCCGGAGACGCTTGCTTAAATAGCAATAAATCTCGAATCGTTGTGGTAAGCCCCTCTTTGATTTCTACCTCATCATTCCACGCGTGATAATCTGTTTTTGAAAATCCCAGCGTATAGGTGCCGGGAATGATGTGCTTGAAAATATAGGGAGTGACCTCATCCACCGCCACATCATCGAGCGAGATGGAAGCTCCGCGCGGCAGCGTTGCAAGCGATAGAACCCCTGTGCGCGTAACCAGCCCTTCTTGGAAATCATAGCGAAACCCGGCGGTGTAGAGCACAATCGTGGGTGCTGCGATGCAAAAGAAGATGAGAAAAAACGCGAAGATGATTCGACGAAGATAGCGTGGCATAGATAGTCACAGCGTATCAAATTTGAAACAATTTGCCCATGGATTTTGTGCGTCGCTCGTGTTAGACTACAGTCGTATGGAAAAAATGAAAACTCCTTGGAAAGGGGCGTCCCTTGGGTATTTATTGCTCGCTGCCAGTTTGGCGGTCACGCTTTTTTATGGAGGATTTTTCTTGGGCCAGTGGCAAGGGGCCACATCAGGCACAAGCGTAAATGGAACCGCGGTCATTCCAAGTGGAAATTTATTTGGGAATGAATCGGATTTAGATTTTGGATTATTTGAAGAAACCTGGACGCTCATCCGTGATACGTATTTGCGAACGCCCGTAGAAGATGAAACGCTTTTTTACGGTGCGCTCGAAGGCATGGTAAACGCACTCGACGATCCGTATACCACGTTCTTTGATCCAGAAACCGCAAAAGAATTTACCGAAGAACTCGATGGTGTATTTTCCGGCATTGGTGCAGAAATTGGTAAGCGCGATGATTTGATCGTGATTATTGCTCCGCTTCCCGATAGTCCAGCACAGCGCGCAGGACTCCTATCGGGCGATGCGATTTTGGCGGTCGATGGGGAAGACACCTATGATTGGTCGGTGAGCGAAACCGTCATGAAAATTCGTGGGGAAATCGGAACCGATGTGGTGCTCACCATTTATCGCGAGGGCGAAGAAACTTCGCGCGATGTCACGCTGACGCGAGCGGAAATCAATGTGGATAGCGTCACGTGGGAATTGCGCGACGATGGGATTGCCGTGATTGAGGTCTCCATGTTCAACGAAGATAGCACGACGCTATTTCAGCAAGCTGTTCAAGAACTCATCCCACAAAATCCAAAAGGAATCGTGCTTGACTTGCGTAATAATCCAGGAGGCTTGCTAACCGAGGCAATCAATTTAGCTGGGTTCTGGGTAGATGGAAAAACGGTCGTGCAAGAACGTGTTGGCGAGACGGAATTTGAATTTCCCGCATCGGGTTCTGCACAACTTGCCGGGATCCCAACCGTGGTACTGGTGAACGAAGGAAGCGCTTCTGCGTCAGAGATTCTTTCCGGCGCATTGCAAGATTATAAGCTCGCACGCCTCATTGGCACGCAAACATTTGGGAAAGGATCTGTGCAGGAATATCACGAATTCCCCGATGGCTCTGCGCTTAAAGTGACGGTGGCAGAATGGCTCACAGCCAAGGGGCGCTCCATCGATAAGGTGGGGATTGAGCCTGATCAAATTATTGAATTAACGCTTGAAGATTATAATGCAGGAACCGATCCACAGTTCGACGCGGCGATCGATTTCCTCACGGCGAGGTAAACTCCGTGGGGGCCGTAAGGTCCGGACCGAAGTGTCCGCAGGGGGTTTGGTCTTTCGGAGGACGAAGCGCGGTGTTCAGATTGCCATGCTCGAGGACGCATTTGGACATTGGACGTTTCCAAAAGGTCATGTGCGACGTTTGGAAACCTTGCGCGATGCTGCGGAGCGCGAAATTGCAGAAGAGCTCAGTCTCACTGGATTGCAATTCCGCGGACAGCTGGGGACGATTGATATTTGGTTCCGTGATCGATTTGTGTGGAAGGGTATGATGATCCACAAATTCATTCACTACTTTTTATTTGAAGCGCCTGCAGATCAGAAATTGGTCCCGCCCCCGCTCGGGGAGCACGGGGAGCAAATCCTTGCGGTTGCCTGGGTACCGGTTGAGAAAGTCTTGCGCAGGTCTACGTATCGCGATTTGCAGCCCATCATTGAAAAAGCCATTGGGATTTTGCGTCTTGCACAGCCTCGTTGACGCACAGGGGTAAACATCGATATCATATTTGCGTTATGAAAATTATCCTCATGGAGGACGTCAAAGAATTAGGCCACAAAGGGGAGGTCGTGGAAGCGTCTGAAGGGTATGTCCGCAATTTTTTGTTTCCACAGCATTTTGCCGTGGAAGCAAGCGAAGAAGCGCTTCGGGCCCTGCGCGAAAAAGAAAAAGCCCAAGGTCGACGCGAAAAAAAGCAGGAAAACGAAGAGAAAAAACTCGCAACCAGTCTTGAGGGGCGGGAATTCGTGATCACGGCAAAAACCGATCACGGCAAATTGTACGGATCCATTGGAAAAAAAGAAGTTGCGAGCGCGCTCAAAAAAGCGGGATTTGCGATTTCCGAGGAATGGATTACGTTTGCTCCGCAAAAAGAGGTTGGCAGCGCGGAAGCACTCGTTTCCTTCCCGAGCGGTTTTGAAGCCGCAGTTACCATTGTCATCGAAGATAACCCTTAACTCACCATCTATCGACCCTGCGGGGTCGATCTTTCGTTTATGAAGCATCATTATTTGTTCGTGGTCGGCGGTGTTATGAGTGGCGTTGGAAAAGGAACGTCGTCAGCAGCGCTTGGGCTCACCATTCAGGCAAAAGGATATTCTGTAACGTCCATCAAAATCGATCCGTATGTCAATGTGGACGCGGGCACCATGAATCCGGTGGAGCACGGCGAAGTATTCGTCACCGTTGACGGCGACGAAACCGATCAGGATGTGGGAACCTATGAGCGCTATTTGGGGCGAGACATTACGCGCATGAATTACATGACAACTGGTCGTGTGTATCAAACCGTAATTGAAAAAGAACGAAACCTCGAATATGGCGGAAAGTGCGTGGAAGTTGTGCCTCATGTACCAGAAGAAGTGATTCGTCGTATTGAACATGCGTCAAAAGAAGCGAAAGCGGACGTAACCCTCATTGAGGTTGGGGGAACGGTTGGGGAGTATCAAAATGTATTGTTCTTGGAAGCGGCTCGCATGATGAAAGCGAAAAATCCGGATGCCGTGCGATTTGTGCTGGTGAGCTATTTGCCCGTTCCGCCATCGATTGGAGAAATGAAAACCAAACCAACGCAATACGCGGTGCGCACCTTAAACGGGGCTGGCATTCAACCGGATTTCATTATTGGTCGTTCTACCATGCCAATTGATAAACCTCGCAAGGAAAAAATTGCGCAATTTTGTGCCGTGCCCTGGGAGCACATTATCTCAGCACCAGACGCAAAATCGGTTTACCATATCCCCGACATGTTTGAGGATCAAAATTTTGCTTCGCTTGTTCTTAAGAGTTTCAAACTCAAAGTGAAAGGCAATGACCTATCCGCGTGGAATGAATTCACAGAAAAACTCGAGACGGCCAAGACGCCAGTAAAAATCGGGGTGATTGGGAAATATTTTTCCACAGGCGACTTCACGTTGTCGGACGCGTATATTTCCGTTCTCGAAGCCATCAAACATGCTTGCGTTGCCGAAGGCGTGAAACCAGAAATTGCGTGGCTCAATTCCGAAGAATATGAAGAGCATCCGGAAAAACTCGATGAGTTGAAAACGTTTGACGGGATTCTCATTCCTGGGGGATTTGGATCGCGTGGCGTTGAGGGGAAAATTGCGGCAATCGAATATGCCCGCAAACACAAGATTCCTTATTTTGGGCTTTGCTATGGCATGCAATGCGCGGTCATAGAATACGCACGCCATGAACTTGGATATACAGACGCCAATACCACGGAAATTAATCCAAAAACGAAATACCCTGTGATTCATTTGATGGATGATCAAGAGAAAAAACTCGAAGACAAACAATACGGCAATACCATGCGATTGGGGAGCTATCCATGTGTCCTCAAGGCTGACACGATTTCGCGCGCATCCTATGGCGAAGAAAAAATCAGCGAGCGACATCGCCACCGCTATGAATTCAATAATGCGTATCGTGCGGAACTTCAAAACGCCGGGCTCGTGCTTGCTGGCACGTCGCCGGATGATCGATTAGTGGAAATAGTTGAAATCAAGGATCATCCATTTTTCGTGGGAGTTCAATTCCATCCAGAGTTTCAGAGTCGACCCCTGTTGCCACATCCGTTATTTGTTGCATTCGTGAGGGCAATGAAAAAGTGATGCCGTACGGGTCGGGTTGCCCGACCCGTACGACGACGTAAATATTCCCGATTGCATAATGCAATCGGGAATTATTAATTGGGGATAATTCCGCGGGGGCTCGCGATTTTTTTGTTATACTATGCTCAATATGAATCGCCGATTTTTTGCGCCGAAATATTTTTTCGTCGCACTTTCACTAATTCTTGGAATTGGTCTTTTTGCGTACGCGGATTCTGCATCCGCTGCGGCGATTTCGTGGGATAGCGGTGGGGCGAACAACGATTGGGAAACGGTCGAAAACTGGTCGGGCGATGCCGTGCCAACCGATGCAGATGACGTGACGATTGATTATGCGGAGACGATTGCTATCAATGCAACAACAACGGTGAATTCTTTAACAGTCGGTGGTACGAACGCAACGGTTCTCAATTTCGATTACGATGCCATTACCGGCGGGGCACTTATTATTGATGCGGGGAACTTGACGGTTGCCGCAAATGGAACGATTACGCATACAGGTGGGTCAACAAGCTCGGTTCTTGCCACGGTTTTTATTGATGTACAAACAGGCGACGCAACAATTACAGGAACAGTGAATGTGGACGGAAAGGGGTATGCAAAAGGGTATGGTACCGGAAAGGGTACGGGCTTTGGTGGAGGTGGTTACGGGGGCGAAGGCAGTGCTGGGAACGGAGGTACGGGAGGCACAACATACGGCTCTATTACTGCTCCGACAGATCTTGGTAGCGGAGGATCTGGAAGCTGTAATGGTGGGGCTGGAGCCGGGTCTGTGAAGTTATTAGTTGCTGGCGGATTAACGGTTGCGGGAAGTATCTCTGCAACAGGTGCAACGTCCAATGAGTGGTGCGCTTCGCCGGGGTCGGGCGGGTCAATTTATCTGGATGCGGGGACATTTGCTGGAGCCGGGACGGTTGATGTGAATGGTGGAGCATATAGCTATTTTAATGCAGGCCAAGGTGGTGGCGGGCGTCTTGCAATTTATTATGATACGAATACCTATTCGGGAACTCCAACCGCATACGGTGGCTATGACGCCTCCAATGGGTACTATGCCGGTGCGGGCACAGTCTATATTAAAGACAATGCCGATACATACGGAAGTCTCACAGTCGACAACAATAGTCATGACATGACAACCGATGATCGATATTTGGGAAAAACAAATCTTTCTTCAACAGCGACCTATAAAAATCTTACAATTTCCAACGACGGTCATATTGATTTAATTTCCGGAGCAACCATTACCGTTGATTCAACGTTTACGTGGACAGGTGGAAATGTCACAGATAGCGGTGGGGTGCTTGCAACCATAACATCAGGGGATGTTGTTGTACCGGCGGGGTCTTACTTTTATGCAAATACGGCGCGCACTGGAGCAGGGGCGCTCACAAGTCTTACGATAAATGGTGTTCTTACACATTCAACAAATAGTACCCTTACATCTTACGTATTGGATGTGGAAACAACAGGCGCAACAGATATTGCTACCGGGGGATCGGTCAATGTTGCAGCGCGTGGTCTTCAAAGAGGGTATGGTACTGGCGCGGCTTCGGGTGATCGCAGTGGAGCTGGATATGGAGGAGAAGGGGGCACAGGATATACATTGGCAGGTGGTGGCACCACATATGGGTCTATTACGGCCCCAACGAGTTTAGGCAGCGGAGGCTTTTCTGGGTGTGCGTCTGGAAATGGGGGCGGGGCAATTAAGCTTACGGTTGGCGGGACGCTTACAGTGACTGGGAGCATTACCGCCAGCGGTGGAGCGAGTGGGGAATGGTGTGGTGGAGGAGGATCGGGTGGCTCTATTTATCTAGACACAGGTACAATCACAGGGGCGGGGGCCATTACATCTGCGGGTGGCGCGGCAACAACAGCGGATGCGGGAAATGGCGGAGGTGGTCGCATCGCAATCTATTACGATGCGAGTACCTATTCTGGGACTCCAACCGCGTATGGAGGATACTTTTCGACGAATTATTTTGGCGGAGCTGGCACGATTTATATAAAAGACAATGCCGACACGTATGGAAGTCTTACGGTAGATAATAATAGTCGTGATATAACAACGGATGATCGGTATTATGGGAAAACAAATCTTTCTTCAACGGCAACCTATAAAAATATTACGATTTCCAATGACGGCCATATTGATTTAATTTCCGGAGCAACCATCACGGTTGATTCAACGCTCACGTGGACGGGCGGGAATATTACAGATAGCGGAGGGGTATTGAGCTCGGTAAATTCCGGGGACGTTGTTATCCCTGCGAACGCTCGTTTCCTAGCGAATACAACGCGGAGTGTAACCTCGCTTACCGTGAATGGCACGATGACACACTCAAAAAATACGACAGTGGAGACACATAAAATAAACTATACAACGAGCGCAGATGTCACAATCGGTGCCTCTGGGACAATAAATGTAACTCAGCAAGGTTTTATTGGGGGCTATGGGGACGGTCATGGGCACGATGCAGGGGCGTATGGTTCTGGTGGAGGTTATGGAGGCGTTGGAGGGGATACGGCAGATGGTGGAGATACCGGAGGGATTACGTATGGCTCGGAAACAGCACCGTCCAATCTCGGTTCGGGCGGGATGGGTGAGGGCGCGTCAAACCTCGGATCATCGGGCGGTGGCGCAGTCAAGCTTTCGGTGGGTGGAAATTTGAGTATTGGTGGAACAATTGTTGCAAATGGTGGATCAGATTATAGTGGGTGGTTCTTGAATTATGGCGGTGGCTCGGGCGGTTCCATTTGGCTTGCTGTTTCGGGCGCGATATCTGGAGGAGGGAATGTTTCTGCACAGGGATCAAGCGCACAAAGTGCCGGCGCTGGTGCCGGGGGTGGTGGACGTATCGCGATGACCGCCGCATCAAGTACGTGGTCGGGTTCGGCGTCTGTTATTGCTGGCACAACCGGCTATGCCGGCGGTGTTGGTACAGTGTATGATAATTACGCTCCAACAGCTGGCAATCCTTCCAATACGTTTGCAACAGATGGGACGGGCGAGATGCTTGTTTCCCTTGTTGTTGACGATCCCGATGATGAAACACTTTCATTGAAGGTGGAATATTCTATGGACGGAGGCGGCACGTGGGAAGACCCAACACTTTCAGAAACGCTAGGGGATACAACCGCAAGTTTTGGGACGCCGGCCACGGAAAACGATAATGCGTATCAAATTTCCAGTGTTATCACGTCATCGGGTGCAAATACAATTGCGTTCGTGTGGAATTCAAAAACCGATGAGCCAACCGGCGATGTTACCAATGCGAAAATTCGCGTCACGGTCAACGACGGCGGAATGGATGGGACGCCAGCAACGAGTACAAATACCACGCTCGATAATGCCGCACCAACCGGTCTTGCCGACTTGGCTGTCACTGCCTATCCTTCAACCTCACTTTCTCTTTCTTGGACTGCGGCAACATCAGAATCTCACTTTGATCATTACGAACTGTGGTATGGTTCGAATTCATCCGACGTCAACAATCGTACCGGTTCCGCGACGGAATGGGACAATGCGGATGATGGTGCGCTTGCAACCATGAGTACCACTTCTACCACCATTACGGGTCTTTCACAAAACGTCACGTACTACGTAAAGATTTGGGCGGTGGATGATTACACCAATGAAGCAACGCTTGTTGCGATCTCACAAAAAACAAATGGGCTTCCAACCGCCGCGACCGTCACACCGACGTTTGCCACAGATGGAACTGGAAGAACGACTGTGACGGTCATTATTGACGACGCAGACGATCAAACGTCTTCATTCAAAGTTGAGTATTCCACAAATGGCGGAGGTGCTTGGGCAGATCCAACACTTTCCACAACCGCGGAGGATTTGTCTGGAACGTTTGGTACTCCAGCGCTCAATAATGCGTCTACCTACCAAATTAGCAATGTCACAACCGCGTCGGGCGCGAATACGATTTCGTTCGTTTGGAACTCTGGAACGGATGTTCCCACTGCAGATGTTTCAAACGCTCTTATTCGAATTACTCCATACGACGGTGCAGAGGCGGGGTCGGGTGTGAATTCCGCGAGTTTCTCCATGGATAATGCGGACCCTTCTGGCATGGCAGGTCTTGGTGTTGGTTCATATGCGTCCGATGAAGTTGTGATGACCTGGACTGCAGTTTCTTCTGAAACCAATTTTGATCACTACGAACTCTGGTATGGGACTAATTCCTCGGATGTAGATAACCGCACAGGGACGGCAACAGAATGGGATAATTCCGACGATGCCACGCTCGCTACCATGACAACGGCCACGACAACAATTCCAAGTCTTGTGGCAAATACTACGTATTACATCAAGGTTTGGGCTGTTGACGATTACGGCAATGAAGCAACGCTTGCCTCAAGTACACAAAAAACAAACGCTATTGTGACAGCCACTACACCGACCGCGACGGTTGCAACAGACGGCACGGGTGAGGTGACGGTTGTCACGACCATTGATGACGCCGACGACGAAGACTCCCGCTTCTTGGTGGAATATTCCATCGATGGCGGTGGCACCTATGCCAAAGCGACGCTTTCGGAAACGGATGTAGACACCACGGCCACCTATGGGGATCCGGATGTTGCCAATGTAAATTCCTACCAAGTTGGAAATGCCTCCGGCTACGTTACAACTGCCTCTGGGGCAAATGCGGTAACCTTCATTTGGAATTCGCATACCGACGTGCCAACGGCCGATGTTACAAATGCAAAAATTCGTGTCACACCAAATGATCAAATTGAAGACGGCACCGCAATGCCATCTGCTAATTTCACGCTAGATAATGCACATCCCCAAGCACTTGCAGATTTTGTGGTGAGCGCAAAGAGTGCAACGTCTGTTACACTTACCTGGACAGCAGCAACAGATACACACTTTTCACACTATGAAATTTGGTATGGCGAAGATTCCGGAGATGTTGATGGACGGACCGGTACTGCAACGGAATGGGATAATTCCGACGATGCAGCACTCGCAACTGCAACAACCGCAACAACACGTATCCTTCCTCTGGAGTCAGCAACAACCTATTTCTTCAAGATTTTTGCTGTCGACGATTATACAAACGAAACAACGCAGGCAGCGACTTCTGTAAAAACCTCTTCAAGAGGGAGCACTGCGTCGCGACCGACGCCAGCACCGGATCTTACCAACCTCACCGTCTCCCAAGATGATGGCACAACCACCGCGTCGCTCATGGAAGAAAAATGGACATCTGTGAATTGGCTCTCGCTTGGCGCGGTGCCAAATGTGAATGTGTATTACTCGGTTGACGAAGGAGTAAATTGGCTCAAGTTTGTTGGCCCGATTGCCAATCGCGACAATATTGGATTTGTGATGCCAGCAGGACTGGGCACCACCTTTATGCTTCGCGTCATTGGCACCGACCTTGCCGTCAATCTCGATACTGAGACAACAGGCATCCTCACCCTCATTCCTCGTCCAATGACAGTTGAACCCGAGGCTCCGTCGGTTGTTTACAAGCCGGTTGAACCTATCTATCCCACTGATCCTTGGCTTGGCGTACCAGACCTTAACCCGGAGTGGCCACAAGAAACCGCACCGTTTATCCCTCCGGTAAAAGAAACGCCAACCGTCATTCCAGGTCAGTCTCCAATTATTACCTACACCGAACCAGAAGCCATTTCTCCGGTAACGGGACTCGAAGAACCGGTGTCAGACGTGCAGCCTGGCGACTATATTAAGAGCCCAAGTTTCCCAACCGTTTACTATGTGACGGAAGATTTGGCACGCAAACCATTTGCTGATGCACAAACCTATTTCACCTACGAGGCAAGTTTTGATCGTATCAAAGTTGTGACAGACGCAACGCTTACGCTCCTCAATCTTTCCGGCCCCATGCTTCCAAAGCCATCCACCGTGCTTGTAAAAATTCAAAGTGATCCAAAGGTTTACGTAGTGTCAGAAAATCCAGAGAATCCTTATCGCCCAATTCTCCGTTGGCTCTCAAGTGAAGAGCTTGCTACCACGCTGTATGGCGCCCATTGGTCAGATTATGTGATTGACGTGCCGGTGACGCTCTTTGCACGGTTTGAGATCGGGAATGCCATTGGGCTCCTTGATTTCCAAAGTGCGTTTGAAAAATCAGCCATGAAATTGCGGAGCGCAATTGTTCGATAATTGCGTGATATTGTAGGGGTCGGGTTCCCCGACCCGTTGGGCGGGGAAACCCCGCCCGTATGGCGTACGATAAAATAAAAAACCCTCCCGAAGCTCCGAAGGAGCGAAGGAGGGTTTTTTATTTGATTAAACCGCTTTGATAATTTCGACGAGCGTTTTCATGAACAGAGCGCCGTGGAAATTTGGAAGTTTTTTTTGTTTGAATTTGACCGTGCCGTTGACTGCGGCGTAGAGGGTATCGTCTTTTGCGCGGAGCACGTTTTTGCCTGGACGATATTTCGTGCCACGCTGTTTGATGATGATTTCGCCAGCACGCACAAGTTCGCCATCCGTCTTTTTCAGACCTAAGCGTTTTGCCACGGAATCGCGGCCATTACTGGTAGAACCTTGGGCTTTTTTGTGTGCCATAGGGCGATAATTTTTAGAACGTCTTTTGACGTGAACGGGTGAAATTGTACCCAAATGAGCCAAAAACGTCAAGTGGAATGGGGATTGTGGATGAGGTACGTCTGGAGGGAGGCGAAAAAAGGAGTATACTAGCCCTATAACCTCAATGCATGCGTAAGGGATTTCAGCAGTTTTTTTCGGCGTTTTCGCACCTTCGCCATGAGCGATTTGTGCAACAAACCACAGGGCTCGTATTCCTGTTTATCGCCCTTTCTCTTGGATTTTTGTTCTGGAAATTGTGGCCAGACATGGCTTCACAGCCCTCGGTTCCACTTCATTATAATATCCACTTTGGCACAGATCGGGTGGGGGCGTGGTACAATCTTTTCGTTTGCCCGGCTTGGATGCTTGTGATGTACATCGTAAACGCAGTCACATCGCTTGTGGTTTGGAAAAAAGATCATACGCTTTCCTTTTTCTTGTTTGGCACGAGCGCGATTGTGAGCGCAATTCTCTTTATTGCACTCATCTTTATTGTTCTTCTAAATATGACCTACTATGGTTGATACGTTTCTTGTTGTGAAAATCCTCGTGCTGGCAACGCTCGCGTTTTTAGTGACCATTGCCTGGACGCCAGCGCTTACGCATTTTTTGTATAAATATCGCCTTGGAAAATCCTTGCGTGAAAAAAAGCAGGCACCCACGTATCACGCCATGCACAAGAATAAGGAAGGTACTCCCACGATGGGAGGCGTGCTGATTTGGATGACCACGCTAGGAATCGCCGGCCTTTTTGCGCTTTGTTCTTATCTTGCGCCGGAATCATTTTTAGGACAGCTGAATTTTTTCTCGCGCGGGCAAACATGGCTGCCGTTATTTGCACTTGTTTCCGCCGGTTGCATTGGACTCTTGGATGATTTTTTAAATGTACGTCGCATTGGGCGCAATGGCGGTGGGATTGATATTCGTCAGCGTCTTTTGCTATACGCGGCCGTCGCTGTTGTTGGTGCACTGTGGTTTTATTTCAAATTGGATTGGGACGTTTTACATGTGCCATTTTTTGGCGATTTCAATATCGGCTGGTGGTATATCCCGCTTTTCATTGGCGTCGTGGTTGCCACGTCGTTTTCTGTGAATCAAACCGATGGGCTCGATGGACTTGCGGGTGGGACATTGGTTTCTTCGTTTGCAGCGCTTGCGGTGATTTCATTCCTTCAAGAGCGTTACGATTTGGCTGCGTTTTGTGCAGTGATTATTGGGGCGCTTGTGGCATTCCTCTGGTTTAATATTTATCCGGCCCGATTTTTTATGGGAGATACCGGAGCCATGTCGATGGGGGTCACGCTCGCCATCATTGCGCTTCTCACAAATACGGCGCTCTTCTTGCCAGTGATTGGGATTATTTTCGTTATCGAAGCCATTACGACCATTATTCAACTGATTTCGAAAAGAGTGTTTCATCGCAAAGTATTTTTGGTGGCACCCATTCATCATCATTTCGAAGCGCAAGGGTGGCCGGAGCCAAAAGTGGTGATGCGATTTTGGGTGATCTCGTGGGTTGCAGCAGGCCTTGGAATTATTATGGTGCTCGTAGACATGGCCATTGTCTAGTATGCCACGCGGAAGATTCAAAGGAATCGATCTTCCGTTTCTGTTTCTTTTTTTGGGCATTCTGTTTTTTGGATTTCTTGTTTTGACATCTGCGTCTGGACCCGATGCCTACTCGCAATACGGCGATAGCTATTATTACATCAAACATCAGCTCCTTTCTGGACTTCTTCCTGGAGCGGTCGCATTTTTGGTGGGACTTCTCGTACCCTATCAGCTTTGGAAGAGGTTGGCTCCTGTTATTTTACTGGGAACCATTGTTCTTCTGGTGCTGGTTTTTATCCCGGGCATTGGGCAAGACTATGGCACGTCCGCAAAAAGTTGGGTGAGCATTGCAGGGATCGGGTTTCAGCCTGCAGAACTCGCAAAAGTCGGATTCCTCCTTTATATCGCGTCTTGGCTTTCCTCTCGACGTGAAGCGGTCGCAGATTTCAAAGAAGGACTATTGCCATTCATCGGACTTCTTTCGATCGTCGGGGCACTCATCTTTTTCCAGCCGGATTTGGGAACACTCTCGATTATTGTTGCGATGGCATTCCTTATGTATTTTTCTGCCGGTGGTCGCACACATTATCTTGTGGCGCTTGGAGCTGGGGGGATTGCGCTCTTCATTCTCGCGGTAAAGTTGTCGCCGTATCGATTGGAGCGTTTTACAACATTTTTACATCCAGAGCTCGACCCGCAAGGGATTGGGTATCAAATAAACCAAGCGCTCTTGGCAATTGGTTCGGGCGGATTTTTTGGGCGAGGCTACGGGCATTCACTCCAAAAGTATCAATATCTTCCCGAGGTCATTGGAGACTCCGTATTTGCGGTGATGGCGGAAGAATTCGGATTCCTCATGACCACGGCGTTCATCGTTGCATTTGTTTTTTTTATTCTGCGCGGACTGCGTATTGCCGATCATGCACCTGATGATTTTTCAAAATACGTCTGTATTGGTGTGATGGCTTGGTTTGGGGTGCAGGCATTTGTAAATATTGGTTCGATGGTGGGAATCATGCCAATGACCGGCGTGCCACTCCCATTTGTGAGCTATGGCGGAACCTCGCTTATTGTGTCCTTGTTTGCAGTTGGTATGATGGTACATATCTCCTCACACGCTTCCTATGGACGAACATAAATCAACGCATGTTTTGATGACGGGTGGCGGCACATTGGGGCCTGTGACGCCCTTGCTTGCAATTGTAGAAGCGTGGCGACGCATTGATCCTGGCGTGCGCGTAACGTGGATTGGAACGCCTCATGGACCGGAAGCCGAACTTCTAGATGAATTGCATATCCCGTTCATTCCCATGGCGAGCGCAAAATTTGATCGCGCGCGTTTGTGGACCTTGCCGTGGAACGCGGTGGTGTTTGTGTGGAGTTGTGCACGTGCATATACGCTTCTTAAGCATCTGCAGCCCAATATGATTTTTACGGCAGGCGGATATGTGAGCGTGCCGCTCGTCATTGTGGGACGACTCATGAAAATTCCTGCATGGGTGCATCAACTCGATGTGCGTCCAGGGCTCGCAAATAAACTCATGGCCCCATTTGCCAAACGTGTGAGTGTTACGTGGGAACGCACGGCAAAATATTTTTCCGCAAAAAAGACGATCGTGGTTGGAGGGATGGAACGATCTGGTTTGCGTATTGGCGACGGGAATGCTCTGTTGCAATCTCTGGGTATGTCTCCAGCGTGTCCAACGATTTTGGTGATGGGCGGCGGCACAGGCGCACGTACGATCAACGAAACGATTCGCGCAATCATTCCTGAGTTGCCTGAGGTGAATGTGATCCACCTCACGGGAAAAGGGAAAAATTCCGGCGTTGGGGCACCTGGTGCGCATCATCATTATTTTGCAACGGAATTTTTCACCCATGAAATGGGCGACGCCTATGCCGCCGCCGACGTGGTTGTGGCGCGTGCGGGCATGGGCACGATTTTGGAAGTTGCGGCACTCGGGAAGCCCACGATTTTTATTCCGATTGAAAATTCAGATCAGCTGGCAAATGCAAAAATGCTTTATAATCTGAATGCAGCGATCATTATCGACCATCTGACCCCGCAACTCTTACGCCAAGAAATCGATCGTCTGCTCAAGGATGGATTATTGCGTCGACGGCTTTCGCAAAATATTTCGAACATATTTCCCTTTGGGGCAGAAGAAAGGATCGTTGAAGAGGCGAGAAAGATCATTTAATCGCCGTAGGGACGTTGCGTGCAACGTCCATTCGTTAAAAAGAAGCGCCGGGAAGCGAGTGGCGCTTCTCGGCGAAGGGGAGGGCTAGGCAGCGATGGGGCAGAGAACAAGCGCGCCCGCGCACCAGGAATCGACCTCGGAAAACCAGGCTCTTCTCCAGGCTTTTTCCGGGTCTTTCTCTTGTTCATCGTGAACGAAACAGAGGAAATCGTCTTGACCATTCCTCATATTAGTCACGAGAATGTGAACGCCACGAAAAGGCGGTTCTGCTTTCGGCTTGCCCTTTGTTGGCTTTGCCTTGAGACCTCTTTCGAGA
Organism: Patescibacteria group bacterium; assembly: GCA_041666205.1. GTDB lineage: Bacteria > Patescibacteriota > Patescibacteriia > UBA9934 > UBA9934 > JBAYHI01. Next base: position 39,576 of record JBAYHI010000003.1, read on the forward strand.
GCGTCGATGTCTCCTCTTGAGGCCACGGGGTCACGAATTCGTTTGAAGATCTCGGGTGCGGGGATCGTCTTTTCCTCAGGCTTGAGGAAACCGACCGCCACGAACTCGCGACCATCGTCGAGCATAAACGAAATACGGGTCTCGGAATGGGGGGTCATGTGAACTCCTATCTGTGCAGAAGGGTTTTTCTAACATATCAGTCCGGCAAAGATAAGGTCAAGGTTTGCGGTGATTATGTGGGTTTTGCTGGATGTATTCGCGGACCCGGTCGAGATCACGCGGGGAACGAATGACGTGTTCGTAATAACCCCGTTGCCAAAAGGATTTTTTGAATTTCGGCCAATACCCGGCATACACGCCTCGAATATATTCATTTGTGGTTTTTGTTTTGAAAAAATTAATCATATCCGCCAATGATTTCGATTCTGTAGGGGCGGCCCAATGTGGCCGCCCGTTTGCAATTTGAATGATGCCATGGAAATGATCGGGCATAATGATAAATTCATCCAATCGCGTATTTGCAAAATGATCCGGGATTTGATTCCAAATGTTTTGAATCATATCCCTGGCCTGGGATAAACGCATTTCTTGCGGGCGGCCACATTGGGCCGCCCCTACGGTAAATAATTTCTGGCGACGATACAAACAAATCGTCACAAAATAATATCCCTCCTGCGCATAATCATATTGCGGCAAACGGATCGATCTCCGAACAGGCAAATGCGAATTTCCTAACATAAATCCCCAAAATTATTTGGGGAGGTTTCATTTATTCATATTCGATTTTTTGGTTCCTGTCAATCCATTTATCCCCCAATGATCAAAATATGGCTTCAGGCCTTGATTTTCTTTCTAGAAAATGGTATAACGTCCCATGTTTCCAAGCCAAATATCACGCGCTGGTAGCTCAGTCGGTAGAGCGAGGGCCTTTTAAGCCCGCGGTCGTGGGTTCGAATCCCACCCGGCGCACCAAAAATACCTGGATTTATTCCGGGTATTTTTGTATCTAAAAAAGAAGAACCCCACGCCGTGAGGTTCTCCTCTCGGGGTGGGGTAGGGATGTTCAGTAGGGCCACTCGTTCGGGAAGCCCAGCTCATCGAAGAGGCCTTGGATCACGTATCGAAGCCCGTCATCCATATTGTTGAACGGGCCGAAGGATCCGAACATGGCTCGCGCATCACGATAGCTGTGAAACGCCAGAGTTCCGAAGGGCAACTCCAATATGATGGGGCGAGCCAGTGGGCTACAAGGCTCTCCTTCAACCATGAGTTGCTCATTGACTATTACTCGCGCCATGCACTCAATCTTTTGCATGCCTGTTATTGTTGCGATCGAGAAAGAGAACCTTTTTTCGGCGTATGCCATTTATTCTCCAATCGCTCTTTTAAGAGCGGAAGGTTGTTTCAAGAACCCAGAAATCTACTCCAAAATTGTCGTTTTGTCAATAATTCCTCCACAAGGAAAAATCCCAAAAAACAGGTATAATGGCCCCATGCGAATAGCAATGATTGGTCAAAAAGGAATCGAGCTTGGAAGCCGTGGGGGCGGGGTTGAGGTACATGTTGCACAAATTTCCTCTCGCCTCGTGAAAAAAGGTCACGACGTGACGATTTTTTGTCGCGCAAAATATAGTCCGAAAAAGCCGGGGGAATATCAAGGTGTTCATCTTCGGTATTTACCAACGATTTATACCAAACGCCTTGAGGCGATTGTCCACACGTTTTTTTCAACGCTTGCGGTTGTTGCAGGCTCGTTTGATGTTGTGCATTATCACGGTGTTGGACCGTCTACACTCGCATTTATTCCACGCATCTTTCGACCGCGCATGACCGTGGTTGTGACCTTCCATGCACGCGATATGCTCAATCGAAAATGGGGCTGGGGCGCACGACGACTTCTGGCATTTGCCGAGCGCACAGCGATTTGGTTTTCGCATTATTGCATTGCTGTCTCGCATGATTTGCAGGTCTATTGTCGCGACGTGCTGCACCGCGAAGTTGTCTACATTCCAAATGGCGCCACGATTCAGGAAGAAACGGGCACAAATGAACTTGAAAAATTCGATCTCAGAGCACGAGAATATATTCTGACGGTTGGGCGGTTGGTTCCGGCAAAGGGCCTTCATTATCTTGTGGAGGCATTTCGTGGAATCGAAACGCAGCAACAACTCGTGATTGTTGGCGCGCCGAGTTATTCCGACGCCTATTTGGAATCGCTGTACGCCTTGGCCGAAGGCGATGAGCGTATTCATTTTTTGGGATTTCAGACTGGCGAAACACTCCGCCAATTATTTGGCCATGCCTATTTGTATGTCCAACCATCCGAAGTTGAAGGGCTCCCACTCGTCGTGCTTGAAGCGATGAGCTTTGGCATTCCTCCGCTGGTTTCTGACATCGCCCCAAATCTCGAGGCAATCCACAATGGCGGATTTACATTTGAAACACAAAACGCCAATGATTTGCGCAAGCACCTGGTGGAGTTATTGGACCATCCTGATTTGGTTGCAGCGAAAAGTGCGCAAGCAAAAGAAATTATTCAAACCAAGTTTAACTGGGATGTGATTGCTGATCATACCGAGGCGATTTATATTTCGGCGCGGCACTAATATGCAAGAGGGTGCTTCACTACTCGCAGTCCACCATCAGAGCGTGCAAGACGCCTTGGCACTTTTTGGTGTCTCGCGTGCGGGGCTCTGCGAAGAAGATGTGCTTGTGCGCGGCGCTTCATTGGCACGACCAACGTCATGCACGGTTGCCATTGTGCGACGGCAACAACATTTGCGACAGGTGGATGCTGAGGGGTTGGTTGAAGGAGATATTGTGCTCTTGCGCCCGGGTTTTTCTGTTTTTGCCGATGGGAGGCTCCTCCTTGCATCAGATCTCCACATGAATGAGCTCCAGATATTTGGAAATACTGATGTGCATAAGCAATTGGCTGCGCTTTTGCCAGAAACACTTCCCATCGATGCAACCAATATGGTATTTGCTGGTTCACGCGTCCTCTCCGGAACAGGCGAATACGTTGTAACCGCACCATCGGATAAATCGCTTTGCAGAAAATTCAATCTTTGTGATGTAGCATGCGAACCCGTCACAGACGTCTGCTTGGAGTTCGTGGAGTCCTCGGTGTCTGATCGCGAGCTTTTGTGTTTGCATGCAACCTTGGGCGATGAACTCATCTTAAATCCGCATACTGGCGTGTTCGAATCCATTGGCGGGCGTTATGAAAAAGCGATCGCCTTGTTTTTGCAACAGCATCCCATGGAAATCGGGTTGCGCGTTTTTCATCATCCCATGGATGCGGAACGTGGTGTTGCTATCGCAGTCGTAGAAATGGTTGGTGGGCGTACGGTTTTGCTTGCGGGGGAAGCCGATGTCCTGTTGCCGCTGCTTGATATCACCGATAAAGAACGCTCTCAAATCACAAGAAAACTTCAGGATGCGCGAAAAAAACACATGCTCACCCTTCTTCTTGCAGAAACGCCAGGGAGTGAGCAGGCACAAACAGTTGATGCACTTGGCGATCTCTCGTATGTCGGGCTGGTGTATTTTTCGGCGATAAAAAACAAGAACTCCTAAACCTTGGTATACTAGTAAAAAATCGTATGGATTTTACACGCATTGAAAATTTTCAAGACGCTGTGGTGACTGTGATGGGTCTTGGGCGTTATAAACAAGGAAGTGGGCTGGGCGCTGCCAAGTGGCTTATTCGCCATGGCGCGCAAACCATTATTACGGATTTGAAAGATCAAACCGAGCTTGAGGAATCCATGTCGCTCGTTACCGAGTGGTATGAAAAATATCGCACGCTGTACCCGAATCGCACGATTTACCAGCCGATTTTTGTGCTGGGCGAACACCGCAAAGAAGATTTCACCGATGTAGACTGTGTGGTGCAAAATCCTGGGGTGCCGAGTGAATCAGAATTTATTCTTGCGGCAAAAGAAAAAGGCGTCTCCATCGAATCCGACGTCAGTTTATTTTTCCGTTATTGCCCGTATCCCATTATTGCGGTCACGGGAACAAAAGGGAAAACCACCACCACCAAACTTATTGGCACCATGCTCGAGACACGCGACCCGCAAGCTGTGACGGCTGGGAATATCAAAGTGAGTCCGCTAGAAACGCTCGATGAACTGCTCACGCGTGGCGAGCCAACGCTTGTTGTATTGGAACTCTCGTCGTGGCTTTTGGAAAGTTTGCCACCGGCGTTTGCTGATCTCAAAAAAGGACCCGATATCTCGATTCTTACCAATGTCTACCCGGATCACTTGAATCGCTATCCAAGTTATGGCGATTATATCCATTCAAAAGAAATTATTTTCCTCGATCAAACTGCCGATCAATATACGATTCTCAATTGGGATCACGAAACCGTGCGTTCCATGGAGCCGGAAGTAAAAGGGCATTTGTTTTGGTGCTCAAAAACGTATCAGAAACACGATGGGTGTTTTGTAAAAGATGGGCAGGTGGTTATTCGCATGGGGGAGATTGAGGAAGTGGTGATTCCGGTTGCCGATATTGCGCTCAAAGGGGATCACAATTTGGAAAATATCTTATCCTCGGTTTGTGCGGCGCGTTTGCGTGGTATTCCAGTTGAGTTGGTGCGTGAGGTTTTGAAGACCTTCCAAGGTGTTTCGGATCGCCAGGAATTGGTGCGTGAAGTTGATGAGATTTCGTATGTGAACGATACAACGGCTACGGCGCCTGACGCAGTGATTGCGGCGCTCAAACGCTTTGGAAACGATGGCGACATTATTCTCATTGCCGGCGGAGTTGATAAGAAGATGGATTTCAAGGGCATGGTTGAGGAAACCGTGAAAACGTGCAAACACGTGATTTTATTTGATGGCGATGCGTCCGACATTATTGAAACAGGCATTGCGGGTCGGATTCCTGTGGAAACGCATGTGAAATCTATGAAAGAAGCCGTGCAAAAAGCAAAAGCCCTAGCAAAAACAGGCGATATTGTTTTGCTCTCGCCAGGTGCGGCAAGCTTCAATTTGTTTAAAAACGAATTTGATCGCGGAGAACAATTCCGCGAGGAAGTCCGTAACCTCTAACCATGACGCTCAAATCGCTCATTCGTCCATTTATTCCAGCGCTCGTTTTCCGTGCGTATCATTTTGCCTTAGCCGCAAGCGCAGCGATTTTTTACGGAAATCCTTCCTCCAAAATGATTGTGATTGGGGTCACGGGCACGAATGGAAAATCCTCAACCGTGCAATTTATTTCTCAGCTCCTTGATTATCTTGGGTATAAAAACGGCTATACAACCACGGCAGGGTTTTCCATTGCGGGTCAGCAAATCGAAAATCGCATGAAAATGACCATGCCAGGGCGATTCTATTTGCAGCGCTTGCTAAGCGATATGCAAAAAGCCGGATGCGCATATGCGCTGGTGGAAACGTCTTCGCAAGGCCTTGATCAATATCGTCATTTGGGCGTGAATTATGACGCAGCGCTTTTCACAAATCTCACGCCAGAACATATTGAAGCGCATGGCGGATTCGATGCGTATAAGCGCGCAAAGGGAAAACTATTTGCGCATCTCACACAGTTGCCAGAGAAAGTAATTGACAGCAAGGAGATTCCAAAAACGATTCTCGTAAACGACGATGATCCGCACGCGGATTATTTTGCATCGTTTCCGTCCGATCGTACGATTCGATTTGGGTGGAACAGTGCGGAGTCTAGTCGCGATCGCCTTGTTGCGCACTACCATGTGAACACCGCGTCGCATACAACCTTTGAGGTGAATGGGGTGCCGATGCAAACATCGCTTCGTGCCGCGTATCAACATAAAAATATTTTGGCCGCGATTGCAGCCGTATATGCGTACGACATTCCTCTTACGGAAATTGCAGAAGCGGTTGAGAAATTACAACCAATCCCCGGGCGATTTGAATCTGTTGATCTGGGTCAACCGTTTCATGTGATTGTCGATTATGCCTATGAGCCGTATGCGCTCGAAGCCTTGTATGAGGCCGCAAAGATTTTGAAACCAAAACGCGTGATCGGCGTTCATGGCTCGGCAGGCGGGGGACGCGATATTGCGCGACGCGTGGAAATCGGCAAACTCGCTGGGGAAAAAGAAGAGATTGTGTTTGTTACAAATGAAGATCCGTACGATGAAGATCCGCGCCAGATCATTGAGCAGGTTGCGGAGGGCGCAAAACTCGTTGGCAAGGTTGAAAGCAAAGATTTACGATTGGTGACAGACCGCGCGGAAGCGATTGCGCAAGCGATCGGGGAAGCGCAAGAAGGCGACCTTGTATTGATCACGGGCAAAGGTTCGGAGCCAGTGATGGCTGTGGCAAATGGGAAGAAAATTCCTTGGAGTGATTTACAAGAAGCAAAAAACGCTCTACATTCATTAGGATATGGCGCTTGAATTTGTAAAATTTAATCCAAATGAGGAAATCGTTGGCGTGGTTCGCCAGAGTAGTTTATTGGCCTGGCCACGGTTGGCGCTTGCTGGGCTTTGGTTTTTGCTTCCGTTTTTTTTCTTTTTCCCTCTGCTTTCTTTGGGCCTAAGCGGATTTGCGATTTTTTTGGCACTCGCCGCCTCTGGAATGTATGTGGCATTTCGTACTTGGCTTCGATGGCGCAATACGGTTTTGTTCATTACCAATGAACGGGTGATTGATGTGGTGCAACAAGGATTATTTGATCATGAGATTTCCGATTTGGCACTCCAGGATGTAAGTGATGTGCGGGTAGAGAAAAAAGGATGGATTGCAAAGCGGCTTGATCTTGGGGTCTTGACCCTAGAGACCATCAAATCAAGCGAATTTGATTTGCGCATGGAAGGTGTGTCGCATTCAGAGCGTGTGCGTGATCTGATTTTAGAGCTCGCACTCCTTTCGCAAGGAAAAACGCTTCCAACAGAATTCTCCCATGAACGTATTGCCTATGATGAAGCATGATCGCCCACGCGGAAAAAAATGGCGATGGTTCTTGGCAATGAACCTTGGGGTTTTTGTTTTTTTGGGCATGGCATTCGGCCGAGAATACGTTGGTCATTTACAAGTAGAGCATGAAATTGCTCGCCTGCAAGCGGAGTACACCGATGTCGTGGATTCACAACTGGAGACTGTTTCGCTCTTGAGCCAGCTTGCAAGTCCGTATTATTTGGAGGGTGAGGCGCGCGTCAAACAAGGTCTTGGTAAAGATGGGGAAACGCTCCTGGTCATTGAAACGCCTCAGGTGACAACGTCCTCCGCGTCCGCGAGCGAGGAGCGTGTGATTTCAAATCCGATCAATTGGTTTTATTATTTTTTTGATGCCTCAGGCGCGATGCGCCAATCCTTATGACGCTCGTGCCACGCGCCTATCGTGACGAGTCCGCATCGTTTTACCCGGTGCGGTTTTTGCATATTTTTATTCTGGTCTGTGCATTACTGGCATTGGTTGGGGGGATTTTTGGTGTGGTTGCGTTTTATCAATCCCATTGGTTTACCCCGGCTTCGCGCACGATTGCGCGTATCCTTCCATTGCCCGTGGCGCTTCTTGACTATACGCCGGTTTGGTATTACGAGGCAGCGGATTTTGCCGCGGTATTTGATGTGTACGGAGATAATGGGGAGGTGTTGGACGATCCATTTGAATCTGGAATAGCGCGCGCCATTGATTATAAATTGCTCCATGAATTTACCCGTGAACGCGGCGTGACCGTTTCCCGGCAAGACATGAATGCGTACCCGGTCGAGGCGGCAGATTTAGAAACATTTTTAGACGATACGCATTGGAATCAGCGGCAATACAATCAGTACGTGATTGAGCCACTGCTCGCGGCACAAGAACTGGAAACCATGATTTTAGCTTCGGAAGAAGATCAGCGCACGGTCGTTGCGGAAATGGAATCGATTTTGGAGCGCATTGATTTGGGGGTTGCATTTGGAGACCTGGCAACACAGTATTCTGACGACCCATCTTCGGATTATGCTGGGATCTTGGGGTTCCTCGAAGCGAGCGCATTTCAAAATGGACTCACACCGATTTTTGATCTTCCGGTGGGCTATATTTCTCCAATCTTGGAGGCAGAAACGTATTTTGTGGTCGCCAAGGTTTTGGATGAAGTTGTGATAGATGGCGTCCGCACGCAAGTGAATATTCAAATTATTACAAAGAATAAGAATGGATTGCAGGAGGTTTTTGAAGATTATAAACAATCAAAAACCATCCGAAACCTCATTCCGTAGGTCTCGACAACACGAAAAACTTGTGTTATAACGTCACAACCTGCGGTAGTAGCTCAGTTGGTAGAGCATTTGCTTCCCAAGCAAAGGGTCGCCGGTCCGAATCCGGTCTACCGCTCCACCGAGCTTAGCTCGGTTTCTGTAAGATGATGGACGCTCAGCGTCCATCAAGGAAACAAAAAGTTTGCTAAGCTCGGTGGCCAGTCACGCTAAGCGTGACCACAAAGAAACCGAATTACAGCGCTTAACGTTAGCCTCAGTTTGAGGTAAGTGTTCTTAAACAAGGTGAGCGTCTTGGATTTTACAGCCGGCTAGAAGAGAGATCGGTTTTCATGCCCATTGTAAATTGCAAACCTGAAGGATTGCGTATAAATTTGGATAAAAAGCGCAGTTCTTGATAAGGTGAGCGTATAAATTTTGGACTGATGCTAGGAGACGAGGGAGCGACGACGAGCCGTACCCAGATGTACGGTGAGGAGGCGCGCACCGAGGCGACAACGCAGCAGACAAAATTTATAGCGAACAATATGCCATCGTAGCTCAGCTGGTAGAGCAATGCTTTCGTAAAGCAGAGGTCGGCGGTTCGAATCCGCCCGATGGCTCCATCCCGTTAGAGATTAAGTAGATCAACATATCTGATGTGAGACTAGTAACGTCGTTGCTACTCCCAGCTCAAAGCTGTTGGCCACTCTATCTCTAACGGGATCCATAACGTGTATGTATTTTACGTACGTTCTACGAAACGAAAAATTGCAAATATACGTTGGTTACACGAATGATCTTCAAAAACGTTTTTCTTTGCACCAAGAGAAGAAAGTATTCTCTACTCGACGAATGGGAGGCACTTGGACACTAATCTATTACGAGGCTTGTCTGAACCAATTTGATGCCTTGGCCCGAGAACGCTATTTGAAAAGTGGCCCTGGTCGCGCATTTCTTAGAAAACGCATTCCGCATACTTTGACCAAACCAATGTAAACCACCCCGTCTGCGGGGTGTTTTGTGTTTCTATGGCCCCGGCTCTTGACAGGAATGTTAGAATGATATAACATCAAAACAATGTTACTTAATTCTAACTTTATGACAGAAAAAGAATTTCGAGTTTACAATCTGGTTGCGACGATGATTATTGGGTTTGTGAGCTCATTGCTTTTCCAGAACGAGCTATATTGGTTATTCGGGCTCGTATGGATTCTTCTTGGTCTTGCCGTTTGGTTTGTACAACGCCGTGTAAAGGGAGTTGTAGTCGATGAACGAGATCGCGAACTTGAAGCTCGTGCGGCTCGATATGCCATGTGGAGTTATTCAACGATCGGCATGATTGTCGTCCTGGTATTGCTGTCGTTCCAGTCTGTTAATCCCATTTTTGAAACGATTGCGATGACTCTCCTTTGCACTTTGTTTGGGTTCGTTCTGGTTTTTTTGTGTATTTTTCTTTTCCTAAAGCAAACGACCGCATCAATTGTTGGCGCATGCGTCATTATTGGTCTTTCGTTGTTCATGCTGATGGCATTCTCCGGCATATTCTATACGGAACTCATGGGTGGCCAAGATATGTGGGGGTGCGAAGATGGTGCGTGGGTGTTGATTCGAGACGGAAAAATCGATGTCCCGATGCCGACCGAAACGTGCGCGCAACGGATGCCGATGTAAACAGGATATGGAAAATAACATTAAAGAACTTCGCGCGAAGTTTAAGATGACGCAGGAAGATCTCGCGAATAAAGTTCGCGTGCGGCGCGAAACCATCGTCTTCCTGGAACAGGGAAAATACAATCCGTCTCTTCGGCTCGCGCACGATGTCGCAGACGCCCTGAAAACGACCATTGACGAGTTATTCCAATTCTAAAATTCTTTTTACAAACCACCCCATCCGCGGGGTGTTTTGTGTTATAATATCCCCATGATTGAACTGCGCAATGTCACAAAGCATTACGCGCCTCATACAAATGCTCTCAAGAGCATTTCTTTGCATATCCGGCCCGGGGAATTTGTGTCCGTGGTCGGGCAAAGCGGTTCGGGGAAAACCACACTCGCAAAACTGCTTTTTGCCGAGGAACGTCCCACGAAGGGGAAAATTATTATTGGCGATTGGGACATTTCCGCCATTCATCAACACGAGATTCCGATTTTGCGTCGTCAAATTGGGGTGGTATTCCAAGATTACAAGCTCCTACAGCGCAAAACGATTTTCGAAAATATTGCATTCGCACTAGAAGTTGCCGGCGCACCACAAAAAACGATCCGTGATATCGTGCCCAACGTGTTGAAAATCGTAGGGCTTGGCGATAAAAAAGATCGCTATCCACGCCAACTATCCGGTGGCGAGCAACAACGTGTTTCCATTGCGCGATCGCTTGTGCATCGCCCAAAAATTTTGGTTGCCGATGAGCCTACGGGAAATCTTGATGCCATCCATTCCCATGAAATTATCGAACTCTTGAAGCGCATCAATGAATATGGCACCACGGTCGTGCTTGTTACACACGATCGTGAAATTGTGAACGCTCTCAAAAAACGGGTGATCACGCTTCAGGATGGCGAAATCGCGTCTGATATTGAACACGGTAAATACATTCTTTCATGAGCCTCTATCTTTCTACGATGCGTGTTTTTCGATTCACCTTCCAGAATATCTTCCGAAATTTCTGGCTCTCGTTTGTGTCCATGACGGTTTTTGTGCTCACGCTCCTTACGGTGAACTGTGTCATCATCATGAACGTGCTAGCAAGCGCTACGCTCGAAAGCGTTGAACGCAAAGTTGAAGTCACCATTTATTTCAATGCCGATGCTACGGAAGATTTGGTGAAGGGCGCACAAGGGTATTTGCTGGGCTTGCCGCAGGTGCGTGATGTTTCGTATATTTCCGACGCCGATGCGCTCGATGCATTTATGCGAGCAAATGCCAATGATCCATTGGTGCTTGAATCGCTTGAAGAACTCGATCGCAATCCGTTTGGTCATTCTTTGGTGGTGTCTGCACATTCCTCTGACGATTTTCCATTTATTCTTGAAGCGATTGAAACCCCTGAGTTCTCCCCATTCATCAAAGAAAAAGATACAGCCGACTATGATCGGATCATTGAGGGCATTCAAAATTTGAGCACCAAAGTCCGTTGGGGCGGCATTGCCTTGGCAGGATTTTTCGCGCTCGTTGCCATGCTCATTATTTTCAATACGATTCGCGTTGCCATTTATGTGCATCGTGAAGAAATCGGCATTATGAAGCTTGTGGGTGCAAACGATTGGTTTGTGCGCGGTCCGTTTATTTTAGAATCTCTCATTTACAGCGCAGTGGCAGCTCTCGTAATGCTTGGGTTGATTGCCTTGGTGCTTGGCGCCATGCAACCATGGATTTTGCGTTTCTTTGGCGACATTGATACGAGCCTTTCGGCGTATTATTGGAAAAACGGACTCTGGATTTTTGGTGGGCAGTGGATCGCGCTCTCGGTCCTCAGCCTCGCAACCACCTTTATTGCCATGCGACGCTACCTTCGGGTATAGTCTGTCTTCAATTGATTTTGATCCTATGCCTCAAATCGGACAATACGGCAAACATCGGTTCTGGGAAATCATTCCCGGACTTTTGATATGGACCACGTTTTTCTTGGCAATTTTTTGTTCGTTTTTTGTGCCAATCGCTGCGGTCATCTTCATTCTGGTGTTTGATTTGTATTGGACCATGCGTGTAATTTATTTTATCGTGCATGTCTTTGCGTCCTATAAAGAATATCGTCGAGTCCTCCGGACAAATTGGCAAGAAGAGGTGAAAGAAATTCCAACTTGGGAGCGCATCTATCATTTGGTGATGCTCCCAACGTATAAAGAAGATATTTCGATTTTGCGGCATTCCTTGAATGCGTTAGTGGCGAGCAATTATCGGCATGATCGATTTTTTGTCGTGCTTGGTGGGGAAGAAGGGGACTTGGAGAATTTCATGAAGTGTAAAGAAATTCTTGAAAAAGAATTTGCAGGGAAATTTTCAGAGCTTATGTTTACCGTACACCCGCGTGGATTGGGTGACGAAATTCCGGGAAAAGGATCGAATTTGCACTGGATGGCGACCCAGGTTCAGAAGCGCATTGATAAGCTGGGAATTCCCTACGAAGATATTGTGGTCTCAGCGTTTGATGTGGATACGATTGCGCACCCACAGTATTTTGCGCGTCTTTCATGGCTGTATCTTACGGTTCCCAATGCCATGCATTCGTCGTATCAACCGCTCAATCTTTTTTCAAATAATATTTGGTATGCCACGGCACCGGTGCGCGTTTCCGCGTTTGGAACCACATTTTGGCTTCTCACGGATTTGGTGCGCCCGGAACGCTTGTGGACATTTTCCTCACATTCCATGCCATGGAAAATGCTCGTGGACGTGGGATTTTGGGAAACGAATATGGTTTCAGAGGATTCACGCATCTTTATGCAGGGCTTCATTCGTTACAATGGCGATTACCGCGTGACATCGATGTTTTTGCCCGTGCATATGGATGCGGTTGAGGGCGATGGGTATTGGGATAGTTTGAAAGCACTTTATAAGCAACAGCGACGTTGGGCGTGGGGCGTGGAGCATTTTCCCTATATGCTCGAGAAGTTCCGCGGAAATAAACTGATCCCACGACATCTCAAATGGAAATTCATTTTCAATCACATGGAAGGGATGTATACGTGGGCCACGGCTCCGCTTCTCATTTTTATTCTCGGGTATTTGCCGTTTTATGTGCATAGCGGTTCGGGTGCCACCGCGCTTTTCACAAATTCGCCGTTTACGTTGGAGCTCATGATGCAGGTTGCAACCGTTGGCGTATTCGTTTCAGGATTTTTTAGTTTCCTCTTCTTGCCATCTCGTCCGCAAGATATTCGCCCGTGGACCTGGCTTATTATGGTCCTCCAGTGGGTGATGCTCCCGGTCACATTCATCCTTTTTGGGGCATTTCCCGCAATCGATGCGCAAACCCGCATGATGCTTGGCAAATATCTGGGGTTCAATGTCACCAAAAAAATCGCGAAATAATTTTTGACCGCAATATCCCTTAGGGGTAAGCTCTGCCTATGAAGGTTTATTGCCATCTCTTGACGTGGAATGATCACCGGTATTTGCCGGAGTTATTTGCGTCTTTTGATGCGCAAACGTATCGTGATTTTTCGGTTCGTGTGCTCGATAATGGGAGTAATGATAAGACCGTGGAATACCTTCAAACGCACGTTCCGCAAACGCTTGTGGGGCATAATGTCCGAAATCTCGGATTTGCCGAAGGTCATAATCAGCTTGTGCGGTTTACGCTTGAACACGAAATTGGTTCAGAGATCGATCCATGTATTTTGATCATGAACTCTGACATGATCTTGCACAAAGATGCCATAAAAAATATGGTTGAAGCGCTCGATGCACATCCAGAATGGAGCGCGGTTCAACCAAAAGTTTATCGCGCGTTCGGCGAACATACAGGCGATGAGTCGCTCAAGGAAACCGTTCTTTCGGATATTTTAGATACGACTGGTCTTCGCGTGCAGAAGGGCTGGCGCATGACTGATCGGGGTGCTGGCGAAATGGATAGCGGGCAATACGATTCTCACATTGAACTATTCGGGCCCGCAGGCGCAATTTTCATGATTCGCCTTTCTGCGCTCAAGGAATTATTTGTGAATGCGGAATTATTTGATCGTGAATTTTTTGCGTATCGAGAAGATTGCGATTTGGCTTGGCGTATGGCAGGCAAACGTCTGAAAACCGGTTTTGTGCCAAGTGCCACGCTTCATCACTATCGAGGGATGTATGGCGCAGAGCGCTTGTCGTTTTGGAAGCGTTTGCGCAATCGCCAAGGGCAACGTCCATTTTTTGCAGCACTTTCCACACGAAATCAACTCTTTCTGCTCCTCAAGAACTTATCGTTTGGAGATTTGTGTTTGGCACTACCATGGATTGTATGGAACGAAGGCATTCGCGTTGGCTATGGATTTCTCTTTGAACCAGAAACGCGACGATGTCTTTTGGGCATGTGGAAGGCGGTGGGGTCTATGATGGCAAAACGAAAAACGATCCTTGCAACACGTATTGCCACCGGAGGGGAATTACGATCTTATGTCGTGTGATGTTTCTATTTTAATTGTCCAAACCTTCGAGGTCCGAAAGGTGCGTCAAACCATTCGGAATATTTATCGTGCTGCGCCACAGGTTTCGTTTGAGATTATCGTCATCGATAATAATCCGGCTGCGGGGATGCATGCGATTCTTGAAAAAGAATTTCCACATGTGCGCTATATTGCGCTCGATCGCAATAAGGGATTCGGCGGAGGAATGAACGAGGGGATTCGAATTGCCAATGGTCGATACATTTTGGTGTTCAACCCCGATATTGTTGTGGAAGCGCAATCTTTGGAAACGCTCACCCGTTTTATGGATGCACACCCAGATGTAGGTGTTGTGGGACCAAAACTTGTGAATCCCAATGGGAGCTTGCAGTTTTCTTGCTATCGATTGCCTCCACTGCTTTGGCCAGTGTATCGACGGACGCCGTTGGGAAAAACTGCGGTTGGCAAGCAGGTGATTGAAGAATATCTCATGACAGCTAACCCACATGCGGAAACGCAAGACGTGGATGCACTCATTGGCGCTGCGCTTTTTTGTCGACGCACAGATTTGCAGGCAATCGGCTTGTTCGACGAGCGCTTTTTCATGTATTATGAGGACAATGATTTGTGCCGGCGGTTCTGGGAACGTGGCAAGCGCGTGGTGTATTTACCGTCCGCATCCATGATCCATTATCATCGTCGCGCATCAGCAGATGGATCGCTATTGCAGCAATGTTTTTCGCGCTTCACCTGGATTCAGATTGCAAGTTTCGTGCGGTATATGCAAAAATACTTCCGCGCGCCAAACCCCCGACTTACGTATTTCGCATTTCATGGAGGAACCCATCAACCCACCAATGCCCCCTCAGAACGATCCTGATTTTCCCGATAAGTTTCAGGCGATTTTTGGTGTTCCAAAAACGTCTCCGTCCGCACCTGCATCGCCGCCTGTTTATACCGATCGACTTCAAGAAGCACTCACGCAGACATTCCCGGAAGATACGCAACCGGTCATTGTTCCCGTTGAACCCTCTCGAGCGGTGGCGGAAGAAATTCCTCCGGTGGTGTCGGGTGATTTTTTGATTACTCCGCCCGAAGTACCGGGCGTTTTTGCGCCTCCGTTTCAAACCGAGAGCGCGCCCATTTTTGGCATTGAGCATACCCTGCACGGCGAAGATGAAATATTCGCACCCGCGCCGCTGCCACGACGAAAAACGCATTGGCTGCGGAAATTGGCGTTTGCCTGTTTTATTGCGTTTTTGGGAATGAATGTAGCTGGGGTGGCCCTATTGGGAAGTGGGTTTTATGCGGCCAAGCAAGATGTTGACCGCATGTTTGAGTCGGTGAGCGCTTTGCAAATTGACGATGCAGTTGAGGATCTTGCGGCAGTACGCGATGATTTTGCCCGTGCACGCAATGGCGCATATCTTTTGCAATGGGCGCGCCCAATCCCTTGGGTGGGTGATCAAATCGAGGGCGCTGGTACGCTCCTTGTTGTTGCCGTGCAAACGCTCGATGTGCTCGAGCAAGCCGGCACCTTAGCCCAAGACCTCTATCACATCGTGACGGACGCAGAAATTATTGCCGACGATGGCACCATTGTGACCGACATTACGTTTGAGGATATTCCAGATCGCACAAAAGAAGAGTTATTTCGAACACTTGCGTTGGCATCGCCTGATTTGTACGAACTGCGATCCAAAGTCCATTTAGCGCAAACGCGCATGACGTCGCTTGATCGGCTTTCTGTGCATCCACTTCTTGCAAGCGGATCAGAAGAATTGAATTCGATTTTGGTGCAGTTGTCGCAAGGCATTGATTTTTTGGTGCCATTTGCTTCCACAGTTGGGGAATTGGCAGGCGTCGGAGAAGATCGCCAGTGGCTCGTTTTATTCCTCAACAATACGGAGCTTCGTCCTGGCGGAGGTTTTATTGGCGTCTATGGGCTCCTCACGATGCGCGATGGGTCAATCGTGAATATGGTGACCGATGATAGTTACGCCATCGACAAACTGGTAGAGGGCAATCCTGCGTACTCGGTAACGCCACCAAAACCATTTCAGGAATACATGATTTTGAAAAATTGGTACTTCCGCGACAGTAATTGGTCGCCGGATTTTCCGTCCTCATCTGAAAATGTGGTTCGCATGATGCAAAATGAGTTTAAGGTTGCAGGCCAACCATCTCCGGCAATCGACGGCGTGATTGGATTTACTCCGGATTTGGCAGAAGATATGCTTGGGATTATTGGCCCTGTGACAGTGGATGGGTTTACATTCACGCACGACAATGTAACCGCCCAGCTTGAGGAATTGGTGGAATTTTATTATGCGGGGATTGGGGTGCCAAAAGAAGAGCGAAAGGAAATCGTTGGGGATTTAACAGATGCAGTTTTGGCAAAGGTATTGGCGTCAGACTTGGACGTCTGGCAAGAAATACTTGTGATGATTGAAACAAAATTCCGTGAAAAGCACATTGCGCTTTATTCATTCGATGAGAAAACTCAAACGGCGTTTGATGATTTTGGTTGGGCAGGCTCTGTGGATTCAGGGGTTGGGGACGACAAACTAATGCTTGTAGACGCAAATATTGCGGCCTTAAAAACCGATTTAGTGGTTGATCGAAAAATCGATTACGCCATCACAAAAGAAGGAAGTGATTATGAAGGTCATGCGACGGTTACGTATACCAATACCGGAACCTATACAAAAACCACGGGGATGTATCGCACGTTTATGCGTCTTTATGTTCCAAAAGGAAGCGAATTTTTATCCTACGATGGCGATGTCTTTGGGATGGAAATTGAAGAAGACCTTGGGCTGTTAAGTATTGGCGGATATATTGAGGTAAAACCCGGGCAAACCGCTTCCGTCACTTACCATTATCGTTTGCCAGAATCTGTGAACGAAGCGGTGCAAAACGGCGTCTATCAATTAGCAGTTTGGAAACAAATGGGATCAAAAAATCACGCGTTGACGCTTGACCTTGATTTTGGTAAGAACATACGTACAGCTCTGCCTGCAGAAGAGAAAGAAAACTGGGGAAATACCCAGTATGAAATCACTACAACCATCCCGGAAAATCTTCTGTTCACAGTAGAGTTCAATTAAACTGGCCTCATGTTTTCAAAAAAGATTGGAATCGATCTTGGCACCACCACGGTGCTTGTGTATTTGCCAAAGCGTGGGATTATCATCAACGAGCCATCGGTGGTTGCGGTTTCGCGTTTGGATAAAAAAGTGCTTGCGGTAGGGAAAGAGGCAAAAGACATGCTTGGCCGTACGCCAGATTCCATCATTGCTCGCCGGCCTCTCAAAGATGGCGTGATTGCTGACTATCGCACCACCGAAGCCATGCTTCGCTATTTCATCAATAAAGCCCTTGGTGGCATGCGCATTTTTCGCCCAGAAGTGATGGTTGCCGTTCCTGGCGGGATTACCTCAACAGAACGACGCGCCGTGATTGACGCTACGCTTTCTGCTGGTGCTAAAGCCGCCTACATCATCAAACAGCCAATTGTTGCCGCAATCGGTGCAAATATTCCAATCGGAAGCCCATCGGGCCATATGATTGTGGAAATTGGTGGGGGCACAACTGAGATGGCTGTTATTTCGCTTGGCGGCATTGTGACCTCGGATTCTGTGCGTATTGGTGGCGTGAAATTTGATCAAGCTATCATGGAGCATATTCGAAAGACGTACAATTTGGCTATTGGCGAGCGCACGGCTGAAGAAATCAAGATTCGCGTTGGGTCTGCGATGTATTTGGAGGATAAGCTCACTACGGAAATCAAGGGGCGCGATATGATTACAGGCTTGCCAAAGATCGTTGAGGTGAGTTCTGACGATGTGACTGAGGCCATTAAGACACTGTTGGAAGGAATACTCACCACAATCAAAGAAGTCTTATTTAAAACTCCACCGGAGCTCTCGGCTGATGTCATGGACAAGGGAATTGTGATTTCCGGCGGAAGCGCCCAGCTTCGAAATTTGGACCGATTGATTGCCGAGTCAACGGGCGTTGCCACCTATTGCGCCGACGATCCACAGATGTGCGTGGCTCGTGGCACGGGCATGGCAATTGAAAACCTTGATGCTTATAAACGAAGCGTATTCACTCAATAATATGAAAACATACGGGATCGATGTGAATGCTTTGACCCGGGCGCGTAAAACTGGAACAGAGCGCTATGTTTTCGAGCTTTTAAAAGAAATGATAAAAACACCGCTTCAAAATGAAGAGCGGGTTGTTTTGTATTCAAGCGCGCTAATCCCAGAGCTTGGCACGCTCCCAAATGGATGGATCCTCAAGATTCTCGATTGGAAGCTCAAAAAAGCGTGGACTCACGCTCGACTTAGCTGGGAACTTCTTACACGAACACCAGATGTATTTTTTAGTCCCGCGCATGAGATTCCGCTTTTTCACCGACGAACAAAATTTGTATCCACCGTGCATGATGTTGCATTTCGGATTGTGCCTGAGGTTTATTCCAAGAAGAGCGTGAAGCGGCAGGAATGGGCGGTTGCTCGTGCACTCAAGCTCGACCAGAAAATCATCACGATTTCTGAAACGTCCAAAAACGATTTGGTGAATCTGTATCATGTGGCACCAGAGCGTATTGCCATCACGCCTCTGGCCGTGCATCCGGAAGCATTTGCAACGGTCGAGGCCGATAAACAAAACGTTTTGGATAAATATCGCCTCAATGCCGGTCTTTATTTTGTAACGGTTGGGCGCGTTGAGAAAAAGAAAAATATTCCGTTTCTTTTGAGCACATTTGAAGCGTTTAAGCGTGATCGTGGCATTGGCGACCCATATCAACTGGTGCTTGCCGGCACATTTGGGGAAGATGCAAAGGAAATTCAAGCACAAATCGAAAAATTAGTATGCAAAGATGTTGTGCGCGTTTTGGGATATGTTCCCGACGCAGAATTGCCAGGGCTTCTGGCTGGTGCCGTCGCTTACGTTTTTCCAACACGTTACGAAGGATTTGGCATTCCAGCACTCGAGGCAATGGCTTCGCGCATTCCACTTATCGCGTCCGATATTCCGGCGCTTCGTGAAGTTGCGGGGGATGCAGCCCTTTTTGCAGGAGTTGAGGATGCTGGGGCGTGGATTGAAGCGATGCAAAAAATTGTCGATAATGAATCGCTTCGCGCGGATTTGGTACTAAAGGGTGCACAGCGTTTGCATGACTTTTCTTGGGTAGAGACGGCAAAAAAGACGTGGGAGGTGTTGCGAAGTGTGTAGTATGCGCGATCTCGTTCACGATTTAGTTCGACTTGGATTTTCTGAAAAAGAAGCCGAAGGCTATGTGGCGCTTTTATCTTTAGGGAAAGCACCGGTGCAGGTGATTGCGCAGAAAACCGGAATCAATCGGGCGAGTGTTTACCATGTGCTCGATGCCTTGGTGAAAAAAGGATTAGCAATCGTGTCAGTCGAGCATGGAGAAAAAATGTATTCAGCCGAACCGCCGGCTCGTTTGATTACGCATTTGAGCATTCAAATGCAAGAGCTCGAAGAACGTCGACGCCTGGCAGACGGGCTCATGATGCGTTTGCAGGTTTTTTACAATACAAGCGGAACCAAGCCAAAGATTTCGTATATTGAGTCGGTGGATGGACTTCGAATGCTTCAGCGGGAATATGAGGAAATGGGGGAGGACATGATTCAAATTGTTGGCTACGATGCATTTTTGGCGCTTCGCGATACGTCAGCATCTAAGATTCACCAAAAAGAATTGGCGCGTCAGCATCGACGTGTACGATCAATTATTGTGACAGACCGCAAGGTTGAGTTCCCAGATTTTCCGGAAATGGAAATTGTGGTGATTCCAAAAGGCGTTGTTGAAATTGATGGGGAAATGACGGTTTGTGGCGACCGGCTTGTGATGTTTTCGTATGCGTCCGGGATTATCGCCGTTGAAATCAAATCAAAAACAATTGCAAATACAGCAAAAGCAACGCTTGAGCTCGCTTGGAAAGAGGCAAAACGCTTCGATTCTGTACGGGCAGGTCTGTGACCTGCCCTTTTCGTATGGGCTTGACATGCCAAGCCCATACGGCTCGACACTGAAACAAAAATCCGCCCCCACGATGTGAAATCATGAATGCGGATTTTCCCCCGAACCCTGCGCGGTACGCATGGTTCGGAGACGAGAACTAGAGGTCGAAGTGCGAGCGCAGTGGCGGTTCTCCTTCTTCGAGCTCCTCGGTTCTTTCATCAAACGCGCAACATCCATCGGGGCGTGGTCTTGTGCTTGTTGGGATTTCCGAGGGTGGAGTTTTCGGAGGCACGAATGTAGGAAAAGCCTGATGAATCACGGCAAGCGGGATCCCAGCGAGGTGCGCCCGCGTAGCTGCACCCGAGGCATCCACGATTCCGGCCGCAGATGGCTGCGTGGCACATACCTGCAGGAGAAAACGCCCTTGTTCGTATTCTTTCGCGTAGAGATAGAGTCGGACACGTGTGACACTCGGGCCGAATGTGAGTGCCTCGTTACCTTCGCGGTTGTTGTATTGGATCGAGACACCGCCGGTACTTCCAGTCTTGATACCTTTTTTGGCATCTACGGCATCCATCTCCGTGGCTGCACGTTTGAAGGCGTTGAAGACCTCGGTCATGAACCCAATGGAGACAGTTCTTCCGTCAATCCATCTAGGACCCGCAGGACCTGGTCGGGCTCCGAAGCACATGCAGGCCTTGGCAAATGCCAGTAGGGCCTTGTCACGTTCCTCGAAGAAGTGTCGTACCGTACGCCCTGGATCTTGGTAAACCCGCGCGATTCTTCTCACCTTCCCTCCAATGGGCAATATTGTCTGGATCTCAAGATTGTTTTCGAAGTTCCAAGACTGTCGAGAATACTCAAATATTTGAAAAATTGCAAGAGTTAGCCAAACAAAAAATCCGCGTTCACGATTTTCATCATAAATGCGGATTCTTCCTCGAGACATGCAGTGCATACCTCAAGGACGTTTGGAACGGCTCGAGTCGAGCGCTAGTTCCAGTCCCAGCCGTGTTCTTCCTCGGTCATTTCCGAGAGCTCACTGATATGTCGGTTACAGCGATGGCACTGACCGTCGCAGGTCGACTTATCGCGGTCGGACGGAACTACGAACACGAGCGTTCCGCGCAGGAACTGCTGGAAAAGACCCTTGAGGAACTGGTCGTTGTCCAGCTCGCAGGTTTCTCCGCGGTCCTTGGACTCTCTCGCGAACTTCAGCACGTCGCTGATCGAGATGTTGAGTTCCCTCATCGTGAAGACGAAGGCGTGGAACGTCTCGATGTTCATGATGGTGGACCCCAGCGAGGCCAGGGCGTCCAGCAGGTTGAACAAGCTTTGGAGCTGTTCGTCACTCGCCTCCGCGACGAAGTTGAGGCTCGTGGGTGGCTCTCGGAAGAACACTCTCATGACGCGTGCTGTATTCTGCTCAAGCTTCTTCCGCTTCTTCGGATCGAACATAACCGCGCCCTCCTTGGCGTTTCTAGTTGGAGCTCTTAGTACCTCGAATTGCTTCAAGGTTCCAGTTGAGCCCCCTAGAACACATCAGGCGATGCGGGCTAGGGAGAAGCTCGGAGTTGGCACTTTCGCAGCTCAGGCGAGTCTATTTTGTGGAAACGAGCGACCAACCTCGGTTTTGACCTTACGTGGACGCTTCGTGCATCGGTCAGTTGCACAAAGCGTTTCTCTCATCGTCACCTCGTGGTGAATGGTGAAGTAGATGCGAGATGGGCAAAGCACGTTGCCCGACAGAGTGTGAGCCCGCCCAGTTCTGGAGAGGCGCGGCTCATTGTTTACGATGGCGTGCTCCATCGGCCGGTTTTCTTGTCTTCCGCCCCGGCGAGCGGTTCTATATGAGGCTCAATTCTTGATACCCCCTCCGGCGTATATGCCGGTTCGAAGTTCTCCGTCAGTTGTGGCTTCAGGCGATTTTGAATCGATGTGCCCGATGCCGTGAGTGAACGGAGAACGGTCTTGAGGACTAGCGACGAGTGTCGTGAGTCCTGTGGGACCCCCGAGACATGTTTTCACGCATGCTCAGGGAAGGGGTGAGGATCTGCTTCCTCAGGGCTCACCACTGCTTGCGGGCCAGGCAAGACGTACGGACAGGTGACTTCCGGATGCTTTGGTTTCGAGCCTAACGACGGTCCAGCGTATTGTGCTGAAGAATTCTCCATATCGGGATCGCTTCGTACTTGAGTTTCACCTCGTTCCTGACTCCCCGACACAAGAATTCGCATCTCCGCCGATTATTCTAACCCTCTCGAAAGGGCTTTTTAGTATTCCCAGGCGAATAATGTGACCTTACGGCCCCCGGGACACCAATTTCAACAGACCATTTCTTCCTTAATTTTCGAGCATCTCACGTGTGCTCGGTATCGTTTTCCGAGTCGACTCGGAAAAATGAACGATTCTATTTTTTTGATGTACACCTCCCGGTTCGTTGTTTCGGTTGCGTGCGTAGAGCTATTTACGCAAACCACGACGGGTACATTGTACCTCCGTGTAGCACGCGTCTTCCGCGTGTGCTACGTGTTTTGGTTCTACAGTTTTTTGCCGCTGTAGTCCGGCAAAAGGTTCTTAAGGTCTCGCGGTGAAGCGGGACCCAGTCGAACCCCCAACTCGCGGTTTCATGCGCGGTTAGGGAAGATAGGGGCTAGTAGTTGTGGCCGAACGTTCGGCATCGGCGCATGGCGCCTTTGGCCCCGCGCCGGCGCGGGGAGAACCCGCACGCGTGGACGCGTTCGTCCGTCTCCACCGGCACCATGAGCGCGGTGCCACCGTCGTCGGTCGAGACAAACTCGCCGACCACGGTCCCGGGGTTGGGAATTCGCGTGGCCCGCAGGCCGGGACGGAACTTCCCGTCGCCCTCCGGGATCATTGGCGTGAAATCCGACGCCGAGGTTTCCCCCGGCGCTTCGTACGTGGCGTCGACGGGGTTGCCGTCGGCGTCCGTGGCCTCGATTCGAACGGTCTTCGTGGGCACGGGCCCCTCCTTCGATGGTTAAGTTATGCGCACAAGCCTGGAGGTGAGTGCTACGCCAAAGCGTAGCGGCTCAGCACTCGTCTGAGCTATAACAGTGATTGCCGAAGCAATATGCTATACGGCACCCGGGTGTGTGCAGAAAGCAAGCCGGAGCCTGGTTCAAGCACTTGGGTACCAAGTCATTGTGTTATCGTCAGACGGAAATCCGACGACCAAAAACCCTACCTCCTCTCCCCCAGAGTTATGCGCACAAGTTGTAAAGATCACATCGAAGTTCACAAATTTTTTGAACTTTGACGTGACCGCGAGATTTTTGATTACTCGCTGGTAAGTTGGAATCCATTGGCGCGAAATCGTTCGCGTATGGCTTCCAGTTGCTCCGGGTATTTCTCCTTCATTTCCCGAAGCAGACGCTGTGCCGCCTCGTTGTAGGTTTCCATCCGAACCGTGTCTGGCGGTTCGAGGTGGATCCACAAGGGGACGGAGTCGAGATAAAAAGCGATTTCCGATAGCAGATAAGCTCTGCTGTCATATCGGGCACGAATACTCATCTCCTTGATTGAAATGCCCTTAGCTTTTTCTGGAAGCTGAATGGCAACCAATATGAAGATGATTCCCCATGCTCGACGTTCGGACATTGAAGTTTGTTTGAAGATCTCGACAAGGGTATCGATCATGAGCTTCTGAACCACGGATGCCTGAGGTGACACGAGTTTTTCAAGCTTTGTGCCCTGCATCATAATGAAATGAAGCATTCTAGCACGAAGATTAAAATCGCGTCTTTTCTGGAACCTCTCGAGGTCCCGTTGTATACGTTTTTTTATATCCAAGACGGTTTTTTCCTTTGAAAAAGAACCGGGAATAATAGCAGAAAAATAGCGATTTGTCAAGCCATACCAAGGCAATTTTTGGCGAAAATTGCGTGAATTGTGACGAATTGGGCAGGTCGCAGACCTGCCCGTACGGAATCGAATCCGCGTAGGGGCGGCCCAATGTGGCCGCCCCTTGGTAATATGATTCGAATCGAGGATGAAGCAATCAAATCGAGAATGACGGGCAGACGCTTGGGTCTGCCCGTACAGATTTGGATCTGCTGGAGTGTGGCCACGCAATTCCTGTCCTTCCGCCGGATTCCTCTTTGACAATGCTCGAGCCGGCGAATCGAAAAAAACAGGCTACCGAACACAGCCCGACCGGAAAAACATGCCTGCCCTGGACGGTTTGGTTCTTCAGATGTTTTTCCGGGCTGACCAATTGCGAGGTCAGGATGGGCTATAAGAAAACAGACCCTTTCTTTTCCCCCCTCTTTTCTTTGGGTCCAGCAAAGAAAAGAGGGGCCAGGGTTAAAGGGGCAGGATGCCCCTTATATGCTATAATCACCTTGTTATGACAGGGGATTTTAATGGCATTATTGGCCACCAGGCGCAAATTGAGTATTTGCGCAAAATTATTGCTGGCGAAAATGTGGCTCATGCCTATTTATTCTCTGGCGCAGAGCGACTGGGGAAACGCACCATTGCTCGTGAATTTGCATCCATCATGCTCGGGATTGAGGAAAACGCCCTTGATACGCACCCCAATTTCTATTTCGTGGATTATCCACTCGACGAAAAGACAGGCGAACCAAAACCCCACATCGATATCGATTCAATCCGTGATGCGCGAGAACGCATGCAACTTTCAACGTTTGACGGTGGGCGAAAAATCCTTCTCATTGATCACGCGGACAGCATGACGCTTGGCGCGCAGAATGCACTCTTGAAAACGCTCGAAGAACCAAGTGGCGATGCACTCATCATTTTGGTTGCCTGCATGCCCAAAATTCTTTTGCCAACGATTGTGTCTCGATCTGTTCACATTCGATTTGCTCCAGTTGCGTCGAAAATTATTTTGCAGTCGCTTGGCGACAAAGCACTTGCACTCAAAGAACTCGTCGAATCATTTGCCTATGGTCGTCCGGGAATTGCGCTGGAATTTTTAAACGATGAGCGTCGAGAGGAGATCGAATTGCAACGCAAGGATGCAAAAGCATTTTTTCGAGCGCCCCTTGCAAAACGATTTGGCATCATTGCAAGTCTTACAAAGAAAAAAGAACGCAATGCCGTGCAGGAAGCGCTAAAAACCTGGCGCATGCAACTTCATGAAGATTTGGCTGAATCTCTTGGCACGCCAAGTGCACTTCGCGTCGCAATTGCACTCAATGCGCTCGAAGAAGCCGATGAGTCGATTCGTCGCAACGGCAATGTCCCCCTTGCTTTAGAATATTTCGCAATTCATTTATGAATATGAACAATAAAAATGGCATAGGAAAGAGACCCTTCGCTATCGCTCAGGGTGACGGCATGCGGGTGACTTATTTTGTCGCGTCGCTTTGTGCGCTCATGCTCATTGGAGCGGGATGTCTCAACTCCACGGAAACTGCTACCAATGGCGGGCTTTGGAAAACTGCCGACGCGGGCGTGACCTGGTCACAGTTAGCCTCCCTCCCACAAACCAGTGGCGTTGGCTCGATTGGTGGCGTCAATGTGACCGCGCTCGAGATTGATCCAACCGATACGTCGGTGTTCTATCTTGGCACGGCACAAAACGGCATTTTCATTTCAACCGATTATGGAAGTTCATGGGCGCGACCAGAAGATAGCGATGCACGCGAAGGAGCGGTCGTGGATATTGAAGTGAGCCCATCGGATACGTGTACGCTTTTTGTCATGAAGACTGATCGAATTTTGAAATCAACCGATTGTGCACGATCGTTTGCAACGGTTTTTACAGAAACGCGCGAAGGCGAGGCGTTCACAACCATGGCCATGGACTGGTATAGCGCAAATACGATTTGGTCTGGCACTACGGCCGGGGACATCCAAAAGAGTCTGGACGGAGGCAAAAATTGGACCACAGTGTATCGCATTAAAGACGACGTGAGCGACATCATGGTGTTTAACGCCGATAGCCGCATTGTTTTGGTGGGAAGTTCGCGTAGCAGCGTTTATCGCACACAAGATAGCGGAGGCACGTGGACAGAACTTGAAGATACGTTTGAGGACTATACGAATTCCGACCGCGTGTACGGACTCGATCAAACCGCAAATGGCGGGAAAATTTTGCTCAATACCAAGTACGGACTTTTTGTTTCAAAAGATAAAGGCGTTACGTGGACTCCACTTTCGCTCATTACGTCGCCAGGGGAAGTGCGCATTTGGGGCGCTGCCATGCATCCAACAGACGGCGACATTATTTACTACGGAACGGGCGGAAATCTTTATCAGTCGCAAAATGGCGGGGAATCGTGGCTCACGGAAGAACTCCCATCCTCGCGTATGCCGTTCGTTCTCAAGGTTCACCCGGACTATTTGAATATCGTGCTGACGGGTTTTAATAGCGTTGAAGACTAATTGACGTGAATCATCGCCATCTGTAACATACTATTCACTATGAATTATTCCGTAGAAATTGCTCCGCTTTTGCAAAAGAATGTGGAGCATCTCCAGAAAGAATTAGGCACCCTTCGCACGGGCCGATCGTCCCCCGCACTTGTGGAGGATTTATCGGTTGAAGCATATGGTTCGCGCCAGCCCCTCAAGGCCTTGGCGAGTATTTCCACGCCCGACGCAAAAACAGTTCAAATTGAACCGTGGGACGCGAGCATGGTGAAAGCAATCGAAGTTGCGATTATGCAATCGTCCATTAATATTCCCCCAAACGTTGATGGAAAAATCATCCGCTTATTCATGCCCATGATGACCGAAGAAACGCGTCAGAAAATGGTGAAGGTCATGAAAGAAAAAATTGAAGAAGCGCGTGTTTCTGTACGAAAAGTACGCGAGGAATTCAAGAAAAAAATCGAAGCCGATGAATCCTTGAGCGAAGACATGACTCACGCCGAGCTCGAAACCCTTGATAAGAAAATCAAAGAAGTGAATGCAACGATCGACGACATTGGTAAGCGCAAAGAAGAAGAAATCATGAAAGTTTAAGTATGGTAAGCATGGATACACTCGTGGCCTTATGTAAGTCACGCGGATTTATTTATCCGGGTTCAGATATTTATGGCGGTCTTGCCAACTCGTGGGACTACGGCCCGCTTGGCGTTGAACTGAAAAATAATATCAAGCAGGCCTGGTGGAAACGATTCGTGCAAGGGCGACTCGACATGGTAGGCATCGACGCCGCACTCATGATGAATCCAAGCGTTTGGGAAGCGTCTGGTCACTTGGAGCATTTTACCGATCCATTGGTGGAGTGTCGTATTTGTCACGAGCGCTATCGCGCGGATCAAATTGATTTGCAAGCACCGTGTCAGAAATGTGGTGCAAAGGGTCAGCTCACGGATCCGGCATCATTCAACATGATGTTTAAAACGTTCATGGGTGCCAAAGAAGAAGGTGCGAACGTTGTGTATTTCCGACCAGAAACCGCGCAAGCGATGTTTGTGGATTTCCCACAGATTTTGCAAACCACACGCAAGCGCTTGCCATTTGGCGTTGCGCAAATTGGAAAAGCATTCCGCAATGAAATCACGCCTGGCAATTTCATTTTTCGTACGCGTGAATTTGAGCAAATGGAAATTGAATACTTCGTGAAACCCGATGCGTGGAAAGAAACGTTTGAGATGTGGCTCCAGGAAATGCATGGGTGGCTTGCGTTTTGCGGCATCAAAGAAACCGAAGCGCACGACTACGAACAGAAACCCGAAGAGCGCGCGCATTATTCCGATCGCACCGTGGACATTGAATACGATTATCCATTTGGTCGAAAGGAATTGTACGGACTTGCGTATCGCACCGACCATGATTTGCAATTGCATGCCAAACATTCAGGTGCGGACATGAACTATACCGATCCGACAACGGGCGAAAAAGTTGTCCCGCATGTGATTGAGCCATCGTTTGGTGTTGATCGAACCTTACTTGCGGTGCTTTTATCTGCCTACACCGAAGAAGAAGTGCCAACCGGCGACGGTGGTGTTGATAAACGTGTGGTTTTGAAAATCCCATCAGCGCTTGCGCCAATCAAAGTTGCCATTCTTCCGCTCTCGAAGAAACCGGAATTGCAGGGGCCAGCAACCGAGATTGCAAAAACACTCGCAAAGCATTGGCGGGTTGAGTATGACGAAACGCAATCCATTGGAAAGCGTTATCGCCGACAAGATGAGATTGGGACGCCGTATTGCATTACGGTTGATTTTGAAACGCTAAACGATCAGGCAGTCACGGTTCGTGATCGCGATACCATGAAGCAAGAACGAATTGCCATTGGAGAGCTGGAGGGCTATTTCCGAACTCACTTAATTTAATCTATGTTGGAACCGAAGAAACTTAAAAACGGGATGCGCGTTCATCTCGTGCCTGTGCTTGGAACAACCGCCACCACCGTCATGGTCTTGGTTGACGTGGGATCGCGTCGTGAACCCGATGAGGTTTGGGGCGGCGCGCATTTTTTGGAACATTTGTGCTTCAAGGGCACAAAGAAATATCCAAAGACTAAAGACATTTCTTCGCTCTTGGATCGCTACGGCGCGCAATACAATGCGTTCACCGGAAAAGATCTCACGGCCTATTATGTGAAAATCGAAGGCGGTAAAACAAAAATCGCAATTGATTTGCTCTACGAAATGCTTTTCCAGTCCCTGCATCGTCCAAAAGATTTGGAGCAAGAGCGCAAAGTCATTTTGGAAGAATTCAAAATGTATGAGGAAAATCCACTCATGCACGTGGACGATTTGCTTGAACGCGCTCTGTATCGTGGCACACGCCTTGGCAAAGACATTATTGGAAGCAAAAAATCGCTCGCCAGCATGACGCGCGCAGATTTATTGAAATTCCGCGCCGCACATTATGAGCCGTCGCAGATGGTTGTGGTCGTGGCAGGGGCAATTCCAGAAACGATTATGAAAACGCTCGAAGGATCCTTTGGAAAAGTCGCCACGGGGAAAAATGAAACGAAAAAAGAAGAATTAACGCTTGAAACATACGGCACGTCTTCAGAACCACGCATTGAGCGTCAATATAAAAAATTGGAACAAATTCAGGTGGGGATTGCGTATCCAACATTTGGGCGAGACCACAAAGACAGTGCGGCGCTTGGAATGCTCTCGTATATTTTGGGTGGCTCCATGAGTTCACGCTTATTCTTGGAAGTGCGTGAGCGCCATGGGCTTTGCTATTTTGTGCGTGCTGAAGCCGATGGATTCAAAGATATCGGAAGTTTCACCATTCGCGCAGGACTCGATGCTGCGCGGTTGCCCGAGGCACTCAAGGTGATTTTTGCTGAAGTCGAAAAGATTAAATCAAAAGGGGTGAGCGCAGAGGAACTCGCGTTTGCCAAAGATCACATTGCAGGCGCCACAAAGCTCGCATTTGAAGATTCATTTGCGCAGGCTGAATTTGTGGGTCGACAAGAAATCATGCTCGGCGACGTGAAAACCATTGAAGAGAAACTCAAAAAAATTCGTGCAGTCACGAAAGAAGATGTCAAGCGCGTGGCAAAACTCATCCTCACGCCGGAGCGGATGTCGCTTGCGGTGGTCGGCCCCTATAAAACCGACGCAGCTTTGCGCGAGGCATTACCCGTGATAAAGTAAAGACGTATGAAAACCATCGTTGGCAATTGGAAAATGCACCTGGGAATCCGGGAAAGTGTTGCCTTGGCCCGCGGGGTTGTGCGTCATTTGCGAGGGAAGCTTGAAACGCCCGATTTGGTGCTGTGTCCGTCGTTTACTTCGCTTTCGGAAGTGCATAAAGTGCTTGCGCGCAGTCGTGTGAGTTTGGGGGCGCAAGACGTCGGGTTTGATCGCACCGGGCCGTATACCGGCGCTATTTCTGCGGCCATGCTCCAGGATGTTGGGTGTGGGTATGTGATCATTGGTCACACGGAACGACGACGATTTTTTGGGGAAACCGATCAGATGATTGAAAAAAAGATTTCCACCATCGACGACTCGAAGTTAACGCCCATTGTCTGTATTGGGGAGTCGTTCACAAAAAATCCAGCAGATGCGCAGCAAGAAATTCTAAGGCAACTCGATGTCTTCCAGGGATTTGATTTGCCACGCGGTCGCAAGCTCTATATTGCCTATGAACCGGTTTGGTCGGTTGGCACGGGGAAGCCGGCTGATGTTGGCGCAGCAGTTGAAATAATCGGGCTGATTCGTGACACCATGGCATCGCGATTCGGTCTCAAGAGCCCACAGTTGCGAGTGCTCTATGGTGGTTCGATTGATCCGAAAAACGCCTATCAGTTTTTGCGTGAGGCACAAATTGATGGATTGATGGTTGGGGCGGAAAGTATTAAATTGCAATCGTTTGAAAAAATTATCGATGCAGCAATCGATGTTATGAATGCGCAAGCAAAATTGTAGCTATGTGGCTCACGATTCTTCTCACCGTTTTGATTGTTGCGGCACTTGGCGTGCTTATTTATTTGATGTGGAAAAAATGGCCACAGCTTCGGATGATTGATCCGGCTGCAGCCCCTGGGTCAAAAACACGCGAACTAAAAGGCGATTTGATTCGTCAGCGTGTTGAGCGTGCATCGTTTGAAAAACTGATGGGGGTGTGGCGCACCTATCTTCGCCCTGCGCTTTCCGCAACGCAAAATGGCATTCGCCGTCTTGCCGGGCGACTCACCGCAGCAGAACGTCGCTATCAGGAGCGCATGAAAAAAGATCGAGGTGAAAAGCCAACGACCACGGCCATGCGTCAGATGATTGAGGAATCGGAAAAATTGATGGATGAAGAACTGTGGGATCGAGCGGAAAAAATTCTCATTGAGGTGATTTCTGCCGATCCAAAGCATGTGTCTGCATATGAACATTTGGGATGGCTCTACCTGCGCAAAAAAGAATATGATTTGGCACGGGAGACATTCACGTTTTTGCGCAAACTTGCGCCAACCGATGCGAGTGTGATTGCAAGTCTTGGCGAAGTAGAAGAATTGCAAAACCATCCGCGCGAAGCCTACGAGGCGTATAAGCAGGCTGTGGACTTGAGTCCCAAGAATCCGAAATATCTTGATTTCTTCATTGGCGCCGCAATTGCGGTTGGGGAAAAACATGAGGCCATGAGTGCGGTTGACCGCTTGCGTGCCGTGAATCCGGAGAATCAAAAGATCGAGGAATTTGAAGCACAGATTGCAGAACTTCCGGGGATCGCAAAAAAAGAAGAAATTGCAGAATAAAAAAACCTCGGGGCAAGGCCTCGAGGTTTTTGATTTTACCCTCCGTAGCTCTGTTGTGGCAGAGCGAAGGACGGGTTACTTTGTTTCTTTGTGACCGGTATGGGCTTTGCATTGCTTGCAGAACTTTTGGAGTTCCAAGCGAGTTTTGAGGGTTTTGACGTTTTTGTGCACGCGGTAATTCACGGTTTTGCACGTCGTACACTCCAATTTGATCATGTTGTCTTGTGACATAGGGATTGTTTGAATGGGGGAAGTGTACGTAATCGCGGCAGTTTTGTCAATTCCCGCAGGGGCTTGGATTGACAAATCGCCATTTTTTTGATAGTTTTTTCGGTTCCTCGAGTGAGGACAACAGGTCATTCCCACTAGATTTTTCTCCGCGGAGGTTTGAAATGCAGTCCTACATCCAGTGCGTGCCCGGGAACCACAACCGGTGCGAGGCGCAGGGGCACGGGAAGCGTCTTATCCGGGATGGAACGTGTTCGATTGGTCGGGCCTGGGCGTTGCGCGCCCTGCCCTGCGCCGGGTGTGAGATGCTGGTGCCCGCGCACCTCGGAAAGCGCGTGAATCCGGCGTTCGTGGTTGCGATCGCGGGGGTCGGGAACATCAAGGTCGCGCCCGGAGCATTCATGCTCTACGCGGCCGTCACCGTCGACCCCGAGGCGCGCTTGTGCGACGAGTGCGCGGAAAAGCTCGCGAGCGCTGTGCAGAACGGCTCGGGGAAGCCCGGGTTCGTTCATCTCGGTTCGCAGGTCGTCCCGCTTCTCATGAGCCCCACGACTGCGCAGACCGAACTTGCGCGCTGTGAGGAGGCGCGGGCCCTGGAGCGCGCCGAGCGCGTCCAGAAGATCGTGGCGCTCGTCGAGCGAATTCGCGCGGGATCTCAGGTCGCATTCGCGCGCAAGATGCGCGAGGGCGGTGAGCTTTGGACCGAATGCACGACGCACCGCAACACGCCCGACGGCACGTGCTTTGACGATGAATCCGCTCACTACGGCTACGCCAACTGGCACGAGATGCCGTCGATTCGCGCCGACAACAAGGTCTTCGGATTCTGCCCGACTTGCGCCAAGGAAGCGAAGGGCGCCGGCGTGGAGTTCAACGGCATGATGGCCGCGCTCGTCGCGCAGGTGCAGAATTTGCCCTACACGAATCCGAGCGATCGGGGGCGGAGTGGCAACACTGCGCTTGGTCACATCACGACCGTGGACGAAGCTTCGCGTGAGATTGGGGCGCGTCTCACGCTTGCTCAGAAGTCCGATGGTCAGCGGGACTGGGTCGCACGGAATTTCGAGTTCGGTGCGACCGGGATGGGGCGGAAGCATCGCGTGACGCGCAAGCCCGTACAGCTCTCGCCCGAAGAAATCGAGCGTCGTCGGGCCGAGCGCGCGAAGCGCAAGGCCGATGAGAAGAGACAGCAGAAGAAGGGGGGAGGCGGCAACAAGAAGAAGGGCCGCTAGTCCCTCGTATCCCACCTCACGCGAGGTGGGCTCAAGTCCGCAGCAACGTCACCGGTGGTGGCCTTGTCTGCGGGCTTTTTGGTTTGTTGTGAACAGATCAAACGCGTATAATGCGAGTATGCACGTACATATTTGGCGATGGTTTTTTTGGTCTGGCATCCTCTTTATTGTCTTGGGAGGCGTGTTTGCGATTGGTCTTACGCTTGGGCTTATTTGGAAAAATGAGTTTGAGCTTCCGGTGCGCGAAGTAGGACCCCTGTATTCCTCGGGATTGCAAACGAAAGATTTTTTTGATGGTGCGTATGCAGCTGCGGAGCCAGGTGATTCGGTTTCGGTTGTGAGCGCAGTATCAGCGCATCATCTTTTGGTTGCAAAAGAGATTGCTTCGCTTTTTGAAACGATTGGTTCGGGGAGTGTCAAAACCGTCATTGTGGTGAGCCCGAATCATTTTGATGCTGGTGTTCACCCCGCGCAGGTTTCATTCGGAAATTGGGAAACGCCGTATGGCATGGTGGAATCTTCCACGAAAGCGCGTGTGCTTGCAAATCGTGGTGGGATCGTTTGGAATGAAGAAAAAGCATTTGAACAAGAGCATGGTATTGGAGCACTCACGCCATTTGTCGCGCATTCATTTCCAAACGCGAAAATCATTCCGCTCGTGATTGATGATTCGCTCACCGCGGATGAAGCAAAGGTTGTTGCGGGCGAACTCTACGACGTTGCGCCCGACGCCATTCTGATTGCGTCCTCTGACATGTCGCACTATTTGCCAAGTTTGGCGTCGGATTACCACGACGAGGTGACGGAGAATTGCTTGGCGCGTGGAATTGCGTGTTTAGAAAATTTGAATTTGGAAGTGGATACAAATGCCGTGCTTCAGGTTTTGGGTGAGTGGAATCGTTTGCAGGGCACGCAAGTGTGGACGCAAACCTATCACGGCAATTCGCTTGCCATGGGCATTGGCGACGCAGCAGAAGAAAATACAAGCCATATTCTGGGGTACTTTACAAAAGGTGCGCCGGTGACGTCACCCTCGGCTTCCATTCATTTCGTTGGTGACATTATGCTTGATCGTGGTGTGCGAAAAGCAATCGATGCAGCCGGTGGCGACCCGAATTTTCCCTGGCAGCACGTGATGCGCTTTTTGCAAGGATCAGATTTGCGCGTTGGCAACCTGGAAGGAACCGTGAACGAACAACAAAGCACCTATACCTACGATCCGCCATTTCGATTTGTCTTTTCGCCAAGCTATGTGGAAGCAATGAAACCATTCATCGACGTGGTATCGCTTGCCAATAATCACGTCTGGGATGTGGGCAGTGCTGGGGAAACTGAAACGCATACCTGGCTGGATTCCATGGGCATTCCGTGGTTTGCTTCGTATAAATCGCCAGTGCCACGCTACGACCAAGATATTAACGGAATCCCGATTACGCTCATTGGCTATCATTCATTCCAGCCCGACGAGGATTTACTGCTGGAGACGATTGCAACCGCACAAAGTGATGGGCGATTTATCATCGTCATGCCACATTGGGGCGTTGAATATGAACATCAACCGCAAACCGCACAACGGGCACTGGCTCAGAAAATGATCAACGCTGGCGCTGACCTTATTATGGCCGGTCACGCACATGTGCCAGAGGGGATTGAAGTCATCGACGGCGTGCCAGTTCTTTACTCGCTTGGGAATTTCGTTTTTGATCAACAGATTCCGGAAACCTGGTCCGCACTCACGGCTGGAGTGATTATCACGGATGAAAAAATCGAAATTAACCTCCTGCCAGTGGACGTCAGTTTGAAAGCGCCAAAGCCGATGGAGGGCGATAAAGCCACCGCACTCCTCAAACACCTTGCGGAGTATTCCGACGACGTGCTAAAAGAACAAATAATTAATGGCAAACTAATTTTTGACCGATATGAAACAAACTAAGGTCGAGCCCGTCGACATGACGGAGCAAGTACCCGTGCCCGAAGTTACAGCTCCCAAATTCAATAAAACGCTTCTGATTGCAATTGCAGCCCCGGTGGTTGTCTTGCTCGTGATTGCGTCATTCATCAGTGGCTTGCTGGTTTCGCGACTGATTGCCAATGAGACAGAAGTTGAGGATGAGGTTATTGATGGCTCTGATGAAACTGATACGGAAGAAGTATTTTTAGATGTGGAGTTTTTACCGATTGCGGCTCAGGAAAAAGTTGAATTAAATCCAGGACTCGTTGCAACATTTTCAAAACCTGATTCCACATTTTCAGTTGATGAGAGTTCTGCCTATCTTTTGGGAGTTGTTCAGGGTGGAACCTATGATGGGTATGAGCTCGTACAAAATATTTTTGGCTCTTTAGGAATGGGGTGGGCGTATGATTATTATTATGTTCTTGAAAACCCAAACGATCGCATAGATGCAGTGCTTCTTAGCCGTTATATGAGTTATATGGGAATGTGGGAATTCCCGGTGAGAGAGTCTGATACAACAAATGGGGATACGTTTAGTACAACAATTACAGATGGAGAGCTTGCTATTCCTGAATTTGAAATGTCGTCAACAATTACAGATGTTAATGAAATTTTGTTTGATTATGCAGGATTGTTGAACCGAATTGATTTTGAAGGTGTAGATGCGAATAAAGCGCCAAAGATTGGAAGCTCATGGTCGCAACTTGCGGACGGAACCGTTGTGTATGAAATGGTCGAGGGGACTTCAACTGTGTATGAGGATAGTTTTTATACGATTCGACCCGACAATCGGTACGCCATTTATGAAGTGAATGTCCCATTCTGGACGGCTGGTCCGGAAGGAGATTTGAATGTGCCAAATACACCAAATATCATTTGGGAGGATGGATCGAGAAATACGGATGAATATCTCCGCGGAGATCAATCCAGATGTGGCATGAGCTCCATTACAAACGTGGCGTCAGATATCACAGATAGCGATTTGATTTTTGCTGGAACAATCGAAAGTGAACGCGTCTTTACACCAAAAACGCTAACAGCTGATCGTTATAAGAGTAGTATCGCATCGTATAATTCTTTTTCAGGTGAAGAAGAAGTTACGCTCGAAGAATTGCAAGAAATACATCCGTATTTTTACTGGCAGGATTCACTTGGTCGTTGGATTGAATTTACGAATGTGAATTTTCTTCCGGCTGCAGAATGTGGCAAGCCGGTTATTTACCTCTACCCAGAAGAAACCACGCAGGTGAATGTACAATTGGCGCCGGTGGGAGGATTTTCCTACACCGAGCCGGCATATGGTATGGGATGGAATGTGGTGGCAGAGCCAAATGGCGAGCTCACAAATCTATCCGATGGAAAAACATATCCATATCTTTTCTGGGAAGGTAAAGGTGGACTTTACCAGGCACCAGAGAAATATTGGGTGATTGCAAAAGCTGATGTAGAAGGATTTTTGACTTCAACGCTTGCGCAACTTGGGCTTAATGAAAAAGAAATTGCAGACTTCAATGAGTTCTGGCTTCCACGCATGCAAAATGCGCCGTACTACAAGATTGGATTCCATGGAACGAGTGTTATGAACGCTCTGGCGCCAATGCAAATAACGCCTGCGCCAGATTCAGTACTGCGAATCCTCATGGATTATCAAGAGCTCGATACGGCAATCCCATCGAACCCGCCAACGCTTCCAAAAACATTTGAGCGAACAGGATTTACGGTTGTGGAATGGGGAGGGGTGATTCAATAGCGCCGTAGGGGTCGGGTTCCCCGACCCGGCAACGGGCGAGGAAACCTCGCCCGTACGACGATTCGAATAGGGACGTTGCATCCTCCTTCGCTCTTCGAGCTTCGGCGGGACAAGTGCAACGTCCCTTGTCGAATTCAAATTTTTCGTGTATATTTCTTCGTTGCTTGTGTCTGGAGCAACAGGAGGTCGCGATGACGGAAGTATGGCGGCGTGGTAAGAAGCCACGCTATGTGCGAAGCGGGGATCCGGATCCGATTCGCGAGTACCCCGTAGAGGAGCTCGACGAGTTCCTGATCGTCGGCGAGCGTCCGGATCGCACGCGTTCCCGCAAGGTGACGCAGGAACAACTTGATCGCGCGCATGCCGGCGTGGGCAA
This sequence comes from Patescibacteria group bacterium, assembly GCA_041666205.1. GTDB lineage: Bacteria > Patescibacteriota > Patescibacteriia > UBA9934 > UBA9934 > JBAYHI01. The sequence continues at coordinate 76,551 of JBAYHI010000003.1, forward strand.
GGGGCCGCAATGAAGAGGAAGAGCCGGCTAAAGGACACACCTCAGCCGCTGGTCATCACTCGTCCTCGACGCGGGACGAGACCACGCACGCCCACGTCCGAGGTCATCAATCGGCGCCACGAGGAGGGTGATCGTCCTCGTGTCCGCCCGGAGCTTCCACCGCCCAACAAGGGCGACAAGTGAGGCTCCTCGTCCCTGACGTCCGCTGGCAGCTGCCGGCGGCGTTTCTGTTTTTATCCACTAGTCGCAATGATGTTTCTTTGGTATCTTCCGTAGGACCATTGGACCCAGCCTCTCGCGAGAGGCGGGGTGGAGGTACTGATGCGCCAGTCTCGAACATTTCGTACGCAGTTCGATGGCCGGGTTGATGATCCGAACCAGTGGAGAACACTCGCATCGAACGGGGAAGTCCTTCCTGCAGATCCAGCGCTCTTCAGTGACTTGCCTTCCGTCGAGGAACGAACCGAAGAACGCGAGAAGATCTTCCCTCGCAGTCGTCCTGATTCCGTTCCAACGCCCTAGCTCGCTGCTACCTCTCCTTGCCCGTCGTGCTGGCGGGCATCTGCCTTTAGAGGATTGCTTTTTCGAAATTCGGTGCAGGATCCATGAACATATTTGCTTTTCCCGTGACGAGTGCCGGGTCGCCGGTTGTATAAAATGTGCGCGCTCCGGTTTTCTCAATGCGTTCCTCGACTTCCGGATGGCGCGCCAAATACTGCGCCAAGCCTGCCGCAATAATCTGCGATTGCAAATAGACGTGAACCCCGGTTGGGATCATTTTTTTTATTTCTTCCGCAATGAGCTCGTAGTGCGTGCACCCGAGCACAAGCGAATCAGGTGGCCACGAAAAATGAACATGCGCCATGTTTTCTTCCAAGTCGCCAAGATATTTTCTCATCTCGTGCACGGCTTTTTCGCGCTCGCCGTTCTCGAGGAGCGGTACAATCGCTGGGCAGGCTTGTTGCACCACCACCATATTTGGCGCGCGCTTTTTTATTTCGTTTGTATAGGCGCCCGACTTCACGGTCATCTCAGTTGCGAGCACAGCAACGGTTTGCGTCGCATCTTCGTCGGAATGTGTTGCATTCCAATCGACGCCGGTGATTTGTTCAATCGTTGGCACAATAATTCCAAGGACTTTTCGATCAGGCCAGCGCGCTGGCAAAACTTCCTGCTGAATTTTTCGCAAGGCATTTGCGCTTGCGGTATTACACGCCAAAATCACAAGCGGGCATCCTTTTTCAAGGAGAAATTCAACTCCTTGGCGTGTGAATTCAAAAATCTCCTCCGGTGGTCGTGAGCCATACGGAGCCCGAGCATTGTCACCCAAATAGACGTAAGAATACCCTGGATATTGCTTTATGAATTCCTTTGTAATCGCAAGCCCGCCGTAGCCCGAGTCAAATAGTCCAATCATATTATGTGGTAGGGGCGGACTAATATGTCCGCCCGTTGTGGGTGAAGTATAATCGAAAGTCCCCATAGAATCCATTGACGAAATACGTTTTTCCTGTTAAGAAAGCCAATGGCACATTCAACCAAAGGTGTACCATGCCTCTTCTTCTCCCATTGAGATCGGGCATCGTGTTGTTCGTGTTCACTCCAGTCCCCTTGATTGGATTGAGCGCGCTGGGAAACGTCGGCATCGAGCCGCACGATTTTCGGACAGATTTCAAGGATACTGTCGGGATGGCGAATTTCGTGCATCTGCTGATACGGACCAAGACCCGAGAGCAAGTTCTGCTCATCTGGTCTACCATCGACGAGCTCGGATCGTCCATCGAGTTTCTCGGACGTGTCCATCGAGATGCTCCTGGGTTGATCGCAATTCTCGTCACGCCCCGCATCCCTGCAGTCGAAGTCGAGGATCATCTGTGTATCTCGGAAGCTGTGGAGACCGGGTCGGTCACAAGGCATGTCATGGAGGAAGAACGAGAGGGTGATCGGGCCATTGCAAGCATCCTTCAATACGTCATCCGGAGCTATCGTGAGGGATGATCACCTATTTCGTCGTCGTGAACCGTTCCTCGCATCAGCGCGGGGGCGGTTCTTTGCATTTACGGGGATTTTGATAGAATGCGCGAGTCCACCTTTTTGGAGGGCTCATGCCCAGGGTTTCTGTTTGTGCGGGGTATCCTCTGTTCCGCAGTCGGTTTGACGCATCGTTCCCAGATGAAGATGTCGTCTTCGTGAACCAGGAGAACTGCCCGGGCGGGCAGAAAGAACTCGAGGATCGGCTGGCGAATGCGGAAGCGCTCGTTAGCGACGTCGATGGTACGGCACACCCGTACCACTTCTGGACGGAGCTCAGGCAACTGCTCCCGCCCAAAGCAGCTGCTGCAAACGCGGTAGCTTCCAGGTCCTACTGGCAGAGGGAGCCGAGTGCACAGGAGGAGCTCGAATTGCTCTTCGGGCCGATTCCTGCCATGTACGGATGGGATCGTAAGGTCCTCCGGAAGCTCGTTGCTACGTTCGTCCCGAGGATCGGATTTGTTCCGCTGTTCCGGTCGTTCAGGGCTGAACACGTTCTTCTCAATTCCTTCGGGATTTGGGATCCGATCCACGACTGGTTGGAACAGTTCATGTCCGCTGAGGAGGCGAATGCGTGCCAGATTGCCGCACTCCGTCTCAGGTGGGGCGTGAATGGTCACGAGGTGATTGTCGGGTACGACCCGCACACGGCCGTGACCGGATACACCAAGGGTGAATTCGCGCAGGCGTTCCTGTCGCGCGTGCAGGTGAGCAATCACCGCGCCCTGGTGCTCGGCGATAGCAAGACCGACATCCGGATGTTTGGACACGGTCGGTGTTCCGTGCTCATCGTCCCGAGGTCGTACGATACGGGCCTTCATGCGCACTTGAGCGATCTCGAGGCGTTGTGGCCCCATCTCACGGCTGTCCTCGTCTCGGATTCGTGGGACTCGCTCGTTGACATGCGCCGTAGCGTTCGGCTCGCAACGCCTGCGGAAGTCGCAGCGTTCGGGAACTAGTCCTCGTCTCGCCCCGTTTCTCTTCGTGAGGAGCGGGGTGAATCGTTTTTGACGCAGAAATTGATTCTGTGTAGGTTGAATGCAGGTTCTTTTCACCCGAGTTTTGGAGGAAACCATGCGACAGTTCAATGGTGTCTACCCGGTCGGCTCTCCTGAGCACGCGCTTCAACGTCTTATGACTCCCTATACGGAGTACCTGTCGTTGGTCTGGGGTGCCGAGGAAGAGAAAGCCGAACTCGACGCCCTGTTTGACGTGACGCTCATGTGCACCACGCCACATCAGGATATCCTGCCGCGCCTCTTCACGCCTCCGGAAGGAGAGACGCTCTCCATCGTCGAGGATATGAAGGCGTCGCACGCCTCGAGCCTCGTCGTGGTCTCGGGGTACTGGATCAACCCCAGAGCGAGAACATTCATCAAGAGCCAGTCACCGCTGCCCGAAGGGGCATGCGAGGACATGACGTTCTCGGTTGCTGCACGGCTCGTGGACATTCACCGTAAGGGGGGCGTTCTCGTCCGCATTCTTCTTATCGGAGGAGATGGGACGGAAAAAGACTACGCACGCTACGGGGAGTATCCTGCGTCTGCAGTAGAATTCTACATGCGAGAAGAGTGGGAGAGCCGGAAGTTCAAGCCCGAAGATCTCTACCGACGCTTGACCAAGGACTCTTTTCCCGTGGAGTTCGAACAGCAGGCGCTACTCATCGCGCATCACGTGAGTGTTCACGAGATCGACACGGTCTTCGTGGTCACGTCTCACGACTGCATGTGTTTCTTCCTTGCGATGATCGCTGATGCGCTGGATCGCGAGGGGGTGCTCAGCATCACGAAGCTCGTGCCCGTTCCGGTTGGATTCTGGGATGATTGCACGTGGTGCGACATGCAGGGCACGGCAGATGCGCGTCGCTTTACGCTGGAGAGACGGTCCTTTGGGCCGAATACACCTCAGGTCACGCATCCCGGGCAACGCTTCAAAGAGACGCCATACGCGGAATTTTGGAGTCGCTACGCGGGTTGGTCCGGATCGCGCTGGCGTGAACGAGTAGATGTGCGAGCCGAGCGCACGCGTCTTGAGGCCAAGGCAAGGGCCGGAGGATGGGACAATTCCCATGTCGAGGAGCTGCGCCATCACAACCACCGGCTGGGTGCCCTTTCACCGCGCGAACTGCGGGAACTCCTGCTGAGCCAGAAAAACAGCTGGATCCTGAACGTTCGCTAGTCCTCGTCTTTTCTCGCCCTCCGGAGCTCTGTTTACAGAGCGAAGGAGGGTTCTGTCGTTTATTAGGCGTTGTCCTTTACAAAAGCGCTTAAATAAGGTATCTTTTCGGCCTCAAGTAACCTCACTTTCATGGAATTCCGAAACATTGCCATTATTGCCCACGTGGACCACGGTAAAACCACACTTGTTGACGCGATGCTTAAGCAATCGGGTACATTTGGCGACCGCGAAATTGTTGCCGATTGTGTGATGGACAGCAATGAATTGGAGCGTGAACGTGGCATTACGATTTATTCAAAAAATACCGCTATTCGTTTGGGCGACGTCAAAGTCAATATTGTTGATACTCCAGGCCACGCAGACTTCAGTTCTGAAGTTGAACGTGTGCTTCGCATGGTCGACTCGGTTCTTTTGATTGTGGACGCAAGCGAAGGCCCTATGCCTCAGACGCGCTACGTGCTTCGAAAATCGTTAGCGCTTGGTTTGAAACCAATTGTTGTTATCAATAAAATTGATCGTCCAACCGCAAATCCAGAACGCGCGCTCAATTTGGTTTTTGATTTATTCGTTGAACTTGGCGCAAACGAAGAGCAACTCGATTTCCGCTATATCTACGCCAACGGCAAACAGGGAATTGCGCGAACACATTTAACCGACACCAATACAGATTTGAAACCGCTTTTTGATTTGATCCTCGAGGTTGTTCCACCAGCGCCACACGAAACGAGTTTGCCAATGCGTATGCAAACCGCCAACCTTTCCTACGACAACTACGTTGGTCGTTTGGCTGTTGGCCGCGTGTACGAAGGCATTATCAAACCAGGCATGGCGGTGACGGTGATTTCACCCGATGGAAAACGCTACCAACAAAAAATTGCAAAACTTTATTCCCACGAAGGACTCAAAAAAGTTGAAGTTCCAGAAGCCGAAGCCGGAGACATTGTGCAGGTGGCTGGAATGCCAGATATTTATGTTGGCGACACGATTTCTGAAGATCCAAATGCGGAATTATTGCCAACCATTAGTATTGATCCTCCGACACTTCAGATGGACTTCATGGTGAATAATTCGCCATTTGCCGGACGTGAAGGAACGCAGGTGACGTCGCAAAAATTGCGTGCACGTCTCAAAAAAGAATTGGAAACAAACGTGGGACTTCGTGTGGATTTCCCAGAAGGAAGCGATGTGTTTACCGTAAGCGGACGTGGCGAAATGCACTTGTCCATTCTCATTGAACAAATGCGCCGTGAAGGATTTGAACTCCAGGTTGGTCAGCCACGCGTCATTATGCAGGAAAAAGATGGCGTCTTGGAAGAACCAATCGAGAGTGTGATTGTGGATGTGCCAGATGAATTTGTTGGAACTGTGATTGAAAAATTAGGGAAGCGTCGTGGGGAAATGGTAAACATGGAAAGCTCCAATGGATCAACACGACTGGAGTATTTCATTCCAACGCGCGGACTCTTGGGATTCCGTGGAGAGTTCGTGACCGATACAAAAGGATTGGGCACGATGGCGCGACAGTTTGCGCACTATGCGCCACAGAAAGGCGAAATTGAACGTCGCAATACGCGTTCGATTATTTCCGGATTCACTGGCACGACCATGGCCTATGCGCTTACGTACTTGCAGGAACGCGGCACCTTGTTTGTTGGTCCTGGCGTGGAAGTCTACGAAGGCATGGTGATTGGGTCAACCATGAAAGAAAACATTACCGTGAATCCAATTCGTGAAAAACAGCAAAGCAATATGCGCTCCTCGGGCGCGGATATCGCGATCAAGATTACACCTCCCGTTGAGATGACGCTTGAAAAAGCGCTTGAATACATTGCCGGCGATGAATTGGTGGAAGTAACGCCACAATCGGTACGCATTCGAAAGCGTTTTCTCAAAGAACACGAGCGACGTAATAATCATGAACTTTAAAAAAAGAACAGTCGATAGACTGTTCTTTTCTTGTTATCTCCACCTTCTTTATTTTCTGTGTCATTGCGAGGAGGCAGTCTTGCCGACGAAGCAATCTATAAGAATTTCCAAATCAATTTTTAATGATAGGGGCATCCTGCCCCTTGAACCCTGGCCCCTCTTTTCTTTGCTGGACCCAAAGAAAAGAGGGGGGGAAAAGAAAGGGTCTGTTTTCTTATAGCCCATCCCAGCCTTCGCACTTGGCTGGCCCGGAAAAACGTATGAAGAACCAAACCACCCAGGGCAGGAACGTTTTTCCGGTCGGGCTGTGTTCGGTAGCCTGTTTTTATTTGAATCGCCGGCTCGAGCATTGTCAAAGAGGAATCCGGCGTTCGGACAGGAATTGCACGGCCACCTCCGGCACATCCAAAACCAGGTTGCCGGAGACTGGCCGTGCCCTGGCCGACGACGGATGTGATATTTCGCCTCTTTGACAAGCGCAGACCCGGCAGCCAGTTTCTTTCCCTCCACTTTCTTTGCTGGTCCAAAGAAAGTGGAGATAACAAGAATAATGAATTTTTTAATGATCCGAAAACGCCGCGGTTAGTGAGACACGCGGCGGGCATTCCTCATCGCCTCATCGAACGCATCGTTCTTGGGCAGGAAGTCAAATCGACTGAGATCAAACCTGCCTTCGAATGAAATGTCGTTCAACGAGAATCGCAGAAAACACAGATGCGAATCGTTGAGCGATTGGGAGAAGGAATGCAGAGTGAGGGATGGACGACCATGCCGTTCCCACGCCTCAATGAATCGCTCCGGGCCATACAGGTGTGTGGCTGGAGCAAATTCCTCGCTTGGTGGCGCTGTGTTCCGAAACAGCGCCGCAATGGCAGACGCTATCTTGGTAAACATCTCGCCTCCTTCACGTAAAGTATTGCGCAAATGCAACCAAATGTAAATAAAAAAGACGCTCCGAATTGGAACGTCTTTTTCAATTAATTGCTGAATGTTTTTGCGCGAGATGGAACTTTGCCTCGAGCAAATCGACTACGCCCGTTCAATGGGCGACGTGGAGCAAAGTTATGCGCTGCACCGGCTGGTCGCTGTCCACCACGGGACTGACGACGATCGCCAGCGTGGAAGATATTGTGTACTTCCTCGGCTACGGCTTCTGGGCGATAGGGTTGTGATTCAGATCGCATTGGTTCTGCGCGACGCTCAAATCGTTCTGGAGCGCGCGGTGCACTTCGCTGGAATGGACGGCTGTTACGATCAAATGGACGATTATTGCGTTCGAATCGACGTGGGGCAAATCCGCGGGAACGACCGTAGGATCGTTCGCGATCGCGAGGTTCCTCGTAGGTGTTTGTATCACGTGTGGCTGGTGGAAGGAATGGCGCTTTTTCTTCGCGAATGGATTTTTTCATGATGCGCTCAATATCCTTGATATCACGTCGTTGGCTGTTGGTTGCAAATGAAACGGCTTTTCCCGTGAGCCCAGCGCGACCGGTTCGACCAATACGGTGAACATAATCGCTTGAGCAATCCGGCAAGTCGTAGTTTACAACGAGCGAAATATTTTGGACGTCAATTCCACGCGCCGCAATATCGGTTGCAACAAGCACGCGATAGCGACCAGTTTTGAATCCGCCAAGCGCTTCTTTGCGTTGTGCAAGCGAACGGTTTGAGTGGATTTCTGCAGCGCGGTGACCTTTGCCACAAATGTGGGCAGTCATTTTGCGAGCGCCGTGTTTTGTACGAGAGAAAACCAAGACCGTTCCTTCGGTGTCGTTGAGGATGGTTTCCAAGAGTCGCATTTTTGAATCTTGTGAAACGTAAATAACGGATTGATCGATGGTGGCGCCGGCTGTGCCTTGTGGGGCAATGTCGATGCGCACCGGAGTTTTCATGTACAAATGCACAATTTTCACAATCGAATCTGGCATGGTTGCCGAGAAAAGAAGGGTTTGACGATCTTTTGGCGCATGTTGCAAGATTTTTGTAATCTGTGGCATGAAGCCGATGTCAAACATGCGATCTGCTTCGTCGAGCACAATAATCGAAAGACGACGCAAATCGAATGTGCGTTGCTCAAGGTGGTCCATTAAACGACCAGGAGTTGCAACCACAATATGAGGCTGACGATAAAGCAATTTCTTTTGCGTTTCGTTTGAGGCGCCTCCAATGAGGACCGCAGTTTTGAGGCCCATGCCTTGTCCGATGGCGCGAAGAGCTTCATCAACTTGAAGCGCAAGCTCGCGTGTTGGGAGCAAAATAAGACCTTGTCCATTTTGGGCAACAAGTTTTTCGAGCATTGGAATTCCGAATGCGAGCGTTTTGCCTGTACCCGTTTGCGCAATGCCGATCACGTCTTTGCCTTGCAAAGCAAGCGGAATCACCCGCGCCTGAATTGGCGTAGGGGTTTTAAATGATTTGTCGATTGCTTGGAATAACTTTGGCGAAAGACCAAAATCTTCAAACAAAATTGGTTTTGTTTCTGGTGTCATAATAAATTATGTGACCCGATATTTTCATCGAGTCACACAAATATGACACAAGGAATTCGAGTCGGTCGGGAGCTTAATGCTCGCGACGTCTTAACGACTGGGAAGTATGCCAGAAATGAGGCATTTCGTCAAGTCGTGGGAGTCGCGACGTGTCATTGCGAGGAGGCTTCTAGCCGACGAAGCAATCTACTTAAAAAATCACAGGAATTTCCAAGGTATCATCATTTTCAGGTAGTCCGGATGGATTGTCTTTGTGGAAAATAAGGGTTCCACGTGACGTGGTTGGGGTCGTAAAGGAAATGGATGCAGTGAATGGTACAAAGTTTTCCGTCATCCAATCACTCGTGGCCGTGGCGATTCCCAATCCAATCTGATTGCCGTTTTCATCCTCAACCGTGATAGGGAAGCTTGCCTCAAAAAACCAGGTTCCGCGCGCTTCGCCTGTGATCGCCACAGGGCTTGAAATCGTTTGATTTGGAGTAACATTTGTAACACGAATCAAATCTTGCTTTTCCAAGATATTGCCAATGTCTTCGGAATAGGTCTGCCCAGCGTAGGAACATTGCCGAGGGTAGCTTTCCATAACTGGTTGTCCGCTTGCGGCGCATTCTTCAAAATTTGAAATTGCAGAAGAGCCGATTTTGAGATTGCCTTGCGTGACCATGAAAATAGCAACGCCAATAATTGCCAAGACGGGAATAGCGGCAATGCCGGCGATCAGAACGATGGTTTGTTTTTGAGTCATAGTACATAAATTCTAGCAGAAAATGGCTTTTTTGTCACAAATATTGATTGACAAAAGGCCATTTTTATGGTATAAATTGTGGTCCGTTTTGAACCTTTTACGGGAGAAGAAATGAACTCGAAGACCAATCTGTTCGACTTTATCGCGGACCATAAATGCGCGATTTTGGTCGCATTGTTCGGTACCCTTATTGCCAGCCTGCTGGGCTGGGGTCAATACCGGGAGTACCTGGACGGGGTCGCCACCGAGCAGAGGGACGCGGAGATTGCCGCGTACCGCGCGGAGAAGGTCGAGCAGGCCCGACTGCGGGAAGCGTGGGGCGTCATCGACAAGCCCAACCCGCTTCCGCAGATCGGGAACCCGCCGAACTTCTCGAGCGACCTCCCGCCGGTCGAGATCATGCCCGACGGGAGTAAGGAGATTGGAGAGCGACTCCGCTTCCTCGTCGACCAGAACCCGAACGAATGGGCTCGCCTGTTCGGCAAGGACATCGAGGCGGGAAAACTCCTCGTCAACTTCCAGGTGGGCACTGGCTTCATTGGCCAGTTCGCCTACTACCCGCGCGACATGATCATGGCGGGTGCGCCCTCGAGCGATGCGCAGGGGTTCCCGACTCTGGTCGTGGACCCCGTGATGATCGAGAAGATGGCTTCGCAGCAGGAGGTTCTCGGAGCCATGCTCGTCATCGAGCACGAGTTCATTCACTACCAGCAGTGGATGAACGCCAACCCCGATGTAAAGGCAGACTTCCAGCCCAAGCGCCAGGGGCAGAAGCTCTTCACCGCCTCGTGCGAGCGCCTCTGGGCGCACGAGCGGGAAGCCTACCTGGCGGAGTGCAAGGATGCACTCGCCTGGGGGGTTCCCGAGGCCAACACCGGGGACATGTGTTACTTCGTGGGCAACGAGGATCGCGGTTTCGACCGCTACCTCTTTGCCCTCATGAAGGAGGGCATGCTGAATTCCAGCACGGCGACGTGCGTGGCGAGCTGGGCCAAGCTCGCCGGCCACCCGCGCTGGGAGCTCTATAAGTAACCGCCCCTTGAAGACTGCCTCTGCAGTCCTCAATCTCAGGGGCGGTTTTCAATTTGCAAATAAAAATACCCGAGGTAAACTCAGGTATTTTTGGTGGGCCGAGTTGGATTCGGCCTCGACTCTCGGCTTGCCGTCGCAAGCCTCGGTCCTGCCTGCCGGCAGGCTGGCCACCCGCCTACACGTTGTTTCGGCGGGCAGGCCGCCTGGCGATATGGCGGAGTTTATCCGCCGAAGCTGAAAAGCGGAGGCGGAGCGTTCGAATCCATCGCAAGCCAAGCAGTTGGCTTGCTATAAAACGAAACATCCCTCATAGCTCCAGCTTTGCTGGAGCGACGAGGGATGGTGGGCCGAGTTGGATTCGAACCAACGAAGGCGGATGCCAGCAGATTTACAGTCTGCCCCGTTTGACCACTTCGGTATCGACCCGTGTTTTGAACTGCGTCCTCCTTCGTTCGGCTGTGCCGAATTTCGGAGGACACCCTTCGCTCATTCTGAGTGAGTGGCAGATGGCCTGCCACCCGACCTGCCCGCCGAAGCTTAGCGAAGGCGGGAGCTCCGAAGGAGCGAAGGGTGGAGCCAACGGCGGGACTCGAACCCGCGACCTACGGTTTACAAAACCGTTGCTCTACCAGCTGAGCTACATTGGCGAACGATCTCTTAAAAGCGAACGTAATGTATCACAAAAGCATAATCCTGTAAATGCGAAGCTGTTCGTTTCAGACGCCCTCTTCCGTATCGCCTGTGGAAGACTTGCCACGGATTGCTTCGGAGGTCGGCGGGCCAATAAATGGTTTTGTTTTGTGAAGCGCGGCAATCTCGAGAATTTTTCCTTGATATTTCTGAAGTCCGACCGCATCAAGAAATTTCCAGAATTCTGATTGTTGTATTTCCTCGGGCGAATCCGCATGTTTGAATGACTGTGTGAGATCATTGGCCATGAAATTGTTGATATAGGAATCAATTTGATCTTCAAAGATCGCTTGCTCGCGATCAGAAAGATGAGAGAATTCGGAATCATCCAATCTCATATTTCGTGAGACAGTCCGCCAAAGGCTCACATAAAAATGTTCACGAAGCGGGTGTTCAAAAAAATGATCATCTCCGTCTTTTGCAAATATGCGTTTTAAGAGTTCCTCGTATGCACGAGCACTTTCCACATCATGGATTCCAGCTTGTTGTAGGAACCCTTCGGAGGATTCCGGTTGCGTGAAATTGCGACGCGTTTTTTTAAAAAGATCTTCCAAATCCGAGGGGGAGGGACGGAGAGGGTCTCCTTCTTCGAGGTGTAATCGTCGTTCGAGTTCTGAAAGAATACGGAGCGACGGCTTATACAGTTGGAGAAATTTTTCCAAACCGACTCGATCGATTGTTTCACGAGGCTCACGAGTTATTTGTTCAGGTGACATAGGATTTTAGGATACAAGAATATTAAATTTATCGATTGGCATACGGGAGTTCGTATTTATTTATGATTTCGATATTTTTTGGGAGATCACGTTCTGTAACAGCTATTATTTGAACGGGTTTTTGATTTGACTCTGCTCGCCATTCGAATTCTCCATTATCACCGTGCATGGGTGCAAATTGAGATTTTGGCAGTACGTACACATAACCCGTTTTTCCTTTCGCGGCGTCAAAGGCTTCTTGTGATGCCGCACAAAAATATGGTTCCCCACGACGTTGACCAAACTGTGTAGAGTTTGCAGTCACTAGCGCTCGAAAAATTGCAATGTCAGCAAATTGTGAAGCAGCTACACACGGATGGCCGTGTTTCTGTTGAATGCCATTTGGGTAATCATATGCCTGACGGGGTTCGAGTTCCGAAATATCTGGGCTCGAAGATCCGTGAAATACATATTTTCCGGTTTTTTCCAGATCGTGTAGCAATCGTGCACCTTCCCCGATTTCCTGGTCTCCACGGGCTTGCTCGAACGTTTTTCTCATACGGGATTAGTATACAAGCATGTTCGTCAAAAAAACCACCAACGGTGTTGATGATTTATTGGCAGGGGTGCAGGGATTCGGTCTCGGCTGAAATAAAAAATTCTTGGCAGGGGTGCAGGGATTCGAACCCTGAATAAAGGTTTTGGAGACCTTCGTGATAGCCATTTCACTACACCCCTATCAAGAATTTTTTATTTTTCGCCTAGACGCTTGAGGAGCCCTGAATACGCACTCCCGAAACGTTTCAGTTGTTTCTCTCGCTCAATCGCTTGCGTAGACTCGATATAAGCTTCGTAATAAATCAGTCGCGGCGCACCTAATCTAGTTGTTGTTTTAACTTTGCCTCGTCGGTGCTCGTTAGTGCGTCTTTTGATGTCTCCTGTCATTCCAATATAGAATCGATTTTTTTGATTTTGGAGTTTGAGAAGATAGACAAAGTACATATTGGTTTTGGACCCCGGCTTTCGCGAAAGGCGGGGTGGAGACCTTTGTGATAGCCATTTCACTACGTCCCTATGTGAAATTTGTGCTGAAACTATAAGCTATTTTTGCCTTTTTTGCAATAGTCACGCAACTCTATATACTTGATTAATATGAACAAATTCTTCTTCCTTCTCACCGGCCTTGTCCTTTTGGGTGCCGGATGTATTGAAAAATCAGAGCGAACATGCAACTATCAAGGGCACACGTTGTCTGTTTCAGAAAGCTATTTTGATGGGTGCAACTATCATACATGCCAAGAGAATGGGGAGATTGTCTCGACCGAAATGGCTTGCGAACCTGTCACTAATTAGCAATACGAGGCCGAATCCCTGCACCCCTGCCCAAAACCCTGAGCATGCCTTGGGGATTTTTGTTTATAGTTCCTGTTCAATCGTTCCAGCGGATCCATCCATGGTTATCATTTTTCCAAGCGTAATTTGAGCACGTGACACGTTCACAATCACGGGAATTTGTTTTTCGCGCGCAATAATTGCCAGGTGCGAAAGCATCCCGCCGTTCATGGAAACAATTCCAACGACGTCGGAAAGATGATCTGCAAGTTGTGGGGAGAGCTGATCTGTGTAGAGGATTTTTTCTCCAGGTGTTGTTTGGAGATCGGAGGTTTCTGCGAGAATACCTTTCGCGATTCCGCCCGAGACTCCCTGCATCTCGAATGGACGCTCAATTGGACGATCCGTAAGTATGCGCGGTAATTCGTGTGGAAAAACATCTGCGACCGTAGCGTGAACGCGTTTTTTTGACAAATGCCACACGGCAAGCCAACGACCGTATTCGCGCAATCGCATGGTGTCTTGCGCATTTGCGAGTAGGTCTTCTGAGACGCCTTCCGACATCTGTTTTGTTAGCTGTGGGTTTGGTGTTGCGAAAAATGTGGACGTATCATTGAGATCGAGGGAATTCCCAACCAGTCCTTGCGGGGGCACAAGCGTCATCGCAAGATTTTGATTGGTGTTCATTTGGAGCACGTCAGCAGGTGATACGCGTGACGGAAGACTACGTTTTAGTTTTTGCATGGCCTGTTCTGCCGCAAGGTTCAGCGTGAAAATAAGTTCATAATCTGCAAGCAAGTTTGCGCCAGGACGCGCGAGTCGCTCAGAAATCTTTTTGTAGAGTTCTGCTGTGTCAAAGCGTAATCCATTAAGACGCCGGATATTTTTTAGGGTTGTCCAAAGACCAGAAATCGCACCGGGAGCTGGAAGATATTGCGGGGACGTGACGCGCGAATAAGCAGGGAGGAGTGATTTTAATTCTTTTTCTCGGTCCACATAGAGTTGTCCGCCGATGCGTTCAAGAAAATGTGTGTCCGTATAGGTCACTCCAAGCGTTCGATACGCCAACGCCACGGGCCCATCATTTGCATAGAGCGTTTCGAGCATCGCGAATGTGTCGTTTGATGGCGTTGGCGCAACCTCAGTTGCTTCGGTTTTTTCGAAAAAGAATTTGTCAGGTGGAAGATGCGCGTCGAGATACTGGCTCGTTTCAATATCTGTCGCAGACAGGGTTGTGATTGGCCGGGATTGCAAGAAATACACCACGCCATCTTTTATTGCCCATTCAATATCTTGCGGAGCACGGAAGAGCGTTTCGATTTTCAATGATGCGTCGATCAGCTCTGCGAGTTCTCTAAATCCGTTTTGATCCTTGATTACGGAGCGAGCGAATGCAAGATGCTTGGGTTTTGTTTTTCCAGAGACGAGTGTTTCGCCAATTCCATGCACCCATTCAATCACCATCTCTCGTCCTCCGCTTGGACTTCGCGTAAACACCACGCCGGCAAGATCGGGTTCAATATATTCCATCACGATAAGCGAAAATGTTTCCAAAGAACCGAGACGTGTTTTTGCATCGTCTAAGACATCGGCAATCGCGCGTTCAAGGTTGTCGGGAGTCACGCGAAGGATAGTTTGGAATTGGCCTGCCATGGAACCCTGTGCCATGTCTTCTATAAGCGCGCTTGATCGCACCGCGAAGATTATTTGGCCGAGTTCTGTTTGCGCACGCTGAGCCAATTGCGCAGGGGACTGTGAGGAAACTTCGTTGCAAGAGAACGCAATGAAATTTGGCACGCGAAATCCTGCATCCTTGAGCGCCTTGATTTGTTTGGTTTTGCCTCCAAACGCATTAGTATTCATACGGGGCGGTGTATCGGCCAAGGAATGTGTGGCCATATTTTTCTAATTTGATGCCGACAATTTTTGCGTCAAAGCAACTCAAATAATCGTCACAAATGGTGATGGTGGTGGAGTGCGCTGGTACTTGGGCAAATAAGGCATCAAACTGGAATGTTGGGGTGGCAAATGCAGAAATGTTGATGCTCCCGTCAATGTGCTTTTTTGCATAGACGGCCGGATCACGCGCGTCGATGAGCACCACACCCTCGCTCACGAAGTCTTTCACGTCCGCAGTTGAAAAAACGGTGGAGTATCGCGATTCGGAATAGACGTGTGAGAAGGCAATTTCGCCACTCCAGGTGCCGCCGTAGGCTACCCACCCGTCAGCGCCATCTTCTAAATAGCGTGCAGCGAGTCCTTTGCTTCGTAAGAATTCAGCAACTTTTTCTCCACGCATTCCAGACCAGCAAATCACATCGATTTCTTTATCGGTGGGGAGTTCAACCCAGGATCCTGCCAAGAGGTCGGCGAATCGAATATGTGTGCTTCCCGGGAATTGACCGATGTCGTATTCTTCGTCTTCACGCGCATCCAAAATGTAGGTATTGCTCACATTTTTTGTGGCGAATTCTTCGTTTGAAATCGCAAGCGAAAGCGTTGGATGATCGCTCAAATAGTTTCCACTCGTGGTGGTTTGTTCGATATCGCTCGTCACATACTCCATGGAAAGTACCTTGACGGTTGAGTCTATAATGCGAATGGGTTCCTCAATTGCGGAAAGCTCAAATAGGACGGCACAACGCGTCACGGTATTTCCTTCAAAAATTTTTATTGCGGCCGAATAGCCAAGGTCGCTGATGTGCTCAACGCTCTCAACTTCGATGGACGTAACATTTTCATACCAGCCTTCGTAGACATCAAACGTAACGTTTTGTTTTGAAACCGCGTATGCAGTAGCAACCTCCCCAGCACTGAGATTTGAATAGTACTGTGAAATGAACGCAACTCCCGGATCGGTGATGACAAGCGGTTCGGGGGTTTTTTCATCCGTGGAGAGAACGTCATATTGCGCAATGCGATCGTCAATTGCGTTTGCAACTTGGTTGCTATAATCTTGCTCCGCAGTTGTGCGCAACATCGAACTCACGAGGTAGGCGCCACCAAGAGACAGACCAACAACAAGAACGGCGCACAGAAGTGCGATTTTTTTGTGAATGCGAATTTTATAAAAAAGCACCTGCGACCAACGAAGGGTGACGCTTGCAACGGCCGCTGCAAACACAAAGAAGAGCGAGAAAAATTGCACAAATTGCGAGCCAAACTGGAAAAGGAAATCCGGCGGGGGAATTGCTCGCGCAAGCGTGGGGGAGGCAATGGCGACGCATATCGCGCAAAGGAGCAGAAAATGTTTGTGCATATTGTTCCTATCTTAGCATAGTTAATTGCGATTCATAGGAAAAAGGACTATCGTGATTCATATGAACAAACTCTCTTTTCTCCTCACCGGTATTCTCCTTTTGGGTGCAGGATGTGCCAAGGCTCCCGTGGTTACGGAACACGCAGATTGGCAGACCTATTCTGATGCCACGCATGGAATCATTTTGCAGTATCCTAGCGACGCGCCGGTCGATATTGCATTAACCCCGCTGAATTTGGCCGAGGCGATTGGTGGAAAGGAACGAACACTCAAAGTGCATAACGGCGTTTTTGCAAAAACAGATCTCGATGCAAACGGGTGTTTGAATTTGACGTTTACGCCAACGTCTCGTGAGCAAATTGAAATCAATTCGATTCCAGTTTGCGTGACCGTGGTTGACGAAGGTGCTGCGGGAAGCACATATCGCACGTACCACTACTCAACACTACTTGAAGATGAAACCGTGTTTGACGTTGCGATGACGATTCGTTATCCAACATCGGTGCGCATTTATGCGGACTGCGAGGAAGACGCGGATCAGAAAACGAAATATTGCAAAGATCTCGCCTTCGATGATGTACGCGACACCACGCTGTTTAGCGAGATTATCAATACGCTTCAAATCGAATAATTGTTTGTATGCAAAAAGAAAAAATGCTCATCAAAGTTCTGTTTGCGGTCACACTCCTGATTGTGGGTGGAATCATTTTTTTGAAAAGTGATTATGGCGTACGCTTGGTACGTGGGGTTCCAACAGGAAATGAGCTTGGGCAGATGAATGGGATCTCGTTCTATTATCCGCTAGACACGTATGCATTTTACAAGGGCGGATTTTACGATCGGGCATTCTTCATAGAACATCAAGTAGAAATTGAACGTGGCACCTTGGTGAGTGATATGCAACCCGTGATTCGATTATCTTCATCGAAAAAGAGTGATCAGACGGTGGAAGAAGATGCGCTCGATGGTATCCCCATGGAGTGGTTTGCGGATTTTCCAGAGGATTATGCCTATGGCCATAAAATCATCGGCGGACGGGATGTTGTTTGGGTACGTCAGTCGGAGATGATGGATATTGCGCAGTATTTCTTTGCGGAAGAAAATCAATTATTCATTTTCCAATCACTTGCTTCAGAGCCCGATGTTTTGACACAAGTGGAAGCAATCATTGCAACGGTCAAATAAAAAATTATGAGAGTTGAACGTTTGGCAGTTTCTTGATATGGTTTTTGTATGAAACAGAATCTTTCTTACACGGTTCCGGTTACCATTTTTCGCGAAGGAAAATCATTTGTCGCCTATTCGCCGGCACTTGATTTGTCGTCTGTTGGGAAAACGGAAAAGGAAGCAAAGCGTATGTTTACCGAAGTGGTCGATATTTTTTTCGAAGAATTATTGGAGGCCGGAACGCTCGATTGTGTTCTCAAGGATCTTGGTTGGTCAAAAAATAAACGCGGATTTGCTCCTCCGAAAGTTACGCAGTCCATGATGTTGATCAAGATTCCAACGGGCGTCTAGATATGGGCGATTTTGGTTCGGTCAGCTGGAAGAAATTCGAAAAATTTATTCTGGCGCAAGGTTGTGTGTTTAAGCGCACAAAAGGCGACCACCGCGTTTATACGAAAGTTGGAATAAAACGTCCTGTGGTTGTGCCACGATATACTCCGCTCCCGGCGTTTATCATTTTAAATAATCTTCGGGTTCTTGGAGTGACAAAAGAAGCATTTTCAGAGTTTCTTCACAAGAAATAGAAAATCCTCGGGCTTGCCTCGGGGATTTTTCGTTTGGATATGACAAACCCCGCTCGACGCGCCTCAGAGTGGGGCTTGTCACAGCGGGGCTAGGGGTTGGGCAGTGGCCGATCAGAGGATGGGCGTGAACTTGGTCCAGCGGTAGAGCTCGGAGCCGCTGGGATCGTGGAGCACCAGGTCGTCACCCTCGACGCAGAGAAGCATGCCGTCGTTGACGAACGCTCCCATCGATGCGATCTGTGTGTCGGTCGTGATGATGGCGAGCGGCTTGTCCTTGTTTGGACAGCCATCGATGAGTCCATCATTCAGGGCGACGTGCTGGTCGACGACTCCACGGCGGCTGACCCAGGCGAATTGAGTGCCGCGCTGTGCGTCGCTCGTTGTGGGCATCGTCTGGATCAAGACGTTGCCGCCGTTCTTGGTCGCGCTCACGACATGGACGCCACCCCCGTCGATGCAGAAGAGCTCGTCGACCCACGGCATGTTGCCCTCGCGGTAGCCGATCGCGTAGAGGCCCAGATCGGCATCGTCGCAGAACTCATCGGGGTTGACGTAGTCGTGGAAGTTCTGCGTCTCGTCCTGGGTGGCCGCGGACGAGAAGGCGCACCCGGAGATGAAGAGCAGGTAGCAAATGATGCTGCGCATGAGGTACCTTTTGATTTGCGAAGTACGGCGGAACCCCACCGTTGGGTTGTGCCTTGGATAAGAAGGCAACGATCTAAGCTAGCAAGAAAATATTCAATTGTCAATCCAAAAACCCTCGAGGGATTCTCGAGGGTTTTTTTGTTAGATATGACAAACCCTGCTCGACAAATCTTCCATGATTTCATTGTTTATTGGGGTAGCTCTTTCATATTTTCGGAGAGTACGTTATGCTAAAACTATATGAAAACGGTGATCGAATTTGATCACGAAAAAGCCACGCAAGCTTTGAATTTTTTCGCTCGCAAGGAAGGCGGGTCTATTTCGAAATTGAAGGTTATCAAGTTGATTTGGCTGGTTGATAGATACCATCTAAGAAAATATGGCCGCCCGGTAACGAACGACACGTATTTTGCAATAGAGTTGGGGCCCGTTGGTTCTACGGTTAAGGATTTGGCAGAGTATTCTGATTTTCTTGCAGAAGAAGAGCGAACATATTTAGATCGTTTTCTGACATGCAATCGAGAAGCCAACACGGTTACCTCAAAAGACGAAATCGATAGAGATGTTTTGTCAGATTCCGATCAAGAGGCACTCGAAACTATCTATGCTCATTTCGGAAAACTAAGTCAGGCCTCGCTGGTAAGGCTATCTCATGAATATCCAGAATGGAAAAAATATGAATCGCAGCTTGAGTCTGGCGGGGCGTCTCGTGTCGAGATGAAACTTGTAGATTTCTTCTCAAATCCATCCATTGATAATGATTTTTTTGAAGATTCATCAGCGAGAATAAAAGCATCTCAACAGTCATTTCTCGATAACTATGAAATAGCAAATTTTTGGGTTTAATGAGTTTGCTATGGATGTTCCGGCAGAGATTCAAATGAGGGCTACAATAAAATGCGGGTCCGTTTTTTATTTTATTGAAGAGTCTTTTGTCGGGGACAAACCTCATTATTTTGTTGTCCTTAATCGATTTCCACTTTTAGATGATGGATTGATTTTAATATGTGCCGTGTCGTTGGACATGCATGTAATAGAACGCGTGGAACAACTCGGGTACGAACGCGTAACCTTAGTTGATGTTACCCCCGAGCAATGCGCCTTATTTCAGCGCCCGACGTTGTTTGATTGTAATACTGTCATCACGAAGCCCATGGGGGTGCTTATTCAAAAACTGAGAAATCAAACACTTCGTCGATGCACATCTATCTCGGAAGAATTATTGGAAAAACTTCGTGAGGGTGTTCTTCAGAGTCGTCAGGTCTCTGAAAAGGTAAAAAAATTAGTGAGATAATTTAATCATTTATAAAAATTTCGTATGAAGACAAAAAATACAAGCGCGCGGAAGAAGACAAAAGGAAACGAGTTCTTTTTTGATGATTGCCCGATTTGTCAGGCTGTAAAAAAGATGATGGAAGAAGATGGGCTAGTGTCTGAGAAAAAATTAAAAGCGGCGTTCAAAGAAGCAAATAGCCCTAAGAAGAAAAAAGGGATGTAGCAGATTTTTGTCCACCGCGACCCTTTGAACCAAACGCACGAGGGGCTAAACTAAGATCACTATGGAACCAAAAACAAAAAAGCTTGTGATTGTGCTCGCGATCGTTGGTGCTGTTCTTGTTTTGCTTATTACGCTTGGCGCTGGGCTTCTTGGCTATTATGGCTATCAGACGGCAAAAAATATGGCTCTTGAAGATTTGAATTTTGCAGGAACGGGTGATGGATCGAATGCTGGAACTCCATCGTGGCTCACGGATACGCAAGCAGCCATGCTTACATCCTGGGGGATTGACCCAGCATCCCTCCCAAGCTCGATCACAGAAGCGCAAATTAATTGCGCAATGGATGCTGTCGGTGAAGCGCGCGTGCAAGAAATCATTTCCGGCGGGCAACCAACGGTTTCAGAGATTTACAATGCGATCAGTTGCCTTCAGCTCCTCTAAGAATTTTTTCTATGAACCATCTCTCCGAATAAACGCGGGGAGATTTTTCTTTCGTAAAAATTTGCTTGTCCCAGCAAAAAATCTCTGTTAGAGTTGAGTCATGTTCAAGCGTCCAACCTTTGAAGAAGAACGAGCGCTTTTAGAGCGCGGATACCGCGTGATTGTTGGGTGTGATGAGGTAGGGTGTGGGGCGCTCGCAGGTCCGGTTGTTTCGGGCGCGGTTGTGCTTCCGCTTGATTCACGAATCAGTCGGATTCACGATTCGAAATTGCTGTCGCCTAAGATGCGCGAGAACTTGTATGGGCTCATCACCGAGCGTGCAATCATATGGTCGGTTGGAATTGTTTCCGTGAACGAGATTATGGAAATGGGAATTCGACGTGCATCGCTTGAATCGATGCATCGCGCCGTCACGCAACTAGGCGACGTGGATTTTGTGCTCGTGGACGCGTGGGCAATTCCAAATTTGAATATTCCGCAAAAAGGAATTGTGCACGGCGATCGAAAAGTAAAATCAATTGCCGCAGCATCGATTCTTGCAAAAGTCACGCGCGATCGCATGATGCAAGAATACGATGAAAAATTTCCTGAATATGGATTTGCGGTGCATAAAGGCTATGGCACAAAAGCGCATCGCGATCGCATTGAGCAATATGGTCCGTGTCCCATTCATCGATTAACGTTTCGCACATTTAATGCACGTGTATGAATCTCCAAAAAATGCTCGAGGAGGCACGAAAAGAAGTCGAGGTCGGCGCAATTTATGCACACTATAAACACCCGGAAACCTCTCGCTACCGCGTGGTTGATTTAGCCTTCATTGAGGCAGATTTGGCCGTGTCGGTTATTTATCAGTCCATGCAAGACGGGATTTTGTGGGTGCGTCCGGTGAAAGATTTTGTTTCAACGGTTTACGTGGACGAGCAGCCAATGAAACGGTTTGAAAAAGTTTCCGGAAAATAAAAAATGGAGCCGTTGTCGGGAATTGAACCCGAGACCTTCTCCTTACCATGGAGATGCTCTACCAGCTGAGCTACAACGGCTCGTTGCGGTGGCGATATCGTAGCGAAAATGGGGGGCGCCGTCAATAGGGAAGATTCAGCCATTTCGGTTGAATTTTTTTGTGCGTTTTTATCCCCAGCATCGCGCGGGAATTAGCATTCAATTGTGGTAAAATTAGTACATTCCAATTCACAGATTTCTTTTCCATGCTGAGGAAAAAACCGGCTGAAATGCGTGTTCGACGTTTCCTGGGAGGCTTGCTCACAGTTTTTTGTATTTTCTCAACGTTTTCCAATGCAATTCCCGCGTACGCGGCAACCGGCGTGCCAGAGATTATCAATCACCAAGGCCGACTCCTGAATAGCTCGGGTACGTTGCTCACCGGTTCTTATTGTTTTCAATTTTCTTTGTACAGCGCTGCATCGGGTGGAACCAAACTCTGGCCAGCAGGAACGCCGTCCACCATGACGGTCGCAGTGACCAATGGCGTCTTCAGTGTTGGTATTGGCGACACAAGTGCCGGAGGCGATACGCTTGATTATAATTTCAACGACAGCGACACGGTGTATTTGAACATCGATGTTGCATCGCAAGTTTCTGGATCGTGTGTTGGCGCAAGTTTTGAAACGCTCGCCCCACGTCATCGCATTTTTTCCGCGCCGTATGCGCTCAATGTAAATACGGTTGGCGGATATTCGCCAGCGCAAAGTGCCTCGGGAAATCAAATCCCGGTTCTTACGAGTGACGACTTGGTGCTTGGGGGAGTTGATCCACAAATTAATGCAACCGCGGCAAACGTCTTATTGCTTCAGGGCGGAGCGGGAACAGGCGACGTACAATTTTTCTCAAGCCTCAACAAGCTCACCTCAAGCGGAGCGCTCACGGTTGCGGGTACGGTAACGTCTGGTGGGCTTTCGATTTCCGCCGGATCGGTTTCATTGCCGTCGGGCTCGATTGATTCAACAGAAATTCTCAATGCCACCATTACGGGCGATGACATTGCAACGTCCATTGCCGGTGCGGGGCTTGCACTCACAGCCGGATCACCTGATACGCTCGACATTGCTTCGGCCAATGGTGCGATTGTTGTGAACGCTGATAACATCGCGCTCACGCTCGCGCCTGCAACAAATGGATTATCTGCAACGTCCTCGTCGGGTTCTGGACTTGAAGTGCTCGCAACCGGTGTGGCGCTTATCCAGGGATGTGCCGATGGAGAACTCCTCAAGTGGAATGAGACCGCAGATACTTGGGGATGTGATACGGATGATTCGGGTGCGGGATCAACCGCGTGGGACACCATCAGCGATCCAAGTGGGAACGGCGCTGTTTCTATGGCGCAAACCTCGCAAACGCTCGATTGGAATATGGCGTCGGACGCTACACTCAACGGGTTGACGATGACGATGCTAAACGATGTCGCTGGCAGTTCAAATCAAAAACTTCTCACGCTCACCAATTCCGACGATGCGGGGTCAGACGGCGTTACCGAAGCCTTGCTGGTTCTCAATAATGCCGATACAAACGAAGCGGTTACGGCAGCGATTCAATTTGTAAACGCGGGTGGTAATTTCACAAATATTTTTGACAATGAAGGCACGCTGATTTCAGGTTCTGAATTAAATATTTTGGACGGAGGCATTTTGCTTTCCGAACTTACAAATACCGGCACGCTCACGGCAACCACGGTCGACATTAACGGAGGGAATATCGATGGCACCGCGATTGGCGCAACCACGCCTTCAACAGGTGTATTTACTTCCGTAACAACGCCTTCAATCCTCACAGGTGATGTTGCGCTTTCTATTGGCGACGCTACAACCGACACAATTACGTTTGCAACTGATGGCACCGGCAATGGGGAATTCACCTTCCCAGCCGACGTCATTGGTGACGCGGATTTGGATTGGGGCGCAGGTGCTGGGCAAATTAGTGTTGCTGATCTTGAGACGGTAGATAATATTTTACTCGAGACAGAAATCGACGCATCCTCTGAACTTTTAGCAATCATGGACGACGAGACTGGCACGGGTGCGCTCGTATTTGCTGATTCACCAACATTCGCCGACGACATTACCATTCAAGCTGCAGGTGTGAAACTTACGGGGGATGGCGATGGGGCACTCACCATCCTTGGTCTTGGAAATGGATTCGACGAAGATCTCACCTTGAACCTCGACGACGTAGACAATACCGGGACATTTACCTCGAGCACCTTGCTTGCAACTTTGAACTTCTCTGGGATCGCGTTGCAAGAATCCGGTATCGCGGTTCTCAATAACGATGAGATCGACGCTTCGTCGGAATTGCTCGCCATCATGGATGATGAAACTGGTACCGGCGCTCTCGTCTTTGGAACCGCACCAACGTTCACGACTAGTATTACAACGCCGGCCATCTTGACCGGGAATATGGGTCTTGCGATTGGCGATGATGCAACGGATTCAATTACGTTTGCAACTGACGGTACAGGCAATGGCGAATTCACGTTCCCAGCGGACGTCATCGGTGACGCAGATCTCGATTGGGGTGCGGGCGCTGGGCAAATTAGCGTTGCAGATCTAGAAACTGCGGACAATATCTTGCTCGAAACTGAAATTGACGCATCTTCCGAACTCCTTGCTATTATGGACGACGAAACCGGAACGGGAGCACTCGTGTTCGGTACAGCACCAACATTTACAACAAGCATCCAAATTGGTGCAGCTGGAGTTGTATTGTCGGATGACGCGGATGGTGCGCTTACCCTTCTTGGGGCGGGCAATGGATTCGACGAAGACCTCACCTTAAACCTCGACGACGTTGATAATACCGGTACATTTACCTCAAGCACGTTGCTTGCAACCTTGAATTTCTCCGGCATAGCACTTCAGGAGTCGGGGATCGCGGTTCTTAATAACGATGAGATCGACGCTTCGTCGGAATTGCTCGCCATCATGGACGATGAGACCGGAACCGGAGTACTCGTATTTGGCACGGCACCAACATTTACAACAAGTATCACCACGCCTTCTATTCTCACGGGCGACGTTGCTCTCTCCATTGGCGACGACACAACCAACTCCATTAGCTTCGCAACCGATGGCACAGGCAACGGTGAATTCACATTCCCAGCCGACGCAATCGGTGATGCAGATCTCGACTGGGGTGCTGGTGCTGGGCAAATAAGCGTTGCAGATTTAGAAACTGCGGATAATATTTTACTCGAGACAGAAATCGACGCATCCTCTGAACTTTTAGCAATCATGGACGATGAGACCGGTACCGGAGCACTCGTATTCGGTACAGCGCCGACATTCACCACATCAATTCAAATTGGTGCAGCCGGAGTTGCGATTGTTGGTCCAACTGGTCTAACAGATGGCACGATTACATTCCTTGGTGCTGGTGCCGGAGCCGATGAAGATCTCACCCTCAATTTAGACGATGTACTGGACACTGGAACATTTACTTCTTCGACCGGACTTGCAACCTTGAACTTTTCGGGCATTGCACTTCAAGAATCTGGTGTTGGTGTTTTGAATAGCGATGAGATAGATGCCTCTTCTGAATTGCTCGCGATCATGGACGATGAGACGGGATCTGGTGTGCTTGTATTCGGCACAGCGCCAACATTCACAACGAGCATCACCACGCCGTCGATTCTGACGGGCGACGTTGCTCTCTCCATTGGTGACGACACAACCAACTCCATTAGCTTCGCAACAGATGGAACGGGAAACGGTGAATTCACATTCCCCGCTGACGCAATCGGTGATGCAGATCTCGACTGGGGTGCTGGTGCTGGGCAAATTAGCGTTGTTGATCTTGAGACGGCAGATAATATTTTGCTCGAAACCGAAATTGATGCATCTTCCGAGCTCTTGGCAATCATGGATGACGAAACTGGAACTGGAGCACTCGTGTTCGGTACAGCACCAACGTTTACAACAAGCATTACTACGCCGTCGATTCTTACTGGGAATGTTGGATTATCAATTGGTGACATCGGAACTGATTCCGTGACCTTTGTTGCCGATGGCACTGGCAATGCAGAATTTACATTCCCCGCTGACGTAATTGGGGATGCAGATCTCGATTGGGGCGCAGGTGCAGGACAAATTAGTGTTGTCGATCTTGAAGCTGGAGTTGATAATATTTTGCTTGAAACCGAAATTGATGCATCTTCCGAGCTCTTGGCAATCATGGATGACGAGACCGGAACGGGAGCACTCGTGTTCGGTACAGCGCCGACATTTACAACAAGTATCACTACGCCTTCAATTCTCACGGGCGACGTTGCGCTCTCAATTGGTGACGCAACAACCGACACGATTACGTTTGCGACCGACGGCACGGGCAACGGAGAATTTGTTTTCCCAGCGGACGTCATTGGTGACGCAGATTTGGACTGGGGCGTGGGCGTTGGGCAAATTAGTGTTGTCGATCTTGAAGCTGGAGTTGATAATATTTTGCTCGAGACGGAAATTGATGCTTCTTCCGAACTTCTCGCGCTCATGGATGATGAGACCGGCACGGGCGCGCTCGTCTTTGCGGATTCTCCAACCTTTGCGGATGATGTCACACTCAATGCAGCCGGCGTAAAACTCACGGGCGACGGCGACGGTGCACTCACAATTCTTGGTCTTGGAGATGGATCTGACGAAGATCTCACGATTAATCTTGACGACACCTCCAACCACATTGTTTTATCTTCGTCCACGAGCGTGACGGATTTCGATCTGACTGGCATGGATTTGCTTGTTGGTGGAGCGGATGTTACCGTCGGTTCAACGGGCGTGAAATTATCAAGCGATAATGACGGCGCCATGACGTTTACGAGTCTTGGCGATGGGTTCAAGGAAGATTTAATATTCAATTTCGATGACACCAGCAATACGGTTACAGTGACATCAACAACGGGCGTGACGGTATTGGATCTTGGTACCATCGGACTTTCTGCAAGTATTACCGGTACGCTTACCGCCACAACGGTCGATGTTGATGGCGGATCCATTGATGGCACGAGTGTCGGTCTTGATGTGCCTGCAGGAGGCGCGTTTACAACCCTCACGTCAACGGGCATTACAACGCTTGGAAACGACACGAATACCGTTGCGATTGACTCGTCTTCGTGGAATATCGATACCACCGGTGCACTCACCGGCGTCACGTTTGACGCCAATGGCGCAGGGAATTCTCTTTCCAATGTTGAAAACGCAGATCTTGCAAATGATACGATTGATTTATCAAAGGTGTCGGATACGCTTACCATGGATTCGGACGTAACGTTATCCTCCGGATCCGCTATTAACGATTACAAATTTGTTGTTGACAATTCCTCAACAGGGGAGATTCTCACGATGATGTCGATTACGACATCGGGCACGGGCGCTGCCATTGCGAATGCATTGGATTTATCTGACCCAGATATTGCAACTGCGTTAGCGCTTGGCTATAACGACGTTGCGGTTAATGGGATCACGTTAACAGCGGCGGAACTCTCCGTACTGGGTTCGGGAATTGCTCTATCGGAGCTCACAAACTCGGGTACCCTTACAGCAACGACGGTTGACATCAACGGCGGGAATATCGATGGCACTGCAATTGGCGCTGCAACACCGTCCACCGGCGTGTTTTCTTCATTGACTGTTTCAACCGCAGCCGGGGTGCAACTTACCGGTGATGGCGACGGCGCGATTACATTCCTGGGACTTGGGGATGGATTTGACGAAGATCTCACCCTCAATCTCGATGACGTAGACAATACCGGCACATTTACCTCAAGCACGTTGCTTGCAACCTTGAACTTTTCTGGGATCGCGCTGCAAGAATCCGGTGTAGGTGTTTTGAATAATGATGAGATTGATGCTTCGTCGGAATTGCTCGCCATCATGGACGATGAGACGGGTACAGGTGCGCTCGTCTTTGGCACGGCACCAACATTTACAACAAGTATCACCACGCCTTCAATCCTTACGGGTGACGTTGCTCTTTCTATTGGCGACGCTACAACCGACACGATTACGTTTGCAACTGACGGCACTGGTAATGGAGAATTTGTTTTCCCAGCG
This sequence comes from Patescibacteria group bacterium, assembly GCA_041666205.1. GTDB lineage: Bacteria > Patescibacteriota > Patescibacteriia > UBA9934 > UBA9934 > JBAYHI01. The sequence goes on from JBAYHI010000003.1 coordinate 104,319, forward strand.
GACGTGATTGGGGATGCTGATATTGATTGGGGTGTGGGAGCCGGGCAAATTGATGTTACGGATGTGGAAGGGGGTGTTGTAAATATCCTTTTGGAAAGCGAAATCGATGCATCTTCCGAACTTTTGGCTATCATGGACGACGAGACAGGAACCGGGGCACTTACATTCGCTGATTCACCAACCTTTGCAGACGACATCACCATCCAAGCTGCGGGCGTGAAACTCACGGGTGATGGCGATGGGGCACTCACGATTCTTGGTCTTGGAAATGGCTTTGACGAAGATCTCACCCTCAACCTCGATGACGTGCAAGATGTTGGGACTTTTACGTCCTCGACGGGTCTTGTAACGCTCAATTTTTCTAGCATCGCGCTTCAAGAATCTGGTATCAATGTTTTGAATAACGACGAAATTGATGCCTCCTCCGAACTCCTCGCCATTATGGACGACGAAACTGGCACCGGTGCGCTCGTATTTGGCACGGCACCAACATTTACGACATCGATTCAAATTGGTGCAGCCGGAGTTGCAATTGTTGGTCCATCCGCTCCGACAGATGGCACGATTACATTCCTTGGTGCCGGTGCCGGAGCCGATGAGGATCTCACACTTAATCTAGACGATGTACTGGACACCGGAACATTCACCTCTTCGACCGGACTTGCAACCTTGAACTTCTCTGGCATTGCACTTCAAGAATCTGGCATTAATGTTTTGAATAACGACGAGATCGACGCCTCGTCGGAATTACTCGCTATCATGGACGATGAGACGGGCACAGGTGCTCTCGTCTTTGGCACGGCGCCATCGTTTACAACGAGCATAACTACGCCTTCGATTTTGACTGGTAACGTTGCGCTTTCCATTGGTGATGCTACAACAGACTCCATTACCTTTGTGACCGATTCAACGGGTAATGCCGAATTTACTCTTCCGGCCGATGTGATTGGGGATGCTGATATCGACTGGGGATCGGGCGCCGGACAAATTGATGTCACAGACATAGAAGGTGGCATGGAGAATATTCTGACCGAAGGCGAGATCGACGCATCTTCCGAGCTCTTGGCGATTATGGACGACGAGACCGGCACCGGAGCACTCGTGTTCGGTACAGCGCCGACTTTCACCACATCGATTCAAATTGGTGCAGCCGGAGTTGCAATTGTTGGTCCATCCGCTCCGACAGATGGCACGATTACATTCCTTGGCGCTGGCGCTGGAGCAGATGAAGATCTTACCCTCAACCTTGACGATGTACTGGATACCGGAACATTTACTTCTTCGACCGGACTTGCAACCTTAAACTTCTCGGGTATTGCATTGCAAGAAAGCGGAGTCGGTGTTCTCAACAACGACGAGATTGACGCATCTTCCGAACTCCTCGCCATCATGGACGATGAGACCGGCACAGGTGCACTTGTGTTTGGAACTGCACCAACATTTACAACAAGTATCACAACGCCTTCAATCCTCACAGGTGACGTAGCTCTTTCCATTGGTGACGCAACAACAGATTCAATTACGTTTGCAACCGACGGTACAGGCAATGGAGAATTTGTTTTCCCAGCTGATGTGATCGGTGACGCAGATCTCGACTGGGGTGCAGGTGCTGGGCAGATTAGCGTTGCAGATTTAGAAACTGCTGACAATATTTTGCTCGAGACAGAAATCGACGCTTCCTCTGAACTCTTGGCGATCATGGATGACGAGACGGGGACTGGCGCTCTCGTATTCGCTGACTCTCCAACATTCGCCGACGACATCACCATTCAAGCTGCAGGCGTGAAACTCACA
>JBAYHI010000004.1:0-95601 GCA_041666205.1 Patescibacteria group bacterium
CTGGGGTTTTGGACTAATATGGATGGTTGCGCGAGAAACCGAAAGGTACAGCACCACCAAAAGCGATAAAAGCGCCACAACCACAAAAATAAGGGCTGCTTTTTGATAAATGCGCAAAGATCGTGAAAGAGGTTTATTGACTGCCGTCATAGTGTTATTACTTTACCGCAAGAGTGCGTTCGGGCCAAGCAGGGACAGAATCCCCTCCAAAAGTGCTGGAGTCGAGGCCACTTTATACTCGGTAAGAATCCGTTTTTTCTCCCCACCTGAATCTACCAAGAGATACACCGGATCGCGCCCGGGATAGGCGGTAAACAGCGCACGCATCTTCTGAACCATCTCTTGTTCCGGGCGTTGTGGCACAACCACGGTGATTCCTCGCCACTCTTCTTCGTGCTTTTCCGGTTTTACCATCACGTCTTCACTTGCAAATCCTTGCGAGAGCATATGCACCAGGGTTGGCACATCGTCTTCGGTGAACGGAATAAATTGATCCACAAGGACAGAATGTTCCATGGTTTCTCCACGCTCCCGAATCGAAACCTTCCCTTGAATCACGACAACCTTTTCCGCCATGAGGGATTCTTTGATGCGCGCATACAGTTTTGGAAAAATCACCAAGTCGAGTCCTCCACTCATATCTTCCATGCGCACAAACGCCATGGGCTTTTGATCTTTCTTGGTAAAAATGCGTTTGGGTTCACTCAAGACGCCGGCCATACGAATAATGGTGCCGTCTTCAATTTCGTGAACCTTGGCAGCGGGAGTCACGTGCACGCCGATCGTGTGCTCAAACGCTGCGGCCGGATGTGAGGAAATATAAAGGCCGAGCAATTCTTTTTCCCACGTAAGAAGTTGCGGGCGAGGAATCGCTGGAACCGCGCGCAGTGGAACCGTTCCGCCTCCCATGGCGGGCGACACATCAAAAAGCGAGGTTTGATTTTGTTCTTTATCTTTTCGTGCCTGGCGATGAAATAAAAGAATTTGTTCAATATTTCCAATGAGCTGTGAGCGATCTTCAAATCGATCAAACGCACCGGATTTCACAAGGGCTTCAAGCGATTTCTTATTGAAATATTTTGTCTCGGTTCGCGTGGCAAAATCAAAAAAATCTTTATACGGACCATTTGCTTTTCGTTCCGCAACAATTGCCCGTGCCGCGTCTTCCCCAAAGTTTTTAATGGCGGAAAGTCCCCAACGAATATTTCCTGTTTGTGGCACAACCGCAAACCCCGGATACGATTCATTCACGTCCGGCGGAAGCACACGAATATTGAGGCGTGAACATTCTGCGACTTCGATGGTAATACGATCGAGCGTTTGCAAATCCGAGTTCATGAGCGCGGCCATGAATTCCGGCGTATAGTGCGCTTTCAAATAGGCCGTGCGATAGGCAATCATCGCATAACACGCCGCGTGCGATTTGTTGAATCCGTACGCAGCGAAATCTTCAAGTTTTTGAAAAATCGTTTCTGCAACGGATTGCGTCACCCCCTTCTGAATTGCGCCATCGATAAATTTTACCTTCATCTTTGCCATGAGCTCGGCAATCTTTTTGCCCATGGCTTTACGCAGGGTGTCTGCTTCTCCTCCGGTAAATCCGGCAACATCTTTTGACACTTGCATGACTTGCTCTTGGTAAACTGGGATTCCGTATGTTTCACGCAAGGCATTTTCGAGCAGGGGATGTTCGTAACGCACTTTTTCTTTTCCGTGCTTGCGGTCAATATAGCTATCAATAAACTGCATCGGCCCTGGGCGGTAGAGTGCCACCATGGCAATAATGTCTTCAAACGCCGTTGGTTTAAGGTGACGAATATAGCGTTTCATGCCGTCGGACTCGAGCTGAAACACGCCCGTAGTATCACCTCGCCCAAGCAAAGCAAATGTTTTTGCATCATCCAAGAGAATAGTATCCATGTCGACCTTCTCGTGTCGCACGGCTTCAATAATTTCGAGTGCATCCTGAATCACAGTAAGGTTTGAGAGTCCAAGGAAATCCATTTTCACGAGTCCCACCGCTTCAGCGGAATTGAGCGAATATTGCGTAATCAGTTCCATGTCCTCGCGCTGACCCTTTTGCAAAGGTACGCGCTCCACAAGCGGTCGATCGCCAATCACAATTCCGCACGCATGTTGCGACGCATGACGTGGATTTCCTTCAAGCTTGATGGCAAGATCAATCACCTGACGCGCAAGGGGATTTCCATCATAGAGCGTTTTCAAATCCGGTTGATCAACAATGGATTTTTTGAGCGGCTCGTATTTGCCTTGTACCGGATCAGGCACGGCTTTGGCAATAATATCGGCCTCGCCAAATGAAAGCCCGAGCACACGCGCGGCATCGCGAATCGCGGCTTTGGGTTTGAGGGTTCCAAACGTAATAATGCCGGCGACTTTATCTTCGCCGTATTTCTTTTTGACGTAATCCATCACCTCTCCGCGACGCGTATCGGCGAAGTCCATATCCACATCGGGAAGGGAAATGCGATCCGGGTTGAGGAATCGCTCAAAGAGCAAATTATATTTGAGCGGATCCAAATCTGTAATGCGCAGCCCATACGAAACAATCGAACCAGCTGCGGATCCACGACCTGGGCCAACGAGCATGCCACTGTTTTTTGCAAACACCACGAAGTCTTGAACGATGATGAAATACGAACAAAACCCCATGCGCTTAATCACACCATATTCGTATTCAAAGCGCTCCATGACTTCCGGCGACAGGGGATCGCCATAGCGTTTTTTGAGTCCGTCAAACGCCAGTTCGTAGAGATATTCTTCATCGGTCTTCCCTGCTGGCATGGGAAAAATCGGCAAGAAATTCTTTCCGAGTTCCAATTCAAATGAAACACGATCTGCAATGCGTTTCGTATTTTCCAAGGCCTCTGGGACGTCTTTGAAATATTCACAAATTTCCTCTGGAGTGCGAATGGAAAGATCCACATCTTCTGTATTGGTGCGTCGATGATCTTCAAGCGTTCGACCGCGCATGATGCACAGCTGCGCTTCGTAGGCATCTTTATCGTCGGGGTTTAAATAAAAAGAATTTTGCGTTGCAACAAGCGGGGCGCCAGTTTCTTTTCCCAAATCCTGCAACCACGCATTCATTTCAACCTGCTCGGAATGATCGGGGTGATGAATGAGCTCAAGATAAAAATTTTCCTTACCAAAAATTTCTTGATATTCCGCCACGAGCGTTTTTGCACGTTCGTGATCGCCATTTGCGAGCGCCATTTGCACTTCGCCTTTTGTACTTCCCGTAAGAGCAATGAGTCCCTCGGCATGAAGCCGCAGAAATTCTTTATCAACGCGCGGCTTATAGTAGAACCCATCCAAATACCCGGCCGTGGAAATGCGAAGCAAATTGCGATATCCCGCATCGTTGAGCGCAAGCAAAACCAATCGATACGGTTTATCATCAACACGTGGACGTTTATCAGTCATGCGGTGTTGAGCCACATACATATCGACACCAATAATTGGCTTGATGCCGGCTTCTTTACACGCTTTGTAAAACTCCACCGCACCATACAAATTGCCATTGTCCGTGAGCGCGAGTGCCGTCATTCCTTGAGATTTTGCACGCTCAACAATGGCTTTTGGTTTTGGCAAAGCCTCGAGCAAGGAATAGTGCGAATGCACGTGCAAGTGGACGAACTCGTGGGGAACCATAGGAGTCCCCCTAGGTTATCAAAAATGAGGGGGACTGGCGACTTTCAATTTTCGAAACGCGTATAAGCTGTGCACAACTTGGGGACAAAACATTGACTTCCCTGCTTTTTCCTAATAATCTCGTGGCACATCGCTCTTTCATTGGGGGACCTATGAAACCGAAAATCCTGCTGGGTGACGTGCTCATCACGAAGTTCCAGATCGAGTGCCGGGTCCTGGATATGGCGCACAACATCAACGCCTACGCAAATGAACGCCCGGACGATATCATCGTCCTCCTGTGCGTTCTCAATGGCGCATGCGTCTTCATGGCAGACCTCATGCGAGCGCTCCACGAGGTGGATCCGGAGTGCCAATTCGAAGTCGCGTTCATCAACGCCAAGAGCTACAAGGGGACGAGCACGAGCGGAACCGTGCGTCTCCAGTCGCTGACCGAAGGCGTGGAGCTCACAGGCCGACGTATTGTCATCGTCGAGGACATCGTCGATACCGGCCTCACCATGCGGCGTATTCTCGACCATCTCTACGATGGCATGGGCGTGAAGGATGTGAAGATCTGCGCACTGCTCGACAAGCAAGGCCGACGGGAGGTGAGCGTACACATCGACTGGGCCTGCTTCGACATCAGCGGTGGCTTCGTCGTCGGGTATGGGATGGATCTCGACCACAAGTGGTACCGGGGACTCCCCGACATCCATCTCTTGAAGGCACGACTCACGTGACCTTCTGTCACAACCTCAAACCGCCCCGCGCGCTCGCGCTGGGGCGGTTCATGCTGTATGGGCATGGCGGGCCATGCCCCAAACAAAACGGGCGGGTCACAGACCCGCCCCTACAGTACGGGCAGGTCTGTGACCTGCCCTTATCGATCTATATTCCCCACGCCATTTTTCACCACCTCTTTCAAATTCTTCGCCATTTCTCCCAAGTGATTCGTCCCGTGTTCAAATTTCGTTTTCACGCCCAAGAGTGCTTTCTCAATCCGATCAAATTGATTTTTTACTTCACGCAATATCGCATTGAGCCCGCGCACCACCACGATCACTTGATACAAGAGCCAGCAGAAAAACGCGGTGGACCAAATGGCGCAAAGCGCCAAAATGATGAATAAGAAATCTTTTGAATCGATCATACCTCCTCATTAAGGACATTCACATTTGACGCATAACTTTGTCAAAAACCTCCGCACTTCGTCAACGTACCGCAGGGGTACGTCTCCTCGTTGCTCGGTTTTTTCCTCGTTCTGCATCCAAATGTGTTCGTCCTCTTATTATTATCGCATTATAGCACCAAATGAATTTACGAGCAGTTCCCCAATCGTTTTGAAAATCCCATCAACCTCTTCGGAAGAAAGCGTGCGATCGGGTGCGCGCAAGGCAAGCGAAAGCGTGACGCTCTTTTTCCCGTCTGCAATGCCAACGCCACGATAGACGTCGAGCAAAAGGAGATCGTCAAGCATCGGGCACGCCAATCGAATTCCTGCGGACAAATCTTCAAACGGCAGTTTCTCGTCAACAATAAATGAAAGATCGCGCGTTACCGCTGGATAGGAAGCAGCAGGGCGATAGGTTTGATGTTTTTTCATGGCAGGAATAAGCGTTTCCCAATCGAGCTGTGCCGCGACAACGGACACATCGATTCCAAATGCACGCAAATAAGCTTCATCCACTTCGCCGAGTGCGCCAACGACCTTTCCATCCCAGAGAATCTTTGCTGATCGTGTTGGGTGCCAATGCGGATCATCCGTGAGTCGCTCAAACGAAAATGATAATCCAGTTTGGCTGCCAAGATACTCCACAACCCCTTTGAGTTTCAAGAAGGATGTTTCTGGCGTCTCGCCACCATACTCTGCCATCACCAGTTCCAATCGCTCATCAGGCAACTCGTGATCGCGTTTGGGATAAATGCGTGAGAGTTCAAAGACGAGCGCCTGTGCAGAACTTTTTTCATTGAACTCAACCGCTTCAAGCAAAGACGGCATGAGCGAGGTTCGTAAATGCGTTAAATCCGAGGAGAGGGGATTATAAATCCGCATCGCGTCCATGGGGTCAATATCGTATTTTTCCAAGGCACGTTGGCTCACAAACGAGTAGCTAAAGAGCTCAGTAAATCCGGCTGCTCGCAATTCGAGTTTGGTCCAATCCTCCCAAATCAAGGACGAGTCCCCCGGCGTTGTTGGAGGCGAACCTGAGGGCAATTGCGCTGGAATATTGTGATATCCATAGATTCGAGCCACTTCCTCGGCCAAATCGATGGCCTCTTCGATGTCGTGGTCTCGCCAATATGGAACATTTGCAAAAAATTCTGAATTTTTTTGAAAAATCTCAAAACCGAGTTTCTCAAGAATCTCGTAAATCTGACGATCATCAACTTCCACGCCCATCACCTCGCGAATTTTTTTGCAATCAATAGGGAAGTGGAGGAGGGGACTGTCCCCTGCTTTGACGTCAAGGATTTCACTTGCGAGTTCCCCACCCGCAATTTCGCGTGTGAGTTCAAGTGCGCGCGCAAGCGCTCCCTCGGGCGACCCCACCGACATCCCCTTCTCAAATAGGAGTTGCGAATCTGAATACAAATTCAAATCGCGCGACGTGCGACGAATAGAAATCGGGTCAAACGTTGCGGATTCAAATACAATCGTGGTGGTACTCTCCCCTGTTCCTGAATGAAGTCCGCCCATTACGCCAGCCACGGCCTGCGCTTTTTCTGCGTCGGCAATCACGAGATGCGAAGTGCGCAATTTATGTTTTGTTTCATCGAGCGCCACGAATTCCTCCCCATCACGGGCCGGGCGCACAATGATTTTGTGACCCGCAAGTTCATTGTAATCAAATGCATGCATGGGCTGGCCATACTCGAGGCGCACAAAATTGGTGATGTCCACAATGTTGTTAATTGGACGCTCGCCAAGCAAAAGCAAACGCTTCTGAAGCCAGAAAGGCGATGGACCAACTTTTACGCCATCAACCACAACGGCCATATAGCGCGGACAAAGGTCTGGCGACTCCACTTCGACGGACAATTCTTTTCCGCTCCCGCCTACTGGAAGTGCTGGGGCTGTCCACTCCAATTGTTCACCCAAAACGACTGCGCCTTCACGCGCCATCCCAATCACACCCATGCAATCCACGCGATTGCTTGTGACCTCAATGTCCATGATTGTATCGTCCAAATCAAGCGCTTCGGCAAACGAGGTGCCAGAGGCAGCTTCGGTGATTGCCGACACGTCCCAAATTTCTTTTGGCCCGCATGCAATTTTTTCAAATCCCATTTCACTTGGCGCGCAAATCATTCCTTCGCTTTCAACGCCACGCACTTCTGTCTTTTGCAATTCAATTAACTCCCCTTCTCCATGCCAACGCACCTTGGCGCCAGGAAGCGCCACAACAACTTTCATTCCCTCTGCCACGTTTGTGCCCCCACAGACAATTGAAGCCGTGCGTCCACCCAAGTCAACATCAAGTACCTGCAGACGATCTGCATTTGGATGCTGCGCAAGCGATTTTACAACGCCGATAACGAAATGCTCGTAACGATCACGCAAAAAGGTCATGTGCTCAACCGAGAAGGACTTTGCCGTCACTTCACGCGCAAAATCTTCGGCCGAGGCAGACGTTTTCAAATAGTCTTTAATCCAAGAATAACTCGCGAGGATATTCATACTAGAATTGTTTTAGGAATCGCAAATCATTGCGATACAAAATGCGAATGTCGTCGATATTCATGCCCGACTTCATCATGAGCGTACGCTCAATGCCCCACCCGAAGGCAAACCCCGAGCACGTGGCAGGATCGAGTCCCCCGGCTTTCAACACGTTTGGATGCACCATACCAGCGCCACCGAGCTCGAGCCATCCGCGCTTACACATTCGACACACCGTCCCATCTTCGAGTTTGCCCGTGCCATTGCAGAGGCCACAAGAGATATCGATTTCAAAACTTGGTTCCGTAAATCGGAAGTGGTGTGGACGCAAACGCGTTACACGGTTTGGACCAAAAAATGCTTTTGCAAAATAATCCAAGGTGCCGCGCAAATCCGCGATCGAAATTTCTTTATCAATGAGAAGCCCTTCGAATTGATGAAACATCGGAGCATGCCGTAAATCCGACTGGCGTCGATAGCACTTGTTGATATTGATCATGCGAATTGGAAATTGCTTCTTTTCAATTTCACGCACTTGCGAATTGCTGGTGTGAGGCGTGAGCACGATTTTTCCTTTTGCTTCTTCGGCAATTTTTTCTCCGTCGGCCATGAAAAATGTTTCCCACTCATCGCGCGCCACATGGCCCTTTGGCATATTGAGGGCTTCAAACGCATAGTAATCCCATTCGACTTCTGGCGTGCGTGCGCGGGAAAATCCCAGGCCCGAGAAGATCCCCAAAATTTCTTGCACGGCTTGTGAAACAGGATGTAAGTGCCCAACCCCCGGTTCGGTACCTGGGCGCGAAATATCAATCCACTCACGATCGCGCGCGGCGCTGAGTTCGCTTTTACGAATGGTTTCCGTGAGGTCAGCAAATCCGGCTTCAAGCGCACGCTTCACCTCATTGCCTAAAATCCCCGCTTCTTTACGCGCATCGCCCGCAAGCTCTGGCAATCCAATGAGAATTTCCGCGAGTTTTCCTTTGCGTCCCAAAAATTCAATACGCAATGCTTCAAGCGCCTCGGAATTCGAAACGGTTTTTACTGCCTCGGTGAATTCCGCGCGCAGTTTTTCAAGTGAGTCTTTCATATTAGAAGAGGTTCACGATATCTTTGAAAGTGACAATGACGATAAGAATGAGCAGTCCCATAAACCCGAATTGGTGAATCCAACCCTCTACGCGTTCGCTTACGGGTTTGCGACGAATCGCTTCGATCAAGAGGAAAAATATTCGTCCGCCATCGAGCGCTGGAATTGGCAAAATATTGAATACTGCCAAGTTCAAGGACAAAATTGCAGTAAATTGCAAGATATACGACCAGCCCAAGCGTGCCACGTCGCCAGTCATGACCGCAATCCCAACTGGACCCGACACATCAAGCGATCCACCGGCGCCCGTCACAAGATGCCAAATAAGCGTGCCAAATGCAATAAGAATCATGAGCGTATATTGCCAGGTTGCCACAAGCCCGTTCCAAATGGCGATGTGAACCGGATAGCGCACATTGGCAACGTCAAAAAGTCCAACCCCAATTCCCACGCCGCTAATATCTTCCAAATAGGCTGGAGTAACTTCAAGTGTGGTTTCTGTTCCTTTACGATCAACCACAAGCGTCATGGCAACGTTTTCAACCGAAGCGTGAAGTGCTTCGCGAGCGGCATCGGAATTTTCAAATGTTTGCCCGTTAATCGACACGAGGACGTCCCCCATTTTCAAGCCCGACAGTTCTGCTGGCGTGCCCGGTAAAACTTCGGTAATGCGAATACTTGGCTCAGAATATTTTGCTGATGGATCTTTTTCCTCCCCCAAAATAGACGGTGCGCCAATCATATTTGCCAAAGACAGCAATCCAATCGTAATAACGACGTTTGCCAGTACGCCGGCACAAAGAATGAATCCACGTCGCCAAATTGATTTTCCAGCAAAACTTTTTGGATCACTTTTTTGCTCTCCGCCTTGTCCAAAAATTTTCACAAATCCGCCAATCGGAATCCAGTTAATTGACCATTCCATGCCTTTTTTATCTTTGCGAGCCCAAATACGCGGAGGAAATCCAATGCCAAATTCTTCCACCTCCACCCCCATCCACTTTGCCACCAAAAAATGCCCCAATTCATGGGAAAGAATAACAAACGAAAACACAACAATGAACAAAACGATCGTTGTAATCATACGGGCTTAGTTTAGCGGATTCCGGAGTTTTGTTCAACCTGTCTTAATTCGTCATCCCGCCCCTTTCGTCATTCTGAGCGCAGCGAAGAATCCCTCGAATCTTTCTTTGAGATCCATTCGTCGCCTTTTTATCTTAGAAGCTCCTCAGGATGACGAAGTTACAAACGCCACGAGTTCTGCAACTTTTTCTTTCATGAGCTCTTCGCTTGTGGCTTCAACCGTAATACGAAGCACGGGCTCGGTATTTGATGGTCGCACAATAAACCACCAATCGTGCGAAAAATCACAGCGAATGCCGTCCATGGTATTGCTCGAGGTGGCGAGCGGGACAAAATGATCGGTGATGCGTTTCAAAATTTCATCTTTATTTTCTGCCTCAGCATTCACCTCCCCACTGCTCACAAATGTACGCAAAGGACGCACAAGATCCGCGAGCGTTTTTCCGCTTTCTTTCCAAAGTCGGAGCATGGTGCAGAGTCCAAAATCAATGCTTTCCAAATTCGCCATCGCCCGATACATCTGGTGACCGGAAATTTCGCCGCCAAGCAATGCGCCCTCATTGGCAATCGCGCGAATAAGAAATGCGCGGCCAATCAGTGTGTCGATATACTCCCCGCCAGCCGCAGCAATCGCATCGCGCACGGCCCACCCTTGGTTTGGCGCGCCAACCACTTTTCCTTTTTCGCTCTTGAGGAGAAATGCCCCGATGAGTGCCAGCGTTAAATCGCCGGTGATAATTTTTCCTTCATTGTCCACGAATGCCAATCGATCGCCGTCGCCGTCGAGTGCTACTCCAAAATCCGCGCCCTCACTCAAAACGCGCGCCTGCAAATCGGCAAGCGTTTCAAATTTTGCCGGGTTTGCCTCGTGATTTGGAAAATTCGCATCTGGTTCTGCAAAGAGTTCGATTGCAGTGATGCCAAGACGCTCGAGCAAAGAATGAATCGTGAGCGCCCCCATGCCATTGCCATAGTCAACAACCAATTTCACGCCCGACAAATCCACACCTGCAACTGCCGATCGTTCAATCACGGCATTCAAATAGGCATCCTGGTAATTTCTAGTTTCAACCGTCCCTGGTTCACCCAGTGGCACCTCTTCATTTTCTTGAAGCCATTCAAGCACTTCTTTTCCAGCCACCGGAAGCCCATTGGAGAGTGCCATTTTAATACCATTCCAAATCGCTGGATTATGCGAGGCGGTCACCATAAATCCTGCGTCAATCGAATCATCAGACGACACGGCAAAATTGAATAGCGATGTTGTGACCATCCCAATATCAACCACATTTGCCCCAGCAGATTGCGCGCCGGCAATTAAGGCCTTGGCAAGTTCTGGAGAGGTTGCACGCATATCGCGCCCAACCACAACGGTTTTTGCGTTCATTTTGTGCACAAAAACCTTTGCAACCGCTTGTGCGATTTCTGGCGTTACTTCTTCAAGGAGTCCGCGAATGTCGTAGGCTTTAAAAATTTGCGTTGGATATGGCATATTTCAATTGACAATGTGGCCCGTGGGCCTTAAGATGACAGTGTATTAACTCTTTCAATTTTCCGCAAATTATCTTATTTTATGCCAGGATTATTTATTACGATCACGCTCCTCATCATTGGTGCGGCCCTGCTCCTTGCACTCTGGCTCATCGTTGTATTCAATGGCCTTATTCGTGCGCGCAATCGCGTCGATGAAGCCTGGTCTGACATTGAAGTCCAATTGAAGCGTCGATACGACCTCATTCCAAATATCGTGAATGCGGTGAAAGGATACGCCAAGCACGAGGAAGGTGTTTTCGAAAAAGTCACCGAGGCTCGAGCAAACGCGATGGGCGCTCGCACCATGGAAGAGCATGCGGAAGCAGAAAATGCGCTCTCGCAAACGCTCAAGAGTTTGTTTGCCGTTTCTGAAGCCTACCCAGCACTTCGTGCATCGGAAAACTTCATGCAACTTCAGCAAGAATTGGTGGACTCAGAAGATAAAATTCAATCTGCTCGACGCTTCTACAATGGAAACGTACGCGACTTCAACACCAAACTTCAGGTATTCCCAACCAATATGATTGGTGGCATGCTCGGATTCAAAAAATACGAATTCTTCGATGCTCCAGAGGAAGTAAATACCGCCCCAAAGGTTCAATTCTAAGTTCTACATAATTCTTTTTGAAGGCGGACCTTGTTTTGAGGGCCGCCTTCATCGTCTCTATGTACCAACAAATCACGGCCAACAAACGAAAAACAACCGCGCTCCTGATTTTTTTCTCCATCTTTGCGATTGCGCTTCTTTCCCTCTTGGGATTCGTCCTTGGATTTGATGCGTATCAATCGGTTTTCTTGGCAACGGTATTTTCAATTTGCTATGCAACCGCGAGTTTTTATTGGAGTGACAAAATCACGCTTTCCTTGCAGGGCGCAAAACCGATTGCCAAACAAGATAACCCGGAAATTTACCGACTCGTTGAAAATCTCTCCATCACCGCCGGCATCCCAACGCCTGCCATTTACATCATTACCGACGAGGCGCCAAATGCCTTCGCAACCGGCCGAGACCCAAAGCATGCTTCGATTGCGCTCACAACCGGACTCTTGCACATGCTTTCCAAACAAGAAGTCGAAGGCGTCATTGCGCACGAACTCTCCCACATCAAAAACTACGACATCCGGCTCATGACCATTGTGGTTGTGCTCGTTGGTCTCATTATTTTGACGTCGGATTTATTACTCCGGCTCAATCTATTTCGAAAAAGTAATTCACGCGATTCGGAAATTTTCTTTATCGCAGCCCTTGGTATTGCCGTCATCTTGGGACTTCTTTCCCCGCTTATCGCGCAAGTGATTCGTTTGGCGATTTCAAGGTCACGCGAATATCTCGCCGATGCAGATGGGGTTTTGCTTACGCGCTACCCAGAAGGACTGGCGAGCGCTTTGCAAAAAATCTCCGGCTATACCGGCCAGGTGAAACGCGCCACGCATGCCACCGCGCACCTCTATATTGCTGATCCGTTTCACACCAATACGCTTGCGCACACCCCGTGGTATAAACAACTCTTTTTAACGCATCCGCCGATTGCACAGCGTATTGAACAAATTCGAAACGGATCACACGCCACATGAACGACGTCATTCAAAAATTCACGCAACACTTAAAAGACGTGTTCACGCGAGCGCTCTGTCTTGCGGTTGAGCAAAAAGAAACCGAGGTGCGCCCCACGCATTTGCTGTGGGCACTTGGCACACAAAGCGGATGTATGGCTTCGGAGATTCTGGAAAAATCCGGCGTAGAAAAAGCTTTGCTCCAAACCATCGTAGGCGCCATTCCCGCGGAAATTCATCCTCCTGAATCGAGTGGTATGCCAGCGCTTTCGCTTGAATCAAAAAACGCCATTGAGCAAGCCGTCACCATTGCGCATAACTTCGAGCATCGCTTTGTTGGCACCGAACATTTGCTCTCCGGATTATTGCAAATTCAATCAAAAGAAATCACCACGCTTTTGGGTGATCTCAACACCGACACTGCGCTCCTTTCTCGCCACATTGGCATTGTCCTCAAAACCACCTCGCTGTTTTCCCGCATCGCAACCACCCCAACCGAAGATACGATGATGCCTCATCTTGCCGACGATGCCGAAGAGGAAACAAGTGATCACCCAGCGCTTGAAGCGTTTTGTGATGAGCTCACCGATCCAAAAACCGCAGAAGCGTTTCACCCCGTCATTGGCCGCGAACCCGAGCTTGTGCGCCTCACGCAAATTTTACTGCGCAAAACAAAAAATAATC
The DNA here is from genome assembly GCA_041666205.1 of Patescibacteria group bacterium. Lineage (GTDB taxonomy): Bacteria > Patescibacteriota > Patescibacteriia > UBA9934 > UBA9934 > JBAYHI01. The sequence goes on from JBAYHI010000004.1 coordinate 13,263, forward strand.
CGATCCTCGTTGGCGAACCGGGTGTGGGGAAAACCGCAATCGTTGAAGGACTTGCAAAACGTATTGTGGAGAAAAACGTCCCCACAATGCTTCAGGGCAAACGTATTTTTCGCCTTGATTTGCCAGGCCTCATTGCCGGCACCATGTATCGCGGAGAATTTGAATCGCGCTTGCGTGAGCTCATTGAAGAAGTGGGTGAACACCCGGAAATTATTCTCTTCATTGACGAAGTACATGCCATGATGGGCGCAGGTGCCGCCACCGGATCGCTCGATGCTGCGCATATTCTAAAACCTGCGCTTGCGCGCGGTGAATTGCATTGCATTGGCGCAACCACACGATCGGAGTATAAAAAATTCATCGAAAGCGACGGCGCGCTTGAACGCCGATTCCATTACATTCACGTCGAAGAACCGACGCGTGAGGAAACGGAAAAAATTCTTTGCGGAATTCTCCCCTATTACGAAACCTTCCATCACGTCACCTATCCCAAAGACACCCTGCATCAAATTCTTGATGTGTCCTCGCGTTACTTTTCACAAAAACAATTTCCCGATAAAGCCATTGATCTTTTGGATGAAGCCGGCGCCCTGGTTGCCATGCGCGGGAAACAAAAAGAGGTCCTGCCTGCAGATATTTTAACCATCACCTCGCAAATGACCCGAATTCCCGTGGAACGGTTGATTACCAAAAATACCACAACACTCGCACGCTTGCCCCATCTACTTGGGCAATCCATTTTTGGACAAGACGACGTGCTCGCAACCGTATCGAAATCGATTCAAAAAGCATTTCTTGGGCTTGGTCGCACGCCCGGACCACTTGCGTCGTTCCTCTTCATGGGCCCCTCGGGCGTTGGGAAAACCGAACTTGCCAAAACGCTAGCCACAACCCTTTTCAACGATCCCGCATCGTTTTTGCGCCTAGATATGTCCGAATATGCCGAGCGTCACACCGTAAGCAAACTCTTGGGCGCGCCTGCTGGATATGTGGGATACCGTGAATCAACGCCCCTGGCAGACCAGCTCAAAACCCATCCACACTCGATTATTCTTTTTGATGAAATTGAAAAAGCGCACGAAGATGTGCATCGCTTGCTTTTGCAAATCCTCGATACCGGCACCCTGACCGACGCAACCGGCGTTCACCTGGATTTCTCGCACGCGATTATTGTGCTCACCTCAAATATCGGCAATGCGCATTTTGACGGATCGAGTCTTGGATTTGCCGGAAGTCGCTCAGATGGAGACGCCGCACATGCGGAACAAACAAAAAAACTCCTCGAGGAAAAACTCAGTCGTGAGCTCGTGGGGCGCCTTGGCACGATTGCGCTTTTTCACCCCCTCACAAAAACGTCGCTTGAGGCGATTGCACAAAAAGAACTCCACGCGATTGCGAGCCGTCTTGGAATCCACCAAATTCAAACGATTATTTCGCCCTCCATCACCAAAGCGATTATCAAAAAAGCACCCGCGCACGCCAATGCCCGCGACGTCATTCACCTCGTGGAAAAAGAAATCGAACATCTTGTCTTGGAGCGCCTCATGCACGGCACAAAATCTGCACCCCGCCGCATGACCATTGCACAGAAAAAAGACGGTTCATTTTACGTCCGCTAGCACCCATCGTTTCTGTGGAAACAACGCTTCGGAAAAGCGTTTTCTTGAGGTATAATCTGTGCGTATGGCAGACGCCCTTGCGGAGAATCTCCGGCCGTCACCTTCCGCACAATTTCTCATGTCACAACAAGCAACGCGACGCGAACGTGGCGCGCGTTTTGGCGATCGCACAGCGCGTCGTATTCCCACGCAACGCCTACCAGAAATAGACAATAAACAACTTCTTGCACAAGACGAACGCGCGATGCAAAAACAATACCTGCACACCATGCTCCAAGCGCAAATGCAAAATCGGATTCAACAAAACAATTATGCGGTTGCGGAAGCAGAGGGCCTGCGTAATGATCCAAATATAGATGATAGAGAGAGTGTTGAAGAAAGCATTGGTGACTATGAGAACCGCATGCGAGACATTGACTGGCAAAATCAGCAATCGCAACTTGGAGGCGTCGGAAACAATATTTCTTCACAACTCAAAGGAAAAGCCAAGGACGTTTTGAATACGAAGATTGCCGCTCCACTAAAAGAACAAGCAACAAAATATGCTCGCGACATGTTGTGGCGTCTTTTCGGTCGCGGTGCCGTGGTTGATACCCCCGGAGAAACGGCGTGGACGTGGTTTGGCGCAGGGTTCATTGTCACGCTGTATCAGGTGATTAAAACAATCGCATTTCACGGAAAAGATTTCTTACCCGGAGCATTGAGCTTTATTGAACCAAATGGATTACCTATTAAATCAAGCGATCCGCCTCTTCTCCAAGCGCAAGCAATTATTTTTGATTTCCCTTGGGTCATCGTAGCCGCCCTCCTTCTTCTTGTTATTTTCGGTGTGGTGAACGTGCTCCTCGCATTTATCGGCCTTGGCATTATGGGATTTTCACAGGGCTATTATATTCTTGGCCCACTCGTGAGCTGGACCTCTTCTCTTTTTTAGCATTTTATGATGACTGAACGTACACGTTTCTACATTCGCATAACTGGCTTCCTTGGCGTCACGGCTGTGATTGCATTTGGATTATGGTTTTTAATGTTCCGAGGCGCGCCATCGCTCATTGAAACGCCTGTGGAAACACCCGTTGAAACTGGCGTGCTTCCTGGAAGTGATACAACCACCGGGCACGAAACAACTGGCACAACAACCGAGCCGGGTGCAGGCGTGCTGACGCCAGCGGAAGAATTGCCAGAAGGCCAAGTAATTCCCGCGCAGCTCACGTCGTCGGCGATTGTATCGCCAACCATTACCGGCGGAAATAAAGTAGCGTTTTACAATCCAACCGATGGCCTTTTCTACACCATCGACAAAGCCGGCAATATTGTAAAACTCTCAAGCGATGTCTTCCCGAAAGCATCGTCCGTGACGTTTTCAGATGATGCCGCACGCGCGGTGATTGAATTTCCAGATGGCACAAATATCGTTTACAACTTTGCCTCACAAACACAAACGACCTTGCCGTCACATTGGACGGAATTTGAATTCTCAACCGACGGAGAAACCATCGTGACAAAAAGCATGAGCTCGACTCCTGGAAATGATCAACTCGTCCTGGCAAGTGCGGACGGATCGCAGGCCGAGTCCATTGCAAACCTTGGGGACAATGAAGCCTATATCACCCCAACCTGGTCGCCAAACAATAATGTGGTGGCATTTTCTGCAACCGGTGGCGTGCAATCCGCCTTTGGTCGACAAGAAATTTATCTCATTGATTCCAATGGAAATGCTCCGGTTGGGCTCATTGTGGACGGAGGCCATTTTGAAGCAATTTGGTCGCCAAACGGCACACACCTTTTCTACTCCGTTGCCAATCCATCCAACGATTATAAGCCCGTCCTCTGGTATTCGAGCGCCGATGGAAAAACACGCAAAGCAACGAATTTACCAACGTGGGTTGAAAAATGCACATTCAAAGACGATGCACTCGCCTATTGCGCAGTGCCACGTAGCGTGCCGACGCAAAGCGGGTATGACCATCGTCTTGTCACCGCCTTTGACGACGTTTACATCTTAAATCTCTCCACCGGCTCTTCACGACTCCTCACGAGCCCGGTTACCAATGTGCAAATGACCAATCTGTCCGTTTCCGATGACGGCAACATTTTATACTTTACCGATCAATACGGCCGTCTTAATTCCATTGTGCTCTCGAACCTATGAAATACTTCGGCGTCATCATGACCGCGCTTAGCACTATTGCTTCCCTTGTGCTTATTGCGCTCATTGTCACCATGCTCAAAGGCGATCAAATCGAGTTTACCGATGCCGAAGCCATCACCAAACCCGTGCTCTTATCGTCTGACCCGATGAGTGGGGCTACGTCTCCTTCTGTCATTCTTGTGCTGTTTGGAGATTTTGCATCGGAAATTTCTTCCGACGTGTATGCAACCCTGCAAACCGTCCTACTTGAATTCCCTGATACGGTGATGGTGGTGTGGAAAGATTTTCCAAATGCAACGCTTGATCCGGAAAGCGAACGCGCTGCCATTGCCGCGCGCTGTGCAGATAAGCAAAATCGATTCTTTGAATATGCAGATTTACTTGTACGACATCAATTTGATTTAGGCGATGAACTCTATATCGGAGCCGCGCGTGAACTGGAGCTGCGCGAAGGTGCGTTCACCCGCTGTTTGAATAAAGAAAAAACGCGCAGTCTTGTGGAAGAAAGTGCCACGCAAGGAAATGCACTCAATCTCACCACCGCTCCCACGCTCTTTATTGGAGAGGAACGTATTACCGGCGCAATTTCTGTGAATGAACTTCGGGTAAAAATTAATGCATTACTTGGTACATGAAACGCTTATTTCTCATCGGAGCCTTCTTGCTGCTCACGTTCCCACAATACGTGTTTGCTGCTTCAATTTTGGATTGTACGCCAAATACATTCTCGTGTATTTGCTATAAAACCGATGCCTCTGCGGAACCTGTCACGATTGCCGCAACAGATATGTCAGACCTCTATGACGATTGCAGAGCAGCATGCACACAAATCGACGCGGGAAAAAACCTCATCCGCTCGTTTGCCGTACAATGTATTGCCGATGGTGCTGCACAATCCGTGATCTACGGAATGGTCGGAGATAATGTTGACCCCATTGAGGATGCTCTCACCCCACGCCTTAGCGTAGAAATTCCCGGATTTGATCCGGAACTTTCTGATAGTTTTTTCGGCGACGGGAAAAATATTGAATCCAATTTACTTGGACGCTATGTTGAAGCGGTATACCAATGGCTCCTTGCAGCCGGAAGTTTATGTGCGGTCGTTCTGCTGATGGTGGGAGGACTCCAGTGGGTCATTGCAGCGGGAGACGTAGGAAAAGTCGGGAAAGCAAAAGATCGCATTGTAAAAGCCATCTTTGGACTAGCCCTCCTTTTTGGATGCTATACGCTCGCATTTTTAATCGATCCAAGCACGGTAGCGTTCGATTCGCTGGTCATTCAAGTCATTGACCGCAAGGAGATGATTTCAGAGTCTGGGGATACCGGTGGATCACTCAGTCTTGACACAAGCAATGTTCCTGAGAGTTTTAAATGTTCTGCAGACTATAGTCTTCTAGAAATTGCGGAAGCTGCAGTTGGGAATGTTTGCTATCGATTTGGAGGAGGTCACCAACCTGGTCAGCCTCCATTTTCTGCAGAAACATATCTTGCACCCGATGGAACTCCCTACAGTACATTTTGTCCCGAGGGAAAACTCTGTCTTGATTGTTCCGCGTATGTAGCTTATCTTCAGGATTGCAAAGGATTAGAAGGAGTCGACGGAGCGCAAGGGACCACAGCAATATTTAGCGATTCGAGAGCAGAAAAAATTACGTCTTGTGATGAATTAAGCGTGAACGGTGTCGCGCTTGTTCCCGGAGACTTGATTGGATGGAAATCCGTAAAAGACCCAGCCGACTCTACAAAAACACTTCTTTGGGGTCATGTTCTTATGTATTTGGGTGATGGGAAAACATCAGATTCAGCTGGAGGGAAAAAGGGCCGCGCATGCCAAGCTGTTAGTGTTGATGACCTAACGGACTTTTGCGATTATGACACAGACGGGTATGATAAATACGTAATCCGACAATAACTATGTTTGTTTGTTCTCATTGCGATACGCAATATCATAAGTGGCAAGGCCGGTGCACGGAATGTGGGCAATGGAGCACAATCGTCGAAGAAAGTCAGACGACGGCAAAACCAAAACAACTAAAGGAGGCGCAAAAAGCGCCTTTTCTAATTCTCAGCGAAAGCAAAAATTCGCATGCGCGACATCTTCCAACTGGAATTGCGGAGCTCGACCGAGTGCTCTCCGGTGGGCTTGTGCCCGGGTCGGTCACGCTTCTTGCTGGCGAACCTGGCATTGGAAAGTCCACACTCGTAGCAGAACTCGCTTCAACATTTTCAAAAGAAAAACCTTGCTATTACGTTTCAGGTGAGGAATCCGAAGGTCAGGTTCTCTTGCGATTTGAGCGTCTGGGAATTGTTCCAACTTCAATTCTTTTTTCAAATTCAACCGAAGTGCATTCGATTATCGCCGCATCGAATTCCATTGCGCCCTCGCTTCTCATTATCGACTCCATTCAAACCATGATGACCGACGGCGTGGAATCAATCGCCGGTACTCCCCTTTCTGTGCGCGCTGCAACAGCTGAGCTCATCCAGTATGCCAAGTCGACCAATACGCCCGTGCTCCTAATTGGCCAGATGACAAAAGATGGAAGCGTGGCAGGACCCAAAACCCTCGAACATTTGGTGGACACGGTTTTGACACTCGAAGGCGACAAGAATTCTTTTTACCGATTACTGCGCCCTTCAAAACATCGATTCGGAAGCACCGAAGAGGTTGGCGTATTTGAGATGACCGGAAAAGGACTCGTCGGAGTTGAGAATCCATCTGCACGTTTTTTGGAAGAACGCACGGGAAATCCCGGATCGGTCGTCACATGCTCGATTGAAGGCACACGTCCGTTCCTCTTGGAGATTCAAGCACTTGCCGAGAAAAGTGTTTACCCAAATCCCATTCGTCGCACCTCGGGATTTGATGCCGGGCGTTTGCATATGCTTCTGGCAATCCTCCAGAAATTTGCGCGAGCCAACGTGAGTACCACAGACGTTTACGTGAACGTTGTGGGTGGTATGGAGCTTCACGAGCCTGCAGCGGACGCGGCCGTATGTGCCGCAATTCTTTCCTCCCTTCAAAATAAACCCCTGCCAAAAAATCTCGTCGTCATGGGCGAAATGGGACTCGGGGGCGACATTCGATCCATTCCGCTTTTGGAACGACGCAAAAAAGAAGCCGAACGACTCGGCTTCTCCCATGTGATTGCTCCAGACACCGCAAAACACATGGCGGATCTGCTCTCCCTGTGTCATTGCGAGCCCAGCCAGGCTGGGCGAAGCAATCCAATCGAATAGATTGCTTCGTCGACCAAAGGCCTCCTCACCGCCGTCATTCTGAACGCAGTGAAGAATCTCAAGATAATTATCGAGAGATCCTTCGCTAGCGCTCAGGATGACGAACGTGAGTTATTCGAAATGCACTTCTTCAATATATTCCCGAACACGATCGCCTAAAACTGGATGATCTTCGAAATCGGGATCGGTGTCGAGGATTTCTTTTGCTTCGTCGCGTGCGACGGAAATCAAATCAATGTCGGCAATGGTACCTAATTTGAATTGATCAAACCCGGATTGATCGAGGCCAAAGATATTTCCTGGTCCTCGCAATTCCAAATCTTTATCCGCGAGCTCAAATCCATTTTGACTGCGCACAACCGTCAGCAATCGTTCGCGCGCAAGCGATCCAAGCTGATCGGACGGATGCAAAAAACAACGACTCGCGTCTTTTCCTCGCCCAACGCGTCCACGAAGCTGATGGAGCTGCGCCAACCCGAATCGCTCCGCGCCTTCGATGTACATAACCGTTGCATTTGGTACATCCACCCCAACTTCCACCACGGTTGTTGATATGAGCATCTGTGTTTCCCCGCTCACGAACTTACTCATCTCCTCGTCTTTTTCATTTGTTTTGAGCTTGCCGTGAAGCATCCCAATACGAAATTCCTTAAACGGACCTTCTGTAAATCGCTCATAAATTTCTTGTACGGACTTTGCCCCAAGCGCATCGCTTTCCTCAATGAGTGGACAGACCACGAAGACCTGACGTCCGGCACGCATTTCTTCACGCATAAATTCATGCGCCGCCTCTTCATTTTGTTCTTCCACCAATTCCGTCTTAATGGGTTTTCGGCCTTCCGGATATTCATCAAGCATGGAGCGATCCAAGTCCCCATACAAAACGAGAGCTAAAGATCGTGGAATTGGCGTAGCCGTCATGGAAAGTAAATGCGGAATGCCGTTTTCATCGCCCTCGCGATCCTTCAACGTTTTACGCTGCTTCACGCCAAAACGGTGTTGCTCATCGACGACGATGAATGCAAGACGATTAAACAAAATTTCATCAGATAAGAGTGCGTGCGTGCCAACAATAAAATCGATTTTGCCGTTTGAAATCGCATCAAGCATTTGCTTGCGTGTGACGTCTTTTCCATTCACGCGACGCTTGGTGCGCGTAAGGATTGCAATCGACATAAACTCCCCAGCAAATCGCAGCATGGTTTTTTCATGCTGATCCGCCAAGATTTCGGTTGGGGCGAGCATGGCGCTTTGCCATCCTTGTGACGCACAATTCCACGCGGCCGCTGCTGCGACGAGCGTTTTTCCAGTTCCCACGTCGCCTTCGAGCAAGCGATTCATAGGGGTTTCTTTCTCCATGTCGCGGAATACCGCCCACATGGCTTTGCGTTGCGCGTCGGTGAGGGTAAACGGAAGCGAGGCGATAAATTCTTTTACCTTTTTCTCATTGAACGCAATCTTTGGCGCGGTTTGATGCTGCAACTCGCGACGCACTTTTGCGTACAAAAGATGGTGCAGGAAAAATTCATTGAACTTCAAACGCGTGAGTGCAACGCCCTGCTCGTCGAGCGAGTTTGGAAAATGCATGGTGCGAATGGCGTCTTGCAAGGCCAACAATTTTTGACGTTCCAAAATTTCCTGCGGAAGCCAATCTGCAACATCGGGCAAATAGACCATTGCCTCTTCAACAACGCGTCGACGCACCTTTTGCGTCAAATCGCTTGTGAGCGAATACATTGGCACAATGCGACCCGTATGTTTGGTGACCGCAGAGCTTCCCAAAATCTCGTAAACAGGATTCACAAGCGACAGTCCGTAGCGATCGTCCACCTTGCCTGCAAGCGAAACAAGCGTGCCAACTTTCAAGGTTTTTGTGAGAAATCCCTGGTGAAACCAAATGGCTTGAATTTTTCCCGTGCCATCTTCGATGATTGCCTCCGTCACCATCATGCGACGATTTGCCGCGCTACGACGATTCTTGATGACCGAAATCGTGCCACGAATCGTGACCTTTTGCCCGGCCTGAACTGAGGCAATATCCACGCGCTGTGAGAGATCGTCGTAGCGAAACGGAAAATCAAATAGTGCATCCGATAGCGTTTCCACGCCAAGTCGCGCAAAGTCACGAGCCTTCTTTGGCCCAATGCCTTTCAAGAATTGAACCTGTTTTTGCAAGCCTTCTTCCATATCTGCGCGAGTATATCGCAGAACGACAAAAAATGAAAGCTCTGCCTATAAAAAACAACCCCGCCTCTCGCGAGAGGCGGGGTTGTTTTCATGTATCAAACGAATCCTATTTCTTGCAGTGATGGCAAAGCGAGAAGATCCACCCAATCCCATATCCGATGGCAAACGTGATGACGAGCAAGAGAACCGCCTTCCCAAGATCGAAATCGAGCATGGTGTACTCAAGCTCCATGTGATGAAGACCCAAAATGAAATCCATGAGTGGTGCAGCGAGTTTTGTCGCCACAAGAATGAGCCAAGCAAGATGGATGAACGCTAACGTAGCACCAAGGGCTAAGGCCATGGAATGATGTTTTCCTCGCATACAAAAAAGATTAAGATTGCTCTAATTATAGCACAATCTTTTTTCAATTCAGTTTTATACACAACAAAAAAATCACCGATAGGGTGATTCTTTATTTTATGATTCATGGCGGAGAGGGTGGGATTTTTCGTCGTTCGTTTCACTCACTCTGTCCTGGGTTGGCGAAAACCTGCCGCTGGCAGATTTTCGATCGCTCGGCTACGAATCATCAAGCCTCGCTTCCAACCCGTTCGAATCCCACTTCAGAATAAAAAACCCACAGCCGAAGCTGTGAGTTTTTTATGGCGGAGAGGGTGGGATTCGAACCCACGATACCATTTCTGGTATAACGGTTTTCAAGACCGTCTCTTTCGACCACTCAGACACCTCTCCACAAAAAAATTTCAAATGATCCCAAATAAAACGTGGCGGAGAGGGTGGGATTCGAACCCACGGACCACTTTCGTAGTCAGCACATTAGCAGTGTGCTGCTTTCGGCCACTCAGCCACCTCTCCAACGTGGCAACAGGATAGCAAATTTTCGCTATGAAATCAAGTACCCAATCTGCTATAATACAAACGTATGGAAGAGGAATTGCAAAAAGACGAAGAAAAGCCACAGGAAGAGCCTCAAGAGGAACAATTTGAGGAAGTTGATGTTGGCGACGAGCTGCTCTCTTGGGAGACCTGGGATAATCCTCCCGCGGAACGAAGCCGTCTTTGGTACGTCGTGATGGGCTCCATTGGGGTCGCGCTTACGGTCTATGCAGTTTTGGCAGCGAATTATTTATTCGCCATTATCATCCTTATTATCGCAGTGATTATTGTTGTGAATAGTCTTCGGCCTTCGCGTCAGATTAAGGTTTATATCACATCCCTGGGGATTGTCTTTGGGGACGAGTTTTATCCCTACCAAGAGATCAAAGATTTTTCGATCATCTATCAGCCACCGGAAGTTCAAATTCTTTATATAGATTTCCACAAAATTTGGCGACCACTGATTACTATCCAGATTGGAGATGTGGACCCAAATGTCTTGCGTTCCACCTTGCTTCCATTCGTTTTTGAGAACCTTGAACGCGAGGATGAACACTTGACAGATGCGGTCAAACGGATGTATAAACTGTAGGCAAAACGCAGAAAAATGCGCCCGTAGCTCAGTTGGATAGAGCATCAGCTTGCGGAGCTGAGGGTCGTACGTTCAAGTCGTGCCGGGCGCACCATATTCCAATAATAGAATCACCATTGCGGTGATTTTTCGTTTGACAAAAACGCCTCAACATGCGAATCTAATGGGTCCCTTCACAGGAGTTCATTCCATGCCCGACAAACCTAAGATGCAGCGGGTCTGGACTACAGAACAGATCACCGCATGCTACTTCCATGGCATGTGCCGTATTCTGCGCGGACAGGAGGGATTTGAACAAATCACGGGCACGGATGATATTGCCCGTTCCATATTCCCCGGCGAAATTGACATGTGCCTCGTGTGGCATCGCACCGGATCCCCACGCGCGATCATTAACCTGATCACGATGCTTGCTCGAGATCCGAACGTCCACGTGTTTCGCCCGATCTGGTGGATGCACGTGTTTGAACACATTAAGCATCTTGAACATCTCCCCATGAGAAGAATCGTTCGTGCCGCAGTTCTCGACGCCTGCGAAAAACGCATTTGGAATGGCGGGCGTGGCGAGCTTTCGTACCAAAGAACAGGGGACAACGCCGCTTACCGCAATATCGTGGCCAACCAAGACCTGAATGGTGGGAATGGTTCGGAGAACATTCTCATACCCGGGGGGATTCCTGCTTACTACGCAGACTATTCCTGGGGCGTGTTCGACCCTGATTTCCGCATCACATGACCCCCGTCGTCTTCACGGCCACCTCGCTCACGGGGTGGCTGTTGCATTTTTATTAGGATTTTTTGTCAGCAAGAATAATCTCCGAGAGCACTTCATTCATTGCCTGCTCAATAGTCCGGTGCCAAGGATCTTTTAAAAATCGTGCAGAAATTTCCTGTTGAAGCGCTTCATCCGTCGCAGGAACTCCATCTCTTATGAAAAGCCCCTCAAGAATAATAATCTGCGCATCGTCGGATTGAACACGCTCTGGAATAGAATGCCAATCTTCTAGTAATGCAAGAGTCCGATCTTTTAATTTCGGAATCTCCTGGTTAATCTTTTTTTGATCCATGAGACGTAGATAGTCGTTCTTGATTTTTTCTGCATCTGCAATCAACTCTTTCCCCTTCCGTTGTGCAGAATAATCAGAACGCAATTGACGAATCAGGGCGATTGGCAAACGCCCAATAAAAATCTTTGCTTCTGGGGTTGTAGTAGGTAACGTACTCAGAATAAGTCCAAGTGCTTCAAGATCGCTCAGTTCAGCCTCAATTTTTGCCCGAAGTTCTGGAGTAAGCTCTTGCGTGATCCGCTCCGCGTCCGCAATCCGTTTCGCAGCCTCCGTCGCTTGTGCCTGTGCTGCTGCCTCCTCTGCCTGTCGACGGCTACTCGTGACAGCATTGTCTGTTGCCTTCCCTTGATTCCCTTCTTGTGAAACACGGGATTTCTCTTGTTTACGCTTTGTCATGTCCGCAATCCAAGGGAGAGAATCGCTCTTCGCACGCTCTTCGTCATATTCCGGAAACGCAACCACGTCCGTATCGAGATTGACCCCCATCGCCTGATACCACGCTCGTGTTCCTTTTACACCATAATTTTCCAATGGATCGTATCCACGCTTCTTTTGATAACGAACACGGGGGGCTTCTCCTTGTGCAATCGCATCCGCGATTAATCGATCACGTTCCTCGCGCCCAAGACCTTTTGATAAATAAATTGGTACATCAACCTGATACGTTGAATCAAAAATCGCCGCTTCATCAATATTCTTCTTCAGCGCATCCAATGCACTCACCTGGGCGGTCGCAATAGACTCCAATGCGCGTAATCGTTCCTGTAAAAATAGGGTTGCTTCTCGATTTCCCTCTGCAAGAGCCTCCTGGATAGCATTCTGTGTTTTGGGTGGCATCTCCTCACCAATATCGTAGCTCGCACGTGAAAGCTCTTTTTTTATGATCGATGTCCCTTTATTGCGACTATACCCTGGAAGACAAACCATCCATTCAATCACAGGAGTAATAGACACATGATAATCGTTATCTCCTCCCTCATTATAAACATCTACGCGTCTTTGTTGCTGGAATATCTCAACAGTAATACGACATGGTGCCAACTGTTCTCTTAATGCCTTCACGAGTTCGTCTTTCTCTTTTTGCAATTCCGTCATGCGCTCCTGACGCATTTTTTTTATGCGCGTTGCTAATTCCGGATCCTTCTCTCCAATTTCAAATGAACGCATATCGCGTCCACCTTTCTTGCTGAGCTGATCATTGAAAAATCGAACATGGTCATCCGTAAAAAATTGCTTTAGTTCAGGTTGAAGCAACCAATCGTGATAGCTGATATCCACATGATCAACACGGGCGTCTAGTTCCAATCGGATATCCCCTTCGACCCCATAACGATCCGCAGGGCTTTGGAGCGCCACCATCTGACGGAATGCTTCAGGAATCATCATTTCTGGGGTCTCATGATTTGCCTCTCGACGATCTGGGACCCGATCTCCGTAACCCATACCTGATGATTGTTTTGACATAATGCAGTGATTATTTACTTCAATTTTATCACAAAACCAACCCGCGTGATTTTTTATCCCTTGGCAATTGTGTACATAAAAATCTTCTCCGCTCCCCCAGCCTTAAGGACACGTGCGGCAGCGGAAGCGGTTGATCCTGTGGTCCACACGTCGTCGATGAGAATAATGCGTTTTGGAATTTCAAATTGAAGCGTCTCAAACGGCGTATCTTTCATTTCGGATTTGCGCTCATCTTCGGTGCGCTCTGCTTGCTTGCCAGTTTTTCGTGTTCGAATAAGCAATTGCCTGCACGGCAATTTCGTTTGCTTTGCAACGAATCGCGCAAGCGTTTCGGCTTGATCAAACCCTCGCTCACACAGGCGCTCGTCGTGCAATGGAATGGGCACAACCGCGTCGATGCGTTCTCGAGCAATGAGATCCGATACACGTGTGAAATTCGAGCCGAGTTTTTTCTTGAGAATCTCCCAAGCAGATGCATCAAAATAATATTTCCACGAGCAGATGAGCTCGCGTGTGATCGGATCAGCATAAGCCGAAGACCATACATGCTCACAGATCACGTCCGATGGATCCAGGGCAAGACGTGATTCCGGCTGCCACTGATTCGCACACGGTTCACACAGCAAACTCCCCTCTTTTTTGCATGCTACGCAAAACCGAGGAAAGACAGCGTCTCCCGCTGACCTCCAAATCTTTCGAAGAAACGATGTCATTCCTGCCATTCAAAATTATCAACAAGCCAGCTTCTTCCATTCTTTACAAGATTCACCAAAATCTCTTGGATTCGAACAGTGGTATTGTCCGGGCTCCCAATGGATTCTTGTCGCTGGGTCGTAATTTGCAAACGCGCCGATGTTTCTGTCTGCTCCAAAACATCAATCACAAGAATACGCGTAGAAACGCCATAGTAATTTCCGGATTCTTTTTCGCGCGCTTCTTCCGCAATGGCCTGAAGCTCATCTTGAAGGCTCACGGTTGAAAGCGCCATCACATCGGTCACATTCTGGTAATCCGCTTCGGTGGAAAAACTACCGAAGCGCTCCACAAATGCGCGCGCAATCGAGCCGGGTTCTGCATCGCCCGGAATAACCACCGTGCCTTCCCCGCCCTCAGTAACTTCGCCCGTATCAGAGCCGGGTTCCACGATCGGCGTTTCGCCCTGCTTCCCGCGGAAAAATAGGAGCCAAATCAAAACCCCCAATACGAGGAGTCCAACGAGGCCAAGAATGATTTTTAGCGTTCGTGTCATATTATGTTATTTCTTCGGTGGGAAGTGCCTGTACCGCAACTTGCGCCGGAGGCGTTGCAACCACTTTTTCTTGTTCTTCGGGTTTCAGGGGCGCGGATTCGAGCGCTTGTGCAGCTTTCGCGCGTGTAGCTTCGGGTTGTGTGGCCGGTGCCACGGTTTGGGTGCCAAACGATTCCTCAAATTCTTTCTTGGCTTTTTCAAGTTCCAGCAATTGTTCTGGATTGGTGGTGATGAGCTGATCTTCGGTATAGGAAGCAACAATTTTAATAGCAGCATGTTTTGGACCGGCAAAGAAAATGCCCTCTCCAACTGCAGCTTCCATGAGCAAATACTTTTCGCTCTGTGTGAGATTGAACGTTTCTGCAATCAAATCAACCGATGCCGGAGATTGCTTGAGCAACAATTGCATGGAAGAGTTTGTGACAATTGCCTTGCCATAAGGATTTCCCAAAAAGTCATTCACATCTTGGGTGATGGTGGTGACGCCCAAGTAATATTTTCGGGCACGCTTCACAAGCGCGAAAATAAATTTCGCCGAATCCTCGTGTTGCATGAGCCACCACGCTTCATCGATGGCGAGCACACGCTTTTTGCGCTCTGATCGCACCACGTTCCAGATGTAGTTCACGATCGTATAAATTGCCATCGGGCGGAGTTCATCTTCCAAATCGCGAACCGAGAAAATCACGAGCTGATTTTTCGTTTCAACCGTGGTTGGCGAATTCAAGAGCCCGGCAAATGTGCCTTCGGTGTATTTCTTGAGGCGCGCCACTAAATCGCCCGTATTTTCCATGCCTTCAAGTACATCTTGCAAATCCTGCAAAACTGGAGGTTCTGCCACGGCCAAATCCGCGAACGTAAGGTCGGGCGTAATATCTTTTTTGGCGTATGCCTCAATAATGGCGCGATCAAGCGTACTATCTTCGGTTGGTGTAAACCCAATCACCGAACTTTGCCCAATCGGCTGACCAATCATGATACGTAGCAAACCTTTGAGCGTGATCACAGCACTTCGGAGCAAATCTTCAACCGATCCTTCTTCTCCAACCGCGCGTGGCAAATCAAATGGATTGATTTTACTTTCTGACGCAAGCGATACGTTCACGTACGTACCCCCCACCGCGTCGGAGAGCGTGCGATATTCCATTTCCGGGTCAATGATGATGACGTCGGTTCCCATCATCATGGTGCGCAACACCTCGAGTTTTACGCTATAACTTTTTCCAGCACCCGAAGTGGCAAACACCACGGCATTGGCGTTTTGGAGCGAAAATCGATCAAATAAAATGAGCGAATTATTGTGACGATTAATGCCGTACAAAATTCCGCGATCGCTTGTGAGATCAGATGAAATAAACGGGAATGACGAAGCAATCGGACTCGTATTCATGTTGAACGTGATCATGAGTTCATCGTTTCCAAGCGGCATGGTTGAATTGAAGCCTTGCTCGGATTGATAGAATCCGCGTTTGGTATAAATGAGTTTGGCTCCGAAAATCGATTCGATTTCATTGGTACGCGTATCGAGTTCTTCTTTTGTATCGCAATAGAGCGTGACGTAAAACGCGTATTGGAAAAAGTGTTCAATCCCCTGCGTTAGATCATCGCGCAATTGTTCCATGTCTTGCAGCGCCGTTTCACGCATCGGATCACGTGGCGCACCCTTTTCATTGTCGGAAATGATTTGTGCTTCAACAATGCCGACGCGATTTCGCAATTGCTTCAAAATTACTTCGGATTTTACCGGGTAGAAAAACATGCCAATATCGAGCGTGGCATTGTAATTAATGATTGGCGCACCCCATCCAATCCCAACATAACGAGGATACGTGACAATAAACATGGTGCGCACGAATTTATTCCCGAGTTTCAAATGATCCGGATTCACTTCAAACGAAGATGGGGCAATCAAATCACGGATCGTGATCGTGCCCTTGCGATAGGTACGCTCCTCTTCGAGCGTTTCTTTTTCCGCCATCACTTTGAGTTGCTCCGGGGTTTTTGGTTTCTCCTCCGGAGGTGTGGCTTGGTATTGCGGAAGCTTTGTTACGTCTATTGCCATATCACTGCGTTAGAATCCTTCTTCCAAACGAACTTTTGTGGTGTCCGAAATCTTCTGGCGATCAAAAACCTGCGGGTTATAAACCGAGTAGTAGAGCTCAATGAGACTTTGCGTATCAAGCATGGCGGTTTGCAGCGACATACTTCCGAGCGCGCCCGACAAGATATTCACGCGTTGCATGATGGCTGTTTTTCGTTCTGCAAATTGCTCGGCTTTGAGCTTCACAATTTTTGCCGGGGAAATTGCTTCCTGAAGTTTTGCCCAGAAATTGCGTTGCTTATCGGTTGCCGGATCGTATGGAATCACCAAATAAAATCGCTTTTGCATGATTTCCCCAAGCTCCACCAAATCACTCACAAATGATCGATAATCGCGAATCTGCACTTTCAAGAGTTCATTGCTGATCTTTTTTTCCTGCTCGTCGAGTGCCTGCATATAGGCATCGATATTCATTTTGCGCGACTGCACCACAATTTGCACGGGATATTCTAGCCCATTCAAAAACTGCATATAGGCCTGGATCGTTGCCTGTTGTTCGTCTTGCGATTTGAGCGCGAAGTTAATACTCGACACCATGAGCACTGCGCGCAGCGTGCCGTCTTTCATGACCACAATATCTTCCCGCACTTCGGCGATATCCAAATATTGTTGCGTTGGAGGCCCTGCTTTTTGTTTTGCGAGTTTATTTCCCAACATATTATTCTTGTTCCGGCTTATACACGCCCCCGGTATTCACGGTCATACTAAGCTCCGTGAGACGCGATGCTTGGAGTGGGGCTTTTTCCGGCAAAGCTTCGACTTTCACTTCTTCCTCTTTTGCTAATCGCGTGCGGAGCATGGAATCGCTATACTCTTTGTTCCAAACACGAACGCGTGGTTTGCGCCATGTTTGAATCATATTGAGCACAATGTAGTGAAATGGCTGACCATTGATGCGTGCAAATGCAAAAATCACCCCGATGCCGGTAATAGGGATATCGATAATAAGAATGGCAACTAAATTGAGAAAAATTCTATAAACAAGAAAATCCAGCAAAAGCACCACGAGCAAAATAATAAACTGTCGGCCCGTAATCGGCCCAATCATTTTTGTTTCTACCTCCAAAAATTGCGGTACCACAAACTGGTCTGGCATACCGGCATTATATCATGAAGCCGTTTTTAGAACCCAATCCGTCGATGCAAATCAATGATTGCTTTGATTTCAGCAGGGCTCAATGTTTCTTCGCCAAGATTGCGTCGATTTGAGGCGACTTCCGGAAGACTTGTGCCAGATTTCAGTGCCTCGCGCGTCATTTCCAAGTAAATCTCGTAGAGCGGGCTTCGACGCCACGCACGAATTCCTCCCACACGTGCTTCGTAGGATTGTTCCTCCAAGAGTGTGAGCTTGTCTTCGATCTTTTTAGATGCTTGTACCGGATCTGTGGAAAGACGACGGAATTCGGTAATCGTCATGGATCCCAATTCCTCTTCTGGTCCCACCAGCGTTCGAGCAAATTTCACATCAGCGACTTTTCGAACCGACCCATCGCTTGGCGGGACGCTCGGGGCTGTGAGTTTCACCGGGGCTTTTGGTGGTTTTGACGGGGCAATCGGTGAGGCTACGATTTTTTGTTGACGCAATTTTTCTTCCTCGAGAGCGGTTCGTGCAGCACTCACACGCACAGGCTGTTCAGGTCGCACGGATTTTTCTGCAACTTGGGCAATCGCGAGCGCTGGTGTTTTTGGTGCAGGCGTTAGGAAATTATTCTTTTTTGGCTGATCCCCGTGTTTTAAATGCTTTGCGTCTTCGAGCGCCTTCATCATGATTTGCAAATCCTCCCCTTCGAGTTTCAATTGCTCTGCAAGCATGCGCTCGGTTTGGCGAGGATCTCGCACGCCACGCAAATGCGCATCGACCACAGAATCAAATGTTTTCTTTTTGATGCCATTTTTCTTTGAAATTTCAATTGCGGGCTGAAGCGCATTTTTTACAGGATCCGCACCGGGAACGAATTCATTTTGCGCTGGGGATTTCTTCGCTGGCGCCTGCGGTACGGGCAAACCCGTGCGTTTGCCCGTCGATTCGAGCGGGCGGACGCCTGGGTCCGCCCCTACGGGAGCATCAATTTTTTTTGATGCGACGGCATCCGATTTGGATGCAGCCGGCGCCACGGATTTATCAACATCGGCAAAAACGATCTCCGGGGCGAATTCGGATTTCTTTTCGGGGACGATTTCCGATTCCTGTACGGGCAAACCCGTGCGTTTGCCCGTCGATTCGAGCGGGCGGACGCCTGGGTCCGCCCCTACGGCATCGTCCAATTTTTCCACAATACGCGCTGGCTGCACAACCAATTTCTCCGTCTCAACCATTTTTTCCTCGACTTTTGCAATATTATTTCCGGTTGGCAAAATACTCGCCAATGGCGTTTTGATTGCGCCCTGCCGTATGGGCGAGGTTTCCTCGCCCGGTCGATTCGCCGAATTCTGCGACGACGGGTCGGGGGACCCGACCCCTACGACATTTTCGTTTTGTACGGGCACGGCATGCCGTGCCCCTACGGCATCATCGGCGATCATCACTTCTTCGGGCTCGCGAACCATTGGCAATGATTCGGCCACTGGCGCGGGCATTTGATCTTCCAATTTTTCCGGAACGATTTCCGAATTCGATTCAGGGATCATTTCCGATTTCGCTTCTGATGGAATTTCCGATTCCGGTACGGGCAAACCCGTGCGTTTGCCCGTCGATTCGAGCGGGCGGACGCCCTCCTTCGCCCCTGGGGCTTCGGCGGGCAGGCTTGGGTCCGCCCCTACGGCATCACCCGATTCAACATGATCGAGCGCCTTAAAAAATCCCTCAACTTGCGTATCGGTGAAATCCAATCCGCCAATATCAAACGAACGCTTTAAAATTTTTGCCGTGGCTTCTTTTGGTCGTGTTTTCTTGAGATACCCTGTTGCCAAATATGTGAACCGATCCATCAATTCTTCTGGAAGCTCCAGGCCCATTGCTTCTGCCATCTTTTTAACCCGATACTCTGGAGTCTCTTCTTCTTGCTGAATACGAATATCTGGGTAATCCTCAATGTTTCCGCCCCAGGACGTTATTGCGTCGGCAATACCTGGAATAAATGTTTCGAGTGGAAGAAGACGGTGGCCAATCAAGTCGGCAGCAAGCTGTTTTGCAACGTCATCTGTGAGGCCAAATCGCTCTTTCACGATGGCTGGGGCATGAGTAATCTCTTCCTTCCCAGCAAGAATATCTTCACAAATAAATAGCGCTTCTTCCACTCGCTCTTCGCCAATCTGATACTTTTCCAGAACCCGAACAACCTGATCATACCCTGCGGGCTGAAACAGGTAGTTCATGACTGCCTTATTTTTTAACATCTCACTCCTTGTCATGAAAAATACTTACGGGGTTGTTGGTGCTGCGGGAGCAGGTGCCGGAGCACGATCCACTTTCACGAATGCTAATTCCGCCTCGCGCTTAACCGCAGAGAGCTTTTCTTTTGTGGCTTTCGCCTTCACCGCATCAGCACCTGGCGGGCGATTGAAATATTCCGCACGCGATGCATTACGTGCAACCGAAATCTTTGACTTCAAATCAGCTCGCACACGATTGTCATTGGACTGTAAATATTGCTCGACCCAATTGCGAATCGTTTCTGGTTTGATAGATTCTGTAATAGCCTGAGTGACGTGCGAGGGTTGTAAGGGCTGCGCATCTGTTGCGGTTTGAAGCGTGTTTGAAGCGAATTTGAGAACGATCTCGGGTTTCGCCGCAAGAATTTCCGCAACGGCTGGTCGTAATTTTTCATCTGAAACTTCCCCAGAATTCACATCTACACTAAGAGCACTCGGATTTTGCTCCACTGCAAAACGTGTCTTTGCTAAGTTACGTAATTTCTTTTGAGCTTCGGAAGAAGTATCTCCCGCGTATTTATTTTCCTCAGCCTCCACCAATTGATCAAACGCAGCCAAAACATCGGGCTTAGAAACAAGCGCGCTCAAATCTGCACCTTTTTGCCCAGCAAGCATCACGCCCTTGAATACTTCAGGATTTTGTAGATTTCCAACGGTAAGCGTATCAACTTGAATGTGCCCGCCACGGATATTACGATCAATATCATCGGCTTTTGCGCCTTGGGTATCGTACGAAATCAAATCGCCTTGTTTTGTTTTTCGAGGCGCTACCGTATCTTCACGCATGGCCTTTTGGACTTCTGGAGTTACACGAACACCACGCATAACGTCTTGCATGAGAGTGACTCCATTCCCTTCCTTATCAACACGACCGGTTTGTTGATTTTCAAGCGCTTCACGCATTGCTGCGGAATCCAATGATTTTTTGGAAAGCCAACGCGTATCAAAATCAGGATTTGCAACCATGTCACCAAGACGTTTTTTGAGCTCTTCCGTTGTTTTCTCATTAATCGTATTTTGTTGCTCAGCGGTTGGTTCACCCTTAACACCCAATGCTTTCTTCTGCTGTTCTCGAATGCTGGATTCAAGAAGGTCGGGTCGACCAGCTTGGGCACGCATCAACGCTTTTGCACCTTCTTTATCGTCTCCAATCAACGCATCGCGCACCGTCTTATCCTCGAGTCGCTGCATGGCCGTTGAATAAATCGTATCGAACTCGGCATTAGCCGCATCCTCATTGCCCCCATGCACAGCTTTCAATTCTTCCTTTAGCTTCCCGGCCGCCTTTGGATCTGTCATGAGACGACGAATCGCTTCATCAGATCGATCTTGATTGCGTAAAAGCAAATTGTCCTTTGGATTGATAATCGATCGCAAATCCTGCACCTGCTCCAAAGATGTTTTTCCTTCGAATTCCTTCTTTGCTTTATCGCGAGCAACTTTTTCGTCAGCCGCAGAACGTGCTGCCATAGCACCACCAACACCTGCAATATATCCACCAATAGGAGCACCCAATCCTCCCGCACGCGCCATTGCGCCCCCTTTACGCGCCAGCCACTGACCAGCGGCGGCACCGCCATAACCTGTGCGACGCTCAATCTGGCGAGCAAGTTCTGCGCCAGCGGTCTTTGCTCCGGCACCGGCCATTTTTGCTCCGGCAGCACCAGCGCCAAGCACACCGCCGGTCAATCCGCCAGCTATTCCGACAGCCCCAGATCCAACTCGCCACGCCCCTTTTGCTGTTCCAACCGCAACTTTCTTGCCATATGTATACGGCGCAGCAATGGCGCCTTTCATGAGCCGATTACCCATTCCTTCATTGATAAACTTCGATGCCACCCCACCCATTCCGCTTGCCGACCCGCTCGCTGCTTGAAATCCAACGCCAATAATTACAATGCCAATCAGCAAGCTCAAAATTTTCTCAACTTGAAATGCTTCAGAATAAAGTCCAACCGAAAGCGTTCCACCCGTATCGGTCGCGGCAGGTTCATCGAAATTTTCACTTGCAGCAATAGATCCATTGCTTGCCGCAGCAAGCCCAAGCCACAAGAAAAATGTCATGATTGGCCCCAGCATGATGGAGCCCGTAAATTTTGACCACCATTGTTGAGATTGTCCGCCTGCTTGGGAAACAACATCTTTTGCGCCCCACAGGAAAAATGCCAGAGGCGAGATAATCACAAGCACCCAAAGTAAAACAATGCGATAAATAAATACCATTGCCAAAATCACGAGGGTGGCAAGCACCATGCCAAGCAATGCCACGGCCGCATAAGCGCTTCCCAAATATCCAAATGCGCTGACTCCACTTTCGCCACCACTCATGATGGCAGTTGCGTCCAAGCTCATGAGTTCATTGAGCTGGAACATATTCACAAAGTTGCCTGCAGCGATATCTTTGATTGCGTTCACGAATGTGAACATGATCACCTGTCCAAAGTCGATAAATAAAAGACAAATCAGCCGGCTAAAATTAACAGCGATCACAGCAAAAAAGATTTTGAGAATTTGATCCTGTGCTTCTTTAATCCCCTGCCCCTTCAAACCAAACATGGTCTTAATGGCAATAATGAGGAGCAAAATAATAATGAACATGTTCACCACGTCGCGCACCAGTGGCCACCCAATGCTGATAATATTACTCGTGCCAAAATCGTTATAGCCCAAAATCGGAATAATAATAAGGCCGATCGTGAGCGTAATGAGTTTCCCAAGTGCCCAAGCAATCACGTTGTAGATGAGCGCTAGTGCCGTGAGCAAGGTATTAATTGCCGTAACCCCAAGTGTATCGTCCTGTGCAAACGCGGCGTGGACAATAGAAAACGACAAAATCGCCACGCAAAAAACCGCAACGTAGCGATGCTGATTTAAGAAATCAGCAAACTTTCGGAAAAACGTCACTGTTCGTGACATAAGTAGTGAAATTATATCACGACAAGGAGATTTTGATTGCGGGATACCCACAAGTGTTAACCTCCACTTTTCTTTGCTGGCCCAAAGAAACCCTTATTTGTGTCATTGCGAGGAGGCCCCTGGCCGACGAAGCAATCTATTCGTCGATTTGTACGAATAAATCCTCCCAATTCGGATTTATTGATTCGACCAACAGAACTTTCTTTTTTCGAGATCCAGCCTTTATTTGTTTCTCCCTTATAATCGCTGAATCGATCCAATCTCCATACTCAAAATAGACTAATTTATTCACTCGATATTTCTTTGTAAAACCTGGAATGAACCCATTCCGATGCTCTCGTATTCTCCTAACGAGATCGTTGGTCACTCCGGTGTAAAGAACCGAGTGAGTGCGATTGGTCAAAATGTAAACAAAATATTGATGTCTTCTAAACATATTCATTAGATTGCTTCGTCACCGTTTTTAGACCAGTTCCTCGCAATGACACAAGAATAAGAGATTGCTTCGTCGCCAATTATCGTAGAAGCTCCTCGCAATGACACAGAGAAAAAAGCGCCCCAAAGGAAGTTCCGCTTCCTTGGGGCGCGAGAAGAAATGAGATGACGCTACGGGATCGTGAGTTCGCAGTCAAACCCCGTTCCGCCATTGCTCACCACGTCGGGCTCGACGAGAACACCGTCGATTTCGAATCGTCCGGAGTACTCGCCACTGCCATCCCAGTTGGCGCAGATCCACCACTGGTAGGCATCGTCCGTGTCGTCGCTATCGGTATCGGCTGGGGCGCCGGTCCACGGAACTTCGTCTTCGTTGTAGTCCTCCATTGCCACGTAGAACGTGCCGTTCACGGTCTTCACATCCCCGGAACTGCCGGCAATGGCCGTACACAGATCCGAGAACGTGCCAGAGGTGCTCACAGCCGGGGCCGTGTACCACCCCAGGTCGTACACCCAGAGTTCACCGTCGATGGCGTTTGAGAGCGGATGCCCGAGCGATCCGCTACTGTCGATTTCCCAGCAGAGTTCGCGCGAGGCCGAGTAGCTCTCGTCCACGCAGTCGCTTCGTTCGTCGATGGCGTAGTCGCAGTCGTCGTCCACCCGATTTTCGCAGATCTCTCTGCCATCGGGGTGCACGGATGCGTCGCTGTCATTGCAGTCTTCCTCCCCTTCCGCAGGAACGAGGTAGATTGCGACGTCGTGACACGTTCCGCCGGGCTCGACCGTGAAGTAGTGACTCACGCCCGAACCGTATCCGTCGTGATCGTGGTCGGCCCAGCAGTACACGATGTCGGTTTCGGGCTCGGCTTCGGTATCGGTGTCCGAATCCGTGTCGTCGGGCCCTTGTCCGGTGTCTTGCAGCTCTTCTTCAATGAAGTCCGGGAGCGCGTACCCGCACTGCGTCGCCTTGGACGCCGTGAGGCAGAACTCCCCTTGCGCGCAGCTTCCCACGCGCATTTGCACATGCTGAATCGCCCCGGACGGCACTTCGATGATCTCGTGGCCCCAGTAGTCCTGCAGCAGGAACGTCTCCCAGTGATCGATCGGGAGCGCGACCCCGCCCGAGATGGTGTAGACCGCGCTGTTTCCGGTTTCTTTGAGGAGCGCGCCGTCGCGAAAGACAGCTGAGTCGATTGCATACGGGTAGCCGTTGAAGCCGCTCATGTCCGCCGAGTGCATATTCATGACCCCGGCCGACGAGAGTCCCCAGGTTTGGAGGATCTCATCCTCGTAGGCCGAGGGCACAGCCATGCGAACTCGATTCGGGTCGTTGTACCGGCCCACGAAGAGCCAGGCCACGCCATCGTCATCGCGCAAGGCGATCACGGTGCCATCTGGCATGTCCGCGCCAGTGCTGTAGCAGTCGAACTCGCTTGGCGAGACGAGCGCCACATTGTCGCGGTAGGAGTAGTTCCAGTTCCAGAACGCGGTTTCGCTCGGGAACTTGCGCAGGGCACCTTCCTCCAGGAGGTAGAGATCGTTCTGGTCGGGCGTGGTGACGATCGTGCCGTTTGGGTGCCAGAGGTTCACGGCGAGCGTCGAGCGGTAGATGTGACCCCACGAGAGATCGCACCACAGGTCTTCGGCCATGACGTCGCCAGTCTCGCTCGGATCCGTGTCGCCTTCGAGCGCCAGGCGGAGTCCACGAATGGACGTACCCATGTCGGCGTCGAGCGACGCATCCCCCAGGTGCCGGCCCATGTGCACGTGATCGCCCGTGGAGGCCCCGGTGGTTCCTTCGAACCCCAGGATTTCCCCGGCCTCCACTTCCTCGCCGTTTTCGACGAGCACGGAAGAGAGGTGCGCGAGCAC
Source organism: Patescibacteria group bacterium (assembly GCA_041666205.1). GTDB lineage: Bacteria > Patescibacteriota > Patescibacteriia > UBA9934 > UBA9934 > JBAYHI01. The sequence continues at coordinate 38,409 of JBAYHI010000004.1, forward strand.
GATGTAGGTACCGTCCCCCAGATCGATGTTGAGATGCAGACCGAATCCGTGCGAGACGTCTTCGTCGTGCACGTACACGGTGCCGCCAACCGGCGCGAAGATGAGGTCGCTGCGGTTGTTCGGGGTGTCGAAGTCGATGTCGTAGGCCGTGGACGTGTAGATATGCGAGTAGTTGCCACCCACGCCCTGCGTGCACCGCGTTTCGTAGCCGTCTTCGAACGGGAGGTCGACCGTGACGGTATCGCGCCCGCCAAAGTCGCCTTCCATGGGCGCGGTGACGGGAATCCGCCCGCAGGCCACGAGGAAGAAGAAGTAGAACCCCAGCAAGCAGTTGAAGATGCGTCGCAACATGACGTCACCAATTTTTTGAAGGTCCGGGCATTCCCCCTTCGCTCTGTTGCACAGAGCTTCGGAGGACAGGTGAGATGGACTATCCACCTCCCATGAAAGAGGAATCGGGATCTTGAAATTTCATGGGAGAGCGGACAGGGGCCAAGAAAGCGACTCCCCAGACGCTTCCTTGGCCAAGGAAACTGTGAGCAAATCCAGAACATCGTTTGTCTGCAAAGCATGAACGCGTTTTGACCCTTGCAGCCGCTCGTCTGTTCCAGGTTCGCAACCTGTTTCTATATCCAACGTAACGCACGAAAATGCGCCACGCAATGAAATTTGCGGGTATTTTTGTTGACGCCCATGAACACAAAAAAAGAATTCACCGATGTCTATTTGGTGAATGTTGTTGACGGGCCTCAACAAAAGCTGGGGATGAGTCTTGACACCTTTTTTAGAATGTGTTACCTTTTTCTCGTTCCAGTGGACTGGTAGCTTAGTGGCAAGAGCGCCGGGCGGTCCTTAGCCTGGAGGTCGGAGGTTCGAGTCCTCCCCAGCCCACCACATTTCTTCCCCTTCGGGGGACTGAAGGCGAAAAATCGCCACCTCGTTCTCGCGCCCGGCAGACCTCACGGTTTGCCGGGTTCTTTCTTTTAAAGAATCAAATTAAAATATCGAAAATTTCTTTATACTAGGTCGCTCCCTTTAGAATCTTTTCCACGGCTTCTTGAGGCGACAGAACTCCTGTATCAATCATCAGACTTTCTGCGAATGGAATTGCTTCTTTTATCTTTTTATAATCGTGTAAAATCTGCTTGAGCACAGCCGGGTCCGTAAGTTTGTGAAATTCCTTTCGATCCTCTTGCCCCACACGCTTCATCAAATCTTCGTCGTTGCAAGTTAAGTGCACAAACAAAACCGAACCACCTTCTTCCCCGACGCGTTCGGCAATAGACTTCAAAATCTCATCATCGTGCTCCCCCGCCCTTGTCTCAAGTCCATAGGCAAACGTCATAATTAGACCCTTAAGATGCGCTTGAAATGCCGCGTTGATTGCCTCCGATCGTAATTTGGTTGCGAGATCGATAAACTCATCCGTCCCAAATTCAAAAAATGTATGCACGAAATCAGCCACCAAGTGATTATGGAAGAGTCGATAGCCGGTCTCTTTCGCAAGCAATTTTGCGATCGTGAGTTTCCCACTGGCCGGTGGGCCGTATAAGAGGATGAGGTGCATAGTTAGATAGAATGAATTTTCTTTGCAACAATAATTAATCGCGGGCTTGAAGTTGAATACCCACCAAATTGATAATCGCCGTAGATTTGTTCAATAAAAAATCCTGCCTGGCTAAATAATTCTTTCCACATCTCAAACGTTGGGTATGGCACCACCAACCCATGACTCGCATCTATTAACTCTGATCGTTCTGCATTAAACACGAGATCGGAATCAGGATGCTTCTCAAGATGATTCGTGAGACGAAAAACATTATCTGTATCGAGAAGAAAACTCCCGCCAACAACAATATTTTCTCCAATAGAACCCAACGCTTTCGACAAATTGATATTTGCCAAATCCGAAAAAAACCAATAGGCGCAATCGTATTTTTTCTCAAGCGCAAGTTCCATTACATCGGACTGAAAAAAATTTGGGGTACAGATTAGATTCTGATTCATTGACTCTTTTGCAAGATTCAAAAGATGGGAAGAAAAATCAACTCCATCTACACAATATCCATGGCGCGCGAGTGCATGAACATGACGCCCCTGGCCACATGCAATATCTAGAATTTGCTGATTCTTATTAAGATCAAGCGCTTTTACTAAAAATGCAACGTCCTTTTCAACATCGGCATCGCTTAAAAACTGAGCATGTTCGCTCAGATAGTCGCCGTGTTCTCCATAATAGTGTTTTGTGCCGCTCTCTTGTGATTGCATATGTATTTTGATGTGTTGATTATGCACGAAAGTTTCAAACCCCACAAACATCAATTCACTTTTTCCTCTCATCTTAGCCCCTTTTTCCACATTTCATCCCCCAAAAAAGCCGAGCAAAACATTGACAAAAGTCAATTTTTATGCTACGGTTAGTACAGAAAGAGGCCCTGAAAAGCCTCGTGAACCTTCCACTTTTCCCACATTCAGGGCACGCACTTGCGAAGCTCTGATATGTGGGACCTACCTACCGCGACTCAGGGGTGATCTTGCTCTTGAGTTGCACCCAACGACCACCCCGCCCGGGGCACTTCCCTTTGGAGGGAACCATGGTCCGCTCGTTCTTCGTTCTGATTGCCCTCCTCTTCGTGATGTTCCTGGGCGCGGGATGCAATCCCGACCCCTGCGACGACCCCGAGTTCGCTGCGGCGCACTGGACCGCCTGCGGCGGCGACACCGGCCCCGATCCCGAAGGGGAGGGCCTCGTGCTCGCGCGGGCGTACGTGCCCGACATGGACGGGGGCTACACCGAGGACACCGCGGTTCCGATCGCGGTCAAGAGGAACCTCGGTGACCTCGAGCCCTTCACCGGTCACGCAGGAACCCCGATCCCTGTTCCGGCGCCGAAGTCCTACCTCATCGGGTTTGGGGACATCACCCATACCGATCTCGCCGGTCTCCTCCCCGTCCACACGGACCCCAACGGGTTCATGATGACGTTCCGGGAGAGCATCGATCAGGTCGAGGTGGCCGAGGGCGAAGAGCCCACGGTCAAGGAGGGCTACGGCGATGCCTACTGGATGGGCGTCGCCCGAGTCACGGACTGCTTCGCTGGCGAGACCGGTGACGACTGCGAGGTCTACACCGAACCCGGTCAGCAACACGGTCTCACCGATGTGAACAGCGGCAAGCTGGAGCTTCCGCTCACGCTCGGCAACGATTCGTGGCTCGAGGTCGAAGGCGGCACGGTCAACCTCGCGGGGAAACTCGCGGAGAATGGTGCCGAGGTGATCCAGTCGGAAACGATCTGGCTCCCCGAAAGCCTGTTATTCGCCTACGGCGAGGAACCCTACGTGGCGCGCATCACCGTCGAGTTCTTCAACGAGTAGGTAGGCCGTTCTGTCCTCGCAACCTCCGGTATCGCAACTGCGAACGGGGGTTTTGTCTTTTTATGGCCCACCGCCAAGACTCAACAGGCCAATAATTATTGGCCCTTACAAATTTATGATTCACAATCCCAATTCTTGGGATTATTTTTTATATAGGCGCGGATGCGATTCAATTCGGATTCGGTACGGATAATGCGATCGTGGAATGAACGTTGCCATTGAAAATCATTCATCTGATTTTCATGGCACCATTTCGCCACACCGATTTTATATGCACGAATGATCGATGAAATCGATTGTGATAATTGCGTTTGCCATGGCACATCTTGTAGGGGCCAATAATTATTGGCCCCTACGGCATGGGATTCATTATTTTTTATCACAATAATCCCATGCACATGATCCGGCATAATAATCCATTTATCCAAACACACATTATTAAAATGTCGCGGAATTTGCATCCAATATTCATTTGCAATTTTTCCGATCATATTTTGAATCATGTTCCCATTTTGAATTCTGCCAAAATATTGCCCGCGATATTTTGTGCAAATCGTCACAAAATAATATCCCTCCTGCGAATAATCATATTCTGGCAAACGAATGAATTTTCGAATTGGCCAATTCTTCTTAAACATAAATCCCCAACAAATTATTGGGGAGATATGATTTTAGTTTCGAATATTTTTTTCGCTTTGTCAATGCTCGCTGTGGGACTAAGGCTTCACCGTAATCACGCCGTCATAATAAACCCACGGATCAGTCACATCTGTGCTAGATGTGGGGTATTCATCGTAATTACACTCACTCAAATCAGCCGTCAAAGCTAAACTGTCATACCCATCAAAACACCCTTCACTATCGTCGGTATTCAATGGGCCATATGTGCTGCTACAACTCCCCGAACACCAGCCCCAATTGTCGCGCACGTGAACGCGAGGCTGATACACACACGATGATTCATCGGTGCTCTTGCATGGGCTATTTTTCACACGGCCATCGATTTCGCTCACTTCGCAAAGTGGCAAACTGGCGAGTGTGGATTTACTGCAACGATAATTATGCGTGTAGTTGAAGTAATTTGGATCACAGCTTTCCGACGTCATTCCCCACTCCTCGTTGGTATCGCAATAGGTTGTGGTTTGTGAATCATCGGTTAGCCCACGGTGATTCTTATAATAGTTGTCCGCCTCTTCCGAGCCCGTAAGATCCAATGCACCCGACGTTCCATCCCCCCAATCCACAAGCACACGGCGAAGTGGCAGTTGATTCTTACCGGCCGCTGCAAAGAATTTCACATTGGCGCGGAAGAATCCATCCTCGGCACTTTGATCGCCGAGTTCTTGGTCATTGAGCGTGATGGCATTTTCCGATCCTTCACGGCAGTACAAGCCGTAGCAATTGTTGGTGTCAACCGACATCACAGTTGGAGGTGTGCCATATTCACGATCATCCCAGCTGTCTTCTATCGCTGCTGACGCCACGTCTCCCACAGAGCCAGCGCTTCCGTCCTCGATTCCATCATTGAACTGGAACTGGCTGATACTATTTGCAAAAAGCTGCGATAAAATATCGTGCACACCAGAGACGCTCGACCCACCAACACCATATTCCGTTTCGCTAATGCCGATGGTATCCCACGTGGATTTCCAAGGGAAGGATTTATCCTCAGCAAGTGAAAAATTTACAAACGAACGCGCGTCAACATTTGTGAAGTCTTCCACGATCACCGGATTAGTTCCACTCGCGCATCCCAGTGATGTCGGCGCGGTGATTTCAAACGTAGACGTATTACGACACGCAGCAATGATTGGTGCCATTGGATCAACATCGGCCTCTATTTGCGTTTGCGTTCGCGAAACACCGAATCGTGCACGCGTTGTTGTTTGAATGTATCCAAATGAACCGGTGAGTGCATCTGCAACCTCGAGTGTATATCCATCGGGTCCCATCACGCGATCTGTATATGCCGCGGCTGTAATTCCCAATCCATCATCCACTACCGTTGCGGCCTTACAACCAGGATAGAGTTCATATGCTTGTGAGTAATTGTAGAACCCGGTTGCATCAGTTGCGCCTCCCCCATCTCCATCTACTGTTTGCTCTTCATCAGCATCCAATGTATAGCCATATGTATAACGCTGGACCCATCCAAGATAGGCCTCTTGCCCCAATGCAACGCAGTCCTGAACCGCATCCGCAGCTTCATCAAATGCCGCTGGATCAGCATACCAATATGCATCACCGCTATAATCAAATGTCGTACCATCAATAGTCGATAAATCCGTCAGTTCCCATGAATCCTCATAGAATTCTGTGTACCCAGTGACGGCATTTTCGCATAATCCTCCTTCCGTTGTATACCCATTTTTTGGCACACAGACAAACGGGCAGTCGTTATCTTCTGTGCTATCGCCTTTACAATAATAATTATAATGAGTTGTTTCCTCACCAGATTTCCAATAATCACCGACAAGCAAGAAAAATCCTGGCGGACAACCGTCAAAGGCAGCATTATTTGCTACACAGGATTCAAACTCATCTGCCAGGGTTGCATCTGAATAGGAAGCCGATCGGTTCCGTTCCAAACAGGCAACTGTGCTATCGGTCTTGCTAGCTTTACTTGCCGTCACATTGGCATACGGCGCTACATACGCGCAATACGCTGTTTCTCCTCCATCGTATCCAGCCTCCGTATCTTTCCCATACAAATCCGTCTGACCTTTCAACTGATCAACCGGTAACCAGGATAGACATGCCCCAATCGCGCGGTCGCCATATAAGTTGGTGGCGCTGTCGCGTTCCAAACAATATCCCGAGAGCCCAACCATGGTATCTTCACGCGTAATTTTCTCACACGTTCCTTCGCTCGCAGATGTTGTATCAGGATCCTCATCATTCAAACAATCTGTAGACTCATGGCAAATCGCGCCGTTCAAACTTCCGCCTGAACACACCCCGTAGGATGAATCCATGGTCGTATCAACTCCCAAATACGCTGACTGACTAAGAGCCGAAGAAACTTTCTTGTATGAACACTCACATTCCTCACCCGGCGGACAATATTTTGCCTGTTCAAATCCTGAAACCGTGGAATATGCCGTTGCGTTAAATCGCGCATTTTCGCCCGTTGGCGCGGTTTCCACTGTTTCCGTTTCTGTCGTTCCATTTGCAACAAGCCATGTTTTCACAATCCGATCCGGGAATGGAGAATCCGCTTCTGGGAATGCACGGCAACTTGATTCTTCCGCAGTTTCTCCACTGAATTGCGCTCCTTGAATGGTAACAACACATTCGTCACGGTAGCAGGTTCCAACTTTGGAAATATCCGATGGAATACAAGTGCCACCGGCCGCGCCACAAGAATAATTCAAATCACAACTTCCGGTTTCTACAGCGCATTCTCCGGAAAGACAGGTGCCGTTTGTGCAATCCTCATCGTTTGTACAGAGTGTTGTGGAAATTGCATAACACGTTCCCACAATACAATTTCCAGTATTGCAATCCGTATTTGCCGTGCAAGCAGAACCTGAATCTGCGCAATACCCAACCTGACAGGCATCGCCATACCCTGCGGTTCCAGAGCAACTACCAGCAGCAAGACCAAGACGATAATCGCGGTTGATGTTTGAAGAACAAACGTATTGAGACGCGGCACCGATCGCAAGACATGGCGTATCGCTCTCACACGCAATATCCGTATAGTACGATCCGTCCTTTAAGGCACAAACTTTCTCTGGCGAAATATCTACTTGATCAAGATGCTGAACCGGATAAATATCCGGAACGGCATAGCCGGAATATTCTTCGCCATACCACGAAACATTACGATCCACGTAGCGCGCGGTATCGAGCACAATGGCTGGATCATCTGGATCCCACTTGGAACAGAATGAAGCATCGCCGGAATTGGAATACTCCGTGCACAAATCAATGGAATCACAAATGGTTTGATATTGACTGGTCTCTTCATCCCAAACCGTACGAGACGACGAGCATGTGAGCCATTCCGAACAGGAACGATCGCGATCGACTTGCAAAATCGTATTCGTGTCGTTTGTAAGACGTGTAACAGGAACGTCGCTTCCGATCACGAGCCCCGATACAGTCGTTTCGCAACTCCCGGAAACAATGTCGCCCGCATCACTTTCGTAATTTTGACAATCCGAATCCACAAGACACGATCCGCCATAAGAATATCCCACCTTTGCGAGTGGCTGACCCGACGTATCGTGAAGAAGCAAATTCTTATACGCGCAACGTTGCGCACACAAATCAACCGTGGTGCCGTCGAGCGCGGTAATCGTGCTCGTACCACTGCAATCGATTGGTTTCACCAGCGAATACGGTTCTTCGCCGTAGAGCACATCGGCGTGCACACTCGAAATATACGTTGCACTGGTGTTGTAATCTTTGCTTGGGTCGCCCGTATCGTAGAAAAGTACACACCCGTTTTCTTGGCTCACCTTGCCATTGCACTTTTGCGCGCCTTGCAAATCATCATCTTCGAGGCGCCCATTGTTTACAAAGTAGTAGGAGGTTCCGGTTGCCGACGTATAGAATTCGTCGTCTTCGACCGCAAGTGGATCGCGGAATTCCGAGCATCCATTTTCTGCCGAGGTGCAGGTACCAACCATGCCACTATAGGCGCTGTCGCCATTTTGCCAAATGCCCGATACTTCTCCACCCACCAAATAAGAACCAATATTTTTCGTGCAGGTTGCATCTGGTCGTGCCGTTGTGCGGCAATCCGAATCCAAACTACAACTGGCGCCATTATCTGAGCATCGCCCGGTGCCATAGCAGAAATCACTCGTGCCTGTTACAAACCAACCGTCGTATTTCTTGCTTCCGATTAAGACATTTGTCTTATATTCGCAAACGCTCGCACCCGGATCTTTGAAATAATACATTCCATCTGACCCGGCATCGTATTCTTCACACATCACCGCATCGCCCGAGCACAAACTCGTGGCATACGTATCCGGATCATTCACAAGATACGTGGACGTCCAACCAGTCACGATCGAACGATCTGCCGAGAGCGTTGGTTCCCCCAGTTCTTGGCATCCAGCGTCAGCAGAGGAACAGGTATCACCATCGCCAATGATTGCAAATAGATCCGTATCGGCCGGTACAACCACGGTCTCTGGGCCAAAGCTGATATGTGAAAGTCGTGCGTCGCCTGCCAAATCCGCTTCTGAAATCGAATACGAAAGATCAAATAAGCATGAACTTTCGCCCGCCATGATGGAGCAAAGCTTTGGACTGCTCGTGTCAAATGTTCCACCCGTTGCAAACAAGTAACAATTCGTTGCCGTGGTGACTGCCCCGCCAGGATTTGAGCAGGTGCCGTTTACAATTTCCGAGCCAATTGCAGTGGATTGCGCTGTGGTGTAATAGCCCGCACATCCAACACTTGAATCGCTACACAAACGACTGAATGATCGCAAATTCACGGTATCGCCTTCGGAACTTGTGTAGGCAGAACACCCTAAGTGATATTGCGGAGAATTATTGCCAAGCGAGTTTTGATCGCAAACTGCCGGCGTTGACCAAGAATTTGCAATGAGCGTCAAATCTTCTTCCCCTTCACGCAAAACGATATTGTCGATGTAGAACGTACCAGCCGTTGTTGGATTGAATACAATCACCGATCCATCGCCAAAGGTTGGATATTTACTTGATGAAATATCAACCGGTCCTACGGAATAGCGTTGCCACTCATCGGTGAGTTCTACTCCGTTTTCCATGACAGCATCAATGGATGGCGTACCCGATGCTTCCGTATCAAACCCGATATTGAGTTTGCCAGAACCCTTTGCCCAGAACGTGAGCGTATACGTTTTATTTGCGTATAAATAATTCGTGAGCGTTCCGCAATAATTCTCGCCATTATTTACCGTGCATGAACCTCCCAACACCGCACCCGAAGAAAGACAACCCGCTTCGGTGGCGCAGGCCTCTTGGTAGAAATAGGTCCAAATGGTATTGCCGTCTGACGCAATGGAGTGACCATCGGTTGCAACGGATTCATTGGAAAGCGTAACCGCGGTGGCACTTCCCGCATCCCAATCGCTCAAGGATCCACCTTCAAATAATTCTTCAAATACTTTTCGGCTATTATTGCTTTGACCGCCAGAATAATTTCGGCACCCATTTTCACTTTCTTTACATTCAATGCTTTCCGAACTCAAGCCATAGAATTTGCAGGTAGAAATCGCCGTGTCAAAATAGCCACCCGCGTCTTCACAATTTGCTTGTCCATCGTCCACGCCATCGGCATCGCCGTCGTTTCCAAGCCCGGCGATTTCGGTTTTACGATAGGTGGAGCATTGGTCCGATACCGTAACTGTATAATCCCATTCGCGGTAATGCAGGTCGCCATTTGCATCGTAAAATTCTCGACAATCCGGATTGGAGTAAATGTCGTCGTGTTCGTCGCATGTTTCCGTGTAGCGATCCACAATGAAGTCGCCACTGTCGTCGCTACAGGCAATGCCGCTTGCACTTGCGGTCCATGTTGTACACGGTGCTGCCCCAACATTGGTTTCTGCAACACCTCCGTAGGAATAGGATGTATTGTCGAGGTTTGATTCAAGCAAATACCAGGTGCGAAGTTGATAGCCCGTATCGTCGGACCCTTCCCAGGTATAGAACACCGCCATATTGTCGTCGCTTGTATTGGCGGCGGCCTGCGCATTGGTAACGCATGCGCGAAGATAGGTGTAGTACTCGTTTTGCTCGGTTGTTGTATTTGTAAATTCGTCGCACCCGACTGCCGTGGATTTACACGTGTCGGCCGTGGAGGCAATAAAGTAGAGTGGGAAATCCCCGTTTGGTTCGTAGCGAGTCGGCTCTTGCTTATACGTGTCGTACCCCACGCACGACGCCGGGCACACATCGAGTTCGCTCGTGATTGCCGAAATATCTGGATCGCCATTCACTGGCGTATAGAGCAAGCACCCCGCATCGTTGGCGCTACAAATTTGCGCATAATTGGCGCAGGCCGCCGGATCATCAATACCTCCGGTGCACCCAAGATAGCTCGGTGGCAACTTCACATAGGAACTTCGAGGCGTAGTGGAATATGCCACGTGATAACTTGTTGGCGTCTCCCCTTGCTCGAGTTGCATGTCGTCGATCCACGCGGACCCGGTCACAACCGAAAGCACTGCATTCACGCGCGCGGCTTTATCCAGAAGGGTTGGCGCGGTGAAAATACATTCAAATCGTTCGTAGCTTGTGGATGTTGGCGCGCCGGTGACTGTGACTGTATTTCCACTCACCGTACAATCGCCGGTATAGCTCGTGCCCGTAAGGTCAACGGTTTCCACGCCAAAGGCATCGGCTAAATCAAGCGTCACAGTGGCTGTTCCCGTGCCAGTTGCACCCTGCTTTGCGTAAAAAGAAAGATTATAGAATCGACTTTGATTCAAGGTGAGTCCATATTGCACCAGTTCGCTCGAGCCGGTTGTCACCGCGGATTTTCCCGTGCGAATTTGTGTTTGATCAACACTATAGGTGAGTGCGGTCCAATCCGATGAAAGCCACGCGTCAGGCTCACTATTGTCGTCCAAATCATTTTCAAATCCCGGATTCAAGAGGATATTCAAAGAAAGATCACTTGTGCGTGCGAGCACTTCCGAACACCCCGCAGCAGCATCGCTACAGGTTTCAGCTTTTGCATTCAAATAAATCCGATTTTGATACGCATCAGTTGCCGCCGCAGCCACTGCGGTATCGTTGATGGTTGGGAAACTGTAAGAACCATCGGCTTGTAATTCCTTCACCGATGAATACCACAAACATCCAACCGAATCAGCATTACACCCGGTGCGATCCACCGTGCTTGTAAGATAGTGCGCGGCTTCCCCGGCGCGATCGCTAAACGACAAACAGCTCGCAAATTGCGACTGGCAAGAATCGCCTCCAAACTTCCAGGTATTTTGTTCCCGTACGCAATACCCGTAGCCTCCACTGCAACTGCCGTCGTCGTTTTCCGAAATGCAACTTTGAATATCCACACATTCCTGCGCGCGATTGCTCGAGCCATTCATTTCCAAAAGCTGACCGTAGGCATAGGTGCGACACGTGGTTTGTGGGGCCTTCAAGACCCAATTTGGATCAATGAGGTGGCACCATTTGTGATTTTCATCAATTTGCCCATCGGTATTGCAATCATAAAAACCGTCCATGGCTTCTTGGAGCGTTACCGGATCGCTTGCGGAATTATATTGCGAATCCGCTGCGAGCTCCCATCCAACTGGCACAATGCGTGCTTTGCGAAGTTTCACTAAATTGCCTGCGCAAAATCCATACGTGGCACATTTTGGATCTTGATTGCGCGCCGTATCGCTCGATGGAATGAGCGCCCAATTTCCATTCAAATATCCCTCCTCAATTGCATCGGCGACCGTAAGAGTTCCGCCAGCACTTGATTGATTTACAGCCGAGGCAAATGCCGAATCCATGGCACAAGAAAAAAGCGGACGAATGCTATTGAGAGATGTTGCCGGGCAACTTGCGAGTTCCGTGATAAGCGAATAATCACTCACCTGCACAGGGCGGAATGTTTTGATCGAGCGGAAGAGTGCTTGCGCATTTGCACGTGAAGAAGATGAAAGCGCATCCGGATCAAATGGATTGTCACTGAACGTGGAACCCACATCTTCAAACATGCCGCCGTAGAACTTCTTCATGAGTTCTGACATGAGCGTATTTGTAAATACCGAGGCCATGCTCCCCCCAAGTTGCGTGAGCAAATTCGGATTACTCGCGGCCGCACTTTTTCCAATATCAAGCGGGGTTTCTTGCGCGATACGAATCGAATTTTGGAGCTGATCTCGAATCAGAGCCGCGGGAGTTGTCGTGTATCCGCTCGTTGCATCGGTTTGATTTAAAAATCCGCTATTTGCAAGAAGTTGTTGCGTATTGATATTGGCTGTCTGCTGAGAATTGATAAACGCTGCGCCAAATGCTTGCATGCTCTGTGAAAAATCATTGCTGTCAAATGACGAACTGAGCGCCGCAAGCACCGACGTGGTGCGCTCATTTGATGAGAGATCTTTATTGGAATTCACGGTTGCCAAAAATGCGTCGTAATTGCTCTTCATGGCCTCAAAATCAAAATCCGGATCTGCATTAAGCGCGGTGCCGGAACTTGCATTAATGAGTCCCTGTCGGAGCAAGGCCATGTTTCTTGGATTCGACGCGAGTCCTCCCCATTGCTTATCAAGTGTTTCAATCGTTTGCATGAGCACTGCCGCCCCCGCATATTTCAAATACGTGCCAATTTCTTCCCTCACCACCAGTGGGCTTTCCCCCGGGCCACCACTTGCCACCCAAATCGCTGCAGTTTCTGCGACCTGGTTTGCCGTGGAAACCAGCAAATTTAAAAGCGAACTTCCAACCGATGATACAATCGCATTTTCCGTCATTTTCAACACCTGTTTTGCAATGTCTTGAACCGTCATCTTTGTAACGATGGTTGGGTCGGTTACGACCATTTGTGCACGTGCGAGAAGTGGTGTACTCACCCCACCCGCCAACGCCAAACCAAGCATGATCACTAAAATGCATGGGCGGATTCGTGAATAAAGAGTTCGCAGAAACGTCATACAATTGCATCGCATTATTCGCTTGTGTCAGAGGACGTGGAATTGAGTTCAGCAAGTACCGAGGCGTAGAGTGCCATCACTTCGTCGTCTGTAAGTGCTTCCACAGATTGTTCATCAATCCCCGCGGTCACCAGTAAATCGCGCACATCTTCCACGGAAAGATTTTTGAGCGCTTCAAGAGATTCCGCTTCGGTCATGGTGGAAGTCGTGGTGGCCGTGATGAGCGCGGACGAATCTGCAGTTTCCGTTAATCCAAGATCGATCGTTCCCGACGGATCCACCGTGTCTGCATTCATACATTCCGTTCCCTTGCAATTAGGATCGGTGCCAATTTTCAGTTCTGTATCGTCGGTATACCCATCGCCATCGGTGTCGCGCAAATACGGACTCGTTTTATGAACATAGAGTTCGTTGAAATCCGTAAGACCGTCGCCATCGGTGTCGAGCGTTTTTTGCTCAGCGATTTCTTCGGCCTGCTTTTGAGAGGTGGTTTTGAACTCCGGCCCAATGTAGGCGATGTCGAACGGCGAGCCCAAATGATCGATCAAATAAAATGCCCCCAAAATAAATGCCAATCCCCCAAAACACGAAATAAAAATAAATCCTACTTTATGTTCTTTGGAGTAGGTCGGTCGTGTTTTTCGAATCACCACACGCTGTGTTTCCTGTGGCTTCATGATGCCAACATTATATCAAAAAACAGCGAAAAACGCTGTGGACAGGAATTGCTCTTTTGTTATTGCGACGCAGTTATTTCTGCGCCGTAGGGACGTTGCGTGCAACGTCCATAGAAATCGTCAATCTTTTCCAATCTTCCAGTGACAAATCTTGCGCACGAATCTGCGCGTCGAGTCCGCAAGATTTCAATGATTCTTTCGCGTTTTGCGCGGTAATGTTGAGCCCGGTCGACAAATTTGCTGCCAATTGCTTCCGGCGATGCTGGAAACCAATACGCGCGAGATCAAGAATTTTTTTCACCTCTGCGCGATCATGCGCAATAGGAACCAAACGAAGCACAGATGATTGCACCTTAGGCGCCGGCACAAACGATCCGGGAGCAACGTGGAATAAACGCTCTGGATTGCATTGAAGTTGAATTGCGAGCGATAAAATACCCGTCTCCCCTGCCTGCGCGAGCATACGATCGGCTTGTTCTTTTTGAACCATCACCACCAATTCCTTTGGCGGATTATTCGTGCTAAGCGCATTCATGATAATGGCGCTTGCCGCATTGTACGGAAGATTGCCAATGAGCACCCACGAGCGACCCCCAAGTAAGATGTCAAAATCGACCTGGGCCGCGTCACCCAATTGAATATCAACGCTTGGCAATTTCTCTTGCACCTGATCTGCCATGCGCGCATCGGCTTCAATGAGCAAAAGGCGCTCCACGCCAAAACGCTCGGCGAGTTTTGTGCTGAGCGCTCCAAGACCCGGACCAATTTCCACAAGCACGTCATCGTCTTGCACTGTGACGGCGTCGACAATTTTTTCAATGACTCCTTGATTGATCAAGAAGTGCTGACCATACGATTTTTTTGCGCCCATCATCATACGTGAATTTCACCCTGCCTTAAAATTTCATGCGCATCGTCCACAATTTTTACCGTGGTCGACGCCAATACCTGCGGGAGCACTCCGCCATCTACAAGCAGGTCTGGGTTGTCCGCGGCATGCACAAAACTCGCCTCCACCAGTGCCACGTCGTAGAGCGCGTCTTGCCCCGAGATATTTGCGCTCGTGGCAACAATTGGCCGGTCGAGTTCTCGTGCCAATCGCGCAGCAATCGGGTGCGAGCTCACACGCACAGACTGAAATCCGTCTTGCCCGCATGCTGGCGCAATGGGCGACCCAGGCGCAATGGGGGCGATGATATTGAGTGGCCCTGGCCAATACCGCGTTGCAAACTCGATGGCTTTTTGGGACATCACAACAAACTCGCTCGCACGCTCCAATCCTGGAAGAATCACAGGCAGAGCTTTCCCGCGATCACGGCTTTTGATTTCAAAAATTCGCTCAACTGCTGCGGCATTTGTAGCATCACATCCGAGTCCATACGACGTTTCTGTTGGAAAAACAATCACCCCGCCCTGTGCTAATACGTCGATTGCGTTTTGCAGTTGATCTTCAGAAATGATTTGCATATTAACGCGCCTTGTACCACTCAATGGTTTTTTCAACGCCTTGTGCAATGCCCGTTTTTGCTGCCCACCCAAGTGAGGTTTTTGCGCGCGAGGCATCGAGCGCATTGGCTTTGAGGACATCCACCACGTCTTCGCGATAATCTGGTTCGCGCTCGACGCCAACTGCCTTGCAAATCGCGTCGTACACCGCGCGCGTGGAGGTTTGCACGCCCGTGCCCAAATTATAAATCCCAGATTCTTCACGCTCGAACGCCTTCACAAATCCTTGCACCGCGTCTTCCACAAATAAATAATCACGCATGGTTTTTCCGTCGTTGTTCAAAAAGACGTTTTCTCCGCGCAGTAATCGATCAGCAAAAATCGCCATCACACCTGATTCCGCGCTTGAATTTTGTCGAGGCCCATAAACGTTCGACATACGCAAAATCGTATACGGAATGTTGTAGTGCTCGCCATAAAATCGCACATACTGCTCGCCTGTAAATTTCGAAATGCCGTAGGGCGTGCCCGGATGAATCGGCGCGGTCTCTGGCACAGGCAAAGATTCTTGATTCCCATAGACAGCTGCCGACGATGCAAAACAAACCTTCCCAGTACCAAACGCGCGGAACGCTTCCATCACATTCACCAGCCCTTCGATATTTTCCGTGACCGAAAGCATAGGCTTGGCAATGGATTCACGATCATATAAATGCGCGGCCAAATGAAAAAGCCCTTCCGGCTTTACACGACGAAAAATTTTCTGAATGGAAGAGGAACGAATGTCGAGGCGATAGTAAATCGCTTTGGGATTTTTAATCGACCTTGGTGGTTTTTGTTTATCGATCACGTGGACAACATATCCACGCTCAATGAGCGCATCGACTAAATGCGATGCAATAAATCCCGCGCCACCGGTAACGATTATCGATTTTTCCATAATTTTTTTATGTACGGACAACCCTAGGGTTGTCCCTACGATCATTGAAAAATTATCCCCTCGCCTTCATTCTCAAATACGCTTCTGCAAACGCATCTAAATCACCTCCAAGCACCGCGTCGACATCTTGCGTTTCATAATCCGTACGATGATCCTTGACCATCTTATAGGGATGAATCACGTAACTGCGAATTTGGCTTCCCCATTCTGCGCTCTTATGTGCGCCTTTCAAATCATCAATTTTTTCTTTGCGTTCTTCAATGAGTTGAAGCAACAGGCGTGATTTCAATACGCGCATGGCAACCTCGCGGTTTTGCTGTTGCGAGCGTTCGTTTTGGCAGGTCACAACGGTTTGCGTTGGAATGTGGGTGATGCGCACAGCCGAATACGTGGTATTCACGGATTGCCCGCCATGGCCTCCAGCCATATACGTATCGATGCGCAAATCTTTTGGATCGATTTCGAAATTTTTCCCTTCGACTTCGTCGATTTCTGGAATCACTTCAATTTGCGCAAACGAGGTATGGCGCATTTTTTCCGCGTCAAACGGAGAGATGCGCACCAAGCGATGCACACCTGATTCGCCTTTCAAAAAACCATAGGCAAGATGCCCGCGCACAGAAATCGTCGCACTTTTGAGACCTGCTTCTTCCGCAAGCGATTGCTCGAGGATCTCCACGTCCCAATTTTTTCGCTCCGCGTATTTCAAAATCATCCGCATGAGCATTTGCGCCCAATCCGATGCATCGGTTCCACCAGCACCCGCATGGAACGAAACAATGGCGCCGTGATCGTCGTATTCGCCCGTGAAGAGCGTTTCAACTTCCAGCAATTTCAAACGCGCTTCTAAATCGCTAAAGGTTTGCACAAGACTCGCGTCCTCCTCACCCGCTTCTTTTGCGAGCTCTTCAGTGAGTTCCAAATCATCCGCGAACGTGTTCCAACGGTCGAGCACATCTTTTTTCTGCGCCACCTCTTGCGAAACACGTCGCGCGGTTTCTTGGTCTTTCCAAAAATCCGGCGACGACATGATCGCATCTCCTTCTGCAACGGCAGTTTTTAGTGCATCAAAATCCAAAACACTCCGCGCATTCTCAAATCGCGCACGTAAATCCGCAAATTGTTTCTGCACGGGCGTCATGTGCTAGAACTTCAAGGCCTTTGCAAGTTGAGAGACAAGTGGCATTTCCCATTTTTCCCCTTGAAACGCTTTGAGGAATCCAATGATGGATAGCACAAAAATCGCGAGTGTAAGACCAAGGGCCAAGAACCAACCAATGATTGGGAACCATCCAAAGACCGTGTTAAAAATCATGACCCCAACGTCAATGATGAACAGGGCAAGTGCCTGCTTGGCATGGAATTGCGCATACGGGGATTCCTTGGCAAGCAATAACGGAATAAAACACAGAATGAAAATGTACCCAATGGCTGCAACCACTTTATGTTCTTCAACGTCGTTTCCAGCTGGAGCTGGCGCCTCGGGCACGATAGGAGCTTCTTGCATGTCTTCCATAAATATTTGGTTAAAATGTTAATTGTTTTGCAAATTCCGCCACGACCGGGATCTCAAAGCGTTTGCCTTGGAACGCCAATGCCATGCAGATGAATGACAGTATCATAAATCCAAAAATTGCCAAGCCAATGAGAAGCGAAGAGAGCCAATGCAAAAACGGTAAGCTCCCAATGAGCACACAAAAGACCGTGAACATGATTTCCATGAAAAACAAAATCATGGCTTGTTTCCCGTGAAAATACGCATAATCGGACTTCTTACTTTCCATGAGTGGCACAAACCACAGCATGAAAAAGTAGCCAATCATTGCCGCGCCACATTCACGTTTCGTTGGAATCATACAGCAAGCAGTATAACAAAAAACCCGCCGAAATGGCGAGTTTTTTGGCTTAGTACATGTCCATGCCACCACCTTGCTGTGGCGCGTGGTCGTGGTCAGATTTTGGAATTTCAGTAATTGCAGCTTCGGTTGTGATAATCATCGAGGCAATCGATGCTGCATTTTGCACAGCCGATCGCGTCACTTTTGCCGGGTCGATAATGCCTGCAGCGACCATATCCTGCTCATACGTATTGGTGAGCGCATTGAATCCATAAGCGCCTTCGTGCTCGAGTACGCGCTCCACAACCACATCACCTTTTGCACCAGCGTTTTCCGCAATCTGCCAAAGTGGCGACTCGAGCGACTTTGACACAACGTCAATTCCTAGCGCTTCCTCTTTTTGCATGGTTGCATCGCGAAGCACGAGCAAATTCTTTTTCACACGCAAGAGTGCCACACCACCTCCCGGCACAATTCCCTCTTCAATGGCGGCTTTTGTTGCCGACACTGCATCTTCAATGCGATGCTTTTTTTCTTTCATTTCCACCTCGCTTGCGGCACCGACTTTAATGACCGCAACACCACCTGCGAGTTTTGCCAAACGCTCCTGCATTTTTTCTTTGTCAAAATCCGATGTTGCCAAATCGATTTGATTTTTGATTTGCGCAACACGTTCTGCAATCGCTGTTTTGTCGCCAGCACCTTCAACGATTGTTGTGGCGTCTTTTGTGGCAATCACTTTTCGTGCACGCCCCAATTGTTCGAGCGTGGTGTTTTCAAGTTTCAATCCTTTTTCTTCCGAGATCACTGTGGCGCCGGTTGCAACTGCAATGTCGTCGAGCATCGCCCTTTTGCGATCGCCAAATGCTGGCGCTTTCACGGCGAGTGTTTGGAATGCACCGCGCAATTTATTTACGACGAGCGTTGCAAGCGCCTCACCTTCAACATCTTCGGCAATAAGCACGAGCGACTTTCTTCCAATCGCCGCGAGCGCTTCAAGCACGGGCAAAATTGTTTGAATCGAGGAAATCTTTTGATCTGTCACGAGAATCGACACGTCTTCGTATTCGGCCTCCATGCGTTCTTGATTGGTGACCATGTAGTGCGAAAGATATCCGCGATCGAGCTGTAACCCTTCCACCACTTCAACCTCAATGCCAAAGGATTGTCCTTCTTCAACCGTAATCACGCCGTTCTCGCCTACTTTTTGCATGGCCTCTGCAATGACGTTTCCAATAACTGGATCATTTGCGGAAATACTCGCAACTTGTTTTACGTCCACGCCACTCACCGGTTTTGCAATTGCGGCAATTCCTTTTACGGTTTCTTCGACCGCTTTTTCAATCCCGCGACGAAGTGCTTGAGGATCGATTCCAGACGAAACTAATTTGAGTCCTTCTTCAACCATCGCTTGCGCAAGTACGGTTGCGGTAGTCGTGCCGTCCCCTGCAACGTCATTTGTTTTTGATGCGACTTCTTTCACAAGCTCCGCACCAAGATTTTCCATTTTATCTTCGAGCTCGATTTCTTTTGCAACCGAAACGCCGTCTTTGGTAACCATAGGCGCGCCATAGCTTCGCTCTACAATCACATTGCGCCCCTTTGGACCGAGTGTGACTTTTACGGCATTTGCCAATTTATCAACCC
The DNA here is from genome assembly GCA_041666205.1 of Patescibacteria group bacterium. Taxonomy (GTDB): domain Bacteria; phylum Patescibacteriota; class Patescibacteriia; order UBA9934; family UBA9934; genus JBAYHI01. The sequence continues at coordinate 57,951 of JBAYHI010000004.1, forward strand.
CAGCCTTTAGGGCCTTGCGCGCATCTTCATGAAATGAAATTGTTTTTGCCATATCGTTATTTGATAATTGCCATCACGTCTTCAGAACGGATGATGAGAAATTTTGCGCCACCCACTTCAACTTCATCGGGCGCGTATTTTTTGAAAATAATTTTATCGCCAACCGCAACTTCTGGAGTTTGGCGCAAGCCACATTTTTGGAGTTTACCCGGGCCCACAGCCACAACTTCTCCGCGCTCGGAACGCTCGGCCTCAACGGTTTCTGGAATGATAATGCCAGAGAGCGTTACTTTCTCAACGTCGAGTGGTTTTACAATAATATGATCGCCTACAGGTTGTAATTGCATAATAAAATCATTAAGAACTCCCTAAACTTAGACGCTTAGCACTCGTCTGTCAAGAGTGATAAGAATGCGCAAATGCGCCCACAATTGCCACCAGTGTAAGCCCGCTCCAGAACGTCAAAAGATAGTGGTCCAATAATAAAATTGGACAAAGTGCGATGAGCGGTGCCCACGCAATCGAGAGCTTCTTTTTTTGAAAAAGAAAAATAATTCCAATCACGAGTAATCCTACCCCGACAAGTCCAATATCTGACAACAGTAAAAGGACCGTATTGTGAATGGGCTGATATTCCCAAACGGTTTGCCCCGGCAGTGCATCCTCAAGCGCGAGCGGATAACTGCCGATTCCATGACCCACAGTCCACCCGCCCTGCATCGCATCCGGCCACGTGGCATATTGTGCTAAGCGCTCCGACGTTGATTGCGTTTCGGAAAATGCAAAAAATCCAATGAGAAGTGCAAGCAGAATCCCCGAAACCCCCATCCAAAGTGAGGCGTGTTGTTTTTTGACCATCCAAACCACTCCGAAAATTCCACACCCTGCAAGAAGCGCAAACCACGCACTTTGCGATGCGGTGAGAAGTAACCCCGCGATGAGGACAGAAAAAATCCCGTAAAAATAAATTCGTTTTTCCTTCCACGCATTGCGGATGATCCAAAAAAGAATGGTCGCGAGCGCAAGAACTCCGCCAAAAATATTTGGATGCGAAAATGATCCATAGGCGCGCAAAATTCTTGCGCCTTCTGGAAAAAGAACTGCATCCCCCGGGCGCATAGCGTCTCGACTCGCAAGCCCGAGCCAACTCGAGGCCGGCGAGAATCCGAAAAGCATTTGAAATATCCCAAGCAAAATTGGCAGAAGAAGCCCCAGTGCAAACGATGAAATTGCGTACGTCCAGTTCACCCATGGTTGGACAAGCAAAACAAATAAGAACCCAGCCGACACAAGATGAATGCATTGCGCGAGCGAAAAAATTGGATCAAGCGCAAATAAAAATGACAATGCGAATGCGAGCGCCACACTCCCGAGTCCAATCAGCTGATGACGCGAGAGCGCAATGTGCTTTTTGAAAAGCGCAAAAACAAAAATCCCAAACAAAAGAATTTCCGTTGCGTACAAACTCATCACTAAAAATTGCGATACCTCTCCGGAGATTTCTACACCTCCAAACATCCATCGCGTTTGCCATGGCAATAGGAATAAAAAAACGCACAGACCATAATTTAGTATCCGTTCTGCTGACATAGACGCGCTATATGATCGCGCACGTCTTGGCGTCGATCATTCAAATGAAATTTAAGCATGTGATCATTGATGAGCACATTGCTTGATTGATTTGCAATGGAGGTGATATCTCTCGGGAGCCAACGCGTCTGTACCCACGCAGCCAACCGTTCCGGGCACAGACTGGGCAAAAACCACGAGCGCGTTTTTTTCATGCGTGCACATCGCCACCCGTAGCCCGCATGCGGAAGCTCAACCCCTGCCCACCTATTCTTTTTGAAAAATGCGTCAAACACGCCCGGCTCACGTTCATACACGGGCACAAGGGATTGCATCCACGTTGATAAATATGGATCTCCGCCTTCGAGACGCAACATCGAGAAATCTTCTGCATCGCTGTCGGCAAAAAAACTCACATCCACCGGATTGCGTTTTGTTTCATGCGGGCGCAACCGCAAGAGCATAAGCGGGAGCACAGCCATCAGGCGCGCACTCCAAACGCGATTGCGATGGACCAAGACAAAAAAATCAATATCACTTTCCGGACGCGTAAAATGCAGTGGCAAATTATTGCACAGCGCCACGCCTCGCACCCACGGAATTTTTGAAAGATAAAAAAGAACACGGCGCGCACGTCGTTCTTTTTGCATCGCATTCACATAGCGATCGTGGCGATCCAGAATTTGTGTTTTGAGATCCCCCAGTCCCCAATACAATCCCTCGTGCGCGATGCAAGAAATCGTGTTTGATTCGAGTATTTGCAAAACCTCCTCAAAAGAAATATCCAACGTGCGGAGCCATTTCCATATTTCAAACGCGGTGAGCGGATATCCAAAAAAAGAAAAATACGCGATCACCTCAATAATCTGTTTTTCAGGTGCGTTTAGCATAGGAAGCGCCTTTTGAAATCGCTGCGTTTCCTCCCACACGTAAAAGATGCACCACGCCAATCACAATAAAAATCAAATCACGCAAGCGCACAATAAAGGTAAACGCCACGCCATTGAGGGGAATCCCAAGCGCTGCAAATACGCTCGTATAGCTTCCTTCGTAGAGCCCCAGACCACCCGGAATTGGAAGCAAAAGCACAAGCCCCGGAATCGTGGCTCCAAGAAATGCCTGACCAAACGTTAAATCCACGCCAAAAAAATGCGATAAATAAAACATCTCAATCACGCGGAAGCTCAAGGTACAAAATGAAAGAACCGTCACAAGAACAAGAAGCCAAACGCTTTTTTGTAAAAACGCTGCCATCATGGTTTCCATTTCAACAATCCACTGCGCGAGCGTTTTAATCCGTTTGGAGCGCACGCGCATCAATCGACGCGCCAAGGGCGACAAGAACCCCCAGCCCCATTTGAGCGTAGAAAAAAACAAAAGCAAAAATCCCAAAATGACTCCCAAAATTCCAACCGCCACACCCACATCTAACCCTTCGAAATTTCCAAGCACGGCAAATCCAAATCCAGCCATGACAAAAAGCACAAACGCCACAAGCTCAAACGCAATGTCGAGTGTGACCGCACTCGTACCCGCTTTCACTGGCACGCCATCGAGCGATAGCATGGCAATACGCGCGGGTTCGCCCGCAACTTGCGCGGCCGGAGTAAGATAACCAATCGCGTAGCCGGTCATGCGGTGCATATACAAGCGCCAGAAAGAAATTTTTTGGTCCTTTGGAAGATGTGCTCGCAAAATCAGATACCAGCGCCACACATAGACCGTAAAATTCACAAGTGACAAAAAAACATATCCCGCAAATGGGAGGACCCCAAATAACAGGATATTGGATACAATCGTTCCTAATCCTTCACGCTGAACGAGCCATGCAAGTAACCCCGCTCCCAATAAAAAAGAACCAACAACAAGCAGGGTGTGGAAAATCTTGCGACGTGGCATAGTGTCCCTATTGTAAAACAAAATGCGCGCAACCGCCACCAAGGCCATTGCGCGCATGTTCTCTTTATTTCTTTTCTTCCACCGCCTTCTTTTTTGACGGGAACATGATGAGATAGGTCACGATCGATACGAGTGTTGTTGCGAGCCAATAGAGCATCACGCCACCTGGAAGCGACGTCACTCCAATGACGAGCGACATGACCGGCATCACATAAAGCATGGTCTTGCTCATTTGCGCGGCCATATTTTCGTCCATCGCGCCTTTTTTCTCGCGCACTTCTTTTGCCGGCTGACGCGCCATGGTTTGTTTCACCTGGAAGTATTGTGAGGCCGCTGCAAGAATAGCCAGAGGAATGGAAACGACTGACAAATCCATGAACCCCAGGAACATCGGCTCAATCACGCCCGGATTTGAAACAAAGGAATAGAGCATGGTTGCGTCCACGGCGCCGAGTCCGTTGCGAAGCGCCTGGAAGAGTCCAATGAACACGGGAAGCTGAATGAGAAGTGGCAAACAAGATGCGAATGGATTCACCTTGTGCACTTTGTAAACGGCCATGAGTTCTTGCGCCATCTTCTCTTTGTCGTCTTTGTATTTTGTTTGAATCTCTTTGATCATCGGCTGAATCTCTTGCATGTCCTTCTGGGACTTCATGGATTTGTACGTGAGCGGGAACAAAATTCCACGAATGATGATGGTGAGAATGATGATGGCAAGTCCCACGCCACCAAATGGCAAAATGTCGTACAAGAAAACAAGCAAGTTATAAATCGGCTGATAAATAACCAGGGTAAATATTCCCATATTATTCTGCGACTTCAGGGGTTTGAAGCTCTTGTGCAGGCGCTTCCGCGACTTCCTCGGTGGCGATATCTGCAGGTTTTTCCTCTGGACTTACACTCACGCGCCAGCCGGTGAGTTTTGCCGCAAGCCGAACGTTTTGCCCACCACGACCAATTGCAAGTGACAATTGATCTTCAGCAACAAGCGCGGTCGCCACTTTTTCTTCTTCATGCAATTCAATTTTCACAACCTTGGCTGGTGAGAGCGCTGCGGTGATAAATTCTTCAATATCATCATTCCATTCAATCACGTCAATTTTCTCCCCACCGAGTTCGGCGATAATGGTTTGGATACGTACTCCGCGCTGACCGATGCAAGCACCAATCGGGTCCACCGATCGCTCCGTACTTGCAACAGCAATTTTTGTGCGAGATCCAGCTTCACGTGCAATAGCTTTAATTTCAATGGTGCCTTCCGCGACTTCTGGAATTTCAATTTCAAATAAGGCACGCACCAATTCTTCGCTGGCGCGGGAAAGCATAATTTGTGGCCCGCGGGTGCCAAGGGCGACTTCGCGCACAAATACTTTGATGCGATCGCCGGAATTATAACGCTCGGTTGGGATTTGATCTTCTGGCAAAATCACGCCAACCGTGCGACCAAGATCCACTAAAACAAGGCGTCCTTCTCGACGCTGAACCGTCCCAATGAGAACCTGACCTTCTTGTTCTTTGAATTCGTTAAAGACAATTTCGCGTTCTGCCTCGCGCAATTTTTGCGTGATCACTTGTTTGGCAGTCATGGCAGCCATACGACCGAATTCTCCTGGAAGCGGCAACTCGGTGCGCATAACGTCGCCAACAGCGGTGTCAAATTTCAAGACGCGTGCGTCAGAGAACATGATTTCGGTTTTTGGATTGAATTTTGGCCCTTCTTCTCCTGCTTCAACGAGCTCTTCGCGCTCTTCATCTTCGGGCATCATGAATTTGCCTTTCGCTGCCTCGCGCGCTTCACGCTTGGCTGTTTCTTGCGCTTGCTCTTGGCGCATTTTTTCCATTTCTTCTTCTGGCAAATCCTCCACAACGGTTTTTACGTCAAACGCGCGAACCGAACCATTAGTTGGATCAAATTCAATTTCGATATTTTGCATCTTATTGCCGTAATCTTTGCGATACGCGGCAGCAAGGGCGCTTTCGATGGTTTCCATGACCGCTTCATAGGAAAGACCTTTTTCTTCACAAATTTGGCGGATGGCTTGTTCGATTTCTGATGACATAGAAAAATTAATTCAATTGTATGGACGTGGTTTTCTTTGAAAATGAACCCGGCAGATCGCCGAGTTCACCAATGGCCGGACAATATCATAAGAAACCAAAATTGGCAAGTTATCCCCCGATTCCCTCAATAATTTCCACATGCGGAGGGTCTCCCCATTCAATTGCCACCACATCCATCCGCCACGGAGTCTCTTCCAAATGATGCTCACGGAGATAAAACTCGACCGCACGCATGAGTGCACGGATTTTCCGGTTTGTAACAGCCTCTTCGGGATATCCAAACGTATGGGTCTGGCGCGTTTTTACCTCAACAAAAACGATCTCATTGCCATCTTTGGCAATCAGATCGATTTCTCCCCCTTTTGTTTGATATTGACGTTCCAAAATCTGCAGTCCCTTTTTTCGGAGTTCACGCTCTGCAAGTAGCTCGCCACGGTCTCCAAAAACCCTGCGAGGCGTTTTCATATGCTTATGAGCGGCGATTGGATCGTGGAAGATAGGCGTTGAATGCAGCCTGCTTTTCTCGTTCTGCCTGAAGCGCAGGCGCTTTCTTTTTGGTGTAATAAACAATCCATCCAATCCAGCCTGCAACCCCAGCAATCCAGAGCAAGAACCAGAAGCGCGCCCCAAGGAAGTAAACAAGTTCGTAGGTGAAGAAAAACCACACAAGCCCCAGAATCCCCATTACGAAAAACATCCGAGCAATCGAGAAATAAACTTTTTTCATTTCCGGATCGGCTTTTTTATTGCGCGCAACCATGCGAGCAATCGAGCCCACAATCACAAATCCACTGAAGAGGAAAAAGAAAATCTGTGAGTAAACCGGGCTAAGACCATTTGGGAAAAGCGCGAACCAGAAGCTCAAGTCAAAAATGGGTGATGTCATAGGTGGCAAAATATTAGCGCCCGCGGGCCGGGGCGTCAAGGAAGGAGCACTGATAGCCCCAATGCGTCTCTGGAAGCGCAAGCCACTTGAGGCGTCGGACGCCCGCTTGTGCGAGATGTCGACGCGCCTCGTAAACATCCATCCGACGCTCAGCTGGTGGAGCCACCGGATGGGCAATTTTTTTCTGCCAATCCACAATCACAAGCGAACCGGATGGCTGAAGCACGCGCTTCACTTCTTGAAGTGCCGCGGCAAAATCCCCAGTCTGCCACAAGTTATTCACAAAAAAGACCACATCCACAGAATGATCTGGAATCGCAATGCCGCGTGGTATCTCATAATTTCCCCACACATAATCAACGTTTGTGCACCCGTGATGTGCGCACGTTCCCCGAAGCATATGCAAATGCGCCGGCACAAGATCAACTGCATACACGTGGCCATCTTCTCCAACCACACGAGAAGCTGGCACCACCAAATGTCCATGACTTCCACACCCAAAATCCGCAACCGTCATATTGCGTTCCACTCCGCCGTCGCGAAGCAAGTGATAAGCATGAAGTAACGTGCTCCCTGCGCTCATATTATTTCACTCCAAAAAGACTCATAATCATCCCGCCAAATACGACATCAAATAAATCCGTGGTAATAATAAATCCCACAATAATCACCAGCACTCCCATGAGTTTATAAAACGTCCGGGTGCCTCCGCCGCCAAATGTCCGCTCAGCCCAGGCATTCATGCCAATCATTTCAATGGCCCAACTTGTTTTCCAGACCATAAGAATCCCAATGGCTGAAATAAAAATTCCCAGGAGGATTTGCTTGAGCATAGACTTCACTCATTATGCCACAAACAGAAAGGAGTCGCTAACCTCCGCGACCCCACGCTCCACACCCAGTTCATAGCCACCGCCGAATTCTCTCTGCAGTCGGCAGCAACCACGAATTCGTAATGCCCCGTCGTTGAAGTTCACTCCGAAATCCGTTAATCGTCATTCGGAGTTCAGCAAGCGCCCAGACAAGCTCTTGGGCGTGCCGATGCATTTCTTCCCAATCCCGCGCATCCTCGGGATGATTGAAATGGACAAGGGCAAGCATTGCCCGCACGAACTTGATGCGCCAGGTATCGCCTGAGCGAATTTCCTGACACTCTCGCACGATGAGCGCGGCGACATCTACGTCACCATCATGACCTCGTACGCCATCCACGTTCCCTCCTATGGCAGTGACACACGATTGTGGCTCCAGCATCTCTACTGTAGTCCGCGCCGGAGAAAAGTCAAACAAAAAAGCGGCAGGTGACCTGCTGCTTTCTTGGTGGATGCCAAGGGATTCGAACCCCTGACCTTCTCGGTGTAAACGAGACGCTCTAACCAGCTGAGCTAGGCATCCATGAAATGTGGAGGCAATATAGCAGAAAAAAATCATTTTGACAAGGGATCGGCGTTGACGAATCCTGGAAAACAGGTTATAGTCATGCCGCAAATATGCGGACGTGGCGGAATTGGTATACGCGCTAGCTTGAGGGGCTAGTGCCTTCACCGGCTTGAGGGTTCGAGTCCCTCCGTCCGCACCAAAAATACCTGGATTTATTCCGGGTATTTTTGTATGACTCGAGCAAGCCAACTGCTTGGCTTGCGAAGGGACTCGAACGCCGGAGCCATATTCTGCCACCAGGCAGAATGGCGAGGCGGTGGCTAGGCCAAAGCGAGTGACGACGAGCTTTGAGCCGAAGCCGAGTCCCTCCGTCCGCACCATCCCCCTTCGCTCAACTTTGTTGAGCTACGGAGGGATAGTTGGAAAAATCATCTCATGCGAGGTGATTTTTTGATTTAGTGATAAACTTGGAATGAATAATTCTATTCTATGAAGAAACTCCCCTCAAAGCCACCAATAAAACGATCACTCCAAGCCATGGTTGGCGCCTCCATGCTCATTACCGGATGCGACGAACCACCGGAATGGCTGACCCCACTCACCCCGGAAGAAAATACACTAATGACTGACTACGTTGACGTAGCCGAAATGGAGCAACAAACGGTCGCCAAACTTATCATAGCTACAGATATTCCCGTATTTGGTCTAGACGGGATTGAGAGCAAGGAACAGGTCATTGCGGATATTCAAACCGTCACAGATAATTTGAAATTTTTGCACGAAGACGGTCGTATTTATACATATGATGACGAAGTACTAAGACATCATTCGGATGCAGTTGCTTATTATCATGGCGTGTTTCGAGATAACGCCCCTTCAGATAAAAGTGTGCATGATTATATCGGGCTCAATAGAAATTTTGATTATTATTGGGGGCCGGACGTCCTCATGCACGAATCGGGCCATAATATTTTTGGAGGACATTCAAAAGAAATGGTTCGGGTACGTGATTTGAGAGAAGGTGGCGACCTTAGTATCACCGACGAAGTGTGGACGCAAACGATTATCGAAACGCATGACTTCCCCTATTTTTTAGGCGAATACTATGATGCTGTAGGTAGATTCTTATGGGGATTTGATGTGAGGAATGAATATTGGTTGGAACATACGATAGCTGCAGTGCAAAGTGGAGAGGCTTCCCCCAAAGAAGCTCGAGAGGAGTTTAATCGATTCTTTCTCACACCAGAAAGATACCCAGCATCCGGATTACACGGCTCTGATGAAGAAGAACTCTCAACATATGGAGTGGACAGGGATGAATTTATTGAAGCATTTATGACACCCAGTTTGGATGCATACTTCAAGCAACAACACGACGAATTTTCACAGGAACTTGAAAAGGCGATCCGAGAGAGCAGTGAGGCAAGCACAGAAATCAAAAACCAAGGCCTCTTGCGACGCTAAAGAAAAACCCGTCTCCTCCGAGGCGGGTTTTTCGTTTTTCATGGACGTAGCATCCTCCTTCGCTCTTCCAGCTTCGGTAGGACAGGCGCTACGTCCCTACGGCGAATCAGGAAAACTTCCGCTCCTTCCCTGTAATCATCTTTATCCTCCCCGGGAGCACACTCACGTGAAATTCTTCTCCCTCAAACAGTTCGCCGTCCACCGATAAATCTACTGTCGGGCCACCCGTCATAATTTTTGCATGTGTGACCGGCACCAACGTGGCCGGCGTTTTTTTGCGAAACACTGAATGACCCCCGTCGCGCACAACGATCTCGATTTTTCCGTCGATGGGGTTTGCCGCGCGAGCAAGCGCATCGGCAAATGTCATATTGCGCACTTCGACCGTTGATTTCTTTGGCGGATAAATTTTGAATTGGCCCTCGCATTCAACGGTCATTTCCGGGGAGGTTTGAATAATAGCTGTATGCAAAAATCGGTGGCCGCTCACAACTCCAATGTCGAGGGACTCCACAATGCGCCCCGATAAAATATCACAGGCCGTTACGCCTTGAGGCATACCCAAAATATCGGCAATCGCATTATTATCTTTTGTCATCGGGATGATGCCTAGCACCACATCTTCATCACCAACCGCATCAATCACTTTGCGGAGCGTGCGATCGTCGCCAACCGCAATGACGGTTTTTGCGCCTTGCGCCACCGCGTCGCGAATGAATTCGCCAGGATCGCGAAAAAGCGCTAGGCGAGCAATCTTCCCGCTGATACCAAGGTCAGTAAGCCGAGTTTCCACGAGTGCTAGTTCCCGCTCAAACTTTTGACCTTGCACGAACTCATCGTAGACGTAGTAATACACATTACTCGGCCGCCTTAGTGCCGTTCATGGTTACTTTTCCATTGAGGGTTGCCCCGGGCGCAATGGAAAGCACTTCAACTTCAACGTCACCGGTAATCTTTGCGGTCCCCGCAAGTTCCAGTCGACCATGAACGTTCATATTCCCTTGCACTTCGCCTGAAATCGAAGCATTTTGTGCTTCGACCGTAGCGCGAATAACAGCAGCATCGCCAATGCGCAAATCGCCTTCTGTCTTCAAGCTTCCGCTCACTTCGCCCTCAATGACGATACTCCCTCCACTTTGAAAATCTCCCTCCACGCGCACGCCATGCGCGATAATGGTTTCTTCGCCAGATCCTTTTCCCATACAATTCAGTTAATTCTACTGGCTCTATGTTAGCCATATGTAAATAGGAGCGCAAAGCTCCTATCCACAGCCCCCATTTTTTTCCCTGTCTACATTTCCTCAAGTGGCTCAATGCAAAGCAAGCGCAAGGCATTCTCAAGTGACTGTCGCACGGCCTCACAAAGCATGAGGCGCGCCCCAGTGAGTTCTTTTTTCTCTTCATCAATCACATGCACCTCGTGATAAAACTCGGAGAACAATTTTGCAAGCTCAAACGCCCACAGAGCAATGGCAGACATTTGAAATGTCGTGCCTGCATCGAGCACAACCTCTGGATAGCGCGCAAGCTGGCGTACGAGTGCAATTTCTTTTTCATGCGTCAATAGCGTTGCCTTCCCTTTTGATTTGATTTTCGTTTTCTTTCGGATCGATTGAATGCGCGCCATGGTATACAAAAGATATGGCGCAGTGAATCCATCAAAGGAAAGCGCCTCTTCCATGTCAAACGTAATAATGGATTCCGGATCTTGGCGGAGCATCATGAACGTCATGGAAGCAATCGCAAGGGCATGCGCGGTTTCTGCCACTTTTTTCTCGGTCCAATCTTCGTGACGATTTTTTGTTTCTTCCAAGAATCGCGCTTCCATGGCGTCACGCAAGGTTTCAAACGTCACAATATTTCCGGATCGCGACGACATCGCGCCTTCTGGCAAGGTCACCATATCGTAGGCAACATGCGTGAGTGGTTGAGTGAACCCCATGCGTCGAAGCGTTGCAAAGACTTGCTTGAAATAAAGCGACTGACGCACATCCACGACCACAATCTGACGATCGGCACGGTAATCTGCTTGTTTTTTCAAAATAAGCGCAATCTCTTTTGTGGAATACAAGGCTCCTCCGTCAGATTTGAGCAAGAGGAAAATCCCCAAGCCTTCTTCTTCCAAATCCATCACGACCGCACCCTGACTCTTTTTTGCAAGTCCGTCGGTTAACAGTTTTAATACAATCTTTTTCCCCTCTTCTTCAACATCGCTTTCGAAATACCATTCATCGGGCGCAACGTGAAGCTCTTCAAAAATTTCTTTGAAGGCCGTTATGCTCCACTCGCGCGTTTCTTTCCACTGCGAATAGTAGGGCTCTTCTTGCGCTTCGAGTTTACGTTGCACTTGTGCAATCTCTCCTTTTGCTTCTTCATGCGCATCCACGTAGGCGGTGGCCTCGGTATAAATTTTTCCAAGCCAAGCCGTGCGCCCATCTTTTGGCACATCCTCGTCTTTATGGAATTTTTCCATGGCCCAAATCGCTTTTGCCACATGCGCACCAATATCGCCAATGTAGGCAGCGGCCGTCACCGTATACCCGTTTGCGCGAAGCGTGTTGATAATGGATTGCCCCAAAACTGCATTGCGCACATGTCCAATGTGAAATTCCTTATGCGTATTTGGTTGCGCATAATCCACAAGAATAGATTTTTTTTCGCCCGAAATGCCCTCACCGTATTTCTCCCCAGAGGCCAAGATTTCTTTGAGAACCTCTTGCGTAAGCGTTTGTGTATTGAACGTAAAATTAACATATGGCCCGGCAGACACCACTTTTTCAATATATTCGGTTGGCCCAATCTTTGCCGCAAGTTCTGTGGCAACTTCCACAGGATTTCGCTTCAACCCTTTTGCGTATTCGAAAACTGGAAACGCAATATCCCCAAACTTTGGATTCGGTGGCGTTTCAAATAAATCCGGGTGAACCGTATAGCCCTTCCCGATTGCATATTTGAGCGCCTTCACCACGTCGGCAGTTGCGGTTTGTTTTGCGTACATATTAAACGAGTTTTGCAAAATTTCGTTTTCCACGTTGCAATACGACGCCGTAGGTTTCGACCGTGAACGCTTCGTCGCCAATCACCACGCCGTCGATTTTCACCGCTTGTTGGGCAATCAGGCGTCGCGCCTCCCCTTTGGATGACGCGAGATGTGTTTCCACGAGGGCGTCCACAATCCCAATCGGGAGCGTGAGCGAAAATTCCGCAATCTCTTCCGGTTGCTCGTGATGTTGGAATAAGCTCACGAACGCTTCTTCTGCAACATCGGCTGCTTTGGCGCCGTGATACATGGTAACGATCTCTTTTGCCAAACGCGCTTTCAAATCGCGTGGATTGACGCCCTGTTCGAGTTGAACTTTCATGCCTTCCACTTCTTCTTTTGACACGTCTGTTGCTAGATCAAAATATGGCAAGATCATCGAATCATCCATCGCCATGAGCTTCCCGTACATTTCCTCTGGCGCGTCGGAGAGCGCAATGAATCCGCCCTCGCTCTTGCTCATTTTTTTGCCTTCATCGTTTGTGAGGAGCTTCATGGTGAGAACAATTTTTTCCTTCTGTTTCAGTTCCTTCATGAGATCTCGGCCGGCCAGCATATTAAACATTTGATCTGACCCGCCAATCTCAACATCCACGTCCATCGCAACGGAATCATAGCCCTGCATGAGCGGATACAAAAATTCATGCAAATAAATCGGCTTTCCATCTTTCATGCGATTTTCAAACATGTCGCGCTCGAGCATTTGCTGAACGGTAAAATGCGAAGAGAGGTCCAAAATTTCTGTCATCGTGAGTTTCCCAAGCCATTTATGATTGAACATGATCTTCACTGGATTTTTTCCCGTAAAGCGCAGAATCTTTGAGGCTTGTTTTTTATACGTTGCAGCATTTGCAAGCACTTCCTTTTGTGAAAGCGCCACGCGCGTTGTGGATTTGCCTGTCGGGTCCCCAATCATCGCGGTAAACGATCCGATTAGCAAAATCACCTCATGCCCCAATTCCTGAAACTCACGGAGCTTGCGCAAGCCAATGGCATGCCCAATATGAAGATGCGGAGATGTTGGATCAACCCCTAAATAGATACGCAACCGTTTCCCGCTTTGAAGTTTGGACGCCAAGAACTCGGAAGACGGGTAAACCGCCTCAACACCGCGTTCAAGGACTGTTTCGATTTGATCTTGGTTCATATTAGGAAAAATTGCTAAGCGTACTTTCGATTTTTTGAATACGTTCAAACGTGGCATCGCGCTTGCCTCGCTCCTCCTCGACAACCGAAGCCGGTGCGCGAGCAACGAACGATTCGTTTGCGAGTTTCTGGTCCAATGATTGCATGTAACGCTTGGCGTCTGCAAGTTCTTCTTCGTAACGCGCCTTTTCTTTTTCAACGTCTACGAGTCCTGCAAGCGGAACAAAAAGCTCCATGTCGCCCACCAGGACGGTGGCGGCTTTTGCCGGCTTTTCACCTTGGAATTGCGTGAAGGATTGAACACGCGCGAGCGTTTTGATAATTTCTTCCGCTTCCGGTGAGAGGTGCCCTTGCACGATTACGTCGAGCTTCACTTTCGGATCGAGTCGATAATTTGAACGAAGGTTACGAATGCCCACCACGATTTCCTGGAGCTCGGCAAAAGCCGCCACATCAATCGCTTTCGACGCATACGACGTTTCCGGCCACTGTGCAACAATCAGCATGCCATGGTTGAACTTCTTATAAATTTCTTCGGTTACAAATGGCATGAATGGATGCCAGAGCATGAGCAGGCGCTCGAGGATAAACAAGAGGATCTCGTCTTTCTTCCCTTCGATTTTGGCAATTTCCAAATACCAATCCGCAAAATCATTCCACGTAAATTCGCGAAGCGTTTCGCCAAGCATGGAGAACTCATGGCGCTCAAAATGACGCGTCACTTTCTTCTCCACCTCTGCATATCGCCCTAAAATCCAACGATCCGCGAGCGTTTGAGGCTCTGGCACCTGTGCCATATGCCGTACTTCGGGAACAGTCATGAAAATATAGCGCGAAATATTCCACAGCTTATTGGTGAAATTTCGGAACCCTGCAATTTTTTCCTCCGAGAGTTTAGTATCGTTGCCTGGCGTTGCACCAATCAAAAGCGAAAGACGCGTTGCATCAGCCCCATATTCTTCAATCATGTCCAGAGGATTAATGACGTTTCCCAAGGATTTGGACATCTTGCGCCCTTCTGCATCACGCACAAGACCGTGGAGGTAAACCGTTTTGAATGGAATCTCACCCAAGTGGTATGTGGACATGAGGATCATGCGAGCCACCCAAAAAAACAAAATGTCGTAGCCGGTCTCCAAAACCGTGGTCGGGTGATAGGTTTCCAAATCCTTCGCTCCAGCATTTGGCCACCCCATTGTTGAGAACGTCCAAAGGCCGGAAGAAAACCACGTATCGAGTGTATCTGGGTCGCGCTCCCATCCTTCTCCTTCAGGCTTTTGTGAACCCACGAACACTTCATTTGTTCGATACCAAACTGGGATTCGATGTCCAAACCAAATTTGACGCGAAATATTCCAGTCGCGCAAATTATCGATCCAATGGAAATATGTCTTCTCAAAACGCTCTGGAATAATCTTCACTTCACCCGTTCGAACCACGTGTTGCATGAGCGACTTGAGGGTCACTTCTTGGCCGTCGGAAATCCCGTCAATTGGATGGCGCGCTGAGGCGTTAAATGCGAATGGTTTATTCACGTCAATGAACCACTGCTCTTTTGGAAGCGGTTCAATAATTCCCCCGCTGCGCTGAGCATACGAAAGGCTTTGCGCTGTCTCTTCTTCGCCTTCGAGGAGTCCTTCGCTTCGGAGCCACTCGACAATCATCTTTCGTGCTTCGATTGTCGTCTTTCCTTTTACCAAATCACCTGCATTCTGCGTCATTTTTGCCTCTTCGTTGATAACTTGCACCATTGGCAATTTATGACGTTTAGACATCTCAAAATCCACGATACTGTGAGCTGGCGTGACGCCCAGGGCGCCTGTTCCAAATTTCGGATCAACTTCTTCATCGGCGATCACAACCAAATGCAGTTTTGCGCCTGCAAACTGAACGTCGAATGTCTTTCCAATGAACTCTTTATAGCGAGGATCTTCTGGATGGACCGCGATCGCCGTATCGCCTACTTTTGTTTCTGGTCGCGTGGTGGAAATGGCAATCGGAAGTTCTTTGCTGTAGCGAAATGTATAGAGCATTGCCGTGCCCTCTTTATACTCAACTTCATCGTCTGAAACCGACGTCTGCCCAATTGGGTCCCAATTAATGACACGGTAGCCTCGATAGATGAGACCATCATTGTACATCTGAACAAATGCGGTGTTCACCGCGTCTGCGCGTTTTTGATCGAGCGTATAGGCCTCGCGCGTCCAATCAATACTCGCCCCCATTTTCTTGGTTTGATTTACAATCGTATCGTGACTTGCCTGCGCAAATTCTTTCACGCGCTCCAAAAATGCTTCACGCCCCAAATCCTCCCGAGTCTTTCCCTCTTTTTCCATGAGGATTTTTTCCACTTTTGATTCTGTGGCGATTGCAGCGTGATCGGTTCCGGGAATCCAAACTGTATTTTTGCCACGCATTCTGGCAAATCGCACCATTGCGTCCTCAATAGCAAGCATCACGGCATGCCCTATGTGGAGCGTGCCCGTAACGTTTGGTGGCGGAAGAACAATCGAAAAAACATCCTGCGGGTTTTTTACATGCGGTAGATTTTCCGGCGAAAAAAATCCGCTTTTTTGCCACGCATCGTAAATTGCGTCCTCAACGGTTTTTGCTTCGTAGGCTTTTGGAATATTCCTTTGTTCGTCCATACGTCACTGATTGTAGTCAAAAACAGCACAACAATCAACTAATCCCCCCGACGCTTGACGACGCTCCCGAGCTTCGCTAAGCTACTCCTCTTCTGATGAACCCTCTCAAGAAATTGCATGTCACTTGCTATCCACGAACAATTCCTCGAAGCAATTGAACGCAGTGCGCGTCCCCTTATTGTATTGCCAAAAACCGCAACGCCAGATGATTTTGCTTCCGCATTTGCTCTTGGGACACTATTTAAAAAACTTGGAAAACCCATTGAGATTGCAACCGTGGGCGGTCGATCGCCAAAAAATCTTGATTTCCTGGGCTCAACCGTAGCCATTCGAGGCGATCTCCCCAATATCCGCAAACTCCTCATTCGCGTAAAATCCAAAGAGACAAAAATTGACGAGCTCTCCTACGAGATTCACGACGAAGAAGTGCTCATTCATCTCATTCCAAAAACCGGCACATGGAATGCGGAAGATGTGGAACTCGTTTCCGACAAATTCCGCTATGATCTCATCATCGCCCTTGGAGGAAGTGATTTAGAGCAATTTGGCGACCTCTACAAAAAGTATTCGGACTTTTTCTTTGGCACCCCACTCATCAATATCGACCATTCCCCAGCCAATGAACATTACGGCCAAATCAATTTGGTGGACGTGAATGCTGTTTCAGTTTCGGAAATCATTTTTGATCTACTCCGCGAGATTGATAAATCTCTCATCGATGCTTCGGTGGCAACCAATCTATTGGCTGGCATGATTTTTAAAACCAAGAGTTTCAAATCCACAAACGTCACGCCAAAAACGCTCAAATCCGCGGGCGACCTTATGGCCTTTGGCGCAAAACGCGACGAAATCGTCACACATCTTTACCGCACGCGCACCGTGGAAACACTTCGTTTGTGGGGTCGAGCGCTTGCTCGCCTCAAATCCGATAAAGAACACGGGCTTGTGTGGACCATGCTCACCAAATCCGATTTCGTAAATGCCGGGGCCGACGAAACCGCGCTCGCCGACGTGATTGACGAACTCATTGTGACGTCGCCTCATGCAAAAATCGCGGCGATTTTCTACGAAGGCGTTGATCGCGTACACGTGATTTTGCATGCCGAGCGCCCACATGATGCGATTTTCCTTGGGGCTCCGTTTTCCGCCTCGGGCACGCGCGAAGAAGCGCGCCTCGAGATTCGCGAAACCGACCTGGTGGGCGCAGAAAAAAAAGTCATCAGTCACATCAAGTCCCATATCGCCCCATAAAATCTCCCCGTACGGAGATTTTTCGTTAGAGGACTGTTGCGATTGGATGCAGAACGAGGAAAAAATCGAGCAACAAGGAGCCGTACCCATGTGTACGGTGACGAAGTGCGCAGGTTTTTGACAAAGTTATGCGCCAAACGCAAAAGTCCTATGTTATACTGTGCCTCATGGAGACGCTACTGGTGCACTATGCACGCAAAAGCATCTCGCCCGAGGAGCGAGCTTCTCTTTTTGTTGATGGAGAGCCGCGTCTCACGTGGACATCGCTTCTGTATGCAGATTTTCCGCAGGCAGAAATTTTCTTAGTCGGTGGCACGATTCGCGATGTATTGCTTGGGCGTCATCCGCAAGATATTGATTTGGTGGTGCGCAATGTGCCGGTTGATGTGCTCGAGCCATGGCTCTATCGTCATGGCGCAGCGGAATTTGTTGGACGATTTGGCACGTTTAAATTTGTGCCACATGGATGTACCAATCGTCAGCCGCTCGATATTGCTCTTCCTCGCACCGAACACGTATTTGATCCCGATGCGCATGCGAGCGGGCGCAAAAGTTTGGACGTAAAATTCAATAGCGATTTGCCCATCAAAGAAGATTTGAGTCGACGCGATTTTACGATTAACGCCATGGCGTTTGAACTTCGGAATCGTCGTCTTATTGATCCGTTTTTAGGGTTGCAGGATTTGCATGCCGGTTCCATTAGCGCTGTGCTTTTGCCCGAACAACGTTTTTTTGAAGATGCTACACGCATGCTTCGCGCGCTTCGTTTGGCAAGCCAGCTTGGATTTGGAATCGAGGAGCTCACCTGGCGCGCCCTCAAGGCAAATATCGACTTGCTACAAAAAACCACCACACATGAAAATGGCACGCACATTTATGTGGTGCCACGCGAGATGATTGGCCGTGAATTTTTGCTCGGCTTCAATGCGCACCCCATGCACACGATTCGCTTGTGGCTTGAATGTCGCGCGCTTCATTTGTTCATGCCCGAGCTTGCACGACTTGAAGGATTACTCCACGAAGATCGGGAAACCATTTTGCAAAAAACCCTCAATACAATTTCCGTTCTTGAAAAACCGTCATTCCTTGCAACATACGGAGTACATCGCGCAACGCCAACGCTTTTACTTGCCGCACTCATGTCATTTGTGGAAGACGATAAAGCCACCATTGCGCGTCGCATTTGCACGGATTATTATTTCCATCAATTTCCAAACAATCATCATGCGCGCATTCGTTGCGAAGATTTATTCTGGCTCCTTTCGCACATGCATGATTTTGAAACCGTCGATCCAGCGTCGCTTCGCCCTTCAAAATTTGAAAACATGTTCCTAACTGAGCGCGGGCGCGATTTGCTCATGCTCATGCACGCCACAAGTATCGCAAGCGGTCGCCACAGCGTTGCGCGCGAGCGTATTCACGTGGCCGAGCGTATTCGCGAGCGCATGATTGCGGACGCACGTATGCACGAGGGTGCGGATCGCCTGCCACGCCTCCTCACGGGATCGGATTTGCAAGTACTTGGTATTGAACCAGGCCCAGGCTATCGCGAGCTCCTCGATTTGGTGCGTGATATGCAACTTAGCCACAAGATTGAATCAAAACTCGAGGCCGAAGAACTCGTGAAGCTTGCGCTGAAGAAATAAAAATTGCCCAAATATGACAAGACCTCGCCCCGCAGCTGCGGTCGAGGTCTTTTACGATTCCTCCGTTGAATCACGATGCAGTTTTTGAGAAGTCGCTCTCTTCAGCTCAGGCCGTGCTCGTCCCCCAACAGGTCGTTGATGGTCGCGGCCGTCGCGATCGCAGCGAGATCCTCATTCCCGTAAATCTCCATGTACTCATCGTACAGGAGCGAAATGAGCTCCCCGAGCGAATAGTCCGTCCGACTCGAACGCCCGGATCCTCCCGACTGCCGCGTGGTTGTGGACGCAGACGCCGTAGATTCCTCCGTAGCCGGCTTATTCTCCGCGACCGCCTCCGCAGACTCCGTTGCTACAACCGGCACTCCATCCGGACTCCGGGCACGTTCTTCTGCCATGGGAACCTCCAATGTTCGTGTTCTCTAATTTCGGCTCCGCCCAATGTACAAGCCTTGTACACTTAGCGCAACCCGCGTCCGAAAAGCAGACGCGAGGAGAAGATGAAGGAACTACGATGGGGAGTACGTGACCTTGAGAATTCGAGGTTCGTTCGGATTCTCGGGGTTCGGCCACCTCAGCGTAGCGGACGGAGACGAACCGAGCGTCACCTCGATTTGTACGTCTTCCCCGCGGAGTCCATTGTGAATCACACGCGCAACTGATTCTATCCGCTGCGGCATAGGTGATGGTTTGCCTCGCGGACGATGCGCACGAACGTAGTCTTCTCCGAGAGCTCCCTCCACCAGAATCTCGATCTCGTCAGGCGTCAACCGGGTCGGTGCGGGGTTTCCCTGCGCCACCGGCGTGGGCATATTATCCGGGCGATATGGATTCCGATTCATGGCTCAAGCCCTCCTTGAGTCGTTTTCGATATTCACTCCGCTCATGGCACAAATTTCTTTTTGCACTGAGCGGGGTCCGCGTCGAGGGACGCGGGAGAGACGATCCGCACGCTAGCCGCGCGGGATCTCGGCGATGATCGGTCCCAGTTCCTTGTGCTCGATGGAGATCTGGGAGATGTGCGGGTTGAGCCCGATCCACGGGCCCTCGAACTCCTCGCCCTGGAGGCGGCGCATCACATCCTCGGTGATGATGGCGCGACGACGTTCAATCTCCACAAGATCGAGTTCGGTCTTGGGGTGGTGGCATTCGAGTGCCGTGCGCAAGTTGTTGCGGATCTTCTTGCGATGGGTTTCCTGTTCGTTCCAATCCATGGCGTTACTCCACAATCAGAGTTTTCGGATCGCGAGACGCTCCAAAATCTACGCTGATTTTTCAATTTTGTCAATGAATCATTGCGAAATTTCAAAAACCTCAGTACGCTTATCTTCAAGGAGGGCACCATGGAAAAATCCGAGTACCCGGAAGAGCCCCACAGATCGCTCCGGCGTAGACTCTTCGTTGCCGGATTAGTACTGAGCCTTAGCGGTGTCGTGGTTGTGTGCTTCGCGTCACTTTGGATCCCGGCGGGGTTCATCCTCGCCGCGTCTGTAGCGAACAAACTGGCTGTAAAGGATAAAAAGCCGCCCGACAACTCCTCGTGAGCCGCAATCGTGCGGCTCGCTACGTTTTTACAAACAAAAAAGAGGCTGAGTAGCCTCGAACAAACAAAAATTTCTGCTTATTCAGCTCCAGATGCGAGGCGCGGGGAAATTTTTTCTGAGCCGTACCCATGTGTACGGTGAAGAAAAAATTGGGGCCCCGCAACAAAGCAGATGGACTGAATAAGCAGAAATTTCATGGTGGACGTAAGAGGACTCGAACCTCTGACCTTCACAATGTCAATGTGACGCTCTAACCAGCTGAGCTATACGTCCGCGACGGCAACACTCTATGCAATTTTCCCTTAATTGTCAAACGTTAATTTTGCTTCTTTTTCTTCCGGCTCATCGCTCATCCATGATTGATTCTCAGCTCGACAGAGCGCCAACAGCAAAAATCCAATCATAATAAGCATCGCGAGCCAGAACAGGGCTGCCAATAAAAACTCCAGGACTCCGCACCCAATCACGGCTGCGAGCGATTCCGCAAATCCACGCGCTTCCAGTAAACAGGTTTCAATCTTTCCCCGTCCAAAAATGCTTCCGGTCCATGCCGCGCCAATCGCCATCACAAACGCGGCAAACGTGAGCAATAAAGAAAAAAGCGCCTTCTTGATTTTTCGCCCTTGCGCAATGCAAATGATGGCAAAAATCGTTCCAGCGATCATCCAAAAGAATGGAAACCAAAATAAGGAAATGAGAGCTAAGTATCCAAACAGGTTGCTCATACCGCACCCTGCATTGTAACCCAAGCAACGTAATCAATAAAGCCCGTGCCAATCATGGCAACAACAAAAACAATCGCCATGCGTCGTTCATCTTTTGAACCGGAGCGCATACTAGAAATGCCGAATGAAACGGCCAAAAACAGGAGGAGGACGGTGAGATAAGGCATAAATGAGTTCACGGTCGATGGTCTATTCGCGCCCTCCTTCGCTCTGTAGAACAGAGCTTCGGAGGACACCCTTCGCCCATTCTGAGGGAGTAGCAGGGGGCCTGCCACCCGAAGCTCCGAAGGAGCGAAGGGTGGTGGGTCCGGATGGACTCGAACCATCGACCACCGAGGTATAAGCTCGGCGCTCTAACCAACTGAGCTACAGACCCACGATGAACAGTATAAACTACACCATGCAAATCTGGAAATCAAGTGTTTACAGGGTCTTTGAGGTGTGACATACTCACGCCATGAAACCCATGGACACAAAAATAGACGGACTCACGCGCCTAGATATTGCCGTAGCGCTCTCTTTGGGCGTGAGCCGAACGCTTGCACAAAAGGCCATAAAGAACGGGTTTGTGCTCGTGGACGGGTATAAACGATCGCCTCATTTCCTTGTGGAAGGAGAAAATGCCATTACCTATGCCCCTGAGGCTTTTGAGAAGAAAATCGAGGAAAAGGGCGAAATTCCAACGCTCGATATTTTGTACGAAGACGACGATGTACTCGTTATCAATAAACCTGCTGGACTCTTGGTGCATGCAACTGATACGAGCACCGAGGCAACGCTCGTGGACGCAGTCTTGGCAATTCACCCAGAAATCATCGAGGTGGGCGAGGAAAAAAAGCGCGCCGGAATTGTTCACCGACTCGACAAAGGCGCGTCAGGTGTCATGATCATTGCAAAAACCCAAGCTGCATTTGTGCACCTCAAAGACCAATTTAAAAATCACTTGGCAAAAAAACATTACGTAGTCTTGGCAACGGGATTTTTCACCAAACCACACGATACGATTAACCTGCCAATTGCACGATCGAAAAATTCTCCTCGCATGGCAGCACGTCCAATCTCGCAAGGCGGGAAAACCGCGGTTACGCACTACACAGTGGTGCAACAATTTCCTCATCACGCGCTCTTGGACGTAGAAATTGAATCGGGTCGTACGCACCAAATTCGTGCGCACTTGTTTGCCATCGAGCATCCAGTTGTTGGCGACAAAGTGTATCGCAAAAAAAATCAAAAGTATTCTGAGTTCCCTCGTATTTTCCTGCACGCAAAAACCCTCCAGATCACCCTCCCCTCTGGAAAAGAAAAAACATTTACCGCTCCGATCCCATTGGAACTCAAAACCGAATTGGAACGCATTCCCAAAATATGAGGTTTGAAGACGCACTCGCATTGCTAAAAAACACGTCACCTCTGCGCATTACCGTGAGCGGAGATATCGGGTCTGGAAAATCCACATTTGCCAAGCACCTCGCACTCGACTTGGGGATCCCACGCATCTCGGTTGGAGATTTGATGCGAGAAGAAGCACAAGCACGCGGGGTGACCCTCACCGAGCTTGGAGCCATGCAGGAAAAAGACGATACACTCGACCGCCTGATGGATGCGCGCCAAGAGGAAAAATCAAAAGAAATTACGCGTGGCATCTTTGAGGGCCGCACGAGCTGGCACTTTGTGGTGGATCCAAAAATTCGCGTTTTCCTGTCGGTTGATCCAATAAAAGCTGCCGAACGCGTAAAAACCGATATTTTGAACACCAAACGAGAACATTTCGATACACTCGAAGAAGCCCTTGCCTCCAATGAACGTCGAAAACAATCGGAAATCCTACGCTATCAGACCTATTACGGGATTAACGTCTACGACCCAACAAACTTTGACGTTTTACTCGATACCAGCACGCTCTCCATTGAAGATGTATACAAAAACGGCGTGATCGCCATAGCGCAGGAGTTGCACGATCACCCCCGTTCTTGACGAAAATAAGGTTTTTCGCTACAATCCCCACACAAAATGCGTGCATGAAGAACCTTAATCCTCTTCCTCTGGCGCACTAATTGCATTCCTATGTCCGACGAAGATGTAAAACCAACAACCGATGAAACGCCGGTTGAACCCGTAGTCTCCACCGAGCCTGCTGTGGAAGCTCCTCAAGAAGAGGCAGTGATCCCAGAAGCATTTGAAGGAGAAGCAACCGTTGTCACAATGCCTCACAAGGAGTTAAAGCCAGGCATGGTGATTCGCGTTTACGAAAAAATCAAAGATGTCACCCCAGATGGTGAGGAACGAGAACGCGTTCAGGTTTTCGAAGGCGTAGTCTTGCACATCCGTGGCACAGGCAATTCCCGTATGATGACGGTTCGAAAAAATTCGGCCGGCTGGATGGTAGAAAAAATCTACCCACTTGCCTCGCCCATTATTGAAAAAATCGAGGTGGTAAAAACCTACCGCGTCCGCCGAGGAAAACTTTCTTACCTCCGTGGCACAGACTTCCGCCGCAAACTCAAAGAAGTTAAAACCAAAAAGTAAAAAAACAAAAAACAGACCCCGACGGGGCCTGTTTTTTTATTTCGTCGTGCCATCCTCTGGATGGGTTTGGCGCTTGTCCTTCCGAAGCTCGAAGAGCGAAGGAGGACGCCACGCCCTTACGATAGGTGTTTCTTGAGATACGCCCCGGTTGAAGTTTTTGTTTTGGCAACCTGTGCAGGTGTGCCTTGCGCGCACACCACTCCGCCTTTTGCTCCGCCGTCAGGCCCCAGATCGATCAACCAATCAGACGCTTGCATCACATCCAAATTATGCTCAATGATGAGAACGGTATTTCCCTTTTCAACCAGTGCATTGAGCACAATAAGAAGTCGCCCGATGTCGTCAAAATGGAGGCCGGTGGTTGGCTCATCCAAAATATAGAGCGTTTTGCCTGTGCCACGACGGGACAATTCTGTGGCGAGTTTTACACGTTGCGCTTCCCCACCCGAAAGCGTGGTTGCACTTTGCCCGAGTTTCAAATACCCAAGACCCACTTCGTAGAGCACATCGAGTTTTTCGTGAATCGCCGGACGATCCGAGAAAAATCGTCGCGCTTCATCGATGGTCATATTCAAAACGTCCGAGATATTCTTGCTGCGAAAATGCACTTCAAGCACATCTTTGTGATAGCGCGTGCCATGGCAATCCGGGCAATCCGCATACACATCTGGCATAAATTGCATTTCCATGCGAATTTGCCCGTCGCCTGCGCACGTTTCACAGCGTCCACCGCCTTTGACATTGAAACTGAATTTCCCCGCATCATATCCACGGAGTTTTGCCTCCGACGATTCCGTGAACAAATCTCGAATCGCCGTGAAAACGCCTGTATAGGTTGCGGGATTACTGCGAGGCGTTCGCCCAATTGGCGACTGATCCACCACCACAACCTTATCGATATTTTTAATGCCTTCGATTTTTTTGTGCGCGCCAGGGAACGCTTTTGCTCGGAAGAAATGTTTTGCAAGCGCTTTCCCGAGAATCTCCAAAATAAGCGTGGACTTTCCCGAACCCGATACACCGGTCACGGTGACCATTTTGCCAAGCGGAATCTCAACATCGATATTTTTCAAATTATGTTCTTTGGCGCCAAGAATGGAAATTGTACTTCCATTCCCATTGCGCGCGGTTTTTTTCACCGTAATCTTTTTCTTGCCTAGAAGATATTGTCCGGTGAGCGATTCGGTTTTCTTCATGAGCTGCGCGGGCGAGCCCTGTGCCACCACCTGACCACCATACTCCCCAGCCCCAGGGCCGATATCGAAGACGTAATCCGCAGAGCGAATCATTTCTTCGTCGTGTTCCACAACGATCACGGTATTTCCGCGATCGCGCAATTCTTTCATGGTCGCAATGAGGGCGTCATTGTCGCGCGGGTGAAGGCCAATCGATGGTTCGTCGAGCACGTAAATCACCCCCGAAAGGGCCGAGCCAAGTTGCGTGGAAAGTCGTACGCGCTGGGATTCTCCACCCGAAAGCGTCATGGCACTACGATCGAGCGTGAGATATCCAAGGCCAACTTTATTGAGGTGCTCCACACGTGTTTGCACTTCATGCGCAACGCGCTCCACAACCACGCGTTCTGCCGGGCTCAATTTTGGCCCGCCGTTTCCATTTGTGACTTTTAGTAATTCCTCAAAAAATGCGGGCACGTCTTCGAGCGGACGAGAAACCACATCAGAAATACTCTGCCCAGCAATCGTAAACAGCAGCACTTCTGAGCGCAACCGTTTTCCCTCACAAGACGGGCACACCATCGAGCGCATATATGTTTCCAATTCTTTGCGCACATATTCACTTCCGGTTTCGCGATATTTTGCGTCAAGCATACCCAAAATCCCTGGGAATTTTTGCTCCTCTCCATTCACGGAATACAGCTCATCGCCTGTGCCACCAAGCATAAGCGCACGCGTCTTTTTTGAGATTTTTTCAATGGGCGTATGTAAATCAAACCCCTGTTTTTTTCCCACCGCCTCGAGCATCCGCAAATAACTTGTTTGATTCCCTGCAATGCGACTCCAGGGTTTCACGGCACCCTCGGCAATGGTAAGACGCGTATTTGGAATCACCAAATCCGCTTCGAGCACCAATTTAATGCCAAGCCCGGTACACTCTGGACATGCACCTCGGGGCGAATTAAAAGAAAAAAGACGCGGCTCGAGCTCAGGAATACTCATGCCGGTTGGCAGCGAATAGCCTTTTACAAGTTCTTCTTCGTCCCCGGTATCGTCGCGATACAATAGCAAGCGATTATTTCCCAAATCAAGCGCGCGTTGCAAGATGAGTTTAATTTGTTCGAGCGAGCGTTTACTGCCTGCATCAAATCGATGCGCTAAAATTTCCACGGTATGCGTTTTTGTTTTTTGCTTGCGCATCGCAATCGCTTCTTCCAAATCCATCATGAGGCCATCAAAACGGACCTCTTGAAATCCCGCATTTTTCGCAGCCACGAGTACATGTTGATGCTCGCCTTTTTCATTCTCAACCATAGGGATATAAAGAAGCGCCTCACCCGTTTTTGTCACGTCTAAAATGCGTTTGGCCAAATCGTCTTCGGAATTTTCTTCAATGAGCTCTCCGGTTTTTGGATGATGTGGGCGACCGATACGCGCAAAAAGCACGCGCAGATAATCGTAAATTTCCGTGACCGTGCCCACGGTGGAGCGAGGATTATGCGAGGAGGATTTTTGATCAATCGCAATCGTTGGCGACAAACCTTCGATGGAATCAACATCAGGCTTATCTTGAAGCTCGAGGAACTGACGCGCATAACTCGACAGCGATTCCATATAGCGTCGCTGACCTTCTGCATAGATGGTATCAAACGCCAAGGAAGATTTTCCCGAGCCAGAAAGCCCCGTAATCACCACAAGCTTTCCTTTTGGAATATCAACGTCAATGTTTTTCAAATTGTGAACACGTGCGCCTCGCACGGAAATCATCTGGTTTTTCATGGGTTCACGACTAATTTTTTGTGCACGGAGCATAGCATCGTTTTCCCGTCTTGGCAATCCTTCAATTAAAAAAGCGGAAACGCCTTCCGTTTCCGCTTCCTCAAGCTTGCTACCAAGTTGGATTGAAATCTACCACGCCGACTGTTCCATCCACTCTCTCACCGGTTACAGGTGTAACAAGATAATCCACCATATCCCAAGATCCCTTGTCTTGATAGTGTATATTGCCAGCAGAACTCCCTGGCACAGCCTCCGCATTGCTGACAACTTCATTGTAGAACCCCTGGTCAATGCAATCGGCGCGCGTCGTCGCGGTAAGTATGGTTGCATTAAAAATCATTGATCTGCACCCTCCGAGCTGTGCAAATCCGCAAGGATCTTCTTCACAAATATTTGTAAGTAGTGGAAATTCACGATCGTCTCCTGCGAAGTTATCAATTTCTGATGACTGCTCTCTGTTAGTTGCATATACTAAATCATATGCTCGGCAGCTCAGACTCCCCCCATCCAACGCATCTTGTTTGAGAGCCGCACAATTTATAAATGTCTCCTCCTTGGGATATTCAATATGCACACAACCATCCACCTGCCAACCACCTCCATCTAATCCAAATGCATTCCAGGCGGCATTATAAAATTCACAATATCGGTGACTTCCGGTTTGCTGTGCTAATGTTGACGCCTCTGTTGCATCAATGAGTCCGGAGCACACCGAATCACTTGGCGTGATTGCGAACGTGCTGCCATCAAAAACGTCCGTACAACTCATACACTCCCATGTTCCTTGAACATTGGGATCTGTACTCGGAATTTGTGTACATTTATCGCCTGCGTTACCGCAAGAAGTATATGTGCACGACTGACCCTCTGTAACATTGATCGCCTTCGTTTGTCCGAGTAAGTGGACGGTGCCCGTATCTCCGCAAACAACATCAAGCGAACTCTTTCCATTATCGGGCGTCACCTCGATATTTACGTCCGCATCCAAGGAATCACAATCCATCCCTTCATCAACAAAAATAATTTGTTGAATCATCGGAATACGCAATGCGTCAAACTTTGTAAGCCGTGGATCAATCAGAAATGCAATAGAATAGGCCCCAAATAAAATCACAAGTCCACCGAGCGCTTTTACAATGCGCTCTTTTGCTTTCTTTACTTTTTCCGGACTCCCAGCCGCCACGGCCCATTGCAATCCACCAACCATGAGAAGCACCACGGCAATAAGAGCACCTGCCGGGAGCAAGAATCCGTAAATCGCATTAACATATGAGCCTAAGTCGCCAACTTCGGTAAGTGTCCCGATTTGCACACCAAGCTGAATCTTCTGCGGGGGATTGTAACAATAACCCTTGCCTCTCGGGCACTCCGGTTTCTGCCCTCCCCACTCCAGCGTCGCACTCTGTCCATCAAGCAGCTGGCCCCACGTAGGGGTGTCGTCTGCAATCGTTTGCTCACAATCATCTTTTCTCCAGCACAGCAAATTATTCTCTGGTATGGATGCTTCATTCTTAAAGCACCCTAAATAGACGTAGTTTGCTTTTTCATCGCATGCCTCTCGACAAGCTGGTTCTGTTTTTGCATCATCGATGGGCTCTGCCCCTCCACTCGTCTTGCAATAACATGCGCATGTTGAAGTCGGAGCTGGTTGCGCCTGTGCCATTGCCGGCAGGAGTGAACAAAGAAGAAGAATGCCGAAAAATATTTTTTTCATAAGGAAAATCACCCCCACATTCTATCATTCCTTGCGCGACTCCCCAAAAACCCAAAAAACAGTACAAAAACCCCAATGCTTTGACGATTACCTCGCAATCTGATAGAATTCCCTCGTTATGATTCTCAACATTGTTCAAACCGTTCTTGCTGGACTCATGGTTGCTGCCATCCTATTGCAGGCCCGTGGATCTGGCCTTGGTGCTGCATTTGGCGGCGAAGGAAATGTGTTCCGCACCAAGCGTGGAATTGAAAAAAAATTGCATTACGCAACGATTATCCTTGCGATCCTCTTCTTTGGCATGTCACTTGCCAACGTCCTTTTTGACTACTAAACAGGCTGGTTTTAAGCCTCGCACTCATGCCTTTTGATAAAGGCCATGGCTCTATGACAATCCTCAAACGATGGGTGAATTCCGTTCGGAATTTTTTCGTTCGTCGCAACGGAATGCGTTCCAATGATTCTTTGGCAATGAACCAGGTGCTCCAGGCTCGCAATACGCCACCGGTTCCAACGGTCGCACAACTCCGACATTTCCCAACGCTTCTTTCCGGACAAGAACGAAAAATCGCGGCCGCAGCCGTTGTATTGCTTGTGATTGCCGGCACCGTGCTTGGCGTCAAATTATTTGATTCCGCACGCACCGAAGTTCCAGCGGTTGGTGGCTCCTATACCGAAGGGCTCGTGGGAATTCCTCAGCTCATCAATCCCTTGTATTCCATGTCGAGTGACGTTGACAGTGATTTGTCGCGACTCATTTACAGCGGGCTCATGCGCTACGATACTGAAAAAGGACTTGTGACGGATTTAGCCGCGTCCTACACGATTTCCGAAGATCAAAAAACCTATACATTTGTTTTGCGCGACGATGCACGTTGGCACGACGGAAAACCTGTCACGATCGACGACGTGATGTTTACGATTTCCGCGATTCAAAATCCGGATTATCGGAGCCCGCTTGCGGTCAGTTTTTCCGGTGTGACGGTTTCACAAATTGATGATCAGACGATTTCATTTGTCTTGAATGAACCCTTTGCGCCATTTTTATCACTCCTCACTACGGGGATTCTTCCTTCTCACTTGTGGCAAAATGTCGCCCCAATCAATGCCGCAACTGCAACGCTCAATAAAAAACCAATTGGATCTGGTCCATTTCAATTTGAAAAACTGGTGAAAGATACCGATGGAAACGTAAAAAGTTATACGTTGGTCCGAAATGATCATTTCTACGCAGGCGCTCCCTATTTGCAAGAACTGACATTCAAATTCTACGCAAGCACCACCGAAGCGGTAGATGCACTTCGTAATCGCAATATTGAAGGCCTCGCCTATTTGCCAGCAAGCGATGTCGCATCGTTTGAAGGGGAACGCGATCTTTCGATTATCCAGCCCCGCCTTCAGCAATACACGGCACTCTTTTTCAATCAATCTCGAAACACAACTCTTGCCAGTGCAGATGTGCGCACGGCTCTTGCCATGGCCACCAATAAACAAGCGCTCGTGGATGATGCGCTCCACGGCCTTGGTACTGCCATCAATTCGTTTATTCTCCCTGGCATGATTGGGGAAAAAACCGATCTCCCAGTGATCGCCTTTGATGTAGCTGCCGCAACAGCAAAACTTGATGCGGCGGGTTGGAAACTCGAGGAAGGTGCAACGATTCGCAAAAATGGTGAAAAAACCCTCACCCTGGAACTTGTTACACTCGATTCCGGAGAACTCGTGGATATTGCAGAACAAATCAAAGCGCAATGGATCGCTGTTGGAGCAGAAGTGAATATTAAAATTGTCACAAGCGTTGAATTGCAAAGCAATATCTTAAAAAATCGAAGTTACGATATGTTGCTTTCCGGCGAACTATACGGAATCGACCCTGATCCGTATGCGTTTTGGCACTCATCGCAAGCCAACTTCCCCGGGCTTAATGTTTCCATGTATAGCAACCGCAAAGCTGATGGGTATATCGAAACAGGCCGAACTACCACTGATCCAGCAAAACGTGCCGAGGCATACGAAAATCTCCAAACAACCGTGCTTGCGGATTTGCCAGCGATTTTCTTGTATCAGCCAATCTACTCGTTTGTGCTTCCAAGTCACTTGAACGGCGTGGCGCTCTCAAATATTGTGGTCCCAGCTGATCGATTCAATGCCATCAATACGTGGTACATCAAGACGAAAAAAACCTTCACACGTAAAACAGAAGAAGCCGTTATTGAAACAACCACAGAGGCAGAAACCGTTGACGAAACCGTTTCCCCGTGATAGATTGACCCCTTGGTTTTATTGCCGTTCGGGCGGATGGTGAAATTGGTAGACACGCAGGTATCAGAAGCCTGTGCCGCAAGGTATGAGGGTTCGAGTCCCTCTCCGCCCACCACAAAAATCTATTTCACTCACTCGAGGACCGTATTTGTTTCTTCTCAAGTCCGCTTGAGGCAAAACAAATAATTTTCTCACCCTCCCGCTTTTTTTAGCGCGGAGACAATTCATTCTTATGACAGACCAGAAACCTGCCTTTCGTCCACGTCCGCGGCCACATATTCAGCCGCGTCATGGGCGCCGTCCACCCATCGATCGCAACCGATTACACGTCTTCCGTTCGCCACAAGGCGATGCGGTGCGTGTAATTGTGCTTGGCGGTTTGGAAGAAGTTGGACGCAACTGTACGCTTATTGAATATAAAAACGATATCATCCTCATTGACATGGGACTTCAATTCCCAGAGGAAGATATGCCGGGCATTGACTACATCATTCCAAACATGACCTATTTGCGCGGAAAAGAAAAAAACGTGCGTGGCGTTATTATCACCCATGGTCACTACGACCACATCGGTGGGATCCCCCACATCATTCCGCAAATTGGAAATCCTCCGGTCTATGCCTTGCCAATGGCAGCGGGGATTATCAAGAAACGTCAAACAGATTTTTCCGGATCGCGAATCAATGTGAAAGATGTTTCGCTCGAGACCGTGCTTCAACTTGGTGTATTTAAAGTGAGTTTCGTCCATGTAAACCACAATATTCCAGATTGCGCAGCTGTTGTTGTGGAAACCCCGGCCGGCACCATTATTCACACCGGTGACTGGAAATTTGATTTCCACCCAGTTGGCACAAAAATGCTCGACATTCACCGCATGGCAGAGCTCGGCGTAAAAGGCGTCACGCTCCTTATGGGAGACTCCACCAATGCCAGCCAGCCTGGCCACCAACTCTCTGAAAAAGTCATCGGCGAGGAGCTTTACGGCATCATTGAAAATGCCCAGGGTCGTGTGATTATTGGAACATTCGCTTCCCTGCTTTCTCGTGTAACGCAAATCATTCAGATCGCGGAAATCTTAGGACGAAAAATTGCGATCGATGGATTCTCCATGAAATCAAACGTGGAAATTGCCATTCGCTTGAGTCACATGCAAGTCAATCCTAAAATCTTTATCCCAATCGAAGCGGTTGAAGATTATCCAGACGATAAGGTCGTTATTTGTTGCACCGGTGCACAAGGCGAAAAACAAGCAGCCTTGAGCCGAATTGCAAACGATGAACACCGATCCATTCGCGTGAAAAAAGGTGACACCGTGATTTTCTCGAGCTCCATTGTGCCGGGAAATGAATCATCGGTGCAACGCTTGAAAGACACGTTCTACAAAAAGCGTGCGATTGTGATTCAAAAAGACATCATGGATGTGCATGCTGGTGGTCACGCAAAAAAAGAAGATGTAAAACTTTTGCTTTCTCTCGTGAAACCAAAATATTACATGCCAATCGAGGGCAATCACTTCCTTTTGCGTGAAAACGCAGGTGTTGCCTATGAACTTGGGTACAAAGAAGCAAATGTTCCTGTTGCGGAAAATGGTCAGGTGCTCCTCATGGAAAAAGACCGCGCAGGCGTGAGTACCGTAACGCTCACCGAGGAACGTGTGCCTACCGAACACGTCTTCGTTGACGGCTTGGGCGTTGGCGATGTATCGCAAGTCGTTTTGCGTGATCGCAAGACGCTTTCAGACGATGGCGTTGTGGTGATTATCGTTCAGATCGATCAAAAGACCGGTGCGCTCATTGGGACCCCCGATGTGGTGAGCCGAGGATTTCCACAGCTCAAAGATAATCAAGATCTTGTGGAGCACACAAAGAAAATCGTGCAAAAAAATATCGGCCACGATAAAGATCCAAAGTCCTCTGCGGATCCAAAGTTCCTCAAGAATACGATTCGCGATGAGGTTGGCAAGTATCTCTTTACCAAAACCGAGCGTCGACCAATGGTCTTGCCGGTGGTCATCGAAGTCTAGCTGTAAGGGCGGCCCCATGCCTGCCTGCCGAAGCCAAAAGGCGAAGGCAGGTGGCCGCCCGCTCGACAAAACATGGGCAATTGCCCATGTTTTTGTTATCATAGACCGGTATGAAAATCCTCACCGGCATTCAGCCAACAAACATTCTGCACATTGGAAATTTGTTCGGCGCGCTCATTCCTGCCACGTCACTCCAAGAAAAAAACAATCTCTTCATGATGGTTGCAGATTATCACGCCATTACGATTGAGCGCACCCCAGAGCAAATGGAAGAAGCGATTTGTTTTGTTGCCGCGGCCTACCTTGCTGCCGGGATTGATCCGAAAAAAACCATTCTTTTTCAGCAATCGCAAGTACCTGAGCACACCGAACTCGGATGGATCATGCAAACGATCACTTCCCTTGGCGAAGCAGAACGCATGACGCAGTTCAAAGATAAAAGCGATGGCAAAAAAAATGTATCCGTCGGATTATTTGCCTACCCAATGCTACAAGCCGCCGACATTTTACTCTACGACGTACAAGGTGTCCCGGTTGGAGCAGATCAGAAACAACACGTGGAGCTCACACGTGATTTGGCAGAACGATTCAATAAACGATTCGGCGAAACATTCGTGCTTCCGCAACCGCTTATTCCAAAAACCGGTGCACGTATCAAATCTTTGACCGAGCCAGAAAAAAAGATGAGCAAGAGTGCGCCGAGTGCCAAGAGTTATATTTCGCTTCTCGACGACAAAGAACTGATTGCCAAAAAAATCCGCTCAGCTGTGACCGATTCCGATCCGCATGTCACCTACGACGAAGCGCGCCATGGATTGCACAACCTGCTTTCGATTTTAAGCATCATCACCAAGGAAAGCCCTGAGGCCCTCGCCACTCAATACGAATCAAAAGGCGCCAAAGCCCTCAAAGACGACCTCACCGAGGCGCTGATTCTGTTCCTAGAGCCACTCCAGGCTGAACTGAACGGATATTTGCAAAACAAAGACGAATTACGCAAAATCCTCCGAATTGGCTCAGAAGCTGCACATCAAATCGCCCACGATAAATTGAAGGAAGTAAAGCAAAAAATGGGCCTCGCGCTCTAGCTTTCATTTCGCAATCCCCAAGGGAATCCATTGACAAAATGGATTTTTTTGGCTAATATCCGTGAGTCTCGCGATCATGTGAGACATGGGCGTTTTTCCAGCCACCCTGACCGCGAGGCTCACCCCATGAGCACCGACCTCCGTCAGCCCCTCGTCCGCTCCCTCGAGTTTGTCCACCAGATCATCGGAGACATCTCCAGCAACTGGTTCAAGCAACTCAAGGGGATCGCTGAACGCGATATGGAGACGAGCGAGGAATTCGAACTCGCCTACCGCGAGTTCTACACGATTACCCCCGATCACCTGCGCATGGTCCTTGACCAGCGCGTCATCTCCTCGGGCATCACCCGCCCGCCCGTGACCCAGGCGCCCAAGAAGGGCATGCAGCT
Source organism: Patescibacteria group bacterium (assembly GCA_041666205.1). Taxonomy (GTDB): domain Bacteria; phylum Patescibacteriota; class Patescibacteriia; order UBA9934; family UBA9934; genus JBAYHI01. The sequence goes on from JBAYHI010000004.1 coordinate 92,163, forward strand.
CTGGGCCTTCGGCAACGGCATCCAGCAGCGCACGCCTTCGGGCGCGCGCGCCGACGCCGCCTCCTAGTCCTCCTCGTCTCGTCCCACCCTCGCTCCCGTCTGCACCCTGCGGACGGGGGCGCATCTGTTTTATTGGCTAACTATTGACAAAAAGCCAAAAAACAGGTACCGTATTTTTGCGCGGTGTATGAATCCTTCGGGATTCCTCGACGGCAAGTCAACCGGAACCTTTCTCGGAAAGGACTCGATGGCATGCTCTGTACGGGCCAGGAGACCTCGCGTCTGCCTGAAGCTGAATTGCGCCAGTTGGCGTTCCTACCTTGGAAATCCGTCAATTTCATCAGGGATCCCGCAAGGTTGATTCCATGAAAACGACCGATCAATTCGGAGTCCTGAGGGACAACAAGCGTGCCCTTGCCTCCTCTTCGAGAAGTGCTCGTCAAAAACACTTCCCTCCAAAATCCGGTAGATCCGTCCTGGTAAAAAACATATACCGCACAATTTCGCCCTACCCCACCGGAACCTCCTCCAGTGGGGTTTCATTTTTATTGACTTTTTCGCTTTTTTCTGCTATTATTGCTCGGTTCAGGAAATGGTGGTGGTCGCCCCGTTTTACGGGGAGGAAAGTCCGAACACCCGTTTATTCGCAAGAATAGATGCCAAAAGGCGTTGCTAACGGCAACCGGAACATAGAAGATGCAAATCTTCCGAAATCCAGAGAAAGTGCCACAGAGACAATACTATCTTTTATCCTTCGGGATGATGGAGAAAGGTGAAAAGTGATCGGAAGTGCCCTAACGGGTGCTACCGTTCTCCCTCCATGGCAACATGGAGCGGTGGCAAACCTGCCTTGGTGCAAGAGCAAATTAGGTAGCTCGCATGAGGTGTGAGGCGACTCACATCCAAGAGAGATGACTGCCCCGGGCGCGCAAGCGCTTAGAACAGAATTCGGCTTACGCATTCCCTGAACAACAAAGAACCTCGCCCTCGGGCGGGATTTTTTGTTATACTGGCCATATATGAAACGTGTGGATTTATTTTTTTCGGCAATGCTTTTGCCGCTGGATTATGTGACGCTCCTTGGCGCTGCCATTGCCGGCTATAGCATTCGTTTCCTCCCCATCTTCACGTCTATTCGTCCGGTCACGTTTAATCTCACGCTTTCGGATTATTCTGCCATGGTCGTGCCACTAGCACTTGTCTGGATTGGAATCTTTGCGGTCTCGGGACTCTATGCCATTAAAACACGACGCCTTGCAACCGAAGCAGCACGCATCTGCATTGCGGTTTGTGCTGGCATTGCGATCGTCTTGGGAATTGCATTTTTCTCGCGTGAACTATTTGATTCACGATTTATTGTGCTTGCGGTTTGGGCATTTGCGATTCTTTTCATGATGGCAGAGCGCTTCCTCATCCGCATGATTCAGCGATCGCTTTATAGCATTGGTATTGGAACCAAATACGTCGTAATTATTGGAAAAACAAAAACCGGTCATGAACTCCGAGAATTTTTCGATCGCTATCCACGTCTTGGGTACAAAGTGATTGAGCAATTTGGCGCATTCACTGATGAGGCAAAACAAAAAATTCTCCATCTGCGCGAGAAAGACAAAGCCGACATTATTTGCGTTGCCGATCCAACCATTGACCACGAAAAAATCCAATCGCTCCGCACATTTGCCGACATTGAACATTTCACCTTTATCTATTCGGCTGATCTATTCCCTGGCAGCGCGTTGAGCCCCATCATTCACACGTTTGCCGGAATCCCAGTGATCGAAATTCCAAAAACTCCGCTTGATGGGTGGGGCGCAATTTACAAACGTGCGTTCGACATTGTGGTTTCATTTTTCCTCATCATTGTCACCCTCCCGATTCAACTTGTGGTTGCAATTGCGCTTGCGTGTGAACAACAAGGCGGAATTCTATTCCGACAAAAACGCATGGGCCAAAATGAAAAGCCGTTCAACTATTTCAAATTCCGTTCCATGGTCAAAAACGCGCACGCTCTGCGCTCTGACCCGGCATTTATTAAAAAGTTTGGCAATGAACGCACCGGTCCGCTTTTTAAACTCAAAGACGATCCACGCGTGACCCGGATGGGACGCATCATTCGCAAACTAAGCATCGATGAGTTCCCGGAATTTTACTTGGTCTTCCTGGGCCGCATGAGCATGGTCGGGCCTCGCCCGCATTTGCCAGAAGAGGTTGCAAAATATAAGCCAACGCAACGCCGTGTGCTCACCATCAAACCGGGTATTACTGGCATGGCCCAAATCAGCGGTCGTGCAAACCTCGATTTCGACGACGAAGTGAATTTGGACATGCACTATATTGAAAATTGGAGCCCGTGGCTCGATTTGGTGATTGCCATCAAAACTCCGCTCGTGGTCTTTCTGAAAACCGGAGCGTACTAGTTCCCAGCAGAACGAGGCATTGACGTTGCCTCGTTTTTGTGCTAATTTCTTTTGTCCCATCGCAAGAAATCTGGAGGAAATTTGTACCCCGATTACCGACGCCGCGTCATCGTTCTCGACCCGCGGGAATACGATACGCTGAATGTCATCCTACTTGCAGAAGACCACGACGCCAAAACACGCGATCCAGCAACGGGGAAAACGCTCTATCGCGTCGCGTTCCCTGAGGACCAGAACGCCGTGGTTGAAATCTCGGCGCGTGATCTCAAGGCGATTCTCGAGGCGCGCTGGCGGAAACAATTCCCCACGGAAGAGGTTAGGAGTATCATCCCGGAAGCCTAGAAAACGCAAGGAGGAACCGTGCCGACCGTCCAGTATCCCCAAAACTTCGTCGAGCGAGTGAAGGCTATCTTCCCTGCGGACTGGGATCTCCACGTCCTGCTCCGCATGGGAAACGACGCAGTTGGCGAGCGACTTGCCAACTACTCCGTATGGATTGTGAACCCCGCCAAGGTCGTCGACCTGTTCGTCGCCGGGAGAGAGCAGGAGCTCCTCATCGAGGCCGGCAAGCGCGTCGCCGCCAAGACCCTGTACGAAGAGTGGCGGCAGATCGCCAACCCCTAGGGCCGAACCATCGTCTCGTTCGTCCCGCCCTTCCTACGCGCATCAGTCACTGGTGCTCACAGGAAGAAAAAGAACCCATTCATGGGTTCTTTTTTATTGTTCTCCCTCGCTCGATCTGTTCTCGACATTGTTCCACAAGAACTCCGGTCTCAATTTGAATCTCGTCTTTGCAGTATTTTTTCATTTCAAAAACAGTGGCCCGTGGCACCAATGTATCATCTTCTGCATAGCCAAAAATAAAATGCGAAATATTGGCTTGTACGGCTGCGGAAAAACACATGGGGCACGACTGCGCATTACTCACAAGACAATACGGACTCAAATCTTTGGTGCCGAGTTTCTTACATGCAGACCGAATGGCATTCATTTCCCCATGTGCAGTTGGATCCATCTCGGAA
>JBAYHI010000005.1:0-90072 GCA_041666205.1 Patescibacteria group bacterium
GAGAACTTTCGAATTTGGATGCAGAACAAGGAAAAAATTGAGCAACGAGGAGCCGTACAAAAATGTACGGTGACGACGTGCGGAAATTTTTGACGCAGTTATGCGCCAAATACGGAAGTTCTACCTACATCATTTTTCGACGAATGAATGGCGGAATATCGTAGCCATCATCGGGTGCGTCGGATTTTACGGTTTGCACGGGAGTTACGGGAATTTCTTCGCGCTGCATGGGCGCGCGGTCTGGAACGCGCGGGCGTTCTTCTTCGAATGCAGGAATGGCTCGTTTTTCAAATGGAGATTCACGTACAATCGGTTCAGGGCGCTGCATGGGAGCGATATTTCGATACGATGTTTGGCGAGGGGAAGGAGTCCAGCTTCCGCGTGGCGCGATTTCCACATCGCCTCCAAGTCCTGGAGCCATTCGGCGATCGCGGCTATCAAACCCGGTGGCAACCACGGTGATGCGAACCTCATCTTTGAGACTCTCGTCGATATTTGCGCCAAAAATCACTTTCGCGTCGTCGTCGGCTGAACCGGTAATGACTTTCGCAGCTTCGGCGACTTCATACATGGCCAGGTCTGGACTTCCGGTGATCGTAAATAGAATGCCTTTTGCGCCTTCAATCGAAACTTCCAAGAGCGGACTGGCGATTGCCATTTTTGCCGCCTCGACCGCACGATTTTCCCCAGACGCGGTGCCAATGCCCATCAAGGCTGAACCCGCATTTTGCATGATCGTTTTTACATCGGCAAAGTCAACGTTAATGAGCGCTGGCAAGGTGATGATTTCGGAGATCCCCTGAACACCCTGACGAAGCACGTCGTCCACAATTTGAAACGCTTCCAGGAGCGTTGTTTTTTTATCGATAATTTGAAGCACGCGATCGTTTGGAATCGTAATGATGGTATCGACTTGTTCGGCAAGTTCAGCGTAGGCATCGTCGCCAATGCGCTTGCGTTGCGCGCCTTCAAACGAGAACGGCTTGGTGACAACTGCCACCGTGAGCGCGCCAGATTCGCGTGCGATTTTTGCAATCTCTGGAAGCGCACCCGACCCGGTTCCTCCGCCAAGTCCACCCGTGAGGAAGACCATATCAGACCCGCTGATCGCGCTACGAATATCGTTTGCGCCTTCTTCAGCAGCGCGACGTCCCATATCGGGATTCATGCCAGCCCCAAGGCCGCGCGTGACCGTTTTCCCGATGGAGATTTTATGTTGCGCCAAATTCGCTTGAAGCGCCTGTACATCGGTGTTGACTGCCACAAAATCCACGCCCCGCAAATTCTCTTTAATCATGCGGTTAATTGCAGATCCTCCTCCCCCTCCAACTCCAAAGACTTTGATTTTCGCAAAGGCTTCGATTTCTGGTTTCACTTCGGCCATATGAAGACGTGAATGATTTGAAAGGCTTGTCGCTATGAACACAAATTGTGTTCATCTTGGCTAAGCTTAAATAAATTTTGTACTCATAAAGTTATCATACTTGTTCAACACGCAATACAGAGTGCTGTGCATAACATGTGCAGGAAAAACTTGAAACAAAAAAGACCCCGCCATTCACAACAGGCAGAGCCGGCACGATTTGTGCGCTACGGGATGAGCGTCTTTAACCACTTTCGAACGGTTTGAGAAATATCTTGGATGCCACGAACCGCGAATTTGAAATGACCGTGCGATGTTGATTCAATCGCAAATCCCCAAAGCGCTAACCCGACTGCGGTGGAATAGGATGGGTCACGCACTTCATCGATTGCGCTACTTACACCCATTGGGATCCCAATGGTCACTGGCAAACGCAGCACGCGTTTTGCAATACTATCCATTCCTGGGAGCTTCACGGCCCCACCGGTCAGTACAACCCCAACCGGAAGCATGCCAGAACGATCGATTTTACGAAGTTCATCGTCGATGGCTTCAAACATCTCTTCTGCGCGGGCTTCAATAATTTCTGCGACCAAACGCGGTTTTACAGGTTCATCTTCTGAGGAACCGAAATCTTTGAGCGTGAACGTTTCTTTTGCAGCTTCATCAGGGACCGCACACCCCACGCGCACTTTCACGAGTTCCGCAACTTCAATCCCCGTACGCAAACAAATGGCAATATCGTGCGTAATGTGATCGCCACCAATCGGGAGCACCGCGGTATGAAGCATGTCGCCTTCCTCGTACACAATAAGAGTCGTGCTGGTGGCACCAATATCTACAACGCAAACGCCTAGCTCTTTTTGACGCGTGGTAAGCACTGCCTCGGCCGTCGCAAGAGGCGAAAAGACCAAATCATCAATATCGAGGCCTGTGCGGTAAACACTCTTGGTGACATTTTTAATATGCGAAGAAACTGTTTGGATAATCACAGCATCAACCTCGAGGCGGATGCCATGCATGCCAACCGGATCTTTAATCCCCCGTTGACCATCCACGGTAAAACTCTTTGGAATCACGTGCAAAATTTCATAATTGGATGGCGTCGCAACGGTTCGAGCTGCCTCAATCACGCGCTCCACATCTTCTTCGCGAATTTCCCCAGATGGACGTGAAACTCCAATCACCCCACGACTTTCTTGCACAAGCATTTGCTGCCCTGCAATGGAAACCCAGGCGTGATTAACGGGTTTTCCGGTCATGCGTTCGGATTTTTCAAGCACCTTGGAAATCGAAGAAACCGCATCTTCAATACTTGAGATGCTTCCACGATGAATCCCAGCCGAGGGGACTTCTACGGCCCCAAGAACATGAAGGCAAGGTTTTCCATCTTCTCCGGGCAAGGATTGTGAAACCACAACACGAATGCGAGAAGAACCGATGTCTAACCCTGTAATCGTACGTTCTGCCATAATAATCAGCTCCTATTATACCCTAAAAGACTCGATCTACAAAAATGAGCACATATTCCCACAAAATGAGCGCAGCAATAATCGCGGCTGTCACAGACGTAAGCAACACGGCGCCAGCCATCATATCTTTCACATCCTTCACAACCGGGTCAAGACGCGGACGAAGCGCATCGGAAATGCGTTCAAAAATGCTATTGAGAATTTCCAAAACAAGCACCGCTGCCGTAAGTAAAATAAGAAGAACCCGTTGCCAGGTTTCCAGGTCCAAAAAAATCGCCATAAGAACAACAACCACGGCTGCAAGGGTTTGGAGTTGAAAACTACGTTCACGCTTCAAAATAATTCCAATACCGTGAAGCGCATGGAGAAAACTTTTTGCCGTGCGTTTAATGGATCCAGTCATAGATGTGGAACTAAGGTTGAAACGAGTTGATCTTGAAGCGGGAACATTTGTTCTGCATCGGGCGGGGTCATATGGTCATAATGCAGAATGTGGAGAACGCCGTGTACCATGAGGTCAAGGAGTTCGTGACGCACGTCACCCGTTGCCTGTTGCGTGGCTTGCGCATATGAAATGATGATATCGCCCAAGGTGTCCTCACGATATGGGTCGTCCTCATAGGAAAATGAGAGCACATCGGTTGGCTTATCGATTTGGCGGTGCAAGCGATTGATGCGGTGAATCTCGTCGTCGGAGACAAAGGCGATCGTAATGATTCCATTAGGACTTGTTGGAATTGCGCGATTGATTTCTTGCGCAAACACGTGGGCAAATTCATTGGAAAATTGCTCTCGTGATGGCAGGAGAGATTGTTGCAATGCAAGGCGAATCATTTGAGTTCGTGAAAACTATTGAGCATCATTTGGAACGTTTGCAAATACTCAATTTTTTTTGCAGACCCCAAATCATACGTGAATTTCCACCCGCTCTCGCCGATCAAATAAACGGTTCGCCCATCGTTTGAAACAGAGCTTGTATAGCCTTCTTTGGTGGTGGCTGATGTATAGCCGGTCGTTTGTGGACCATTGCTTAATTTTTCAACGGTCATGGTTGCCGTATCGTCTGTTTGCAATACAATTCCGCTTGGGGACGAGGAAACAATGGTCCAAACTTTTGGATAAAGGAGATCAAATCCGCCGAGTAATTCGTCTTTCACAGTAAATAGAAGGACCGAGCCCGTATCGAGCAAGGTAGATGGAGAAAATCCGAGCGGATCGTACCGATGAAATACTTCATTTCCATCCAGGAACGTATCGCCGTCGGTATCGGGATTACGATAGTCCGTGCCGTATAGCAATTCCTCGACATCAGTGAGACCATCGGAATCTGTGTCCTGCCCAGGTTGTGGAGTGGTAATCACCGGAATCTCCTCGACCGGTGTTTCCACGATTTCCTCGGGTTGCGAATTCACAAAATAAACGTAATAGGCTATTGCCGCGCCAATCACCAATAACAGCACCACAACCGCCGCAGCCACCGGAAGCATTGAACGCTTCTTTTGTGGAAGTGGTGGGAGGGGTGATTTCCCTGGGATTGGAGACGCAATTGCCAGAGGTGCCAGAGCCGGCATGGGAGGAGGCGGCAACACTTTTTTCACCGCAGGTTGAGCAGTGATAGGTTCCACGGTTACTGCGGGCTTCCCTAGGAATTCCTTTGGCATCACGTGAATCAAAACATCGTCCGCTTTTGACGGAGATGTTTGTGGGACTTCAATTTTTTGAAGATCCTCTGCCATAGACTATTCTGGAATCTCGTAGAGCTTTCCCGCCCCATTTGGATTAAACCCGGATTTTACTTCTTGCCCATCCAAATACGTGTCTTTATCAGTATCAGGGTCGAGCGCATCTGTGCCATACACTTTTACTTCTTCCCGATCGCCCAAGCCATCAGAATCGGAATCGGCTTTGTACGGGTCTGTGCCCAAGGTCTCTTCCTCGGAATCCGTAAGGCCATCGCCATCGCTATCAACCGGCTCTTCTTCTTTTACTGGCGTTGGTTCGGTCGTAGCATCATCGAGCGTGCCTTTTCCATCTTCTGTATCCGTAATCGATGAATCGGTTGTGCCGGCCGTATTTCCAAAAATTTGAAGTGGCGTATCCATAATAAGCATCGCCGTGAGCGCTCCAGCAATCAGCAAGACAACAAGCACACCAATCACAATAAGGATGATTTTTCCACTGCCGCTTTTTTGTGGCATGGGAGGAAAGGATGCGCGCGTGCCCGTATTTGGCATAGCGAGCTGTGGATTTGGAGCCGGGGGCATAACCGGTGGAGCCATAGATGGCGCCTGTTGCACCGGAGGGGCTGCAGGCGGAGCCATGGCCGGGCGATCAGACCCGGCAAAGATATCCTCAACCGGCTTTTGCACGGGCGCTGGTTGTGGAGCCTGGTTTGTAGGAATTTGTGGTTGTGGGGACGTTTGATCATCAAACATAGTAAGTCTATTATAGCGCATTATGGCTTCAAAGGATTGTGATTGCTTTGCACTTCTTGGAAATCCGTAAATCCATCACCATCGGTATCGGATGCTCGCGGATCTGTGCCGTAATTTTGAACTTCTTCTCCATCGAGCAAACCGTCGTTATCCGCATCTGTATCAGAATCGAGCGTGCCAGCAGCATATTCATCTTGCAAACTCAGACCATCGGCATCGGCGTCTGTTCCCACAATCATATCCAGACAACTCACTTGATCTTCTTCCGCAGGAAGGGCGGTACACTCTTCGGGATTTCCGGTAACGATGGCACCTGCGATGCGCGCGAGCGCTTCTTCTGCAGCAAAATCTGCTTCGCACCCGGCACGCAATTCCTCTCCTTGGATTTTTTTACACCCTTTTATTTCTCCGCTTGATCGCGCCTGTGCATTGTAGACCAAATCTTCACACGCAATTTTTGCGTCATCGCGCAGGGTTGCACACGATGATAATTCATTGGTCGCCAAGGCAGAAGATGTTGCACACGATGCATCCCCCACCGCGCAGACCGCAGTGGTTGGCGCAGGGGAAGAGGGAGTCCAAATACGATACAGCACGTAGCCACCAGCCAAAAGAATGAGAACCGTCATGAGCACGAAAAGCGGCAAGGCAATTTTTTTTGCTGGCTTTGGAGCTTCTCCCCCGGGCATAACCGGCGTTCCTTCGGGAGTCAACTCATAAAATTGTTGCGCTTGCCAATCCATATTATTCACAATACTGCAGATTCACATTACTAATTTCCACAGTTCCTTCTCGTTGGAAATTGAGTCGTACCGGAATTCCCTGTTCACTCCCCGAACACGTAAATCCTGTCGGCCACGGGAGAGCAACGTCATTCCCTTCCACAACCGATCCGGAAACGATTTCCCCATCAACCACATAACTCATGCTGACTCCCAGCATATCCTCCACAACCGTGTCGTACATTGCCTGCAACCCTGCTTTTGTATTTTCAATGAAGTAATATTGAATGCCCGTTTCCGTGCTTGGATTCCCGCTTGAAACACAGGCCATTTGTTGAGATTGCGTTAAGTCTGTCATGTCGCTTGCGCACGTATCCACTTCAAATCCTGCCGGAGCCGCATCTGCAATAGACGAAAATGGTTTGAGCCAAGAAAGGAGTTGTTCGTTTCGAAGAACAGACGCGGATTCAATGGTGCGCAAGAATCCGAGCGTTCCAGCATCACGCTCCATACTCACAGAACATTCCACGCCTGTTGACGATAGTCCGCTTTCGGTGAGCGAAGAATACATCAAGGTATAGAGCTCCATGCCAGAGGCCTTAACGCTGCACCCTTGAGATCGAAGCGAACTGTAATATCCGCTCGTATATCCATCGGTCATGAGCACAATCACGCGTCGCCACGAAGGATCATACAAGGCCGACGTTGCAACATCGTCGAGCATTTTTTCCGCGAGCGTTAATCCGTCGGCAATATTGGATCCTCCGCTTGCATGAAGTGCGTCCACACGTGTCACGAAATCGGCAAGTTCCGTTTGATCATAAAATGTGGCGCTCGTTGGATAGGCGAGCGTTCCAAAGCCAATCGCACCCAGATGCACGCTGTCGCCTAATTCGTCATAAAGCGTCGCAGCAACACCCGCAATTTTTTCCTGAACCACTTCCAAGCGTGTTGGAGCTGTCACTCCAACCCCAATCTTATTTCTCATGGAAAGTGACGTATCGGTCACAAAAACGATATAGACTTGTTGTTCTCCTAAATTATCAAATGAGATTGAACCACGCAGAGAAGAGGCGCTCGAACACGCTGGCACATACATGGTCCCAGCAGTTGCAACCATTGCACTCGTGGCAGACGTTGGACTCTCCAAGGTTTCGTAATTTTTCAAATCAATGCTTCCGCCTCGCATAGTACGTGAGGCATTTGTGGACATAAGGAGTGACGTCGTTTGATTGGTGAATGGGCAGGAGCTTGCACAATTGGAAGCGCACGTTGGGAGCACACACGATCCCCCAGAGCATCGAGAAAGGCTCGGAAGATCCCCGGCTGCCGCATCGTCTGATTTGATACAGGTTTCCCCATGGTCGCTTCCGCCTTCGCAAATACCAGCATTGGCGCAGTAATAGACCGTGCCATCGTCGTCGGTTGTGGAAGCTGCAGCTGAAGAACACGTGGAACGAACCGTTCCGCTGTCGCTAACATACAAAAGCGGAACATCTCCTCCATCACAATACTCGTCGCCATTGCGGATGCCGTCGCCACAGAATGATCCGCTGGAGGCAACTGTGAGACACGATGTGGAACAATACGAGCATCCTGCTTCATACGACGAAGAACATGCAACGCCATTTGTTCCCCCTTCATCGCATTGTTCTGCTTCTGGATTCAAGTACCCGTCTCCGCAATAATTTTCTTTGCACTGCGTGGTACACGCATCGGTATTGGAATCATTTCCATCATCGCAATCCTCCCCGTCGTCCACGGATCCGTTTCCGCAAAGCACTTCTGCTTCGCACGACACATCTGCCCAGGTTTCTGCCCAGGTGCACAGTTCCCCGCCAGCGCCATCGTCTTCACAGGTTCGGGTACGCGTGGTTTCAAATGTCTTATCAGAGCAAACCCCGTCGCCACCGGCTGAACTATCGCAGAATGCATCGGTTGTACACGGGCGCCCAAGTTTTGTTGAATCCCCAAGTAAACACACGGTCGTGGTAGGACATGCATCAAACTTCGTTCCCGTGCCACCGCAGACGCCATAGGACGTGCTGCTGCCTCCACCAAATCCCGAAGGCGCAACCGAAATCGTAACGCAATCTGTATTGCTTGTGCATTTGCCCTCCCCATCCGTCCCAGACCCTGCTTGGCAGAGCGCGCCTGCATACGTCTCAATGGTGCCATCACATTGTTCTCCGCTTTGCACAATACGGTCGCCACAATACGTTGCCGGTCCGCTACAGGTTGAAGCGCACGTGTCCCCTGGATTTGCGCCATATACGCCATTTACCGTGAGTGTATCGGTACACAATCCTCCGCCATAGGTGCGACCGCTGGAAGACGCAGTTCCGCAATCACAGATTTCGCTTCCGCCAAGCATGCCGTCCCCACAATAGAATGACGTAGTGTACGTGCAATCATATCCGCACGATCCGTATTTTCCATTTCGCGATCCATCGTCGCAGGTTTCTGCGCCCTCAATGACGCCATTGCCGCAGGAATAACTCGTGCAAACTGCGTCGGAAGGCGTTTCCCAACCCGAGCAAGTGTCATTACAAATTTGTGGAGTGGCGCCCGACAGTCCTGCATCGTCGGTGCAGGCAAGCATTGGGCCTTCGTCCTCAAGTTCACAGACTTCACTTGCCCCAACAATGCCATCGCCGCAACTCGATGATGTGCCATATACTGACGATCCATCGCAGAGTGCAGTGCTCCCTGTAAACCCATCAACCGACGCATCAAGATTCCCTCCCACAACGATGTCGTAGCCGGTGGCGTTGTCGATCCCATAAACCCAACTTGCCGTATTGTACTCAAGTTCTGAGGTGAGATCGTAACTCTTCGGGCCAATCGAACGATAGTGATACACGTATGAATTGAGCGGACACAAATACGCCCCAGTTGTGGAATCCACACAGGTATCCGCCGCGTAAGAACTAAGCGTACCCGATCCACATCCGGTTGTTTTATTGAGAGGATCCGCAGGGAGCGTTGTGCCAACTTCTTTCCCAAACGTATCGTTCCACGAGGTCCACGAACTCACCGCAAGCGCACGCACAAACGTGCCACTTGCAAGCACTGGATAAGACGGCGTGCACGATTCACCTGTTGGGCAATTGAGCGCAGTTGTGCAACTACGAGAGGTTGTAGCCGAGCACGTGCTGTGTGCACTCCCGTAGGTGCCAAGTGCGCTTTCGATGGTTTTCATGTCTGTGAGGCGTTGCAAATCACGGCGGATACGCGCCTTATCGTCTGCGCAAACTTGCGTGCCTGTGCAATCAAAATCGGACTCGCATGTTGAGCCGGTATAGGCACCGCTTTCTGCACAAAAGCCTGCATTGTCGACGTTGGTGAGGAATGTAAGATTTGCTAAGAGTTGATTGAAAATACCAATCGTATCTTCGCTTGCACCTTCATTGTAGGAAAGAATGTAAATATTTGGGTACAGCCCGAGCGTTGTTTCCACCAAATTTGGCGCAGCAACGTAGACCGTTCGCCCGTCGCGAATAGCTTCGAATTCATCCACCGTATCGTTCACCGGGCTCCCGGCAAATCCTTGCGAGGCATACCACAGTTCTGGCGGTAAATAATTTGAGTTAGTTGCAATACGCACGCCAATGGCGTCGCCTGATCCGTCATCGATTTTCCACAAATATTCTTTGATGACATTGGCGGATTTTGTGACCGCAGGTGCAACCACGCTAAGCGTTGGCAAAAGCGTTTCCCCGTCACGGCAATAATAGGTGGAGAAATTCATCCACGCGATACCTTCGGAAATGCCGTCCACAGTGCCAGTTGCGTCGTCAATAAATGGATAGCTTGCATAATCCGGCCATGGATTATTGCAGATCACCACCGAAACATCGTAACTATCCGATACCGCCGACCCTACATCGCTTGGCATGGCAACATTTTCTGAAATCTTGGCAGTTGCCCCAATCACTGCATCGCCACTGATTTCCAAAGATGAAATCGTTGCGGCATCATCTGTTGAGACGGTGACGTCTGCAATTGTGCTTTCCGAAGAAATCCATGGCTCCCAGGTCCAGGCATAAGCACCGGCAACCGAGGCAATTTCTTGACGTGATCCATTGGCATACGAATACGTATCTGCAACAAATTCATGCGCTTCGTTCGCACTCGTAAATAACCCTGGCGCATCGGCCGTATCGGCAATCACCACTTCGTCGAGCGTACAAATCGTATTGACGGTTGTGAAGGATTGCTCCTGCGTTGCGTACAGTCCCACACCTTCTGAATTTTTGATCCCCAATCCTTCGCCCGCAGTATCGTCGCCTTCAAGCACAATGGTATGCGCGCCACCGATGGCAAAGAGTCCCTCGGTTTCAAACGTCACCTTATAGAGCCCGCTTTCCAATTGTTCTTGCGAGAATTTTGTAATCGGCATCACACAATCGTTTGCGCTTTGCGCAAAAATCGTTGGCGTAATCCAGGCAAAGAATTTCTCAAAGAACGACATCGCCCCTGGCACACCGGCATTGCTCACAACCGTATACCCCTCATCGGTCGGACACGATGGCGTATTTAATTTAACATAGGCATTTCCCGTGAATGATGCGACATCCATTTCTTGGCTGAAGAGCCCGTACACCGCCGCATTGCGACATGTATCTGTTCCGTTTGGAATAAGCTCTGCGGTTGGTCGTGGCATACAGCACGCATTTGACGCCACGCCGTAGCGCGTGGAATCCGAGCAATCCGAAGCGGTTTTGGCAACACAAGAAAGCGAAATCAACGCTTCTGTGGAAACGCTCGACGCTGCTTCAACAACACGAATCGTGCCGGTTGCTTTTTGTGTGTCAACATTAACGGCGCTCACGGCCGTGCTTGCAATATAGGCAACTTGCGATGCATCCACGTTTCCATCTCCAGAAGCACCAAGTTCACACACCAAATCTTCTCCGGTGCCAGCATGCCCGTCGCCACAAACTGACGGATTCACGTACGAGAGCGACGACCCTTCAAAAAGACACGCGGAAGAACATCCATCGTCATTTTCTGTGTTCCCGTCATCGCAATCTTCTCCGCCATCCGTTTCGGTACGTACAACAACTCCATCTCCGCATCCCATAAGCGCCGTGCCTCCGGCACGCAAACACGCCGATGTGCAACGCGCTCCTCCGTCGCACGTCTCATAGGGCGCTGTGACCACTCCGTCACCACAAATCGCGGAAATATCTGAAAGACGTGGCGACCCTTCTGCTAAGCATTTTGATGAACATCCGTCGCCATTTTTCTTATTGCCGTCATCGCAATCTTCTCCACCCGAATCTTCCGTATACCCCACATCGTTGTTTCCGCACGTACCTCCTGATGCGCTCGATCCTTCGTTCAAACACGTGGCCGAGCACCCATCGCCGGAAATCGTATTTTTGTCATCGCAATCTTCGCCCGCGCCTATATCATCGCGATCAAGGACGCCATCTCCACATGTGGCTCCTGGAAGCAATCCTTCGCGCAAACAATTTGCCGAGCACCCATCGCCTGGCACCACATTTTTATCATCACATTCTTCTCCGGTCTCGAGGACAGCATTCCCGCAAATCGCCGTATACGATGTGCTTCCAAGTGCAATGCAAGAACTCGTACATCCTGCTGGCAAGGCCGCTGGATTTTTATCAAAAAATGTTCCACTCCCCAGGAGTTTATACCAACTCGCAACATCGATCTCGTCTTTAATTGGGTCTTCCCAGTTCCACGCATAATCATCTGCATCGAGTTCTTGACCAGCAACCGAGCATTCGTCGGGCGCGCCATACGCAGAAACAGCAAATACTTGCGCTTCGCCAATGGCCCCAAGCAATACATCGGATGGCGATAAGGCGGTGCGCTCAACCGCACAAACAGACCCATCGGCTTTGGTGGAAAACTCCCAAGAGAAATCTTCGCCGTCATTTGTTTTGGTGAGTGCTGTCCCGCTTTCTGAGATGACCTCTCCAGAAATAATTGCATGGTAGAACGTGCTAGGCGAAAGCGAACCCACGCTAAACGAAATTTCCATGCAGTCGCCCTCTGGGGACGCCACGCAACTCGCTTTTTCTGCAACAATATCGCCTGCGGTTAAATTCGCGCAAAGTTCATTTGCACATTTATAGAGCGTGGCCATCCCCACGGTTTCAATGGAGGGATCCATGGAAACATTAAATCGTGCCCCAACCAGAGCGTTTGTACACGCTTGACTACAGTTTGGCCAATACGTGGTGACGTACGGATCGGAAAAATCAATAATAAATTCTCCAGTGCCATCAATCGCAGAAAGACGTTCGGTTGCAAGAACGGTTGCGGTTCCTTCCGCAAGCGCCGTTGCTTGCATGCAAGAGCTCACCGCAGGATCGCAATCGCCTTTTGACGCAAGCGATTCATCAATTGCCCAATCGAACGCATAATCTGCGGGGTTGAGGGCAATACAATTTGTGCTAATCGGAAGCGCATTAAAGTCCCCTGCTTCATTCAAAGACGTTGCCACGATTTCTTTCGGGTTCAAGAGAACTTTTTCTACTTGACAGGCGCTGCCGTCGAGCCCAGTTGTGAAGGTCCAGCTCGTTTCTTCTAAAAGCGACACCCCATCGCTTGATGTAAGATCGGTTGTGAGTACGACGCGATAGGTGGTACTTGCTGCAAACAAAGAGAGAGGATCGAAAAACACGCCCGTCCCATCGGATGTTGCAGAAAGCACTCCATCAACGGGCGTTGTATTGCGGCATGTTGAATCCGTGCAAGATTCCACAAGGAACGATCCGCCTTCGCCCGTGGTAAGACTCGTCGGCGCCATGGGCATGGTGAATTCCACGTAAACCGACGCATTCAAACACACGCCACTTGTAAACGTGCTGTTTGGTACGCCTGAAATATTTTCGTCCGTGCAGGCAATAATCGCTTCCGGCGCCAGAGGAATATCTCCGGTTGAAAAGACCCAGCTATACTTCGGCGTCGCAGATTCAATTCCTGCGCCCGCGGTGAAATCCGCAATTTCAAAATTCACGCCATTGCTTTCTGCACCTGCAATCGACGCAATCGTCACCGGTCCGGTTTGCGCAGACGATGGCACGGTTGCGGTGATTTGATCTTCACTCCAAGAAGTAATGCCGGCTGCCGACTCATTGTAAAAACGCACATCCCCTCCATCGCTACCAAAATTGGATCCGTAAATATTCACTGTGTCGCCCGATACGCCCGATGCTGGATTCATCCCGCAAATGCCCGGGAGTGGATCTTCGGTTGTGATACTAAACCCAACGCTATTGGATTCTTTTCCATCTTGACGCGCGATATACAACGTATGCGCCGTGGCAAGCACGTCACTCCCGTTGGTATACGCATCGGGAACAAGAATTGTGATTTGATGGTCGCTCCAAAATAGAGCATCACATTCGGCTGGGAAATCCGCAGAGCCCTGACCACGATCGCCGGTGATTGTATCTTCAAACCAAACCTTGCCAATCGCAGATCCAAAATTTGATCCAACAATCGTGACGGTTTGACCAATGCCTCCGTTTTCTGGCGTCACATAACTCACAACCGGAAGCGTTTCTGTTTCTGCAGACGATCCGCTTGCGAGCAAGCCAAAGGAAACCGGGTTTGACTGGCGTCCATCTTGCGAAACCGTAACCGCATAGGTACCCGCATCGAGCGTTGGCGCCACAAATTGAATGGCCTCGCTATCCCATCGTGTTGTCCGAATACCGGATCGACCGCTAAATAAAATTTCCGATGCATCGCCCTCGCTTCCAAATCCACTGCCAGAAAGCGAAAGAGATGAACCTGCATACCCAGAGCTTGGAGTGATTTTACAAAGATTAATTCCTGTTTCGGTTGTGACGTCAAAATCTTCCATCACCGGCCCATGATCGTCGTTTGTGGTTTCGGTTGATCCGCCCGTGACAAGCGAAATCGGGCCATCGATGGCACCAACTGGCACCTCCACAACAAGCTCGGTTGCGCTCCAACCCGCAGCACACGAGGCAAGCATCGCTTCAACCGGTTCGGTTGTGCCTGCAAAAAGAACCATGCCTGATCGGCCAAACCCGGTGCCTGTAAGCGTTACAAATGTGCCGGGTCCGCCAGACGTCGGAAGCACAGACGAAATGATTGGTGTGCTTGCGCATACCCCATCGTCGCAAAATCCGCTTTCACAATCGCTATCAATGGCGCAACTCCCGCCGTCGCATGCTCCACAATCTCCCCCGCAATCCACACCGGTTTCGCCCGACGAAGCATCGAGCACTCCATTGGAGCAATACGCGGGTTTGATGCGAACCGAGATGTCAGAGGAATCTGTATTTCCCGCGAGGTCTGTAACAACCGCTGAGAGTGCAACAACACTCTTTTCTGCGAACGCAGAATAATCCCAAAGCGTTTCCAAAATCACATCTGCCAAATTGTCACCGCTTGCAGGCAAGACGTCGAGCACCTCTTCGTTTGCAATAAATGAAATCGTGGCAACTTGGTAATCATCGGTTCCTTCTGCTTGCACATTCGAAGAACCCCCATATGGCAACCGCGCGCCGTTATCTGGGAATGTGAGTTCTGCAAATGGAGATTCTGTATCAACAATCGAACCCGTGGTAAACGTGCCCGTGCAGGACGCTCCACAAGAAATACGCGTGCCAGTACTGCTCTTGAGCGCATCAGAAACCGTGACCGTAAACAAGGTATCTGCAGCAAAACAGAAATAATCTTCGTTTGGCGCAGGGCACGGCTGCGTTGGTTTGAATGTGATGGCATTTCCGCTTGCCGTAACCGTACCGGCCACTGCAGCACCACTTGCGTCCACGAGCGTTATTGCACTCGAATCAACGTCGCCAACTTTTCGACTAAACGTTGCGACCACCTGAACGTTTCGAATGGAGAGTTCCCCGCTCGGGCGGATGCTCGTGACCGTAAAACTCGCGGCAGACCCACCACCCAATCCTCCATTTCCTCCTCCGCCAGATCCGCCACCACCTGCACCATCGCCTGCACCGGTTGCCCCTAAAATTGCCGTAATGACAAACGAGGTAATGGCGTATGAAAGCAAAATAATTGTGAGCCCAATTCCGCCGTTAATAAGAATCTTTTTTGCCGTGGTTGCTTTCTCCGCATCGCCCCCAGCGGTCATATAGCGATATCCGCCATACAAAACAATGAGCGTTGCCAAGATTCCCAAAAATCCAAGAGCGGTACGAATGAGTTTTCCAACAATCACTTTTGGATCTTCTACGCCAAGCCCTGTTGTTTCTCCAACCGTTGTGAGGCTATCTGTGACTTGCGCAAACGCTGGCGTCACCCCAAAAACTCCGGCGCCCGATAGCGTTGCAAGAATGGAGAAGACAATAAAAAATTTCTTAAACATGTTACTCAAAGAAATTACATCGCGTTGGCGATGGCACGCCGTTGCAACAGAATGGCATGGCCGAGGTTGTGCCACAGGTGCCACTCACGGCTGGGCCTTCGGCTGGATTGAAACAATTTTGATACTGATTTTTCACGCCACCCACATCGGTTTGATACAAGTGAAGCACCTCCTCGGTTGAGGTGAGAAATACGCCGTGGCGCATGCTGGCTTCTGTGACATCTTCCCCGTCGGATTCAAGCGTTGACGCACGTACCGTGAACCACAATTCATGCGTTGGGTTTGGCGTAATCTGCAAATTGTCAGAAGTAATCGTGCTCGTCATCATGGCATCCGAAAACGTTACAAGCACCGGTTGGTCGAGCGCCACGTTTTCCCCGAGAATTTCTGGCGAGATCGAGGTAATCACGGGAGCGGAGAGTTCGATGTCATTTGTGGTCGAGAATGTCCACTCATAGTTATCGCCGGCCGTGCCATCGTTATTTCCGTCGAGTGCATTGCCGGTAACGTCCACAATTCCGTTTGCTGGATAGATGTCGACTTGCGGAGGATTGGCACCCGGCGTTGCCGCAACCACGGTAGACGTAAGACTTTGCGCACCTGGCAAGCAATACATGGTGGTACCGCAAGAATTTGTCCCACAGGCGTCAGACGTCACAAATGTGATCGTGCGATACCCATTTGAAATGATGTACTCACCCGATACTTGCGCGTTTGAAGCGTCCACTACGCGGATATTGGAAAATTGTTGTGCAGGATCGCCAGCCACATAGGTGCCGGTGGAAGATGTTGGATCAATTGCTTCGTCAAAATTTACCTCGACGACAATATTGCGGGCATACGATTTGCCAGCTTTTGGTACAACCGAGGTGATGGTTGGCGGATCTAAATCCAGCATGGTGCCGGTTGTGAAGAACCATTCGTATCCGCCACTGTTTAAAATCTTTTCGCCGTCGCTATCTTTAATGCTGTCTGAAAGTGCCACGGTGTATTTCACATCGTCGGTTGCGGAACCCAAAATCGGTGGAGTAAAAATAACCGTTTTCAAATCTTCAGTAAGCGCGACCTTCACCTGTTCGCTTGTGAACGCCTTGCTTTTTCCTTCCGCGGTTGCGTAGATTTTCACATTCCCATCATCCAACTCATCTGTGCCGTTTAGCACATCATCGGGATTGATTGCACGACGGAACGTCACGAAGATTTTTGTATTGCGTGCCACATCGGTTGCGCCGCGCTCTGGATAGTGGTCAACGATTCCCCCGCTTCCCAAAGATCCAGATAATGGTTCTGTGGACACACTGCCACTCGTTTCTGATCCCGATCCCCCGCCAGCATTCCAGAGCCCATGGCCGGTGAGCATTTCAAACACAAAACTTGTAATGCCGTAGGCGCTCAAAATGATGATGAACCCGATTGCTGCTTGAATAAGCACGCGCTTTGCTTTGTTTACTTTTTCCGCGTCGCCACCTGCGGTCATCCACATGTACCCGGCGTAGATAACCAGGCCCAAGAAGATCACGCCCAAGAGTGACAAAAAGACGCCAATAATTCGCCCAATGATGGTTGGCAAATCCGCGCCCGTATTTACGCCGGCAGCATCGCCAACAATGGCGAGGCTTTCACTTTGCGCAAAAACAAAAGATGGAACAGCCAACAAGAGGCCGCTCATGATTCCAAAAGTTGTTTTTAGAAACACTTCTGTCCTACCTTTTTTTTGTGGCACAAGAGAGGAACGTTATGTGCTCTATTATAGCAAAGAAAAGAAGAATCTCTGCTCGGCGCTGTGGACGAATATCTGCAATCCATTCGCCGTAGGGACGTTGCGTGCAACGTCCATTGCTATTCCTTCGCAATCCCGTAGAGACGCGATTAATCGCGTCTCTACAAGAATATTTTTCATAGGGGCGTTCCGCCCCTTGCGTTATCCTCCACTTTTCTTTGCTGGCCCAAAGAAAAGTGGAGAGAAAAGAAATGGCCTGCTTACGGCCCATCCCAGCCTTCGCGCTTGGCTGGCCCGGAAAAACATCTGAAGAACCAAACCATCCAGGGCAGGCATGTTTTTCCGGTCGGGCCTTGTTCAGTAGCCTATTTGCGGATCGCCGGCTCGCCTGCCGTCATCCTGAGCGATAGCGAAGGATCTCTCGTCTGTGTCACAGATACCCTACACAATCCCGTAGAGACGCGATTAATCGCGTCTCTACAAGAGTTCAAATTTTATTGACGTCCCCATTGGCCGGTGCTACGGTTTATTACAGTTTCACCCTGGAGGGAATTATGTTCGAAGACGCGGATTCACGTCGGAGAACGAGATTCATCGAACAGGTCGTAGATACGCTGCAGGAGGCAGAAAACGGTCACCAGGCCTACCTGGAAATTCTCCGATTGGCACAAGAGTATCTTCGAGCCACCGAAGGGGTTACGGTTACCCTTCGTTGGTATGAAAACGATCGTTTCCGGTGCGTAGCATTTGTCTTCGGCCCGGGTTGGACCAACCCAGACCAAATTCCCGCCCCTCGTAACGACGAGGACGATTCACTCCCGGCCTCCGCTCCGTGATGGCCACCACATCCGCCCCTCTCCCTCACTCCCCACCGCGAACCGGTGGGATTAGAATACAAAAATCCCCCGCCGCGTCGTACGGGCGAGGGAAATTTTTAGTATACTCAATCCTCTAAAATATCTTTAAGCCCCCAGAATGCATTGCTGCCCTTCTCGATAAGAGTGCTTATCAGATCCGTAACATTTTGTTTTATCGCATCATTTCCATTCTTATAAATAATCTTTAGTGAATCTTTAATCTGCGCATCACACATAAATAGTGTGCGACGATTCTTATTCAGGTCACCATTGGAACCAAGTAGATAACGCGTGATGATTTCTAAAGTTTTCTCTTCATTCTTCTCCGCAAAAATGGTCAGTCTCTCCATTAAACCGTTGTCCCAATCAATAGCACCCTCGGATTTCTCGAGCGTCTTTGCAATTCTTTCAACAAGCACATCATCACTTAATATTTCCCTATCCGGATTAATCCAGAAACCGAAACCGGAAAATGCTTCCAGCTCTAGATCATTCTGAAGAGCCCAATCCCAAAAGGCTAAAAGCTTCTCTTTACTCACCTTATTTTCCTTCAACCATTCATCACCCGCCTGACCGCGAGTTAAACAATTTCGTCCAATGAACGAGATAAATTCCTTGTGTCGAACCGTATTCGAGACTCTCCAAAATTTTTCGAAT
Source organism: Patescibacteria group bacterium (assembly GCA_041666205.1). Classification (GTDB taxonomy): domain Bacteria; phylum Patescibacteriota; class Patescibacteriia; order UBA9934; family UBA9934; genus JBAYHI01. Next base: position 18,573 of record JBAYHI010000005.1, read on the forward strand.
AAAGGATCATCCATCTCTAAGCCCAAATGGACAAAAGCGAGAGCTAAGTGGACCGCCAAAGATTCATCTAATCCGGTTAAATATTTTCTATCTGTATAATTTTTCGGATCAAGTGCAATGGCATGGTTGTAATAATCCCTAAGTGCAACAAATAACTTATCGTACAATGTATTCGAAAGATATCCCTCCCAAGTGGCTAAATAAATATCCTTCTTTACTGTCTCATCTTTCGGAAAAATCTCGAGGAGTAAATTAATAATAAAATCCTTATCTCTGAAATAGAAAGACGCTAAGTATCGGCCAATCATGAACCGAACAGCAAGAGAATCATCTGATAAAGTTTTTTTGTAGAGCTCTTTGATGTCATCCGCCAGAGTCTTCCCATCATTTGTGGTGAATGTTACAAATGCTTCATAAACTCGACCACGAACAGAATTGATCGCAACGCCGTATAACTCGCCATATTCTGGTTTTTCATCTTCTTTGGATGGACTATCTTTAATCGTGAACAAATATGAAATCAACAAAAATATTTGTGCTCTGTGAGTTTTTTGTACTGTCTCCTTGGACTCTTTATCTTCGAGTATGTGGAGCAATATATCCGTGATAACCCCATGAACCCCAACCCAATCGACTAACCACGATTTATTCTCTTCTCTCTTGAACGGCGTCGCTGGATTGTCACCGCTAATTCTAATAGCCTCAAAAAAATCGAGTATCGTAACAATTTCGTCTGAATTTAGTGATTTGCCATTACGAAGCATCTCCTCAATCCCACGAAGGAGCGAATAAACATAATGGGAATGAATAGATTCTCGATCAAAGAAATCGCGGATATCTTTTAAATATTCATCTATACGGTTTTTAATATCTTCCTTCAGAGCATCACCGAGACCTTCAACGCCTCTTGGTTTCAAGAAATCGTCATTCTTAAATTGCTCATTTAATTTTTCTGCCGTCCACTCAGTTTTTAAATTCTCAATTATTTTTTTTATCGTATAATCTTCAAGATTTACCGGCGACTGATGTTTCACTGCTCCGCCTCGGGATTCTTCTTTCGGAAGCTCCAATTTTAGTGTTGCGTCGCATTTGTTGCCAAAAACATCTTCGCATCGCTCTCTTTCCTTTTCACTGAGGTAATCGCAAATACTCGATAAAATTTTCCAGCCGTCTCGCTTAATAAAAGACTTATCCGGATCTTGTTGTGCTCTTTTAGAAAAATACGCCAATACCCCCGCAACATAAGCGCGTTGATCATCATTAGATAAATGTGAAAAGCCAATTTTGAGAGCTTTTTTATATTCAACTCCGCCAGCTATCTCATAATAATTGTCTACTGCGAATAACTTGAAAAAAGTTTCTTTTAATTCATCCTTAAATACTTCCGGGCACTGTGCGAGAGCAAACAATCTCAGTCGCCATATTGAACGGCAAGAAGGAATCGAGTCGATATCTCCAAAAAGCTTCTTCACTCCGCTGGGGTCGCTACACTTATTTCCAATTGTATCCTTAATTAATTTTGTGACTGTTGCTCCAAGATTTTTTTCACTTCTTCGGAACGAGTGACCCCCACCACTCTCAACTTCAAGCGTAAAAAAATCCACATCGTACAAAGAAAATGAATCTGAGTATACGAATACTCCATTGTCGGGCTCACCTAATTTTACAATCTCCCCTATGATGGTAGTTGTGATTTGGAGCGCTTTTTCTTTGAACCCCTCACCAATATTAATCAATGCCTCAAAAATACCTGATTCTTCAAGATCGCCAACATAAAAAGGGTTTTCTATACTGAAACTACGTTCTTTTTCTGGTATTTCTTTTTTACTTTTGACGGTAAGAATAGCTTGAGCTAATTCTAAAATTGCGTCACCCTCGTTCTTCCCAACCAGTTCCTTGATCATTCCTTCAAATTCATAACCAGTTTTTTGGAAATCTCGCATTAAATGAACCCACCTCTCATCTCGAATTTTTGCTGTAAGCGTCTTGATTTGTTCAGCCGGCAATGAATTAATAATTTGAAGAAAACGATCCACGACTTCCGGATTAAAATTTGCTTGAGATATCGAAACGGAGGCAATAATCTCTGTAACTTTTTGTGGATTCTTTTCTGCCATTCGAGTCAAATACTCGAGCTCAGACATACGATACGAATATCGCATTGGGTCTTCTGCTTTATTTTTTATCTCATCCAAAAATCCTTCTTGCCAAAGCCAGCCAAGCCAAGACTCATCTGCTAGTGAAAAGAAAAATCGTTTAGCGTCTTCATTCACCTGTAGACTTTGTGCGACAAAAACATCAGCGCAGTCAGTACCGGCTGCGAAAAATTCGCCTATTCTTTTATGTAATTCAAGCTGGCTCATATTAAGCATTCATAAATAAAATCGGAACGTAATCTTTATCCGCTTGAGGATTATCATAATACCTTCTCAGTGATTCCTTATAAACTTCTTCCAACCTTTCGAAGTCTTTTCCGGACACCAAAGATTCATAAAATAATTTAGCAAAGATACCTGCAGAATCTTCTCCGACTCCATATCTGTAACCAATCGCATATCGCGCAATCCCCTTGCTGACGATTTCAAAAGCCAAACTACTCTTATTCACGGCACCTCCACCAGAATAGCAGGAGGAAACAAAAAACAACAAAAATTTTTTGCCTTGAAGAATGTGGATAATCTCCCAATCTTCCAAAATATCTACTTCATTATATTGATTAATGTCGGATGCCTCTAAACAAAAACCGCCCCCCTCGTCCCCATGCATCATGATGTGGACGATATTATAATCATCCCAGGCTAAAGCGCCGAATTTTTCTATCGTTGTGTGTTTCGATATCGATATGTTACTTATATGCAATTGTTTGGGAAGCGCCTCTAAAGCATATTTAACTATATCGATGATCTCAATGATTATTTTATTTTTGAGATCTTTCAATTTTTCCGTTCGGCGTTCATTGGAATAGGAGGCTACTAATAATAAACTATTGCTGCTGGGCGGATCTAATCTCTCTCCTGTAACAACTTTTCTCAAAACAAAAATTCTTTTTGCGGATATCTTTTCCCATGGGAGCTCTAGAAAATCACTAAAACCTGACTCGATTATCAGTTCACTGCCATCCCCGAAATCAGAGTCACTCAAAGATATTCGTTCAGCTACAAAACTTACAACGCTTTGAAGATTTGGTCCGAGATTTTTTTCAGTAATATTTTCATTGCTCATTCCGTTGCCAGCCCCAGGATTGGTAAGCCGTACCCCCGCAGTTCTCTTTGCCTGAGCACAGCGTCCATCGAATTCAGAAAACAATATGGGAACTGGATCGCCTTCGTTGCAACCCACAAATAAGTATTGCCCCACAGGCAATTGTTCCCCGTTGTTTTCTTTCATGTCTTTTAGTTCACAAAAAATCTTCATGAAATCTGAGTCGATAGCTTATTCACTTAAGTTTTCTTTAATTAATTACGATATATCTTCCTCCCACGTCCCATTCGCATCAATACGACTTCTGAAAAACTTTTCTGTTTCTTTATTCACAAAGTACACATAACAACCTTTCATCCCCCGCGTCAATAAGATTCGATAGGTGTTTTTCAACAGCTCGACAAATTGATCTTTTGATCTCCGAACAACCGTATCAAATGAATGTTCTGGTCGTGCAATCCAATTTTGCTTCTCAAAATCGTAAACCAAATCTTCACCGATAATGACACCAACATAATCAAACTCAAATCCCTGAGCCGTATACACGCAACCAATTTGATTTACGCCTTGCGGATCGTGTGCCCATAATGATGCTTTTGGAATTCCGGCCACCAATCTTCTTGAATCTGTCTTTGCATTCCACGGACGTTGATAATCTCCGATAACGACATCGTCGACTAACGCGCCCTCATTCGTCGCACTAGACCAAGGCCAGCAAAACCCTGCTGTCAAACGTGCCGTGTTTCCATGTTCAGCTTTTTCTTTTATGGCTTGTTCCAGAGCCTCCGGCGTGTCGAAAATTTTAAATTCAAAACCGTCATTTTGGTCCCAAATAGGATTTGCCGTACGTTTGATTCCCAACGTGTTATTGACCCAATTGATAAAGGCGTCCGAGCCATTGCATCGAAATTGCGCCTCAAGTTCATACTCTAAAACCTCACGGCCTTTTTCTTTTGCGTATTCACGAATGTAGGAAACCGACCCGATCTCATTTGGTCGCACGATTTGATTGTCGTCGATGAAAAATACGGCAAGTTTCGATGCATCTAATAATTCTTCAATTTGGAGTTTGTTTGAGGTTTTATCTTTCCGTGTAAATCGATTATTGCTCGTTTTTCGTATTCGATGTGCTTCATCACAAATTAGCACATCAATGTCGCCGGGACCGGCCGAAGCATAACTATTGAAATATTTGAATTGTACCGAGCCACGCGTTCCAATAATTTTTCTTAGTGTCTCGGTAAATGCTTTTGACCCCGTGGCGTAATGTGCATTTTTCCCCTCAGCTAATAGATCTGCCATTAAATTTAGTGCAATAACAGATTTCCCCGTGCCAGGACCACCGCGAACAATTAATATTTTACGTCCGTCGCTCGTATCAAGTCCTCGACGTGCTAACGCCATCACCTTATCAAAAACGATACGCTGTTCATCGAGCAAAACATATTCTGATTTTCCTTTGATAACTGAAGAGATGTGATCGAGTAATTTCCGACTTGGTTTATATTTCCCATTATCAATTTTACTCATGACCGATTCCCCGTTTCCGCGCTCCAAACCCTGCAATAAATATGCACAAAGTTCATCTACTTTTTCTGCTGTAAAAACTGGGTATTTATCGACGAGGTTGGAGAATTTTGGTGAGAACAACTCATCATTGCTCACCGGATTATAGTTGTGCAAATAACTACACGCTTCCAGACGTACCGGCTGTGGTCCTTCATAAAAAGTCGTGTGCGTATCTGCAAGATATTCTTTGTACCCGCCAACTTGCGCTGAAGGATGAAGAACCTCGCGCTTCGCACCACCTACCCACGTTAAGACTTCATTTTCTCCGTCGGCTTGTTCGGTTTTCTCCCACTGCTTGAGCTCGATGATCATTGCCGTATCTTGAGCGTTTGTATCGACTCCGCAGATAATGCAATCAAGACGTTTTGACGTTAAAGGCAATTGATATTCCAAAAGGATACCGTGATCAATAAGATCTGCATGCTGAAAAACTTGAGACAATGCGCGCAACGAATTTCTCCAAGATGTAACCTCAGCTGGCGAAGGATAATAACGAAAATGTGAAAAAAATGCATCGCGAAGAAGATCAGCAATGCGATTTTGAATATTATCGAGGATAAATTCTTTCGAGGTACCTGAATAGAGTCGCATAACTAGAGTTTATTGTATTTCGTGTGTTTCCCTTTTGCTTTTTCGATCGGGTATTTTTCTTCGTTTTTTTTCAATTTTTTCTCTACCGCTTTCAGAAGATCAATTTTCAAATCATGGCTCATTAATAAAACCCAATACAAAACATCCGCGAGCTCATCTGCGATATGTTCTTTATCGCTTTTCACATAATCCTCAATTTCTTTTGGATTTTTCCATTGGAAATGTTCCATCACTTCTCCCGCCTCCAAAACCAAAGAAATCGACAAATCTTTTGGGTTATGAAATTGCCTCCAGTCTCTTGCATCTCGAAATGCAATGATCTTTTTTGTGATCTTTTTTATGTCATCCATACCGTCCCATTCTCCCCCCTTTTCCCTCTTTCTTCAATCCCTCCCCAAAATCAAAAATCCCCCGCCGGGGCGAGGGGAAAAAAACCAGAGGAATATGCAAATTTTGCATTTTGCTTTCCACTTGCATTTTCAGATGTCCGATTTTTTCGTACACCTGACTCCCCCAAACATTTTTACCCTTTTCCCTCTTGTTCAAAGGGGTCGAATTCGACCAGTTTGAGGCGAGAGGGATTATTCAGTGCGTGACAATTTGTCACGGTTTCATTTTTAGACCGGGTCGAGGAAAAATTATTCCACAAACAATTCATCTTCTTCCCATTTTCGTGGGTTCTCCATAATATAGGTGCGGATATTGCTGAGGGATTTCTCATCACGAACAATGTGTTCATAATAATTCCGTTGCCAAACCGCGCCACCGGTATTCCCTCGAATAACATTCGCGCGTTTTGTGACCGCGGATTTGAATCCGGCAACAAACGATCCAATCGATTGCGATTTGGGACCAGATCGATGTCCTGTAGGGGCGACCGGCCGGTCGCCCCTACGAAAACAAATATCGTCCGTACGAAAAACATCATTTCCACGGTTGATAACCGTAATCACATGGATATGATTTGGCATAATCACCAAAGAATCCAATTCGATTTCGGATCGAATTTCGAGGGTCTTCAATAATTCATCATGAACAATATTCCCAAATTGATTTAGACGAATAATTCCATGTTCAATTGCACCAAACAAACATTCACGATCCTTTGTGCAAATCGTGAGAAAATATGCGCCATCCTCAGAATAATCGTATCCTTGCAGACGAATGGAACGACGGTGCAATCGTGGAAATTTATTAATCGGCATTTGGCAAAGGATCTATTCCTTACTCGTAAATCGGCGGGGACCAAGCCAACCAGATTATAAGATCTGTAATCAATAGCAATCCAACCAACGCCAGATCCCAAAATCCCACCCATTTTTTCTCTGCAATCTCTGGAAAGAATTTTCCAAAATAGATGTAGTACAAAATCCGTCGAATGAGTTGCGCGCCAAGAAGGACGCCAACGATTCTTGGAATAGCCGTGAGTGGATAATATCCCCAAAAAATAAATCCAACGTCACGCCACGTGAATAAAAGAATAAAAACCGTGGGAACCAAAATGCACACAAAGTAAAGCACGCGCAAAAGGCGATACCATACGATTTCTTTTGCACGTAAAAGTGTTTTTGTTTGCATACTCCTCCATGAAAAATTATTTCTTCAGCAATTCCTCAATCATCTTTTTCACGCGTCCCCCATCGACCTGCCCGCGTAGCTGTTCCATTGATGCTTTCATGGCTTTGCCCATATCAGCCAAATCGCTCACACCAAGTTCGGCAAGAAGTGCTTCAATTTTTGTTTTTAATTCTTCATCACTCATTTCCGGTGGCAAGTAGGCCTTAAGAATCGCAATTTCTTTTTGCGTTTGCGCAATCAAATCTTCACGCGCAGCTTTTGTGAAATCCCCGAGTGCATCTTCGAGTTTTTTCAAATCGCTCTTAATGACCGTCATTGCATCGGCGTCTTCGAGTTCTTTTTTGACCTCAATGGCTTTATTTTTGAGAGACGAGAACGTAACACGCAAGATATTTAAGGTCTCCATGTCGTGGTTACGCATGGCGTTTTTGATGTCTTCTTGGATTTGTTGATAGAGATTCATATGAAGACAGATTAGCATGGATTTTGGGATAAATCCATGGATTCTGTCTTATAGAATTTACAGGGGCCTGTCAGCCCCTTTTCTTGTTATCTCCACTTTCTTTGGATTCGTAGGGGCATCCTGCCCCTTGAACCCTGGCCCCTCTTTTCTTTGCTGGACCCAAAGAAAAGAGGGGGGAAAAGAAAGGGTCTGTTTTCTTGTAGCCCATCCCAGCCTTCGCGCTTGGCTGGCCCGGAAAAACGTATGAAGAACCAAACCACCCAGGGCAGGAACGTTTTTCCGGTCGGGCAGTGTTCTGATTGCACCGCCGCCTCGAGGTTGGTAAAGAGGAATCCGGCAAGTTTCTTTCTCTCCACTTTCTTTGCCGGAACAAAGAAAGTGGAGAAAATAGGTTAGGGGCTGGAAGCCCCTACAAAAAAGAACAGTCTTTCGACTGTTCTTTTCTTGTTTTAGTTCTGTTGTTTCTTGCGGAAATCTTCTTCTTTAAGCTTTCCGGTACGGATCAAGTATTCACGCTTCTCGCCCATTTCCAATCGACGCAATGCGTTTTTGCGACGCTTATTGCGATTTGGGGTGCGGGTGAAGAATCGTCCTGCGCGAACATCGAGCGTTTTACCGCTCTGTTGCACGCGACGGGTAAAGCGACGGAACATCGCTTCAAAACTCTCGCCCTTTTTTCGTTTGATTTCAATGTCTGACATGTTGTTTTCCTACTTTTCTAGTGGCACGAGTGTATCAAAATCCCTTTATGCTGTCAACGCCTTCTCGTCCTTCATGCGGCGGCCAACGAGCTCCACCACACGATCGGAGTCCACAATCTCTTGTGCACCCGATTCCATATCACGAATAATAATAGTGCCGTCGAGCACTTCTTTTTGCCCCAAAATAAGGGCAATCTTTGCATTGTGCTTATTGGCAAGATCAAGCTGGGCTTTGAGAGAACCTTTGCCAAACGCTTCGGCAACTGGCACACCCCCCTGGCGGAAACGCTCAAAAATGAGCATGCCTTTGCGACGTGCAGCTTCACCGAGCTGGCAGAAGAATACTTCTACCTTGCGATTATGTGGCACAGGAGCATTTGCTTCTTTCATGGCCGCAATCACGCGTTCGATTCCAACTGCTGCACCCATCGCACCCGTTCCTTCGCGTCCACCCATTTGTGGAATCAAATCATCGTAGCGCCCGCCACCTGCAAGTGAACTTTGTGCGCGCTCTGGATTATCTGTGACCTGAACGATTTCAAAAACGGTTTTTCCGTAGTAATCAAGACCTCGCACCATGAACGGATCGAGCTCATAGCGCACATCCACCTCATCAAGATATTCAATCACCTTCATGAAATGCTGTTTTGAATCATCGTCGAGCCAATCCACAATTTGTGGCGCGTTTTTCTTGAGTTCTTCCATGCCCTCTTCTTTTGAATCCAATAGTCGGAGTGGATTTTTCGCCAAACGCTTCTTATCGGTTTCAGATAATTGACGACGATGTGCTTTAAAATAATTCACAAGCTCCATGATGTATTCTCGTCGACTTGCTGGTGTGCCAATGGAATTAAGTTTCACCACCACTTCAATACCGAGCTCTTTCATGAGCTGAGCGCACATAAGGATGACTTGCGCGTCGATAATTGGTTCCTGAGACCCAAGCACTTCAACACCCCACTGCCAGAACTGACGATATCGCCCAGCTTGTGGACGATCATAGCGAAACATCGGCTCGGCATACCAAAGCTTTACGGGCTGTGGCAAATTGAGCATGCCATGCTCGGCATAGGCGCGCGCAACTTGCGCAGTAGCTTCTGGACGGAGGGAAACGCGATCACCGCTTTGATCAACGAAGGTAAACATTTCTTTTTCCACAATGTCGGTTCCTTTCCCAACCGCACGCTCAAAGAGCGATGTTTTTTCCAAGAGTGGCAATCGAATGCGACCAAAACTATAATCATCGGAAATTTTTCGAGCCGTATCCATCACCTTGTCCCAATACGCTTGCTCTTCTGGCAAAACATCACGGAATCCTCGCAACGTATGAGGTTGGTTGGCCGCTCCTTTTGCCTTTCCCTCCGCTTCTGCTGGTGTTGCAATCATAGATCGTTATTTGAAATTATTGATTTGAATACTCCGGAGACTGAATCGCTCCCATACGGTTGAACGGAAGTCCACGCACCCATGCACGACCCACAATCACCTTACTCGTAATAGGACCAAAGGATCGAGAGTCCAAACTTTCATCGCGATTATCGCCCAGCACATAATATTCATCTTCCCCTAATACGACGCTTTCACGTCCATGGGTGTATTCGCTGATATATTCTTCGGTGAGCGTAAAACCGTTTGGATGTTCCGCATTCTTGATGGTAATGGTGCCATCGGCAATCTCAACCGTCTCTCCAGGAAGGCCAATCACACGCTTGATATAAAACTGCGACGGACTGGTTGGCGGAGCAAAGACGACCACCTCCCCGCGATCAATGGCGCGCAAGCGATACGAGAGTTCGTCGATGATGAGATACTCGTCGTTGTAAAAATTCGGCTCCATGGATGCGCCCAAGACCACAAATGGCTTTACCACAAAGTAACGAATTGGAATGATGATGGCCGCGGCAATCACAAGGATTTGCAAGACCTCAACCCCAAAGAGCACAATTGAGCCAAGCGTGGCTCCAAATACACGAAAGATCATGCGATCTTCCCCTTGTGGAGCATCACTTGTTTCTTTTTTAAAGAATGACATGTGAGTTTGTTTAAAGTGCGAGCATAATACCATAAAAAAATCGCCTGTGCAATAGCAAAAAATGGCCGAAGTTAGAGAAATCCACTCCCTTGCCATCCGTCCATTGGTTTGATAGAGTAGGGATTGCAATTTGGACGTGTAGCTCAGCTGGTTAGAGCGCTGTCCTCACACGACAGAGGTCAGAGGTCCGAGTCCTCTCACGTCCACCACCCTTCGCTCCTTCGGAGCTACGGGTGGCAGGCCATCCTTGTTCAACGAACGACGGATGACAGGCCATCCTGCCACACTCGGAATCGGCGAAGGGTGCCCTTCCGAAGCTCTGTTCATACAGAGCGAAGGAGGGCGCGAACTCGACGCAACTATGTTTTTTGTGTACATCATCCAAAGTATCAATTTTTCTGATAAACGATACACGGGTTTTACTGAATGTATCGAATCAAGGATTGATGAACATAATCGTGGCAAATCGCCACACACAAAAAAATTCAAACCATGGAAACTAATCTACTATTCAGCGTTTGCAGAAAAAAAGAAAGCATTAGACTTCGAAAAATATTTAAAGTCTGCATCAGGATCTGCATTCAGAAATAAAAGACTGCTCTCATAATCCTCCCTGTTTTTAAAATTTATTTCCGCATATGGAAAAAATAACGATCGACCTGCATTCCAAATTTTTCCAACTTTTTTCCTTGTGCGGATTATCTCTCGCCCTTGGATTCCTTTTTGACTACCTCATCTACGATCATGCATTTGGCATTAATGTGCCAATTTTTATTTTTATTGCAATCACATTCGGGATCCTGCTCGCGCTCAGTTATCGTGTAGCGATTCCAAAACTTGCATACCTGTTTTTTGCGATCGGCCTAGGATTTGCGTTTCTCCTGTTTTTCCGAGCCAATGCACTTCTCTCATTTTGCAATTTCTGCGCCATGGGATTTTTCCTATTGCTTGGTGTTATTCAACTCACGGAAAAATTCATTCATAAATTCCTTGCATTTGATTATTGGAAAACGCTCGCCCTCCCCCTGTTCTTTGTGCCTCCATTTTTAAAAACACTCCAAGATCTCATCACAATTCGACATTCCGATACAAAACGCGATACAGCCATCCAAATCATTCGCGGAACAATTGTCGCCCTTGTAATCGTTGCAGTCCTTCTGGCGCTCTTTGCATCAGCGGATTTGGTGGTGCAGGACTTTTTCACACGCCTATTTTCAAACGAATTAGATGCAGAGCAAATCGCGGAATTTCTGGTGCGCACCTTCTTCGTCACCTTTATTGCTGGAGCATTTCTTGGCCTCTATGCGTACGCCTTCCGTCATCCACGCGTGCATGCACCCACGAGTGACGCCACACCTGTGAAGTTCATTAAATCCATTGAACTTGGGATTATTCTTATTGCCACGAACCTCATCTTCATTACGTTCCTCACCATTCAAGCCACAAACTTATTTGGCGGACACAATGCGCTCGATCGACTAGGAATCACGTATGCAGAATATGCGCAACGCGGATTCTTTGAACTGATCGTGGCCGCACTCTTGGTGGCGCTCGTCTTGTGGATTGCCGATAAATATTCTGCGAAAAATACCGTGAACGAAAAAACGTCATTTCTCTTTTTGAGCAGCCTACTCCTCGTGCAAACAATTGTGCTCATGGCCTCGGCGTTCTATCGACTCGCCCTGTACGAAGGCGCCTACGGCTACACCACGCTCCGACTCTTCAGTCACGCGTTTATTATTTGGATTGCGCTTGCGCTCGTGTATTTCCTCGTGAAAATTTGGTTCGCAAAAAAAGAAGAGCATTTCGCGCTTGCCACATTTGGAACCGGCGTCGTGCTTTTGCTTGCGCTCAACGCGCTCAATCCTGATGCCTTTATGGCAACGCAGCATTTGCAACGCGCCGCTGGCACCGAAACATTTGATGCACCATTTTTATCACAACTCTCTGCCGATGCTGTTCCGGTGCTTTACGAGGCGATGCGGGCAAATACCGACGCGCGATTACCCGAGGTACTAGCCGATTGGAAAGGAGAGCGCTTTGATTATTCTGGAGAAAAAGGACCAGCGACGCTTCGCAGTCAGTACGTTGGTTGGCAGGCGTATCATTTTGCACGAACCCATGCGCTCGACGTGCTTGCGGACGTGAACGTCCAAAGATAATTCGTGTATAATAACGTTGGTATGAAAGAGGAAGTCTCGGTTGATTTTTTGAAGAAAAAATATCAACTGGCCCCGGATCGTCAAAAAGAACAGAAGCGCAAAAAAACCTTCAAATGGATTGCGGGATTTTTCGTATTTGCGGCGCTTGCGGGGATTGGCGCCTCGTATAGTATTTCTGCAACTAGTAATACAACAAACGATCTTTCCGGACTCTCGATTTTTTCAACGGTTCGCGGGCTCATGACCGCGCAAGATAAAGCGCTCTCCGGGGAAACAAGCGATCGCATTAATGTGCTCCTCATGGGCATTGGCGGCGCAGGGCACGACGGGCCAGAGCTCACCGACACGCTGATCTTTGCCAGCTTCCAACCCTCAACAGGTGAAATTGGCATGCTGTCGATTCCGCGCGATTTAGTGGTTTCGATTCCGGAGTACGGCTATCGCAAAATCAATGCAGCCAATGCATACGGCGAACTCAATGAGGCCGGCAGTGGTCCACAAGTGGCATCCGATATTGTGAGCGACATCCTTGGGCAAGAAATCAATTATTACGTGAAAGTAGATTTTGATGCATTTGCAGAACTCATCGATGCCGTTGGCGGCGTTGACGTCTACGTGGAACGCAGTTTCACTGACTCGACCTACCCCACCGAAGATGATTTGGTTCAAACCATTTCTTTCTCGCAAGGATGGGCCCATATGGACGGCGCCACGGCATTGCAATTTGCGCGTTCGCGCCACGGCAATAATGGCGAAGGTACGGATTTCGCGCGCGCGGAGCGTCAGCAAAAAATCATTGTAGCCATGGAAAAACAAATCCTCTCCCCTTCCATTCTCTTGAATCCTGGCAAACTTTCAAAGCTCGTAAATCTTTTTCAAGCAAACGTCACCACCAATTTGACCGTATGGGAAATCATGCGCCTGTCGGGATATGCGAGCAATATTCAAATGGATAAGATTCGCATGACCGTTCTCGACGACAGTGCAGAGAGTCCACTGTATTCCTCCACCATCAACGGGTCGTATGTGCTTTTGCCAAAACAAGACGATTGGGGCGAGGTGCAGGCCATTGCGCAAAATATTTTCGACCCATCACGCATTGCAGCCGAAGCAGAAACAGCAACCACCATGGACCCCGTGAGTATCGAAATCCAAAACGGCACGGCGCTTTCCGGACTTGCATTCGAAACGTCCCAGCGATTGGCTGGCACTGGGTTTGATGTGGTAAAAATTGGCAATGCTGCATCGCGGGATTATTCCAAAACGATTATTTACGATCTGACGCAAGGCACCCATTCCGCCGCGCTTGCGGAATTGCAACAATTTTTCGGAGCCGATGTAAAGATGTCGGCATCGGGTTGGATTTTTTCTAGTGAAGTTGTGCCACGAGAGCTTACCGTGGCAACGCCGGGAGAATCCATTTCCACAAGCGATACGCAAATTGATTTCTTAGTGATTCTTGGCGCGAATGCGGAAAATTTAGTCTTAAAATAATATGGCACGAACCTCCTCTCTTCCTGTTGTCGCGATTGTTGGCCGAACCAATGTGGGGAAATCCACTATTTTTAATCGACTCTTGCAGGAACAAAAATCTCTCGTCTCGAGTATGCCGGGCACAACCCGCGATCGCTTTGAAGGCAATGTGCTGTGGCGCGGTCATTTTGTGCGGATCGTTGATACCGGTGGATTTGGCACCAAGCCCGTCGATGATTTAGAAAAAGCCATGTTTGAACAAGCGCGCCAAGCCATTCGCGAAGCCGATGCGCTCGTTTTTGTGACCGATGCGCAAGTGGGCCCGCAAGATGAAGATAAACTCATTGCCCAAGAACTCATTCAAACAAAAAAGCCAATCATCTTTATTGCCAATAAAGCCGATAATGCCACCATTCGTGGCACGCTCGAAGACGCAGCGTGGCACCGATTCCCGTTTGGTCTCCCGCTTGGAATTTGCGCCAATCAAAACAGTGGCTTGGGCGATTTGCTCGACCGCGTGTACGAAGAGCTTGAGCGTATTGGGAAGCAACCAGCCGATGTGCAAGACGTCATCACCACACGTGTTGCCGTCATTGGTCGACCAAATGTAGGAAAATCCACGCTCCTCAATTCCCTCTTGGGAGAAAAGCGATTTATCACGTCCGCCACCGCCCATACCACACGAGAACCAAACGACACCGATATTACGGTCAATGAAAAAGTGTATACGCTTATTGATACCGCTGGCATTCGCCGAAGCAATCGCGTTGCGCAGAAAAAAGTGGCGCTTGAAAACTTGGGCGTTGAAAAAACAATCGACGCCATGAAGCGCGCGCATGTTGTGCTATTTGTGATCGATATTTCCGAAGAAGTGAATGCGCAAGATAAGCACTTGGCCGGAGAACTCACCAAGGCCGGCGTAAGCGTCATCATGATCGCAAATAAATGGGATCTCATTCCCGACAAAGATCCAGAAACAATCAATGCGTTTGAAACCTACCTGCGTGCGCACTTCCCTATGCTTTCTTATGCGCCGATTGTCTTTACCTCTGCCATGACCGGGCAACGCGTGCCCCATCTGTTTGAGGTGATTGATTTGGTCTTCAAGAGTCGATTCACGCAACTTTCAAAAGCGGAGTGTAAAGAATTTATCGGTCGCGCGATTTTGCGTCATCAACCAAGTCGTGGACGTGGAGTGCAGCATCCAAAAATTACCTCCTTTGAAGAAACAAGCCTGAATCCTCCAACCTTCACATTGCATATTCGCCAGTCTCGCGAAGATGCACTCAACCCATCCTACCTTCATTTCCTTAGCAATCTTTTGCGCGATCAATATGAGTTTCAAGGGACTCCAATCCGTATTGAAGTGGCTGCCCGCAAGAAACACCACACCACCTAATTCGATTCTCATTGTCGGATTGGGAAACCCAGGGGGAGAATATAAAACCACTCGCCATAATATTGGATTTGAGCTCATCGACGCGATGTCGGAAAACCTCTCGCTCACATGGAAACAGCAAGCACGCTTTTCTAGCCTGATTGCCGAAGGATCCATCGACGGAAAAAAAATCATTCTCCTCAAGCCCCAGACGTTCATGAATGAGTCCGGCATTGCCGTGGCGCGCGTGGCGCATCAATTCAAAATTCCTTCCACGCAGATCTGGGTGATTTCCGACGACGCCACCCTGCCATTTGGCATGATGCGCATTCGCACCGGAGGGTCTGCCGGCGGACACAATGGCCTCAAATCCATCATTGCACACCTCAAGACCGAAACATTCGGTCGTGTGCGTATGGGTGTGGGAACTCCCCCCGCACAGATGCCTTTAGATCGCTTTGTGCTTTCACGCCTCACCGCAAACGAACAACACGAACTCGCAGAAATGAAAAACGCCGTGGTGCAAGAACTCACGGAGTCCATTGCGCGCGGAGCGCTTTTAGTTGACACACGCAGTCTTCTTGGCTAAAACAACGCCATGCGAAACGATCTTCCCTATTGGTTGGCCTTGCGCGCCTATGAGAAATTCGGACCCCGCTCATTTGAGCGGCTTCTTTTGAAATTTGAAACCATGGAAGAAGCATTCCACGCCTCGCGCGAAGCGCTTCTTGACGCAGATCTCACCACCCTCGCCGTGGATAGTTTTTTACACTTGCGCGAGGACATCCATCCAGAGGCACTCGTGGCGGATTTGGAGCGTCACCACCTAACAGCGATTACAAAATGCGATGAGGAATATCCCGCACTTCTGGGAACAATCTACGATCCGCCACCCGTTTTGTTTATTGCAGGCACGCTTCCTCCCGCAGAAATTGCTCATGTTGCCATTGTGGGGTCGCGCAAAGCCAGTCCATATGGCCTGCGTATTGCCGCGCAAATGAGCGAAGAGCTTGCAGAAGCCGGGTGCGTGATTGTGAGCGGGCTTGCCTACGGAATAGATGAAGCGGCCCATAGCGCCACCCTCAAAACAAAAGGCTTAACCGTAGCCGTGCTTGCGTGCGGACACAATCAACTCATTGGCCGCGCGCGCTATTTAGCACAAAAAATTGTCGAGGCAGGAGGCGCTGTGATTTCAGAATTCCCCTTGCATACGCCAGCACATTCCTTTCACTTCCCCATTCGCAATCGCATCATTTCAGGCATGTCGCAAGGCACGCTCATTGTGGAGGCAACCAACGATTCTGGTTCGCTCATTACCGCGCGCAGTGCACTCGAACAAGGTCGCGATGTTTTTGCGATCCCCGGCAATATCGATTCCCCAACATCTGTTGGCACCAATGGACTCCTCAAGGTTGGCGCCTACCCGACCACCAGCAGCCAAGACATTCTGGACGTACTTCGCATTGAAAAACGCCCGGACGCCACGCGCGCTCCAATCACTCCCGATTCCGCCGATGAAGCAGCTATTCTTCCCTTCCTCTCCCAAACTCCAGTTCACATCGATGACCTCGTGCATGCAAGTGCGCTTGGCATTGCAACGGTTGCGAGTACGCTCACGCTTATGGAAATCAAAGGCCGAGTGCGTCATGTGGGTGGGATGTTTTATATTTTAGTATAATGGGAACGCTATGTTTTCGGAGTTTCAACCTACCTACGATGAATTTCTCTCCCTCACCAATCTCTCCACCCAACCGATGATTCCCGGTGGCGCAGGAGATGGCGGGCGATCTATTAAGCGTACCGCGGAATTTTTAAATTATCTTGGCAATCCGGAAAAAAAGATGCGCTTCATTCACATTGCCGGCACGAGCGGGAAAGGCACGGTTGCATTTCTCATTCACCAAATGCTGCGCAAAGATCGCCAAACCGTTGGCACCTATATTTCCCCGCACACCACGTCGTATTTGGAACGCTTCCAAGTGAACGACAAATTAATTGACCCATATGTGCTCGCGCAGTGCATGAAGGATTTGGCCACTGCCTATGAGCGGTATCTTCCAAATCGTGAACCGCTGACATTTTTTGAGCTCTCCACGTGCTTGGCACTTTACGCGTTTGCAGAACTCAAACTCACCTGGTGCATTTTGGAATCCGGCTGCGGAGGACGCTATGATTCCACCAACGTTATTCCCGCGCCCGATATTGCCATCATCACCAACATCGACAAAGACCACATGGAACTCCTCGGGAATTCTCTTGCATCGATTGCATCCCATAAAGCCGGAATCATGAAAGCCAAAAGCACGGTCTTTTGCGGAGAAACACGCCCAGCCCTGAAAAAAATCTTCACGCAAGAAGCGATTAAAAAATCCTGCGCGCTCTTTTTTGTGCCGCCACCGCTTGAACTAAAAATTCAACCGCAATTTGGCTTTCATATGCAACACAATGCAGCACTTGCAGAACGGGCCGGCAATGAACTCGATCTTTCTCCGCAAAGTATTTCCGCCGTCCTTTCGGATTTCCGCACTCTCCCCTGCCGGTTTGAAATGCTCTCAGAAGATCCGCTCCTCATTATTGACGGCGCGCATAATCCGGCAAAAATTCACGCCACCGTGGAACGATTGCGTGTGCTTGGGAAACCCATTCATCTCATTTTTGGATGTGGCGCCAATAAAGATGCATCGCTCATGCTAAAAGAACTCTCAAAAATCACCACCTCCATCACGACCACCCGCTACCGCACCACCTATAAAAAGGCATCGAATCCCCTCGATCTTCAAAAATTCGTGCCAACGGCGCAGCGTGGGGGCGCGTATTTGCGCTATGAAGATGCCTGGGAGGCTGTAAAAAATCGCGCGAAAAAAACCGATGTGATTGTGATCACAGGCTCTTTGTATTTGGCTGGTGAAATGCGCGGACTTTGGGTCCCCGAGCAAGAGATCCTAGAAAATCAATCCAGCTTTCCTCTTTGACAAACATTCCAATAACCCGCATCATGGCAGGAATCTATGACACGACTACTCATTGTTGAGTCTCCAACAAAAGCGAAAACGATTACAAAAATTTTAGGGCCTGCCTATAAGGTTGTTTCCTCCTTCGGGCATATCCGCGATTTGCCGGAACGCAAAATGGGCGTGGATTTCAAAAACGGATTCAAGCCAGAATACGTGGTGCCAACGGATAAAAAAGAAAAAGTAGCAACGCTCAAAGCCGCAGCAGAACATGCCACCGAAATCTACCTCGCAACCGACGCCGACCGCGAAGGAGAAGCGATTGCCTGGCATATTGCGGAAATTTTGCATTTGAAGCCCGAAGAGATTCACCGTATTGCCTTCCACGAAATCACCAAACACGCTATTGAAGAAGCTCTGAAGCATCCGGGGAAACTCGAGATGGATTTAGTGGATGCTCAGCAAACAAGGCGCGTGCTTGATCGCATTGTGGGCTATGAGCTCTCGCCGTTTTTGTGGAAAAAGATTCGTCGCGGACTATCTGCTGGGCGTGTGCAGTCCGTTGCCGTACGTTTAATTGTGGAACGCGAACGAGAACGTTTGGCATTCAATCAAGAAGAATACTGGTCGATCGATGGCATGTTCTCAAAAGAAGGAAAAGAATTTGACGCGCACCTCGTCGAGCATGCTGGCAAAAAAATCGATAAACTGGATATCAAAGATGCTGCCACGGCCAATGCCATTGTGGAAAAACTCAAGGCCTCTTCGTTTGCAGTGAAAAGCGTTGAAATGAAGGAGATGCAAAAAAAGCCACCAACGCCACTTACCACCTCGAGCCTTCAGCAAGAATCCAACCATCGATTGCACTACACGGCAAAGCAAACCATGATGCTTGCGCAAAAACTCTATGAAACCGGTCGCATCACCTATATGCGAACCGACTCCTTGAATTTGGCCGAAAAATTCTTGGGCGAAGCGCAGGCCTTCCTTTCGAGCGCGTATGGCCCGACGTATGCAAAAGGAGCTGTTGCCTACAAAACAAAATCCAAAGGCGCGCAAGAAGCCCACGAAGCCATTCGCCCAACCGATGCGAGCGCAACACCAGAGAGCTTAAAAGGCGAGCTCGAAGCCGATCAGTGGAAACTCTATGATTTGGTGTGGCGACGCACGCTTGCAAGCCAAATGCCATCTGCTATTTTGGAAAAAATCACGGTTGATATGGCCGGGGGCGACGGAGTGATGCGCGCCAATGGGTCGAGCATCAAGTTTGATGGATTCATGAAAATCTATCGTGGTGCCAAGGAAACATTCCTTCCGCTCATGAAAAAAGGCGATGACGTTGAGGTCAAGGAAATTATTCCAAATCAACATTTCACCGAACCACCAGCTCGCTATTCTGATGCAACGCTCGTTAAAACCCTGGAAGAATTCGAAATCGGTCGCCCATCCACCTATGCGCCGACCATTTCAACGATTATTGATCGCGGATATATTGAACGCGACGAACATCAAAAACTCTACCCAACCGATACAGCCATGACTGTAACGGATTTGCTCGTGAAACATTTCCCCGACATTGTGGACATGGACTTCACGGCCAATATGGAAAAAACTCTCGACAAAATCGCCGAAGGAAAAGAAGAAAGTGCACCAGCGCTTGAGAAATTCTATACGCCGTTCCACAAAAATTTGCTTGAAAAAACAAAAGAAGTTACGCATGAAGAAGTGATGCCGACCAAAGAGTTGGGTGTGGATCCAAAAACCGGCCTCACGATTTTCTTGCGTACAGGACGGTTTGGCCCGTATTTGCAACTTGGCGAATGGAGCGAGGAAGATCGCAAAGCAAAACTCAATAAACCAAAAAGTGTTTCGATTCCAAAAACCATTTCACCTGAAGCAGTCACCCTCGATCAAGCCACCGCGCTCTTGAGCCTGCCACGCGAGGTTGGCGTCTATGAAGGCAAACCCATCACCGTGCAATATGGGCCGTATGGGGCATACTTAAAATCCGCCAAAATCAACGCAACCTTGCCAGAGCCATTTGACCCGCTTACGATTTCAAACGAAGATGCAGAACGCATTTTTGCCGAAGCCGCAAAACTCAAAAAAGCCGGTGGATCTGGTTCGATTATCAAATCATTTGAGAAAAACGAAAAAACCGGCAAAGAAATCACCGTGAAAACCGGTAAGTTCGGGCCCTATGTGACGGACGGGAAAATCAATGCATCCGTGCCTGCAGGAACTGATCCCGCAACCATTACCGAAGAGGAAGCTTTAACGCTAATCAAAGAGAAAAAACCGTTCAGAAAATTCAAAAAGAGCACCAAGAAAACCGAGGAATAGGGCTTGATTTTTCCGATTTGGCGGGGTACGCTCATACGTATGACCATCGCTCCACGCGTTCATACGGATTTTTCGATCCTCCAGAGCAAACTGAAACCTGAACGTTATACCCAAGACGAAATCAGTCTTATTGAGCGTGCCTATAAATTTGCGGAAAAAGCCCATGAGGGCCAAATGCGAAATACCGGAAATACCTACTTCTCGCATGTCTTTGCAACTGCCATCACGTTGGCGGAAATGCAGCTTCCCCACGAAGTCATTATTGCCGGACTCTTGCACGACGTCATTGAAGACGCCAATGTGCCAGCAGAAACCCTTGCCGCGGAATTCGGGGAAGACGTTGCCGACATGGTGAGCGCAGTCACAAAGCTCGGGCACCTCAAATATCGCGGACTCGATCGCTACGTGGAAAATCTGCGTAAAATGTTTATTTCCATGGCAAAAGACGTGCGCGTAATTTTCATTAAATTCGCCGACCGTCTGCACAATATGGAAACGCTCTATGTGGTCCCTGAGCATAAGCGCAAACGCATTGCCAAAGAAGTGATGGAAATTTACGCGCCCATTGCCAATCGGTTGGGCATGGGTGAATTTCGCGGGCAATTTGAAGATTATAGCTTCAAATATTTGGAGCCAAAAGAATATAATTGGACCAAACATTTGCTCGAACAACGCGTAAAGAAATTCGGACCTTCCATGAATAAGGCCATGAAAGATGTGGAGGCAGAACTCTTGGTGCATAAAATTACGCCCGTCAATATTCACGGACGAATTAAATATTGCTATAGCCTCTACAATAAGCTTCAAAAATACGGAAACGATATCTCCAAAGTCTACGATATCGTGGCACTCCGCATTATTGTCGATGATGTTTCGGATTGTTATGCAGCCCTCGGGGTTTTGCACAGTCTCTATCGCCCACTCCCCGGACGCATCAAAGACTACATTGCTCAACCAAAACCCAATGGCTATAAATCGCTTCACACCTGCGTCTTCTCTGACGACGGCGCGATTTTGGAGTTTCAAATTCGTACGCAAGAAATGCATGAAGAAGCCGAATACGGTATTGCCGCGCATTGGCGCTATAAAGAAACCGGAAATAGCGAACGTGAACGTCGCGTAAAGTGGATGGAAGAATTAGCCGAGATTCAAAAAGAGTTGAAGCAAACGGATTTCATGCAACGCCTCGATGAAATGAAACTCGACATGTTTCAAGACCGCATTTTCGTGTTCACGCCAAATGGCGATGTGTTTGATCTTCCAAGCGGGTCCACACCGATTGATTTTGCATACATGATCCACACCGACATCGGCGATAAGGCCGTGAGCGCAAAAATCAATCACGAAATCGCAAACCTGAATTCCGAATTGCGATCTGGGGATATGTGCGAAATCACAACCGATCCACACCGCAAAGGACCAAATGCGGATTGGCTGAAATTTGTAAAAACCCAACATGCGCGCGAAAAAATTCGCGATGCAGTAAAACGCAATAAAACCTCCCTCATGAGCCGACTCATGAAGCGCGGCTAAGCGGTCAGCCGATTCATGAGGGTTTTGAATTCTTCTTTGGAATAAAAGTGGATGGAGATTTTTCCTGACGTCCCCTGCATACTGATTTCAACTTTGGTCCCCAAGGCTTCCCGCAATGCCGCTTCGAGCCCGGCGATATTTGGATCTTCCACGCGTCGGCGTGGATTATTTGTTTGGGTTTTTACTTCTGCAGAACGAACCGTCACCCCGCCGCTCAAGATTTGTTCAAATAGGGCTTGGCGACGCGTGGGATCGGTTTCTGAAAGGAGGGTTCGCGCATGACTACGAGAAATCTTTTTCTGCACGAGTGCTTCAAGGATATGTGGCTCGAGTTCGAGCAAACGAATCGTATTGGTAATGGCTGGACGACTCTTGCCCATTTTTTGTGCAATCTCGTCGTGCGTTAAGGAAAATAAATCAATGAGCGATTGATAAGCGCGCGCTTCTTCCACCGCATCCAAATCTTGACGTTGGATGTTTTCAATCAGCGCAAGCTCAAGTTTTTGTTGATCGGTTGCATTACGCACAATCACGGGCACGGTTGGCGATGCAATGCTTTTTGCCGCACGCAATCGACGTTCCCCAGCAATCAGCTCATAGGTGCCATCTGCGCGCTGCGACACCACAAGCGGCTGTAGAATGCCGTGCTCTTTAATAGACGCAGCTAAATCAGCCAATTCCTCAGGGAGGAAGGTACGTCGTGGCTGATGAGGATTTTCGACAATTGCATCAGGGGAGATTTCCAGAATTGCTTGCTGAACGGTTTGCGAAGCTTCTGTTCCTGGTTCTGGAGCGATTTTTTGCGGGATGAGCGCGCCCAGGCCTCGGCCCAATCCTCCTTGTGTTTTCATCATACGTTTTTCTGGTCTTCACGCGTTAAGAACTCGCGAGCCAATCGCTCGTATGCTCTGCACGCTTTTGATAATGGATCGTAATGTAAAATCGATTTTCCATAGCTTGGTGCTTCAGCCAAGCGGATACTTCGTGGAATCACCGAGCGGAAAATCTTCCCGGGAAAATAGCGATACAATTCTTCAAGAACTTGATTTGAAAGTTTTGTGCGCGCGTCAAACATGGTAATAACCGCTCCCATGATTTCAAGCTCGGGCTTAATGGATTGTTTCACCATCTCGATGGTTTGCATGAGCTGCCCTAAGCCCTCAAGCGCAAAATATTCTGCTTGCACTGGGATCAAAATGCTGTCGGCTGCAACGAGTCCATTGATGGTGAGGAGCCCAAGTGAAGGTGGATTATCGATGAGAATGTAGTCGTAATTATTGCGAACCTCCAAAAGTGCGGTATAGAGTTTGCGTTCACGGCTGAGTTCGTTTACAAGTTCAACCGAAGCACCGGCAAGGTTTGGATTACCAGGCAAAATGTGAAGGCGCTCATGGTCGGATTGCACAACGAGATCGCGAGCAGCTCGCAACCCCGACATCGCCTCATAGGTTCCTTTAGAATTCATGACATCAATCCCCAATCCGCTTGAGGCATTCCCTTGCGGATCCAAATCAACCAAAAGCACGTGTTTTCCAAGATGCGCCAAATATGCCGCCAAATTGACGGCCGTTGTGGTTTTCCCCACCCCACCCTTTTGATTCACGATCGAGACAATATGTGCCATACGGAATGCATGCAGTATATCAGATGAGCGCCTTGAACCCAAAGAAGTTTTCAACAAAAAAGCGCCTCGCCGTTAAGTTTTATAGGCATTGGTAACCCAGTCGCTTCAATTCATTCTTATTCTGTTTCTTGAACTCCCTGTGGCCTCCGCCACTTTTCAAATAGACTTCTCGAGCTTTTGCGTCCTGTCCATTGCAATAGCACTCATAATAGATGAGCTGTAATGGTCTCCGGTGTTTTGTAGAAATCACCCTCCCTTTTTGATGCTCGTCGATACGCCGTTTCAAATCCTCAGAAAACCCAATATATAGTTTGTGATCGGCGCAAAATAAGACGTAAACATAAAACATATTGAAATCATCCTACCGTATAGCGACGTCTGACGTCGCCAATGCATGTAGATAACCAATGGACAGTCTATTCTAATGTCCCGTCAGACGGGACTAGCCCTGTCTATACAAAAACCCACCGATGTTTTATCGATGGGGTTTTGTGGCTCCCTGAACGGGTGTGGCCCGTTCGACGGGCTGGTTGCGGGGATTGGATTTGAACCAATGACCTTCGGGTTATGAGCCCGACGAGCTACCTGGCTGCTCTACCCCGCGGGCACACAATACGAAAAATTAGCACTTCTGTCAAGGTAAGCTATTCAAATCGAAGTGCCTCGATTGGATCAAGCCGTGCAGCTCGACGTGCGGGATAGAGGCCAAAAACGATTCCAACCGTTGTGGAAACAAGCACTCCAAGCACCATTGCGTCGAGTGGCACTGCCGCGCTCCATCCATCTACGAATTTACCGACAATATATCCAATAAGCAATGAAAATCCAACGCCCGAGATAATCCCGATAATCCCGCCAAACATGGTGAGAAGCACAGATTCGAGCAAAAATTGCTGCAAAATTTCTTTATAGGTGGCACCAATTGCTTTGCGAAGTCCAATCTCTTTCGTGCGTTCCGTAACGGATACAAGCATGATATTCATGATGCCGATGCCACCAACCACAAGAGAAATCGCGGCAATCGAAGCAAGTAAAATCGTGAGCACTCCCCCAACAATGCCTACAATGGCAACCGCATCACTTTGCGAAGAAACCGCAAAATCGTCAAGCGCCGGGTCAGCGGTTGGATTATCAATATTGTGACTGTCGCGCATCACCCACTGAGCCTCTTCTTTCGTGATATCAATATCGCCTGACGCTTTGGCTGCAATATAGGTCACATTGTCGAGACCCAAAATGTCTCGTTGCGCGGTGGTGATTGGAACAACAATTTGTTCATCTTGATTTTGAAAAAATCGCGTACCAAGTTCTGGGAATACTCCAATTACTTTCAGGCTGACTTTTTTGAGTTTAACGGTCTGACCAATGGGGTCTTGGTCTCCGAATAAATCCTCGGCAACGGTTTTTCCAAGCACAACCACTTTGGCATACGACTGAATATCTGTTTGGTCCAAAAAGCGACCTGAAGCAATTTCCGCTGGGAATACTTCCAAATAATCCTCATTCACTCCAACCACCTGCACAAATTTGCTCGTTTCCTCGCGTGTAATTGGCGTGGACGATTGAATCACACCTGTGACTGCAGAAAAATATCCGGACTTATTGAGAGCATCGATGTCGTCGAGCGTTAGCGTTTGCTCAATATACGGGCTTGGAGGCCCAGACATGGGATCGCCCGAACTTGCCTCAACGAATACCAAATCCGATCCGAGGTTTGCCACTTGATTCAAAATGAGTCCTTCAGACGATCGGCCAATGGAGAGCATCATCATGACCGCGGCAATCCCAATCACGATCCCTAAAATCGTCAAAATCGAGCGCGAACGATTGCGCATGAGCGAGGTAACCGAGGTTTTCAGAAGATCGGAAAGAATCATATTATTTATAGTATCCACCCGTGCGTTTTACATGGTCACGGCTGTCGGATTCAATTTTGCCATCACGGATGCGCACAATGCGATCCGCGAATTCCGCGGCTTCAAGTTCGTGAGTAACCATCACAATGGTGGTTCCAAATTTCTCGTGCAAATCCTGGAAAATCCCAAGAACAGCTTCCCCTGATTTCGTATCGAGGTTTCCAGTTGGCTCATCGGCGAAAATAACCGACGGCTTATTCACGAGAGCGCGAGCAATGGCAACGCGTTGTTTTTCTCCGCCAGAAATAGTGTTGGATAAATAATGTGCTCGATGATCGATCCCAACTGAGCGGAGTGCTTCCATGGCTCGTTCTTCTCGTTCCGCGGGCGGAATCTTCGCATACATCATTGGAAGCATCACGTTCTCAATCACCGTGGATTTTGCGAGCAGGTTGAATGCTTGAAACACAAACCCCACCTCGCGTGATCGCTCACCTGCCAATTCATCGTCGGTCATCTTTTGAACGTCTTTCCCATTGAATAGGTAGACTCCGTCTGTAATGCGATCCAAAAAGCCCAAAATATGCATGAGCGTGGATTTTCCCGATCCAGATGGTCCCATGAGCGCAATGAATTCGCCTTTTTCAACCGAAAGATCAATCCCGCGAAGGACTGGTGTTTCCACCTCACCAGATTTATACGTTTTGGTGAGATTTTTCAGAGTGAACAAGGGCTCTGCCATATTATTTTTTCGTGGAGAGAATAATCGTCTCGCCTTCGGAAAGTCCGGACAAGATCTCAATGAGCCCGCCGTCTGCGCGAAGGCCAGTTGTCACGTCCACTTCTTTATACGAATCCCCTTCTGGAACACGCACGTATTTTGTTTTATCTGCACGCTCGAGGACGGCGCGTTGAGGGATATTCAGTACCCCGTTGTATTCTTCGGTCACGATTGTGACGTCCGCGGAAAGGCCTGAACGCAAATCAAGACTATTCGCATCGTCGCCAAGCACAACGGTTACTTCATAATACACAACGCTCTCGAGATTTTTTTCAGAATCTGAAATTTCGCTCACTGTCCCACCCACAACCGTACCACTGCCAAATGCATCAAAGGTAATGGACGCTAAATCGCCAACCGATACTTTTGTAATATCGGATTCTGAAATATCGACGACGATTTTAAAGCGATCTGTGGCTGATTGCAGTTCAACCGCTTTTGTACCAGCCATGATCTGCTCACCAATATCCCCAGAAAGATACGTGATTTTTCCGGTGATTGGGGCAATGATTTGCGATTTTTGGAGTCTTGCAAGCGAAGCGTCTACATCGGCTTGAGCACGATCGATATCTGCGTAGTATGGTTCCAGATCAACAAATCGTGGCTGTGCTTTCACTTGATTATAGGAGGCGGTCGCTGAGGCTAAATCTGCCTCACGAAGCGCTACAATCGCCTTGGCAGACGCCACACGCGTTTCTGCATCAAGTTGCGCGTTGAGATAGGCTTGTTCTGCTAAAAGCACGGCATATTCTGACGTATGTTCATTTGTTTGCGCTGCAAAATCGGCATTCACATACGCTTGTTTCTGACCAGCATATGCATTTGACGATGCCTCGAACGAATTACGAGCTGCATCGATGGACGCTTTAAGATTTGCAAGATCGGTTAAAGAAAAACCTGCGGCTTCGAGCGTTGTCGCGTCCAGTGCTTGTCGGGTATACAAAAGCGTCAATTCCACTTCTTGGAGCAAGGATTCAAACGCGGGTTCAAGCGCCTCGATGGTCTCGATGGAATCCGTTGCACTGAGTGCGTAGATTGAATCCTCGATCGCGTCGCGTCCGTCACGCGCCTCCACGAAGGACTCATTTGCGTTCTGAAGGGCCTGATCATCCATATTGGACAGAATCCCCTCAAACGCATCGTTTACGGTGGTGCTTTCAATACCAAGAATTGCGTCCGCTGAAGTCAATGCGGACCGAATCGCAGTCATGGCTGTTTTCATGGAGGTCACCAAGTTTTCGCGTGCGTTTACAAGTGCTGTATCTGTGGTAGACCCAGAATCCAGAGCATTCTGTCGTGCTTGATTGAGACGAATCGATGCATCGTCAAGCGCCGCGGACGTTGTAAGAATCGTGTTTGAATAATCCACCTTTGCCGATGTAAGCGCCGCATTTGAGGAATTCACTTGCGCGAGCGATACGGCAAGCGCTTCGTTTGAGACTCCCGCAAGTTTTAGATTGAGCTGTGCGGTTGCAGCTCGCATGGCTTGCTCTGCACGGCGATAATCTGCTTCCAAATCCGGTGCTTTTAGCGCGGCAAGCAGTGTTCCTTGCGCCACAATATCGCCTTCTTCAACGTAGAACGTCTTCAATAGACCGCTTGATTCAAAAGAGAGGCTGAGGTTTTCCACGGATTGCAAACTTCCAGATGCCTCAACGGTTTGGACCAAATAACCGCGTTCAACGCGATCGGTTGTATAGGCCTCTGTTTTGCCGCCACTAAAGGCGAAAATTGACCCAATGATGAGCAGAATTCCGGCCACAGAGCCGATGAGAATCCACTGCTTTTTTGTTGGCTTTTTCATAATGAATACGAGATTTATTCAAGTTCTTTACCCTAGCGTAAATTGAGTATTCTGGCAAGACTATTTTGTGTTCAAGCTCAAATCGTCATTTTCATCGAAATGATTAAAAACTTTATTGACGAAAACCTCACTTTTTGATATTCTCTTGGCCACATACCGCACGCCGCGGTGGCGGAACTGGTATACGCGACGGACTCAAAATCCGTTGTCTGCAAAGGCTTGAGGGTTCGAGTCCCTCCCGCGGCACCATCAAAAAACATGGCTGGGTAGCTCAATTGGCTAGAGCGTGGGACTCATAAGCCCAAGGTTGTGGGTTCGATCCCCACCCCAGCTACCAAAAAATCTTCTGTAAAAGGAGATTTTTTGTTTGCTAAGTCCGTTGTTTATGCTATAATCTTGCACGGTAACGCTATGACGCTTACGACCCATACAGCCATAGGAGCGGTCATTGGATTTCACATTGGAAACCCTATTTTGGGTTTTTTGATTGGATTTTGCTTCCACTTCTTAATGGACATTATCCCTCATGGCGACAGTAAAATATCTGATTCATATCGCATTCTCAAAAAGAAACGCTGGCCCGTTGCCTATGCAACCGTTGATGGCGTGATTGCGCTCTATTTAATGCTCTTCATCCTGGGATTCAAGAGTCACTTTGATCAAACAATTGTCACCGCATCCATTATTGGAAGCGTGCTCCCTGATCTCATCATTGGCCTCTACGAGCTCACAAAGAGTCGTTACCTCAAATGGTTTTTCAAACTTCACTTCTGGGTCCACGACATCCTTATTAAAAAATTCGGTGACATTGATCTTCCCTACGCTCTGGCGTATCAGGCAGTAATCATCATTGCAATTCTCCAAACGATCAATTAAAAATAGACCCTCGCGGGTCTATTTTTTGTTTGCAGATTAATTAGTTTGTCGGCCATGAGAATGTTTTGAATGCCCAGGAAATTAACCCCTTTGATTCAAGTACACGCGTATCTTTAGAATCCGAGCCCATCACGACCACGTAAATCTTGTGGTCATTCTTTGCGACTGCGGTTGCAAGCACATACCCCGCTTGTGGCAAATACCCGGTTTTCCCTGCGCGAACCGAAAAAGGATCTTCATTTACAAAACTCGTCAGGAGCTCATTGGTATTTTCAATGTCAACAGAATACCCGCTGGCCTGACGGACCGTTATCTTGGCAGTCTGCATCGCCTCAACAATTTCTGGTTCTTGCTCGGCAGCACGAAGCAGCGCCACTAAATCGTACGCTGTGGACGTATTGCCTGCGTCAATTCCGCTTGGATCAACAAAAACAGAATTACTCATGCCGAGTTCTTTGGCTTTTGAATTCATGCGAATCACAAATGCTTCGTTTGAAAGCCCGGAGAGTCGCACCAGGGACTCCATTGCAGAATTATCCGATCCAATAAGACCTGCCTGCAATAGATCGTGGAGGACAATCGGGTCTTCAAATCTCAAATAAATGCGTCCGCCTTCTATCAAATCCGCATCCGTGAGCGTGACAGAAGCATTCAAATCAGGATTGGTTTCCAAAAATACTAAGGCGGTCATGAGTTTGGTCACGCTTCCAATCGATCGAATCGCGTATGGATGCTTGGCAACCATTATCATCCCACTATCCGCATCCTCAATAAGAACACTACGGGCCGTGGTGACAACCCCAAACGATCCTGGATCGGTTTTTACCGGATAATTCACCATACTGCGCATTCCAGCGCGTGGAAGCGACGCTTGTTCATTTTCAAATTCAACGTAAGAAATCTTTGATGCTTCTTCCCCACCAACACCAGCGCGGTATTCCAATGCCGACAAATCGGTTGGTAGAAGCTGCCACAATCCTGCGGCCATAATAAATGAACCCAATGCTTTCAAAATCATACGTCTTTTTGGAAGGCCGCTTCGAGCATTTCATTAATTTTTGCGTGTTTATGCAAAGATTCGTAATCTGGGAGCTCCGCAACAGAATGAATTCCCAAATGACGAAGCATCTCCGTTGACACCGTAAAATACGACTCAATTTTTCCTTCTTCCTCACGTTCGACAATGAGACCGCGCATGAGCAAATTACGAATGATGAGTGAGCAATTCACGCCACGAATGTATTCGACTTCGTTTTTAGTAACCGGACCGCGATACGCAATAATCGTGAGCGTTTCGAGTTGTGGGCGCGTGAGTTCTGAAGCGGTTTCCTCTTTTGTCATCGATGAGATGACTTCTGCAAACGCAGGATTGGTTCCCAGTTCAACCGCACCTTCCCCAACAATCACGTGAATTCCGCTTGTTGGAACATTGCGATAATGCACAAGCTCCTCAATTGCCTCACGTGCCTCGAGTTCTTTAATCCCAAGAATACCGGCGAGTTTATGAAAAGAAACCGGCCGAGCCGATAAAAGAAGAAGCGCTTCGATTTTTGCCGCAATCTCGCTCATAGACGAACAATTTCGATGTCATTATCGCCTGTTTGACTTGCTTTGACAATACGCCGACGCATGAGTTCGAGTAGGGCCATGAAGCTCACCACCACCTCTGCTCTACTTTTCGCGCCGGCCATGACGTCGCGAAATCCCATTTTTGCACGCGAAGCGATTGCGCTCGTCATTTCACGCAAGCGTTCTTCAACACTTTTCACTCGCTCCATGGAGACTTCCCGAAGCGCAAAAAATGGTTGAAGACGTTTTAGAATCCAGGTGAACGCTTCGTGGATACTATTTGTGTTCACGTTCTGCGACGCGGAAAATTGAACTTCTTGCGTTGACTTCACAATGCGTGAGAATGGCTGACGGAACGAATGCAAGGGGCCAGAGTAAACCGCAGCCAACCGATCCGCAGCATCTGCGAATAACCGATAAACTCGGAGTTGTTCTTCGAGTGAAACCGCGTCTTCTTCTGCCTCGGCTTCAAGATACGGCAAAAGCGCTCGACTCTTAAGATAAATTAGGCGCGAGGCGATCAAAAGAAAGTCAGCAAGCTCGTCGGACGGGATTTCGTGGCTATTTAAATAGTCCAAATAGGCCTCTGTAATGCTTGCAAGCGCCACTTCCGTAATCTCTAGCTTTTTCTGCTCCAAGAGCTCTAAAAGAAGGCCCAGAGGCCCGGAGAATGCGCTTTGCTCAACGGTAAACGCCATACCGCCCTATTTTAGCACAATTGCAGGATTTACCATTGACGAAAAGGCATTTTTGGGGTAAATTATCGCGTCCCTTGGAGGAAGCTTGAGACGGAATCGCGTACACTTCACCGAATGGATCCGGGAGATTCTTTTCATCCCGGCCGTAATCCTCATCGTCCTCATTCCAGGAGTCGGACTCATGATCTTCACAGCACTCGTCGACGCGCTCGTTCAGGTGGCGCCCATCCTCTGGTGGGTCAGCGTCGCAACGCTCGCGGTGCTCATCGAGACACGCCTCATGCGCCAGAGGCGGGCCGAGCTCATCCGCCAGGTCGCGGAGAAGTAACCCCCGCCACCCGCGCCCCTCCGATCCCCCGGCCACGCCGTGGGGGTCGCTTCTTTTTATACGGTTGACAAGACGCCTGCGGAACCGCAAAATATCAGCGCCTACAATGCTCGCGGAGGCCACCATGGAATATTCCTGCCCGGCAGTTCCCGATTGTTTCGAAGACGACGAAGACACGGACGAAATTGAACGTGAAGAACAGCAGGAACACGAGCAGATTCTGCGACTCATGAGGGGCATCGTCCTCGTGCTGTTCGGTGTCTCTGGCGTCATCTTCCTCTTCTCGTTCCTCCTCATCGTTTTTGGCATCTCCCTCATCGTCATGGCGATCACGTGATGACGAGCTGTCACCTCTCGATCCCCCCGGCCACGCCGTGGGGGTCGCTTCATATTTGGCGATTGACAAGACGTCCGCAGAACCGCAAAATGAGCGAACTGGAGGTTTCCATGTCCATCAGCAAAGTGTGGTTGCGGCTCGTCCGCCCCGTTCTCTGCATCCCTGCCGGCATCATCGCACTGTTCCTCTTCGGAGTGATGTTCACCCGTACGGTCGATGCCTTCACCGCGGCCGAGTCTTTCCTCGACCACTACTCGGTCTTGTTCGAATTCTGCGCCCCGACGCTCTTGTTCTTCGTCGCAGGAAGCACAGCTCTTTTCCTTGCATTCGAAAACAAACCAGACGCGTCGAAGAACGCGCCCTCGTGACCCCGCTCCGCGCTCGCGTGGCGGGGTCAACGCATATAAAAATCCGCCCTCTGAAGCTCACATTGAGCGCAGGAGGGCGGATTTTATTTTATTTTTCCAATTTGATATGTGCCTCTCGGAGTGCCGTATCTGGCAGTGGACTTGGAGCACCCATCATGTGGTCGCGCGCAACGCCATCTTTTGCAAATGGAATCACCTCGCGGATATTTGGCTCGTTTTGCAAGAGCGCAATCAAACGATCCATGCCGAGCGCCAATCCCCCGTGTGGAGGCGCACCAAATTCAAATGCACGAAGCATGTGGCCAAATTGTTGTTCAATCATCTCCGGGCTCGTTTCCATAATCTCGAGGACTGCTCGAAGCGCTTCTGGCTTATGGTTTCGAATGCTTCCACCACCGATTTCAAATCCATTAAGAACAATATCGTATTGTGCAGCCTGGATTGACCCGACATCTTCTTTCTTCATGAGCTTATCCATATCAGCTGGCTTTGGAGCCGAGAATGGATTATGTGTGAAGGTCCAACGGCTCCCATCTTTTTCAAACATCGGGAAATCCACAACCCAAAGGAACGCTAATTCGTTTGGATCTTCTTTATTGACGCGCAAATCTGGTTTGTCAGAGCCATATTTTTCCATCACCTCTTTATACGTGAGGCGTGGGAATGGCTTATTCTGAATATGCTTTTCCGGGTAGAGTTTTTCAACAATCTCGATAAGCAACGCCTCAACCGTTGAAATGACATCTTCTTCCTCAACAAAACTCATTTCCAAATCGAGTTGGGTAAATTCCGGCTGACGGTCGCCACGCTGATCTTCATCGCGGAAGCAACGCGCAACTTGGAAGTAACGCTCAATCCCCGCAACCATAAGAAGTTGCTTGAATTGCTGTGGCGCTTGTGGAAGCACGTAAAATTGCCCTTCATGCAAACGCGATGGAATAATAAATTCGCGCGCACCTTCTGGAGTGCCCTTGGTAAGAATTGGAGTTTCTACTTCACAAAAACTCTTTGATAAAAGATGTGTTCGCATGCTTTGCAAAACCGCATTGCGCATCCACACGTTTTTTGCCATGCGCTCGCTTCGCAAGTCGAGGTAACGATATTTCAATCGCGTTTCCTCGTTGATAGGCATGGTGTCTTTATCGAGTTCAAATGGCGGTGTTTTTGCTTCGTTGTGAACCAAAATTTTCTTGGCCAAAAGTTCAACCGTGCCTGTGGCAAGCTTCTCATTGATTTGCTTGGCACTTCGGGCCTGTACAACCCCTTCAATTTCCACCACCCATTCCGGACGAATGGATTGCGCAATTGCCGTCATTTCCTCGCCCAATTCGGCTGGAACACAAACGATTTGAAGCAAGGCGTCCTTATCGCGAAGATCAAAAAAGATGACTTTTCCCATATCGCGACGGGCATGAATCCAGCCAGCCACGGTGACGGTTTCGCCAACCAAAGGGACAGTTTCGGTCGTAAAAATTCGTTTCATAATTGTCATTATGGACTTAGTCTACAAGGATTTGTTGCGAGAATCAAGCCATTCACTTGCCAAGAGTCCTTTCCAGAATGGCGTATCAATATAGGTGGGAATGTGGTGGAGCACAAGATCGTGAATCATCAAGGACGATTCCTGCACAGTTTCCTTATCGCCACGATATTCCAAAATTTCTTGCCAAGACGCACGTTTCAGGAATCGCAAAAACTCCAACGTTTCCCTACGAATCTCACGTGCAGCAAACCAATCTTGCGAATCGCTTGATTCACAATCCCCACACACCAACCCACCTCGAGCGCTATGCCAGCGATATCGCCTATCCCCAACATCTTTGCGACACGATAAACACGTGTCTAGCTCAACCTCGTATCCTAAACGCGAAAGTAATCGAAGCACAAACCCGGCCAAAAGCATGGTGCTTTGTGCAGATGTAAGTGGGGTGTCGTCATTCAGAAATGCCAACCAATCAATGAAAAATTGATACAGCGCCGGGTCATCTAGTCCTTCACGCGTATACAGATCCAAAAGAATTCCCGAGGTTGAGGCAAGAATACGGCGCTCCAATTGATGATCAAGAGCAGAGAAGACATGTTTGCGCTCAACCGATATCACGGTTGTTGACCGCCTGCCTCGCACAATTTCCAAATCCACCACGGCAAACGGTTCCAAGTGTGGAGCAAGTTTTGCCAAGACTTTTTGCGCGCCTCGGCCGGTAAATTCGATCTTACCAAAAACGGGCGTCAATGCCCGGTACCAGCGATCCGCTTCACGCATGGGGTGAAGCGCAATCACAATTGCTTCTGTTTTTTGCGTAGACCAACTCACAGTCTACATCTCGCTAAAATACGATTGCAAAATAAGCATTGCGGCAAGCGCATCTTCGGGAGCGTCCGCGCCATATTCATGTTGCAGACGTCGACTTTCTGCTGACGTATAGCGCTCATCGCAGGTGCGAACGTCGTATCCAGATTTTTTCAATTCGTCGATAAACGCTTCGGTGAGTTTTTGCTGTTTTTCCCCGTGAAACTCCCCTGCCGAGAGTGGCAACCCCACAACCAAAACATCGACGCCATCGTCTTTCACAATCGACGCAATCTTTTTTTCCGCGCCTTCACGAGGAATCACCTCAAGCGGACTTGCGATTTTCGTTTCATCATCGCCAAGGGAAAGTCCAATTTTTTTGAGTCCAAAATCAACTCCTAAATATCGCATATTATTCTACGGCTTCAGGAATCGCCACAAACGACGGTCGAATGACTTCCCCATTAACCATTACGGGCAAGTCCTCTTCCATCACAAACTGCTGATCGCCGTTATCCGCATGAAGGAGGGCGACATATTTGTAGCCTGAAGACATGGGCGTATCCAAAGAGATGATGACATTTTGGTGCTCGCCTGTTTCCAAATACCCCGATGTCCCAATCACCGCTGCGGGAGCATCCGACATGGTTTCGTGAATTGTCACAAATCCAGGCGCCACGAGCGTGGTGGAAAACGTTACCAAATCCGTTTGATTTTGATCCACAATTGTGATCGATCCCCCGCCAACATCCACCGGATGATATGCAAGCTCATCGTCTGCTACAGGCGCAAACTGAAAAAAACAATATAAGCCCCCTAAAACGAGGAGCATGACCGCAATCCAAATCAAATCAATTTTTCTCATAATGCGAGTTTTGGTTCTGGAGTTAAGATTTCAAACCCGTCATCGGTCACTGCGACCGTCACTTCAAAATGTGCAGCATCTGACCCATCGGCGGTTTCAATGGTCCATCCATCTTCCCCAGTTGCAATATCATCGCCTCCGGTTGTGAGCATGGGTTCAATTGCCAGGCACATTCCTTTTTGCATGAGGAGTTTTGGCGTGCGACGTGTACGATAATTTGGAATATTGGGTTCTTCGTGAACCCCATGCCCAACGCCGTGACCAACCAATGCGCGGACAATCCCGAATGTATTGGTATCAACCGAATCTTCTACCGCAGCACCGATATCGGTAATGGCATTGCCCGGACGCACAGCCTCAAGCCCCGCAAACATCGACTCGCGCGTCGCGCGCACAAGCGCCAAACGTTCTTTTGTAACCGAGCCAATGGGCTTCGTAGCAGCCATATCGGTTGCCAAGCCTTTGTACCAACACCCGATGTCGAATCCAACAATATCGCCTTCTTGAAGCAAGATATCGCGCGTGCCAATGCCGTGCACGATTTCTTGATTGCGTGAAATGCAAAGCGTTGCAGGATAGGGCGTGCTATCGCCCCCATCGTGATACCCACGAAATGACGGCGTGCCTCCACCCTCTTCAATAATGCGCGTAGCAAGTTCGTCGAGCGTGCGCATGCTGACTCCCGGTTTTGCCGCGTCGAGCGCCGCTTGAAGTGCACGCGACAACAAGGCCCCACCTTGGCGCATGATTTCAATTTCGGCATCGGTCTTGATAAGTGCCATATTAAATTTGAAGGGCGGCAGCAATACGCTGTTCTACCTCATCCATCGTGCCCATCCCATCAATGCGATGCACAATCCCGCGCTCTGCGTACTTTTCGATCATCGGCTTTGTGCTCGTTTCGTAAATGCTCAATCGTTTTTTGATAATTTCTTCCGAATCGTCCGCACGTGCTTCAATGGCAGCTCGTTTGAGAAGACGCGTCATGGATTCTTCGTATGGCACATCAATCACCACAATGGCGGTTGGCTGATCAAACGTATCGTACGCGTCAAACTGGGATTGATTTCGAGGATACCCATCAAGAATATAGCCATTGCTCGCATCAGGCTGCTCCAAACGGCGCTTGAGTGTAGCGAGCGCCACCATATCGGAGACCAATTCCCCACGACCGGTAATAATGGCGTCGATTTCTTTTCCAAGCTCGGAACCCGTTGCAATTTCATCGCGAAGCAAAGCGCCCATCGAAAGCGCCGGTATTCCTAATTTTGCGCTCAAACGCGTGGCTTGAGTGCCTTTTCCGCTTCCCTGTGGACCAAGAATGAGTATTTTATGCATAGATTTTGTGTTTCGAGCGTACCGCGAAATTGTGTGTTTGGCAAGATAACCTCTCAAAATCAAACACCGGCCCTTACGAGCCGGCGTTTTCTATTAAATCTTAGGAAATCTCGTACTTGCGCATAGTCACCTGCGACTCGATTTGCTTCAACATATCAATCACAACCGATACCACGATGATGACAGAAGAACCACCAACAATAAGGTTTTGCGTGCCCGTCATTTGTTGAGCAATCATTGGTAAGATTGCAACCGTTGAAAGGAAAATGGCACCAAGGAGCAAGACACGATTCTTTACCCAATTGAGATACGTTGAGGTTTGAATACCTGGACGAATGCCAGGAATAAAGCCACCCTGTTTTTGCAAGTTCTCCGCAATGTTTTCCGGCTTGTAAATAACCGATGCGTAGAAGAACGTGAATGCAAACACCAAGATGAAATAGGCAGCCGCGTAGAACAACTGATTATTGAAAAGCTGAATAGTGAATGTGGCTGCCTGTTGCAACAATTCTGTTCGTGCATTTTGGAAGTATTGTGCAATGAGTGGTGGGAATACAATAATGGCAACCGCAAAGATGATTGGAATCATGCCACCCATGTTCAAGCGCATTGGGAGAGAGGATGTCACCTTCTGGCCTGCTCCACCTCGCACGCCTCGTGCATATTGCACGGGAATATTGCGCTGTGCTTCGTTCATAATCACAACCGCAACCACGGTGACGAGTGCCAAGATCACGAAAATGATCATATTAAGAAGAGCATCTGGCGTATAGGTTGCCACGGCATTTTGGACAAACTGAGGGAGCCCAGCAATCACACCTGCCAAAATAATGACCGATGTTCCATTCCCCACATGTCGTTCCGAAATAAGCTCCCCAAGCCACAATAGGAATACCGTTCCCGCCGTCATGGCCGTGAGCGCAATAAACATCGTGAGTGGAGACAAATCAAACGATCCAGCAAGACCCAATCCCTTTTGCGCGAAAATGGCAATAATGCCGTATCCTTGCAAGTAAGAAAGTGGAATGGTTGCGAGTCGTGTCCAGCGATTGATTTTTTGTCGTCCTTGCTCTTCTTTTTGCATCTCTTCGATTTGTGGGAAGATCATGCCAAGAAGCTGGAAAATAATGGAAGACGTGATGTATGGCCCAAGCCCCATGGCAACAATCGAGAAATTCTCCAAGCTACTTCCGGAGAACATATTCAAGAGTCCCAAGAATTGATTGGAGTTCAACAAATCGCCAATACCGGATGGATCAATGCCCGGAACCGTAATGTGGGCCGCGATACGAAAAATTGTAATGCTAAGAAGAATCAAGAGTAAGCTTTCACGCAACTCTTTAATCTTCCAGATGCGTCGCAGGTATTCCCACATAGGAAAAAATTGTTAAGCGATCACGTTGCCACCGGCCTTGCTGATTTTTTCAGCGGCGGTTTTTGAAATAAGACATCCCTGAACAACAAGATTAATCGTAAGTTCCCCGTCTCCCAAAATTTTTACTCCGTGTGCAATCGATTCAACTGCGCCTTTTTCAAGCAGTGTTTTTGGATTTACGGTATTTCCGGCTTTGAAGTGTTTTTGAAGATCAGAAACATTGACCGTTGCTGGTTTTGCTCGCAACGATTTGAATCCGCGTACCTTTGGTGTTGCCAAAAGCATTTTGCGCATGCCCAAACGCTTGAGTCCGCCAACGCCAGAACGAGATTTCTGACCTTTTTGTCCGCGACCAGCGGTTGTGCCTTTGCCGGATCCATGTCCACGGCCAACGCGCATTTTCTTTTTTGCGCGACCTTTGGACGCTGTAAGTTCATTGAGAGAAATTGTCATACAAGAATATTAGGCGACGGTTTCTTCCGCAACCGCAACAGATGCTTTTGCAATGGCCTTTGGAGCAGCGATGCGAGGTTTCAAAGACTTGAGGGCCAAAAAGGTTGCGCGCGCATTGTTGATTTTATTGTTTGATCCTTTGATCTTTGAGACCGCATTTGGCACCCCCGCCAATTCTAGCACGGTGCGTACCGCACCTCCACATTTGAGTCCAGTACCCAGTGGTGCTGGTTTCAAAATAATTTCTGCGGCACCAAATTTTGATGCAATATTGTGTGGGATGGTTTCTTTGGCAATTGGTACAACGATCAAATGCTTTTTCGCCTGACGGAAGGCTTTTTCAACAGCTGCCGCAACGTCTCCCCCCTTGGCAATCCCCATTCCAACCTGACCTTTGCGATCGCCAATGATAAGACAGGCACGAAAACGCATGCGTTTTCCACCTTTGGTAACGCGTGTTACGCGAGCCAAATCAAGAATCTTTTGCTCAAATTCACGAGGTTCACGCTTTTCGCCTCCACGACGATTATCACGTCGGCGATTGTCGCCACCGCGATTTCCCCCGCGATCTTGGCCTGCGCGATCTCCGTTTCGTCCGCCGCGGTCAGATCCTGGGCGTTTTGCTGGAGTGAATGTTGGTTTGATATCCGTCATACTTAGAATTGAAGACCAGATGCACGCGCGCCTTCGGCGAGCGCTTTTACTGCACCGGCATATTGATAAGAGCCTCGATCAAAGACAACGGCGTTGACGCCGGCTGCAATGGCGCGCTTCCCGAGTTCTTCTCCGATTTGACGTGCGATCTCAACAGGTTTGCCTTTGAGTTTCAATTGCATGTCAGATGCGGAGACGATGGTCTTGCCGGTTTCATCGTTAATGAGTTGAGCTGAAATATGGCGAACCGAGCGGAAAACAGAAAGACGTGGGCGCAGAGATGTGCCTTCAATCTTGGCGCGCGTGCGATTTGCACGTCGGGTCATTTTGGCTCGTTTTTCTTTCATGGCGTCTTTCATACTATTCGCTCTTAGCCGCTTTTCCTACCTTGCGGCGAATCACCTCATCGGTGTATTTAAATCCTTTGCCTTTATATGGCTCTGGTTTCTTGAGACTACGAATTTCCGCAGCTACATAGCCAACGGTCTCGCGATTCATCCCAGTGATTTTCATGACATTCCCCTCAATGGTCACCGTAATTCCTTCTGGAACTGGATACAAAATATCATGAGAAAACCCAAGGTTCAATTTGATATTTTTCCCAGCAAGTGCCATGCGGTAACCAACTCCATTGAGTTCAAGGGATTTTTGCCATCCTTCGTTCACCCCAATCACCATATTGGCAAGGTGTGCACGCGTGGTTCCCCAAATCACGGAATCCATGATTGGATCCGCTGCGGTTACTTTAAGCACGCGGCTCCCGTCTTCTTGCGTCACTTCTTCAGCTGAAATTACCGCTGGCAACGTACGCACAAGCGATCCTTTTGGTCCCTTCACCGTGATCTCTTTTCCATCCAAGGAAATCGAGACCGCGCTTGGGAGTGTAATCAATTTTTTTCCAATGCGTGACATATGCTTAGAATACTTCGCAAATAATCTCTCCACCCAAACGCTGTTTTTTCGCGTCCACATTTGTCATGAGTCCGTTTGGTGTTGAAAGAATCGCTCGGCCCATGCCATAGCAGACTTGATAAATCTCGTCTGACTTCACATAGACGCGACGACTTGGTTTGGAAACACGTTTAATTCCGCGAATGATGGACGCACGCTTTTCATCGTACTTCAAATGAATGCGCATCATCGGACGATCGCCCTCTTGATATTGTTCAACTCGTCCTACAAATCCCTCTTGTTCGAGGATTTTTGCAATCCCATATTTCATCTTCGACAGAGGAATAATAACCTCATGTCCATGAACCATGGATGCATTGCGAATGCGGGAGAGCATGTCTGAAATTGGATCTGTCATCATACTACCAACTTGCTTTTTTAATACCCGGAATAAGTCCTTTATTCGCGAGTTCACGGAAACAAATACGGCACAAGCCGAAATCACGCATATACGCGCGCTGACGCCCGCATTTCCAGCAGCGATTCACGCGACGCGTCATATACTTTTGCGTCTTTTTGGTCTTTGCAATTTGATTTTCTGTAGCCATACTTATTTCTTAAATGGAAATCCCAGCGCCTGGAACAAAGCCATTCCTTCTTTCTGATTTGTTGCTGTCGTGGTAATCGTGACCTGCAATCCATGCAATGCCTCGATTTCGTCGGAAGAAATTTCTGGAAACGCGGTGTGTTCTTTGAATCCTACATTGAAATTTCCATAGGAATCCACCGTGGTTGTCGTAATACCTCGGAAGTCACGAATACGTGGAAATGTGACATTCACGAGTTTCTCAATGAAGTCCCATGCACGCTCGCCTCGCAAGGTGACCATGGCACCAACCACCATATTCTCACGGACTTTGAATCCAGCGATGGATTTTCGTGCACGCGTAAGAACCGGCTTCTGGCCCGTGATACGGCGGAGCGTGTTTTCAATCACTTCCATGGCTTTTGGATCTTTCTTGCTGCTCAAACGCGCATTGATCGTCACCTTCTTCACGCGTGGCACTTCCAAATCATTGGAAAGACCAAGCGAAGCTTTGAGCGCCGCACGGATTTCTTTATTGTATTTTTCTTTCAACGTATTCATACAGTGAAATTAAGCAAGATCCTCAATGCCGCGTTTTGATTTGAGCACGCGAACTTTTGTCTTTTTTCCGGCAGCTTCGATCGTTTTATACCCCACGCGACCGTTTCCTTGTTTTCCAACAACGGAAACATTCGATACGTGAATTGGCGCATTGAATTCCACACGCTGACCAGGTTGAGTGCCACGCTTGCGCAAATGCTTTGTGGATTTATTCACCCCTTCAACAACAACCGTGCCCAACTCTGGGAATACCTGAACAACCTTCCCGGTTTTGCCGCGATCTTTTCCTGTGAGGACTCGAACCATGTCTCCGCTTTTGATTTTCATATGATTAGAGTACTTCTGGGGCCAAGGAAATAATTTTTGTGAACCCCTCGGCACGCAATTCTCGGGCAACCGGCCCAAAGATACGTGTGCCTTTTGGTTCTTTTGAATCCTTATCGATAATCACAGCCGCGTTTTCATCGAAACGAATGTAGGAGCCGTTTGCGCGACGTGTTTCTTTTTTGGTGCGGACAATGACCGCATGCACCACATCGCTCTTTTTGACTGCACAATGTGGCGTTGCTTCTTTCACAACTGCGGTAATAACGTCCCCAATGCGTCCATAATGTTTTTGAAACCCACCGTGTAAGCGAACAAGCTGAAGCTTTTTGGCTCCGGTATTATCCGCGACGGCAAGCATGGATCGATGTTGCAACATATTAGACTTTGATACTTACAAGTTGCCAACGCTTCTCTTTTGAAAGCGGGCGCATTTCTTCAATCACGACCACATCTCCAACCGATGCTTTTTCTTCTGGATCATGCACTTTGTACTTTGTGCTGACCGCAAAGCGTTTGAGATATTTTGCGTGCAATACCGTGCGATCAACGCGAACAACAATCGTCTTTTGCATTTTATCGGAGACGACGATGCCTTCGAGCTGACGGCGGCCTTTTTGTGTTTGTTCTGTCATATCCTATTTTACTTCTTCGCGAATCGCTTGCGCGAGACGGGTTCGCATTTGTGCGATCCCTTGCTTAATGGTTCGAATTTCTCGTACATTGCGAACTTGATTCACCGAGGTTTTCATGCGCAATCCAAACAGTTGCGCTCGTGATTCCGCAAGCATTTTTTCGAGTTCACCCGACTTCTTTGATTGTAAATCTTTATATTCCATACTAGTCGCGTGTCACGAACTTTGTATTAACCGGGAGTTTATGTGCAGCCAAGCGCAAGGCTTCGCGTGCCTCCGCTTCTGTCACGCCATCCATTTCAAACAAGACGGTTCCAGGTTTCACAGGCGTCATAAAGTAATCCACGCCACCTTTTCCTTTTCCCATTGGAACTTCTGCTCCATGGTTTGTAACTGGATGATCTGGGAAAATACGCACCCAAATTTTGCCACCGCGCTTTACGTAGTGCGTAACTGCGCGACGTGCAGCCTCGATTTGACGCGCCGTCACCCATGCCTCTGAGGTGGCTTTGAGTCCGTATTGTCCAAAATCGACAAGCGTTTTTTGTGTCGCAATGCGATCGCCGCTTGAACGGCGCTTCATTGCTTTACGGAATTTCATTTTTTTCGGCATCAACATATTCCCTGATTATGACACGTTGCGGCGCACAGGCTTTTCGAGTACCTGTTTTTCCGCGGTTTCAAAAACTTCTCCTTTATAAATCCACACCTTTACCCCAATGGTTCCCCAAATCGTATGTGCAGTCACGCGTGCGAAATCAATATCGGCACGAAGATTGTGGAGTGGAATACTTCCTTCTGAACGTGCTTCGCGACGTGCAATTTCTGATCCATTCAAACGACCACCAACCATGACGCGTACCCCTTTGGCACCGGATTTCATAACGCGTTCCACCGCCATTTTAAGCGATCGACGGAATGGCATACGCTTTTCGATTTCGCTCGCGATTTGCTGACCAACGATGCGAGCAGAAAGCGATGGATGCGCAACTTCCGAAACGTTCACCGTGAGCGCAATGCGCTTGCCACGGAAGAACTTTTTCTGAATTTTCTTTGTGAGTTCTTCGATTCCAGCGCCAGCTCGGCCAATAATAAACCCTGGTTTGCCGGAATAAATCGTCACGGAAATTTTATTGGAATTGCGATCAATCATGATGGAATCCACGCTTGCCTCCTTGAGTTCTTTCATGAGATATTCACGAATGCGAACATCATCTCGAAGAAACCCAACGAAATTTTTTCGTGAGGCGAACCATTTCGAATCCCAACGATAAATCGTTGAAAGTCGGAAGACTTTTGGATGAATCTTTGTTCCCATATTAGTTCTTCACTTCTTTAACCGCACGAGCGTTGCGAGCGCGTGGTGTTTTTGAAATTGTGGCGTCTGGCATCTTGGCGGATTCCATCTCGTCGAGCACCAAGGTGATGTGCGACATACGCTTTCGAATTGGCGTTGCGCTTCCATGTGCCTTTGGCGTCATGCGATGAATTTTTGGCCCTTCGTTTACGAATGCCTTGGCAATTTTCATCTTAATCGGATCCAACTGATAATTATGCACCGCATTGGCTTTGGCAGATCGAAGGAGTT
Organism: Patescibacteria group bacterium; assembly: GCA_041666205.1. Taxonomy (GTDB): domain Bacteria; phylum Patescibacteriota; class Patescibacteriia; order UBA9934; family UBA9934; genus JBAYHI01. Next base: position 62,349 of record JBAYHI010000005.1, read on the forward strand.
TCAATACAACCTTTGCGGCATCTTTATTGCTGAACAAAAGTTGATGTTCTGCATCGGTGACAGAACGACCTCGCACCAAATCAACAACCAACCGAGTTTTTCGGGGGGCGATGCGAATAAATTTTGCACTCACGGTAATCGTCATACATTATTTTTTTACAGGAGCGGCAGGTGCGCCAGCAACAGGAGCTCCTGGTTTTCCGGCTTCCACAACTTCCGAAACCTTTCCGCCATGGCGGAAGAATTTACGTGTTGGAGAAAATTCCCCAAGTTTGTGGCCAACCATATTTTCCTCAATGCGAACCTGAATGAAGTTGCGCCCATTGTGTACGGCAAATGTGAATCCAACCATTTGAGGTGCAATCGTCGAAGAACGTGCCCAGGTTTTAATGACCGTTTTGTCGCCAATGCGAAGCTTGCCCACTTTTTCCATGAGCTTTGCGTCGATGAATGGCCCTTTTTTCAAACTACGTGTCATATTTATTTTTGGTAACGACGGCGAATAATCAAGAGGTCGGTTGGACCTGCCTTGCGTGTACGAACACCAAGCGCATGTTTTCCTTGTGCCGTCTTTGGATACTTCAAACCAATGGAGTTCTTTCCTTCACCACCGCCGTGTGGGTGATCACATGGGTTCATAACTTTTCCACGAACGGTTGGTCGAATGCTACGCATACGTGTGCGTCCAGCCTTTCCCCAACGAACAAGTCGCCAATCTGGATTTGAAACAGAACCAACAGTTGCCATGCAGGAAGCAAGCACCATGCGCATTTCACCTGACGGCAAACGCACCGTGGCATATTCCCCTTCAATGGCCAATAGCATTGCACTGGTACCAGCACCTCGAACAATTTGTCCGCCTTTGCCAGGCTGCAATTCGATATTATAAATTGTTGCCCCTTCTGGAATATAGGCGAGTGGGAAACGTGATCCTGGAATTGGATCGCCTTTTTCCTTGGAAGAAATAACACTCATGCCAACCGAAAGACCCTGTGGCGCGAGGATGTAGCGCTTTTCGCCATCGCGATACGTAACAAGCGCAATACGCGCACCACGATTTGGATCGTATTCAATGGTTGAAATCGTGCCTGGAATTTCAAACTTATCCTGTTTCCAGTCAATAACGCGGATGTGACGCTTCACGCCACCGCCACGATGTCGCACCGTAATTTTTCCGGTTAGACAACGGCCAGCCTGTTCTTTTTGGCTTACCAAAAGTGGACGGTACGGCGTATTGGTCGTGACGTCCGAAAAAGACTGAACGCTTGAATTGCGTCGTCCGGCGGAAGTTGGTTTGTAGATTTTAATTCCCATACAGTCTATACCCCTTCAAAAATATCAATGTGCGTTCCTTTTGGAACAGCAATGTAAGCTTTCTTGCGATTTGACTGTTTCCCCTCAGAGCGACCGAATCGAATGTGCTTTCCACGAATATTCACCAAGTTTACGCGAATTGGCATCACATGGTAAAGCTCCTTGAACGCCTGCTTGATGGCAATGCGATTTGCATTGACTGCAACATCAAAGACCAATACATTCTCGTCGGCCATATGAGCGCTTTTTTCTGAAACGACCGGACGAAGAAGTGTTTTTGTGACTTTTTCTGAAAGCATGGTATATGCCGGCTTCTTTTCTGGAGCCGCTTCTTTCTTTGTTGCTTTCTTGGTAGTTTTCTTTTCCGCTACGGGTGTTTTTACATCCGAAGTCTCCGCAGGGTTTTCTGCGTCGGCTTGCACCTTATTCTGAGCTGTTACAATGCTCTTTTTTTCTGGTGCTTCTTTTTCTTTTTGAAATCGTGAAAGAATACCCATATTAGCGTTGGTAACAGTTAACAAGCAATCCGATGGCCGCCTTTGAGGCGATCACGTATTGGTATTTCACCAAATCGCGAACGTTCAAACTTCCAGCGCACATCGTGCATGTTTTTGGAATATTTTTTGACGCACGCACAACTGCAACATCTTTTGGTGTGGTCAAAATAAGTGTTGATTTCCCCTGACCTGGAAGAGATTTACGCAAGGCAATCATTTGCTTTGTTTTTGCGTCTCCAGCAGTGAATTCTTCTACCGCAAGGAATTGATCTGCGGCAAGACGATCAGACAAAACCATTGCGAGCGCTTTTCGTTTTGCAACTTTGTTCATTTTTTTGCCAAAAACACGCTTCGTGGTTGGACCAAATGTTACACCACCACCGATCCAAATTGGAGATCGGGAAGAGCCGTGACGAGCACGACCTGTTCCTTTCTGTTTCCATGGCTTTTTTCCACCACCACTCACTTCGCTGCGATCAAGTGTGCTCGCCAAGCGAATGCGGCTGTTTTCATCTTGTGCAACAATGGCCTCATGCACGAGTTCTTTATTCATGGACACGGCAAACAAAGAATCCGGTACTTCTACCGTTCCTGTTTTTTGCCCGTCTTTACTGTAAAGCGTTACATTTGCCATACATTTCCTTTAGTTGAAACAATCGTAATGAAAGACCCTGGAGCTCCTGGAATTGCGCCTTTCACTGCGATCGTATTGTTCTTTGAGTCAATTTCCACCACTTCCAAATTCTTGACCGTAACGCGATCTCCTCCCATACGGCCACCCATACGCATCCCTTTAAAGACACGCTGGTTTCCGCCCGATCCAATAGAACCGGAATGACGTTCTTGGTCTTTGTGACCGTGGCTTGATGGATGCCCGTGGAATCGGTGACGTTTCACAACACCCTGAGTTCCACGACCTTTTGTGGTTCCAACGACATTGATCTTTTCCCCGATCGTAAACGAAGCAACATTAATTTCTTGGCCTCGCTCAACAACATCCCCTTCTGAAACTGGGAATTCACGTACGAGCGCAAACATCCCAAGATCGCCCCAATCCTCTCGTTGTGGCTTTGCAATGTTTTTCTTTGATCCGTAGCCAACACTCATGGTTTTTTGACCATTTTCATTGGTACGAATTGCGGTCACGATACAAGGACCTGCTTCCACAAGGGTAACAGGAACAATGCTTCCGTCTTCACGGAATAACTGCGTCATGACTTTCTTTCTCCCTAAGAGGACTTTCATACTGCGAAGTTCATTAGGCTCTGGTATAAAAAACCAGAAGTTGTGATGCGTGTTTTGACCACACATAACAGCTTCTAGCCCTGAAAAAACAAGAGCCGATTGATTCAGGTTTTGCGATTGTGAAACTCTCCTTTATAAATCCTTTTCCCCGAAGCACGAGAAGGTTTTCCGCAATGGATCTCTCTTCTTGGTTCGTACGAAATGGTGATTGAAGCTTGCAGGCTTCCGGCAGATGAGTTTTGTCATCTCTCGGCAGCCTGCAAGAGGCTACTACATTTTAATCTCGACGTCTACCCCCGCTGGAAGGTTGAGGGTCATGAGAGCATCAACCGTGGCTGGAGTGAAATCCACGATGTCTACAAGACGCTTGTGAATGCGCATCTCATATTGATCGCGAGATTTTTTGTGAATGAAGGTCGAACGGTTCACAGTATAGCGTCGGCGTTCCGTTGGAAGTGGAACCGGACCTAAAACACGTGCACCGCTTCGTTCTGCGGTTTTGATAATCGTTTCCGCAGCTGCGTCGATGATCTTGTGATCATAGGCGCGAATCTTGATGCGAATTCGCTGTTTGGCTTCCTCCGTTTGTTTCGTCTGTGCCATAGATAAGGTACGTTCTTTCATGAAGAAGAGAGGAAAGACGGGATGTCTTCCCTCTCTTTTCAAATTTACTCAAGAATTTGTGTTACAACACCAGCGCCAACGGTTCGGCCACCCTCGCGGATCGCAAAACGCATTTTCTCTTCCATAGCAACTGGTTGAATAAGCTCGATGGTGACGGAGTGCATGGTGTCGCCTGGCATAACCATTTCGGCACCTTCTCCAAGATCGATAAGTTCACCGGTTACGTCGGTTGTACGAACGTAGAACTGTGGCTTATAGCCCTTGAAAAATGGTTTATGACGTCCGCCTTCCTCTTTTGTGAGGGCGTACAATTCGCCAACGAATTTCTTATGTGGCTTCACGGATTTTGGTGCGGACAAAACCATGCCGCGCATGACATCTTCTTTCTTGATTCCGCGGAGCAAGACACCGGCGTTATCGCCAGCCATGCCTTCGTTCAAGGTTTTGTTGAACATTTCGATTCCTGTAACAACGGACTGTTGTGTGTCGCGAAGACCGACAATTTCAACTGCATCGTTCACATGAACCTGTCCTCGCTCAATACGACCAGTTACCACCGTGCCTCGTCCTTCAATGGAGAAGACGTCTTCGATTGGCATGAGGAATGGTTTGTCGATTTCGCGGGCTGGAAGTGGGATGTATTCATCGAGTGTTTTTACGAGCTCGACAATAGACTTCTGAGCTTCGGCATCGCCTTCCACAGCTTTCAAGGCTGAACCACGAATAATTGGCGTGGTGTCGCCTGGGTAATGATATTGCTTAAGCAAATCGCGGATTTCCTCTTCAACGAGGTCAATAAGTTCTGGATCATCAACCATGTCAACTTTGTTGAGGTAAACAACAATTGTTGGCACGCCAACTTGATAGGCCAAAAGAATGTGCTCACGTGTTTGTGGCATTGGACCGTCAGCTGCTGAAACGACCAAAATTGCACCATCCATTTGAGCAGCGCCCGTGATCATGTTCTTCACATAATCGGCGTGTCCTGGACAGTCAACGTGCGCATAGTGACGTGTCTCGGATTCGTACTCAACGTGTGAGGTTGAGATGGTAATCCCACGCTCGCGCTCTTCTGGTGAGTTATCGATCTGATCGTAGGCTTTTTTCTGACTTGCTGGTGAAAAAAGCGTTGAGAGCGCTGCCGTAAGCGTCGTCTTACCGTGGTCAACGTGACCAATGGTTCCGACGTTCACATGTGGCTTTGCTCGGTTGAAGTTTTCTGCTGCCATAAAAAAATGTGAATTGTGGCTTGAATTGCCTTTTTTATTTAGTTTTGAGGTGCGACGAGTATAACAAATGCCTCTAAATAATGCAAGTCCTTGAATCTATGAGGATTTTTGTAGATAATCTCAATCGATTCTTGGCGAATAATAGCGAGTTTCTAGGATTCAATTGGCTCGAGATAAAACTGCTCTTCCGAAAGTGGTAAATCGCCATTTTCTTGGTTTTTTTGCTCTTTTACATCGGGCACAATTTTTTCCGGTTCCAATACGATTTTTTCTGACGCAGGTTCAACGCGCGTTTCCAAAAAATCCTCTGGGATTTCCTCAAGCGGAATATCCTCGAGCGGGAGCTCTTCCCCATCCCAACATTCGCATGGGTGATCCAGGATGAGTTCCTCGTATAGATCGATCCCCAGGAGGACCATGGGCTCGTGACCCTCGGGATCGGTCACAATGAGAGGTGCTCCGGTTTTTCGCGCAAGCGCCATAAGGCGCGCAAGTTGTTCTGAATTCATACCCGGCTATCTTATCCTATTCATCGGCAAGGTCAAGATATAAAAAAGACCCGCCACAAGGGCGAGTCTTTTCGTTTTTTGATTTTTACTTTGCGTTGCGCTTTTCAACAATTGCTTGCGCGACGTTATTTGGCACTTCGCTATACTTATCAAATTGCATGGTATAGCTAGCGCGTCCTTGGGAAACAGATCGCACGGTTGTGGAGTAGCCAAACATTTCAGCAAGTGGCACGAGTGCGCGAACCGTTTTCACATTTCCGCGATCGCCCATTTCTTGGATTTGAGCACGCTTGGAGTTCAAATCCCCAACGATTGCGCCCATAAAATCTTCTGGTGTCACAACTTCAACGCTCATGATTGGCTCCAACAGAACTGGCTTTGCTGCTTTTGCCGCAGTTTGGAATGCCATGGATCCAGCCATCTTAAAGGCGGATTCGTTTGAGTCAACTTCGTGGTAAGAACCATCAAATACCGTGACAAGAATTTTGATCATTGGGTACCCAGCAACCACACCACGATCCATCGCTTCGCGTGCGCCTTTTTCAATTGGCGAAATATATTCTCGAGGAATACACCCACCTTTTGTTGCGTCAACGAATTCGAAGTTCTTTGCTTCTGGATTTTCGTTTGGTTCAACTTTGAGCCAGCAGTGACCGTACTGACCACGACCACCGGATTGTTTGATGTACTTTCCTTCGCCTTCGGCAGCCGTGCGAATGGTTTCGCGGTAGCTAACTTGTGGGCGGCCAACGTTGACTTCCACGCCGTATTCTCGTTTCAAACGGTCAACGATAATTTCCAAGTGAAGTTCTCCCATACCCGACACGATCGTTTGAAGGGTTTCTTCATCGGTGTGTACTTTGAAGGTTGGATCTTCTTCCGCGAGTTTTTGCAACGCGATTGCCAATTTTTCTTGATCGGCTTTTGTAAGAGGCTCAAGCGCAAGCGAGATAACCGGTTCTGGGAAGATGATGGATTCAAGCACAATTGGATGATCTGGATCACAAAGCGTGTGACCAGTGAATGTTCCTTTGAGACCGACGGCCGCGGCAATATCGCCAGCGTAAACTTCCGTTACATCTTCGCGGTGATTTGCGTGCAAGCGAACGATGCGTGAAATGCGTTCCTTATTTCCGGTGGAGGCATTCAACACATAGGTTCCAGCTTTGAGAACGCCGGAGTACACACGGAAGAAGGCAAGCTTTCCAACGAATGGATCGGCTGCGATTTTGAATGCAAGGGCGGCAAATGGGGCTTCATCGGATGCTGTTCGTTCAATCGGTTTTTGTTCTGCATCATCTGGATCAAACCCAACCATTGGTGGCACATCGGTTGGTGCTGGAAGATAATCCACAACTGCATCAAGCAAAAGCTGGACGCCTTTGTTCTTGAGAGCGGATCCGCAAAGAATTGGGAAAATGTCAGAGTGAATCACGGCCTTGCGAAGCACGGGCTTCAATTCTTCTGTGGTGATTTCTTGACCGGCCAAATATTTATTCATGAGGCCTTCATCGTTTTCAACAATGGCCTCTACAAGTTGTGCGCGATATTCTTTTGCTTTTTCAACGTACTCAGCTGGAATATCAATTTCTTCAATGTTTTTTCCCAAATCGTCGCTATACATGAACGCACGCATTTTCATGAGGTCCACAAGACCAATGAATCCATCTTCAACGCCAATAGGAAGCTGCAATGGGAATGCTTTCTTTGTGAGACGGGTGTGGATGGAGGCAACGTCTTTATAGAAATCCGCTCCCGTACGATCGAGTTTATTGATAAAACAAATTCGCGGTACATGATATTTGTCCGCCTGACGCCATACGGTTTCAGATTGTGGCTCTACACCTGCAACGCCGTCGAAAACCGTAACGCCGCCATCGAGTACGCGAAGTGATCGTTCGACTTCAACCGTGAAGTCTACGTGCCCTGGAGTATCAATGAGGTTAATGCGATGATCTTTCCAAAAACAGGTTGTGGCAGCCGCGGTAATGGTGATTCCGCGCTCTTGCTCCTGCTCCATCCAGTCCATTTCGGCAGCACCTTCGTGCACTTCCCCGATTTTATGTTTCTTTCCGGTGTAGAAAAGCACACGCTCGGAACACGTTGTTTTTCCAGCGTCAATATGGGCAATAATCCCAATATTGCGAGTTCGCTCAAGTGGATACTCACGGGGCATAAAAAAGTTGGTAAAAGAGTTTAGTGACGAGCAAAGTGAGCAAAGGCACGGTTGGCTTCTGCCATGCGCTGAACATCAGCGCGCTTTTTAACAGCTTCTCCTTCATTGTTTGCAGCGGCCATGATTTCTGCAGCAAGGCGCTCTGCCATTGGTTTTCCTTTTTTGGCACGAGCTGCGGCAAGAATCCAGCGATATGCCAATGCATAGCGACGATCCCCGCGAACTGGCACTGGAACTTGATAGTTTGCACCACCAACGCGACGGGATTTTACTTCAACAGCTGGGATCGTATTTCGGAGTGCTGTTTCAAAAACCTCGTTTGGTTTCTGCTTGGTTTCTTTCTCAATGATATCAAATGCAGAATAAACCACGTATTCAGCAACGGTCTTTTTTCCGCTGAACATAACGTAGTTGATAAGTTTTGTGACGAGCACGCTTCCGTATTTATAATCGGCTGGCAATTCTCGTTTTTGCGATTGTTTTCCACGCATAGGGCAGGTGTTATGCTCCGTTGTCTTCCCACCGTGGCGGTGGTACTCGGAGCTGAATTATTTTAGTTGAAATCTATTTCTTTGGACGCTTGACTCCGTATACAGAACGGCTGCGATGACGACCTTCCACACCGGAAGTATCATATCGACCGCGAACAATGTGATAGCGCACACCAGGAAGGTCTTTTACGCGACCGCCACGAATCATGACGATAGAGTGTTCCTGCAAGTTATGCCCTTCCCCTGGGATGTAGGCGTTAACTTCAGCGCCGTTTGAAAGTCGCACACGCGCAATCTTTCGGAGAGCGGAGTTTGGTTTCTTTGGCGTCATGGTTGTAACACGCGTACAAACGCCACGTCGAAATGGAGCACCGGCAGAAAGCTCGGTCTTTTTTCGGTGAAGCGTATCAAGGGTGAACTGCATGGCCGGAGATTTGGACTTTTTCTTCTGGCTTGTGCGTCCTTTTCGAATCAATTGTTGGATTGTTGGCATAAAAAATTGTGGCGCAACTGTATCACGCCCAAGAAAACCGGTCAAGTTGGCAATATCCTAGAACAGCATCCCTAAAAGATTGGTGCAGGAAACGCCCATGAGCGCATTGCATGTTGCATAGGCCGGGGCGCTTACAAAGAAGAAAACATCGAAATTTGAAATGAGGGATAAAATCACAAGGACCAAAAGCACCTGTGGCCCATAGGTGGCGATGGCGATGCGAAGTCTTGCATGCTCGGGTTTGACGAGGAGCGCGTCGATAATTTTTGATCCATCCAAGGGGGCAATCGGGATGATATTGAAAAATACCAAGAACAAATTGATAACGATGAGAAGCACTAAAAATGCTGGCAAGAGCGAGGTAAGACTCACCACGCCCGTAAGAATGAGCGCACGGAATGCAATCGCGGCGAGCGTTGCCATGATGATATTTGCCGCAGGACCCGCGAGTGCGATAATCACAGAATCCCAGCGAGGATTTTTCAAATTGTATGGATTGAATGGAACCGGCTTTGCCCAACCAAACCCCAGCAGCAATAATGGAAGCAACCCAAATAAATCCACGTGAGCCAGAGGATTGAGCGTAAGTCGGCCCATGGATTCTGCGGTGTGATCGCCCAAACGCATGGCCATATACGCGTGCGCAAATTCATGCACCGTCATGGCAATGATAATTGCAAACACCCAGACCAATGCGAGGATTGGCGTTGACAAGAGAAGGTTCAAAAACATAGTTATTCGGTTTCAATTTGCGCACCAATGCTCGCGAGTTTTCCGTACAAATCTTCGTATCCGCGTTCCAAGTGTTCGACGCCATCGATTTCTGACGTCCCGTCTGCTGCGAGCGCTGCAGCCACGTAGGCCAGTCCTGCACGAATGTCAGGAACGGTCATAGAGGATGCTTTGAGTGGCGTTGGACCTTTGATGACTGCAGAATGCTTATAGTTTTGATCTTTGAATCGACACGGAAGTTCCCCAAGACAATTGGTGAAGAGCGTGATGTCTGCACCCATTTTTACGAGCGCTTCGGTGTAAGCGAACCGATCTTGCATAACGGTTTCGTGCACAACGGACGTGCCCTCGGCTTGTGTCATCACAACCACGAATGGCTGTTGCCAGTCCGTGGAAAATCCCGGATACGTATCGGTTTCAAGTTGAATGCCGCGATAGTGCTCGCCGCCTTTGAATAGAATTCCGTCGGGTTGCGCTTCCCATTCCCCACCGATCATACGCACCGCATTGAGGAAGGTAATCATGTCGCGGTGGCTTGCGCCCTCGCAGAAAATTTCTCCGCGCGTGGCGAGTGCGAGACACGCAAACGACGCAACCTCAAGTCGATCTGGCAAAATGAAATGCTCGCACCCGTGCAATTTTTCCACGCCAATGATTTCAATTTCTCGGCCAGCGCCGGTTTCAATAATGGCACCCATCTTTTGGAGCATCATGATGAGCTCGGTGATTTCCGGCTCAATCGCGGCATTCTTTAAGACCGTGCGACCTTCGGCAAGGACGCTAGCAAACAAAACGGTTTCCGTGGCGCCAACGGAAGGATATGGAAGCTCAATCGAGACGCCTTTCAATCGCCCATCAACAGACAAATGATACCCATCTTTTTCTTCTGAAACGACTGCACCCATCTTTTGCAATGCTTCCAAATGAAAATCTACGGGACGCGGACCAATCTTGTCGCCACCGACTTTAATAACGACCGCCTCGTGCATGCGATGCAAAAGGGGCGCTGCAAGCAAAATCGACAACCGATTTTTTCGGGTAAGTGCCAAAGTAGACGTTTGCGAAATCGTTGGCGTTGTTGCGGTAAGCGTATGATCGGCAAGCGCGGTTTTTCCGCCAACGAGCTCCACGAGTTCACGCGCAATATCGGTTTCCTGCTGAAGCGGGACGTTTTGAAGCGTCACTTCCCCATCCGTGAGGAGCGAGGCAATAATCATTTTAGACGCCGCATTTTTTGCGCCACTGATTTTTACACGACCCTTCAGCGGTTTTCCGCCAGTGATTCGAAGTTTTTGCATAAGATTTGGCTATTGAGCCATAACATTCATGGTGCCACAGAACCCAAAAGCACTCAAGTGAGCGATGCACAAACAAAAAATTGCCTTACAGCAATTTTTTTGGCGCCTCACGACGGAAGTTCGTAAGATTGGTCCTCTGCCACATGTGGGCATCGCGTTATCTTTGCGTGCGTCCAAGCCAAGGCCCGGATGTCGCTAAAGGATAATCGCAGCAAGACCGCTGAATCCCCGCACTCAAGCCTTGAAGGCTTGAAGCTAGACTGCGCAATTTCGCAGTGATCGGTCGGATTCTTTCAAACAGTGAATAGCCAATTACGCGCTTCCGTCTGAAGCACATTTATTATCCCGCGAAAGACCCATGGGCGCAATCACAAAAAAATCGGGATAAGCCCGATTTCTTCACAGGATGCACACAATTTTTGCACAGGCTAAATTCTCCTAGATTCCTTCTCCGATATGGAATCGATCTGTGAGTTTCTCGTAGGCGTAGATTTCATTTTCCTTGAAAAATCGTGCGATTTCTACAGTGGCGGATTCAGCCGAATCAGATGCATGGACCATATTTGAAGGCACATTCATCGAAAGATCAGCGCGAATCGTGCCAGCATCAGCCTCGCGAGGATTTGTAGCGCCAACGATTTTACGAACTTCCGAGATAACGTCCAGGCCCTCAAGTACCATCGCAACCACAGGCGTTTGCATCATATAGCGCTTCAAATCGCCAAAAAATGGCTTTGCGCTAAGGTGGCCGTAGTGCTCATTGAGCGTTGCTTCGTCCAAAAGCATGAACTTCATGCCAACGGTCTTTAATCCTTTTCGCTCAAAGCGGGAAATAATCTCGCCGACAAGCTCCCGTTGCAAAGCATCGGGTTTCAAAAGGACGAGGGTACGCTGTATTTCTGCCATAAAATTTTATTATTGGCTGGAATACTAGCAGATTTTATTTGGTTCGTCAAAAATTGTTTACAGGGCTTTCAGCCCCTGTGTTGTCCTCCACTTTTCTTTGCTGGCCCAAAGAAAAGTGGAGAGAAAAGAAATGGCCTGCTTACGGCCCATCCCAGCCTTCGCGCTTGGCTGGCCCGGAAAAACGTATGAAGAACCAAACCACCCAGGGCAGGAACGTTTTTCCGGTCGGGCCTTGTTCGATAGCCTGTTTTTATTTGAATCGCCGGCTCGAGCATTGTCAAAGAGGAATCCGGCGTTCGGACAGGAATTGCACGGCCACCTCCGGCACATCCAAAGTTGTACGGGCATGGCGCGCCATGCCCGTACGCGGGATCCATTGCCGGAGACTGGCCGTGCCCTGGCCGACGACGGATAAGACAACATGCCTCTTTGACAAGCGCAGACCCGGCAGCCAGTTTCTTTCCCTCCACTTTCTTTGCTGGTCCAAAGAAAGTGGAGATAACAGGAATCAAAACTCAAAACTCGCTACCTCGATTTTCTTCCCGTCTGACAAAAGCCGAATATCTCCCAACTGATCGGTACGCAAAATCTCTGCGCCAACCGACTGCAGACGGTCCACAATCGTCGGGCTTGGATGCCCGTAGTCATTCTCCCCAACCGAAATAACTGCGTACTCGGGTTTCACCATTTCCAAAAACGTGCTCGACGATGAACTAAGACTCCCATGATGCCCGACTTTGAGCACATCAACGTCAACGAGACCTGATGTCATTTGCGCTTCTTCTTCAATCCCCGCGTCGCCTGTAAAAAGAACCTCGACATCTCCGTCTTTCAGCAACAGCACAAGCGAACTGTCATTTTCGTCGTCCACATTTTCTACAAAATCCAACAATGGCCACAAAATACAAAGCGATCGATTCTCACCCAACTCCAAACAATCTGGTGCGGACGCAATTTCATCATTCGTTTTCCCCATAAACTCTTTTCCAAGTTCCGTGCTGTACGTCGCATTCGGTCGCCAAACTTCCCCAAACGAATACCGATCTGCCACCGCATTTAGTCCAACCAAATGATCGGCATGATCGTGTGAGGAAATCATATACTCAATATTGCGATCCCAAAACGGCATCACAGCGGAAAGTTTCTCAATCACCTGCTGACTGGGCCCGCCGTCGATCAGAATTTGTGTAGATCCACTTTGAATGAGCGCAGAGTCTCCCTGCCCCACATCGAAAAACCACACGGCTAATTTTTCATCGCTAAAAATCGTCGGCGACGCAATCGATTGCACCGCCACGGTCACCAAACAAAACGCAACAAGACCTACAAATGAGAAAAAAGCTTTTTTCGTTTTACGATAAGCCATACCGCACATGCTACCGCACTGGTGAGAAGATATGCCAGCCAATCCGGAATAGAAAACGATCCAAATGGAACTTCTGAAATCGATCGAATCACAAAAAGGACAGATGAGAGGAGCGCGGTTGCCGGTCCGCTTACAAAAATCGCCAAAGGAAGTGACGCGATCGACACAACCAAGACAAGTGCACCAAGGCCCATGATATATGGGAGCCAGGGCAAAATGAGGAGGTTCACAATAGGGGCGACAATTGAAAGTGTACCGAATCGAAAAAGCAAAACTGGAAGACACGCAACCGTTGCTGCAAGCGTTGCCGCAAGCGAAGTTTGCAAACTCAACGTCTTTGGAACAAACGACAATTTCGATTGAATGTACGGGACAAAATAAATAAGTCCGAGCGTTGCGGCCATAGAAAGTTCAAACCCGATGTCGTCGCGCAAAGCTCGAGGATGCATCAAAAGCAAAATTGTTGGCGTGAGCAAAAGCACATTTTTCATGGTCGACCGTCGACCTATCTGTTGAGATAACAAAACGAGGAAGCCCATCACGCTCGCGCGCACAATCGCAGCTTCGGCTCCACACAAAATTGCGTACACCACGATCGCAACGGAAACGAGGAAGAACGCCTGCTGACGCTTCAAGCCAGCCCACACCAAGAATCCAAGCACGATGAATGTGACGAGTGCGACGTTGTAGCCAGACGCTGCAACAATATGTGACGTTCCAGTTTGCTGGAATCGCAAATTCCATGCATCGGAAAAATTTGTTTCGCCAATGAGAAGTCCTGCCATGAGCGACCCTTGTGGCTCGCCAAAAATTTGCTGAATACGGCTGAGCAATTGCGATTTCATTTTGTACAAAATCTCAAGCACGGGATTGCCAGCGCCTCGTTCCAAAACAAGCGGAGAAGAATAAACAAAACACGTTGCGAAAATATTTTTATTGGCAAGATAGCGATCGTAGGCAAACTCCTCAATCGGCTCGGGCGCAGTTGGCGTGCAACGAAAAGAAATACGGTCGCCGTATGCAAACTCCGGATAGAGTGGGGCGAATGCGAGGAGTTTGTCTTGTGTTTCTTCCCCGTCGATTTGGAGATGCGAGAGCGTGAGATGCCCTGATTTTTCCGATGCGCCTACATCGATCACAACACCTTCGACGTGAGATTCCCTACCGATCGCGGACGTTACGGAGTTCTCCCCCGGAAACGTTCCCGCGTAAATTAGCACGCCACACAAACACCCGAGAACAATAAAACCCCAAACCCGCCACACAAGACGCCAATGCAATTGCATCGCAATCGCTGAGGCGACGATGAACACAATGCTAAGTTCAAGCATCCAGAGTTGCGGGAGAAAAAACAAAAAAGAGGCTATGGCAATACCTGCCAAAAAACCTCCGCAGACACTCTGCAATATTACGGATGGCGATGGCGCGGACATAGCCCCATGCCGTGCACCTCAAATCCCATGGACTCGAGTTTTTCACGTGGTAGGAAATTTTTCCCGTCAAAAATAATCGGTGAGGCAAGTTGCGCTTTCGCGTCGTCCCAATGTGCGTCGGCAAATGCGTCCCATTCGGTGAGGACCAAAAGCGCATCAGCAGCCGGAAGCGTTTCACTCGCCGACGAAACAAATCGCACTGAATCGCCGAGTTCGAGTTTTGCATTCTCCATCGCTGCGGGATCATAGACGACTATGTCCGCGCCACCCGCGACGAGTTCGCCAATAATGCGAAGCGCCGGCGATTGGCGGACGTCGTCGGTATTTTTATTGAAGGCCAACCCCCACACGGCAAGTTTTTTTCCGCGCACATCTCCAAGGCACGCCACGATCTTTTTTACAAATCGTTTAGGTTGATCGTTGTTCACCGCAATAATTGGCGCAATGAGGCGCTCCACGTATCCAAATTCTTTTGCCGTGTGCGAAAGCGCCTGCACATCTTTTGGAAAACACGATCCGCCAAACCCAGCACCTGCGCGCAAAAACTTGGCACCTATACGCCCGTCGCTCGCGAGCACGGCTTCGATGTCTTGCACATCCGCGCCGAAAAGGTCGCATAAATTTGCGATTTCATTCATGAAAGAGAGGCGAAGTGCCAGCATGGAATTGGCCGCATATTTGCTCATCTCTGCACTCTCGGGCGACATCACAAAGATTTGAGAGTGAAGCGGTTCGTAGAGAGCGCGAAGTTTTTGCGCATCCTCAGATCGTTCAACGCCGATCACAATTCGCTCTGGCTTCATGAAATCGCCGACCGCCAGACCTTCACGCAAAAATTCCGGATTTGACGCAACCGCAACATCATCGCGTCCGATCCAAGATTTGATTTTTTTCTGCGTCCCCGGTGGCACCGTGCTCTTGGTAACAACAAGCGTTGCACCCTGAAGTGCTGCACCGACCGATCGCGACGCGGATTCGATATAGGAAAGATTCGCTTTCCCCTCTTCATCGGACGGCGTTCCCACTGCGAGGAAAATAATATCCGGAGTTTCCTTCAAAACTTCCTCGAGTGAGACTGAAAAGCTTAAACACTTTTTCTCTTGTGCGTCACGAACGAGCTCTGTAAGTCCTGGTTCGTAAAAAGGAATTTCTCCATGCTCTAGTTTCTGAATTTTTTCCGCGTTAATGTCAACGCATGTCACCTGGTGGCCCATGGACGCCAAACATGCCCCCTGCACTAATCCCACGTAACCAGTTCCTAGAACGACAATTTTCATAATCAGACAACGAAATTCACAAGACGATTCTTAACATAAATCGTCTTCTTTACGCCAGTTTCAATATATTTTACAACAACTTCTTTTGCCTTCTCAACAATCACAGATTCTTCTGCGTCTGATGCAACCGAAACAGTTCCGCGCAACTTGCCATTGACTTGAATTGCGATCTGAAGCTCTTCATCTTTTGCTAATTCCGCATCCCAAGATGGCCATGACTTCTTCTCAAGAATTTCTTCACCACCAATACGTTCATACAATTCATTAGCAAGATGAGGAGCAAAAGGGCACATAACAAGAAGGAATTTTTCTAATTGACTAAATGAAATTAAACGAATTGAACCGTCCGGAGCGTCAGGAGTGATACAAATTTCCATCAGTTCATTCACGCATTTCATAAGCGCAGCTACTCCGGTATTAAAATGCATGGACTCAATGTCTTCCGTAACCTTTTTAACAGTCTTTTCAATTATTGGTAATTCCATCTCTGGAGTTTCCTTAGCTTTTAACTCAATCCATGCGTCGACATATCGAACAACCTTTTCCAAGAATCGTCGCACACCAATCACGCCATTTTCGCTCCATGGCACAGGCTCGGCAAATGGGCCCATGAACATTTCGTACACTCGCACGGTGTCAGCCCCAAACTCAACAACGAGCTTATCGGGGTTCACAACATTGCCTTTTGACTTGGACATTTTTGACCCGTCTTCTGCAAGCACCAAGCCATGGCTTGTGCGCTTTTGATAGGGTTCCGATGTGGGCACAAATCCACGGTCGTGCAAAAACTTATTCCAAAATCGCGAATACAAAAGGTGGAGCGTGGTATGTTCCATTCCGCCATTGTACAGATCGACCGGCATCCAATAATCGAGTTTTGTTTTATCAGCAAACGCCTCGTCATTTTTTGGATCGATGTAGCGCAAAAAGTACCAGCTCGATCCTGCCCAGTTTGGCATGGTATCTGTCTCGCGTTTTGCATCGCCTCCGCATTGTGGACACGTGGTATTCACCCAATCGGTGATTGTTGCCAGTGGCGACTCCCCATTTTCTGTTGGCTCGTAATGCTCAACATCGGGAAGCACAACCGGCAAGTCTGTTTCAGGAATCGCAACCCAACCGCACTTAGCACAATGCACGAGTGGAATTGGCTCGCCCCAATAGCGCTGACGCGAAAATACCCAATCGCGCAATTTGAAATGCGTTACGGCTTTGCCAATTTTTTTCTCTTCGAGCCAAACGATCATTTTCTTTTTTGCTTCTTCGGTTGTGAGCCCATCGAATTCGCCAGAATTCATCATCTGACCCGATTCTTTTGTATAGGCAAAATAAATTTGTTCACCTTTTCGAATTTTTTCAAAATCCATCTGCATTGCCTGTTTATCGCTTATGCCATCAAGGTGAGCAAATTCTGGAAGATAATAATCTTCGTCATAATTCTCCCCACAATCGATAACAAATCTAATCGGGAGTCCCTTTTTCTGTGCGAACTGACAATCTCGAGTATCGTGCGCTGGCACAGCCATAATCGCGCCGGTGCCATAGCCCATCATCACGTAATCTGCGATGTAGATTGGCATCTTTTCGCCACTGCCAGGATTCACTGCATATGAGCCGGTGAAGACTCCGGTTTTTTCTTTTGTAACGTCGCCTCGTTCAATATCAGTTTTTGCAGCAGCTTTTTCAATGTAGTGCACAACTTCGTGATGACGATCACGCGCTGAGAGTTTTGGCACAAGCGGATGTTCAGGAGCGAGCACCATAAACGTGGCGCCAAAAAGCGTATCAGGTCGCGTTGTGAACACGTTAATTTTGTCGTCGATTCCGTCGACCGCAAATTCAATTTCAGCCCCTTCGCTTTTTCCAATCCAATCTTCTTGTTGCTTTTTGATTTTCTCGAGGTAATTCAAATCCTTGAGATCTTCGAGCAAGCGATCTGCATATTTTGTGATCGCAATCATCCACTGTTCTTTTTCGCGCTTCTCAACTGGATTTCCGCAACGCTCACACATGCCACCAACAACTTCTTCGTTTGCCAAACCGATTTTGCAACTTGGACACCAATTGATTGGCATCTTTTTCTTATACGCCAAACCCGCTTTCCAGAATTCCAAAAACATCCATTGCGTCCATTTGTAATATGCTGGATCCGTTGTATTGATTTCGCGTGACCAATCAAAACTCAAGCCAAGCGCTTGGAGCTGACGCTTAAACGTGCCGACATTTTCTCGCGTCACATCTTGCGGTTTCCGACCGGTTTTGATGGCATAATTTTCCGTGGGAAGTCCAAAGGCATCCCAACCAATTGGGTACAGCACGTTTTTGCCTTCCATGCGCTTTTTTCGCGCCACAATATCGAGTGCTGTATAACTGCGCGGATGGCCAACGTGGAGTCCAGCACCCGATGGATACGGGAATTCCACAAGGCAATAAAATTTTTCTTTTTGCGAAAAATCTTCAGCGCGGAACGTTTGCTCGCGTTCCCAACGCGCTTGCCATTTATGATCAATGGATTTGTGATCGTATTGCATAACGCACGTATCGTAGCGAAAAAATCGATTATTCGCAATTTCTCCTGAATGCAAGAACTCCCCGAACCGACCGCAGTCAGTTCAGGGAGTTGAGATGAGACGCCAAGTGCTTACGCCAGCCCACGAGGTCGATGGCGACCACCGACACGTCATCGTAGGGACGCTCTCGGAGGATACGGGTCCAGAACTCGCTCGCGCGTTCCTGGAATGACTTGTGTTGACCTGCGAGGAGTCGCAGTTCCGCGCCGAGTGACGGCCCGAGTGCGTACCTCACGCCATCGGACATGAGGATCAGCACCGTCGCTTCCTCTGGCCAGGCGGTCTGCCACACGGTCTCGGGATCAGCTTGCAAAGCATCCCCGTAGACGAAGTCCCCGAATGCCCGACTGAGTTGAATCGGGGGCAGCCTCATCGTCCAGGGCGGATGGAAGTAGTGCGTCTTCGGGCGATCAGGATCTGCGCGAACTTGCCAGCCCGACGACTGGAGCCTCGCACGCTCACCTGCATTGTTGGTTCCGTGCGCCGGCGTCATGGGCTGTGGTTCGCTCATGTCTGGACGCAGCAGATACGCTTCCGTATCCCCAACCGTCGCAACGCAGACAAACTCTCCCGTGAGAATCGTCCACGCCGCCGTTGTGCCCCCATAGCAGCGCGAGATCTTCAGGAACCCGCAAAGTTCCTGATCGATCCGCTGTGCAATCGCTCGCATTTTCTCAGGATCGGGGTCCTCCAGGACTTCCGGGAGAAGTCCGTGGCACAATCGCGCCGCGGTTTCGTTCGCGACAAACTCTCCCTTGTCACCGTGCCCGTCGAGGACTTCACCGAAGATGTATTCCTCGGTTGCCTCAACGCGAGTGACGTCTTCCGAGACACAACATCCCGGACGTCCACCCTTACGCTCACCTTGAAAAAACAATTCGCCGTTCATGATTCCTCCTCGATTTCGTGAACCGCGCAGGATAACAAAAAATCACCTCTTCGTCAATGCGCTGTCCGTCATCCTGACCCCGCTGAGCGGGGGAAAGATCCCAAGAACCCATCGAGAGATTCTTCGCTAACGCTCAGAATGACGAAAGGAGAGAAGGAGGATGCAACGTCCACAACGAAAAAAGACGAAGCAATCCACACGAGTAGATTGCTTCGTCGGCAAATTACCTCCTCGCAATGACAGAACAAAAATTATGATTCAACGCCACTTTCCGTGGGATACCCGGCATTTCGCCAGGCCATGAGGCCCCCAACGATGTGGCCAACCTTGGTGTACCCCGCTGCTTCGAGGATTTCCCCAGCCTTGCTTCCCTTCCCCAATTCGTCGAATTCTCCAGTGACCACCGTTGGTAAATCCTTATCTTTGAGAAGCGCCGGATACTCTGCTTGAAATCCATCCATCGGAATATTGATGGCGCCTGGAATGTGATTGTGCTGATACAAACGCGCTTCTTGTAAATCCACAATCACCATGGGAGATTCTTTCTCCATTTCGCTTTTGAGTTTTTCCGGGGTGATGTCCATCATATGGACTCATGATAACTTATTTTTTTGCTGCGTCCAATCGCTCCAGTGCAAGAATGAATGCTGCACGGCGAAGATCCACGCTATACTTCTCTTTGCGTGCCCAAACTTCGTTTGCGCTCTCGATCATAATTTTCTCAAGCTTCTCCCCAACTTCCGCTTCCGTCCACGTTGCACTGGTCATGTTTTGCTCCCACTCAAAGTAACTCACGGTAACGCCACCAGCGTTCACCAAAATGTCTGGCACAACCGGAATATTTTTCTGTACAAATACGTCGTCGGCCTCTGGCGTGGTTGGACCATTGGCAATTTCGAATACAACTTTTGCTTTGATGTTGCCTACATTCGCTGCCGTGAATTGATTTTCAAGCGCAGCTGGAACGAGCATATCGCACTCGAGTTCAAGAAGCGCTTCGTTGGTGATATTTGAGGCTCCTGGAAAATCCTGTACCCCGCCGGCCGTATCTTTGTGACTCTCAAGTGCGGCAATATCGAGGCCATCCGCATTAAAAATCCCGCCGCGAGAATCAGACACAGCAACAACCTTATATCCTTTCTTGTGCATGATCACGGCAAAAATTCTGCCAGCATTTCCAAATCCTTGCACAACAACTGTTTGTGGCCCGCCACCTGGGAACAAACGATCCTTGAGGGTTTCGAAAACCTGGAACGCGCCGTCAGCTGTTGCAGTTCCTCGCCCCAAACTTCCCCCGTTTGCAATCGTTTTTCCCGTCACGACTGCTGGATGTCCAAACTCTGAAGCCACCCAGTCCATTTCTTGTGGCGTGGTATTTACGTCTGGCGCTGGCACGTCGATCTCTGGCCCGATCACGCCTTTCAAGGCTTTGGTCCAACCGCGTGTAAGACGCTCGAGTTCGCCCTCGGATAATTCTTTTGGATTCACCGTGACGCCACCTTTTCCACCACCCATCGGAATTCCCACAACCGCTGTTTTCATGGTCATCCATGTTGCGAGCGCTTTCACTTCGTTGATATCAACGTTTTGGTGATAGCGAATTCCGCCCTTGAATGGTCCGCGCCAATTATTGTGCTGAATGCGATAGCCCTCAAACATGCGAAGCGTACCGTCGTCCATGGTGACCGGAATATTCACGCGAACTTCTCGCATGGTGTAGTGCAAACGTTCCAAGAACTCCCCCGTCATTTTTGCTGATTCTGCTGCCCGGTCGATTTGACGCAAGGCGTTTTCAAATGCATTTGCCATAAGAATGATTAATCATTTTTTGCTAAAAATCTCTCGCAATCAATCGCTGCCATACACCCAGTACCCGATGCCGTGATAGCTTGTCGATAGCTGTGATCTGTCACATCGCCACAGGCAAAAATTCCTGGCACCGATGTTTCCATACTCCCACATTGGTGAACAATGTACCCCACTGCATCGAGCTCAATTTTCCCCGCAAATAATTCTGTATTTGGTTTATGGCCAATTGCCACAAAACATCCTTGCGCATCGACCACGGTTTCTTCTTGCGTTTGCGAATTCGTAAGAACAACGCGCTCAAGCGTTTGTGTGCCTTGGAATTCTTTTACTTGTGAATTCCAAATGAAAGAGATCTTTTCGTTTTTTTCAGCACGCTCAATCATCGGCTTTGAAGCCGAGAGCACATCTTTGCGTACAACGATCGTAACTTTACTTGCATAGCGCGTGAGATACGTTGCCTCTTCGAGTGCAGCATCTCCCCCACCAACCACAACCACATGTTTATCGCGGAAGAAAAATCCGTCGCACGTGGCGCACGCGGAAATCCCGCGACCCTTGAGTTCGTTTTCTCCTGGAACCCCAAGCCAACGCGCTGAAGCGCCCGTTGCAATGATGATCGAATGTGTTTGATACGTCGTGCTCGCAGTCTTCACAGTGAATGGACGCGACGTGACATCAACTTCCGTGACACGATCTGCCACAATTTCTGTGCCGTATTTTTTTGCCTGGCGTTCCATATTCTGCATAAGCGCTGCACCCAAAATCCCGTCGTCTTCGCCTGGCCAATTTTCGACGGTCGTGGTTGTAATGAGTTGCCCACCGGGTTCACCGCCGGCAATGAGGAGTGGAGAAAGTTGCGCGCGGCCCGTATAAATCCCTGCCGTATAGCCAGCAGGTCCCGAGCCAATGATGATAACGTTTTTGATGTCCATATATTTCTCACGATACTCGCCTCCCCGCCGAGTCGCAATGTGCTAGAGAAGTTTTGTAATTTTATCTTTCAAGGCTTCTTTGCTCATTGAGCCTGAAAATTGCTCAAGCACTTGTCCGCCTTTAAAAATCAAGAATGTTGGAATCGACAAAATATTGAATTGACGCGCTAAATCGGGTTGCTCGTCTACGTTCACTTTCCCAAAAACCGCCTCGCTCATTTCCGCTTCAAGTTCCTCCACAAGCGGACCCATGACTTGGCACGGGCCACACCACGGAGCCCAAAAATCAACCAAAACCGGGCGATCAGCTTGCAAGACCACGGAGTCGAAATTTTCTGATGTAAGTTCCATAAAAAATAACTCAAAAATAAGAAGCGAAACCTATTGTATCACGGGCTTCGCTTCTGCAAATTCTAGTTGTTGATATCGAGTTTACGCTCCTGCATCTCCTCTTTGTAGAGCTCCAGAATGTCGCCAATTTCAATTTTTGTTTTCCCGGTGAATCCCATCCCGCAATCAGCTCCCTGCTCCACCACACGGGTATTGCTTTTGCCGGATTGGAGCGATTCAATTTTGCCTTCGCCAATCACATGACCCTCGCGCAAGACGCGAGCGGTGGCACCGAGTTCGACGCTTCCGCGTTTCACTTTTCCACCAACGACCATGCCCTTTGGCAATTTCTTGAAGACGCCGAAAATCTCAACCGTTCCGAGTTCGGTATACACACGTTCTGCTGGAATGAGAATTTTGAGACGCTCCAAAATATCTTCAAACAATCGGTAGATGATCGAGTACTCGTGAATCTCAACGCCTTTTTCACGCGCAAGTTGCGCAGCTGCTGCCATTGGCTTTACGCCAAAGGCTGCAACGAATGCATGCGTGGCGTCGGCTTGCAAAATATCGGAGTCGGTAATATTGCCAAGTCCTTTGCTCACAATTTTCACCCCAACGTATGGGTTCTGAACTTTTTCAATCATGCCGATCAAGGCTTCCAAGGATCCCAGCACATCGGCTTTCAAAATGATATTGAGCATGACTTTTTCATCGCCCTCTTCCACCACCGCATCGGTTTTTGCTTTTGACGCAACCGTAATTTCGCCAGCACCGGTTTTTCGGCTTGGTTGTTCTTTGAGTTTTTCAAGTGTTTTTGCATCTTCTGGTACTTCCATGACATCACCAACCGAAGGCGCATCTTTGAATCCCAAAATCACAACCGGCATGGATGGTAATGCTTCTTTTACTGTCTCGCCGTGCCACGTTCGCATGGCGCGTACTTTTCCGTAATTCAAATTGCGCAGTCCCATGGTATCTCCCAAATGAAGCGTTCCGGTTTGAATGAGGACGGTTGCAATTGGACCTTGGCCTTTGTCGATGTGAGATTCAATGACCGTTCCAATGGCATGACGATTTGGATTTGCAACAATGTGATCTTTTTCCATGTCTGCCACAAGCAAAAGCATATCGAGCAACTGATCGATGTTCATTTGCTTCTTGGCGGAAATTGGAACCATGATGGTTTTTCCGCCCCACTCTTCGCCAATGAGACCAAGTTCAGAAAGTTGGGATTTTACTTTTTCAATATTTGCGCCTTCTTTATCAATCTTGTTGAGTGCCACAAGGAATGGAATCTGTGCAGCTTTAATGATATCGATTGCTTCCTTGGTTTGAGGTTGGACTCCATCGTCCACGGCGACAACCAAAATAGCGATATCGGCGACCTTGGCGCCACGCGAGCGCATCACCGTGAAGGCTTCGTGACCTGGCGTATCAATGAACGTGAGCGCGCGATCATTTCGCACAACCTGATACGCACCAATGTGCTGGGTAATTCCACCGGCTTCGGTTGCCACAACGTTTTCGTGACGAATAGCGTCCAAGAGCATGGTCTTACCATGGTCAACGTGACCCATCACGACCACAACCGGAGCGCGAGGAACTTGAAGTTCGGCGCCTTCGGCATTACGTGCTTCAGCGAGTCGCGAGATACCCACGTCTTCTTCAGACGTAGTTCCTTGTTCTTTTTTCTCTGCGCGGAATCCTAAATCTTCGGCAATAATTGAAGCGGTTTCAAAATCGATACGTTCATTCAAAGACGCCAAAATGCCGGAACGCATAAGCTCTTGCATGACGCGGGCAATTGGAAGATTCAAAATTTCCGCAAATTCACGCACGGTCATGATGGGAGGAAGTGAGGCCACTTCGGCTCGCCCTTCGTGCACCGCAGCACGACGTTCTGCTCGCGCTTTTTGATCGAGCATTTTTTTCTCCAAGTAGGAACGTTTCTTGAATTCCTGCCAGGCTTGCATAATGCGACCAACATCGCGATCAGGCACTTTGATGGCTTTTGAGCCAATGTCAAAGCCAAGTTCCGGCAATTTTGCTCGGAGCTCTTCGGTTGGCACGCGCAAACGACGCGCTAGTTCTGTGATATTCATGTGCAGAGAATAATCGAAATTGCGGGTTCCGTCAATGATTTGTGGCAAACAAAAGCGAATTTTCTCGCAGGAAATCAAAAACCCTGCTAGGATTCCACCATGTCCACCATTTTGGAACAAAATATTGGCTTCTTGCTGATCGACAAACCGACCGGCATTTCGTCGCACCGGGTGATTTCGATTTTGCGACGGGTGACCGGAATTGACCGCATTGGCCATGCTGGTACGCTCGATCCGTTTGCGAGCGGACTTTTGATTGTGGGCGTTGGGCGCGAGGCAACCCGCGAACTCGACCGGTTCTTGCACCTCCCCAAAGTCTACGAAGCTGTATTTGTGCTGGGCGAAACAACCGATACGCTTGACCCTGACTCCCCAACTCAACCCGGCCGCCTTTGCACCGCAGACGACGAAACGATCAAAAAAGCGCTCAAACAATTCGAAGGCCACCTCGAGCAAATCCCCCCAATGCATTCTGCCATCAAGGTTGGTGGTCAAAAACTTTATAATTTGGCGCGCCAAGGGATTGTGATCGAGCGAAAGCCTCGGCCTGTGACGATTTCGGAATTCGTCCTTACTGGCCCCATTGAGCGCGAAGATGGGCTTGTGCGCTTGCCCGTGCGTATTGCCTGCTCGTCGGGCACGTACATTCGCTCGCTTGCGCGCGACGTGGCAACGGCACTTCAAACCGTCGGGTACGTTGAGGCACTGCGACGCATGTCGATTGGCCCGTTTTCCGTTGAGAGTGCACAGAACGCCACAGACTTAAGCGAAGAAAACTGGAAAACCACCTTTTTCAAAGAACTCCCCGCCTCAATTGACGAGGGACGGCTCGCGTGATAACATTTTGCCGTAACTCATTAATCGGTGTCTTGGTTGTAGAGTGTAGCTCCTCGGTGTTATGCGTTTATCATTCGATTTTACTCTGACCTCTGAATTTTCGCGGAATCTAGCAGATTCTTCCTCCGCAAACGGGAGATAAACAAAACCCGGAGCTTTTCTATATCCAGACAATAAACATGTATGGATTATTTAATTATTACCGTGATCGCCATCGTGGCCATTGCGCTCGGGGCTACCGCGGGATATTTCATCCGCGAAACGCTAGCGCGACGCAAAGTCCAGTCCGCTGATATTCGCGCGGAGAAAATTCTCACGGACGCTCGCTCTCAAGAACAAGATCTGCTCCTCAAGGCAAAAGACAAGGCCCTCAAAATCCTTGAAGAAACCAAAATCGAAGAACAGCAAATGCGCCGTGAGGCAAAAGAAGCGCAAGCACGCCTTGAGCAACGCGAAACGCTTTTTGATAAAAAGATTTTGGAACTCGAAGATCACAAAGCAAAACTCGAAACGGAAAAAGACAACATTGCCAAAATCCGCGATGAGGCAAGCGCTATTCGCGAAAAAGCAAAAGCAACGCTCGAACAAGTGGCTGGCATGACCAAAGACCAGGCAAAGGAAACGCTGTTCACCTTGGTTGAAAATGATCAAAAAGAAGCGCTCATGGAGCGATTGCGAAAATTAGATGACGTGAACGAAGAAGCGGTTGAGGCAAAATCGCGATCGATTCTTTCGCTTGCCATTCAACGCTTTGCCGGCAGTCATGTTGTGGACGCAACAACCACGATTGTGGAGCTCCCTTCAGACGACATGAAAGGACGCATTATTGGAAAAGAGGGTCGCAACATTAAAACCATGGAACATCTCACGGGCTGTGAAATCATTATCGACGACACTCCAGACACCGTGCTTATTTCCGGATTTTCGCCTGTGCGCCGACAAGTTGCAAAGCGTGCGCTTGAAGCCTTGATGAAAGACGGGCGCATTCAACCAGCGCGTATTGAGGAAGCCATCAATCAAGCTAAAAAAGATTTGGCAAAAGAAATGAAAAAAGCCGGAGAAGATGCGCTCTACGAGCTTGGCATTCCGGTATCCTCAATTGATCCAAAACTCGTTTCGATTTTGGGACGTCTTAAATTCCGTACAAGCTATGGGCAAAACGTTCTGCAACACTCCATTGAAGTTGCGCGCCTTTCCGGCATGATGGCCGAAGAAATTGGAGCCGATGTGACCATCTGTAAAAAAGGTGGACTCTTGCACGACATCGGGAAAGCGGTTGACCACGATATGCAAGGCGCTCACCCAGAGATCGGCTACAATATCATGAAGAAATTTGGCCTGCCAGAAGAGATCTGCTACCAGTCGGTTGCGCACCACGAAGATAAACCAAAAACCGTGGAAGGCATGCTCATCAAAGCAGCCGACGCAATTTCCGGTTCACGCCCAGGTGCTCGCCGAAGTAGCTTGGAAGAGTACTTGCAGCGTCTGCAAGGGCTCGAAGACACAGCCATGTCATTCCCAGGCGTTGAAAAAGTCTACGCAATTCAGGCAGGACGCGAAGTGCGCGTCTTTGTACGCCCTGGTGAAATTGATGATTTTGCCGCATACAAACTTGCAGCCGAAATCGCCAAGAAGATCGAAACCGATCTCACCTATCCAGGCGAAGTTCGCGTATGTGTGATCCGTGAGACGCGCGTGACAGAATACGCAAGATAAGCCAAAAAACTTGATAAAGAACTAAATTGGCGCTATACTGACGCCACAAAAACCAATCATCTATGAACAAAGCAATGCTTGCCCAGAAGCTCTCAGAACGATTGAACGTATCTCGAAAAACAGCAGAAGATTTTGTGGAGGGATTTCAAATGCTCGTGACCGATGCCCTCATTGCCGATGAAGAAGTGACGATTGCCGGATTTGGCACGTTCTCTGCTCGCATTCGTGCTGGGCGCAAAGGTGTGAACCCACGCAATCCAAAAGAAGTGATTGATGTGCCATCGGTGAAAGTTCCAAAGTTCAAAGCAGGCAAAGCTCTCAAGGATGCGCTCAAAGGCGTTTCACGATCAGCAACCGCAACTCCAGCGCCAGCTCCGGTTGCACCCGTTGCTCCGGTTGAGCCACCAACAGTTGCCGAAGTCTAACAACAAATAAAAAACCGTCGGATTGAACCGGCGGTTTTTTGATTCTCTATTTTACGAACTCTTTCACCTTCACGACCACTTCGGCCGTTGGTACAAAATCCATATCGTCTGTGCCTCGCACTTTCCATTCAACTGAATCTTTTTCGAGCGTCTTTTCTGAAATGACGAGTCGAAGCGGAATGCCGATAAGATCTGAATCACCAAATTTCTCCCCAGCCGAAACGCCAAGCCGATCGTCCCACAAGACGTCGATGCCACACGATTGTAATTCGCTATAAAGTTTTTCCGCAGCGTCTTCGATCTTTTTTTGTGTCTCTTCACTACGCGAGGAAAGCATCACCAAGTGCACGGGAAACGGCGCAACCGCAAGAGGCCAAATAATCCCCCGGTCGTCGTGATGCGCTTCGACAATTGATCCCATTACGCGACTTGGTCCAATCCCGAAACAGCCCATGACAACGCGCTGTTTTTTTCCCTCTTCGTCGGCATAATCAACTTCGAACGCATCCGTAAATTTCGTA
>JBAYHI010000006.1:0-63377 GCA_041666205.1 Patescibacteria group bacterium
CAACTACCGTCCCAGCGGCAGCAAAGAAATCAGAGAGCTCTTCTTCTGTTGCAGAGAATGGGAGATTCCCTACGAAGATTTTTGTTTGTTCGGTCATAAAAAAATTACGAATAACGAGGAATAGTATAGCGCAAGACTGCCCAGGTTGTCAACTAGTAATCGCGCAATTTGTGTATAATCTCTTTCTGCTGAATCTTTTCAAGGGCTTTGGCCTCAATTTGGCGAATACGCTCACGCGTAACGTCAAATTCACGCCCGACTTCTTCGAGCGTATGGGAAACGCCGTCTACGAGCCCGAAACGCATTTCAAGGATCTTTTGCTCACGTGGGGTCAAATCGCGCATGGCTTCTTGCACATAGTCGCGCAGCAGCTCACGCGCCGCATTCTTGGCCGGCGAGACGGTTTTAACGTCCTCGATAAAGTCCTCAAGCTTTGAGTCTTCTTCATCGTCGCCAACCGAGGCTTCCAAAGAAACCGTTTCTTGTGAAATCTTTTTAATGTGGCGCACCTTGTCGATTGGCAATCCAAGTTCTGCCGACATTTCCTCTGGAAGCGGTTCACGACCCAAATCCTGAATGAGACGTCGCTCGACTTGTTTGAATCGATTGATAGTTTCCACCATGTGAACTGGGATGCGGATCGTTCGCGATTGATCGGCAAGCGCACGGGTAATGGCTTGTCGAATCCACCACGTCGCATACGTGGAGAATTTATATCCTTTGCGATATTCAAATTTTTTGACCGCGCGGAAGAGCCCAACGTTTCCTTCTTGAATGAGGTCCAAAAGCGAGAGTTGTTTGCCAACGAATTTTTTTGCAATCGAAACAACCAAGCGCAAGTTCGCTTCAATCAAGCGTCGCACGGCTTCTTGATCGCCGCGCTCTTTTCGTTTTGCGAGCGCAATTTCTTCTTCGGCATTCAAGAGCGGAATCTTTCCAATTTCGCGCAAGTACATTTGAATCGAATCCTGCGAAATGTCCCCCAAATCAACCTTGGTGTCCATTTTTACGCGAATCTTATCGTAGACGCCTTCCATTTCTTTATCGCGTCCCAAAAAGCCTTCTTTCATCTCAATAAAATGAAGACCTGCGGTTTCGAGGCGATCCAAAAATGCCTCGAGTTGAGGAATATGATCCTCAATATCCCCAAACGCAAATAGCACTTCATTTTCCGTTACAAACCCACGACCCCGACCACGCACAATGAGTTGGTCGAGTTTTTCCTGACTGGGAGGAAGGGATTTTTTATAACGCTCCTGGGGAACCGCTTTTAAGGCGGGTTTCTTTGGGAGAGATTTTTTGGCAATGGACTTCTTGACCATCGCCTTTTTTGGCGCCACTTTTTTCGCAGGCTTTTGCGGTCGTTTTTGTTTTTTCAAAAGAGATTTTTTTGGCGCGTTTTTTACTCGCGCAGATTTTTTAACGATCGCTTTTTTCTTTCCTCCCGCATGCTTTTTTCCCTTCATATGCAAAGACGTCACCCCAAATTCGGTTTCCCGAGATCCAGAGTTTTAGGTGGATAAAAATTTTTGATAATCCGCAAGAAGTGAAGCGAGGAGCGTTTGATCGCCCGCGCGTTCTGCTTCGCGGATCGCAGATTCCATCTGCTTTCGTTGCTCATCCAAATGGATGGAGCCCAGGACGTCTCTATGCCGATTCCATTCTTCACGCCGTGCATCAGCAGTTAGCTCGGAAAACGTGGACTCAAAACTGAGGTAAAGGGCCCGAAGGGCCTGTAATTCCTCAAGACGAGTTTCTTCACGATATTTTTCTTCGAGATGCTGAAATAGTTGTTTTGGCGTGGATTCGGTAGATTCGGCATTAGTATAAAGGGTTTTGAGATCATTGTAAAGTCTGTCAAGCCGATTTGTGGATGACGGGAGAGGCTGATAAATCTCAAAGAGCTCTTTGAGATAGTGTTCGTCAAACAGGGCCAAGGCCAGCAAAAGCTCAACCGTGCGATCAAACCGAGAGATGGGACGTGGAAGTGCCACGACCTGTTTTGCATCAATTTGAACCGGTTGCTTACGATTTGGCTTGATTTTCTGGAGTTCCGCAATAAGTGCGGTTTTTTCAATATTCACGATGTCAGACAATCGATCAAGCCAATAGGAACGATCAATTTCATCGGTAAGATGCGCGATTTCTTCAAGAATAAAATGGGAGAATCCGCGTTTTCCTTCGAGCGTATTTGGATCGTGTTCATCGAGCCCACGGGTGACGTAATACTCCATGATTGGAATTGGACGCTCCACAAGCTCGCGCCAACGTGCGGGATTTTTGCGCACCACATCATCGGGATCTTTCCCATCTTCTTTGGGAATCGAAATGACCGAGATTTGGAATCCCGCTTCTTGCGCGAGTCGAAT
Organism: Patescibacteria group bacterium; assembly: GCA_041666205.1. Taxonomy (GTDB): domain Bacteria; phylum Patescibacteriota; class Patescibacteriia; order UBA9934; family UBA9934; genus JBAYHI01. The sequence continues at coordinate 2,370 of JBAYHI010000006.1, forward strand.
ACCACGTTGCGCCGCGGCAAATCCTGCGGCATCAGCGTCAAATGAAAATAGAATTGAATTTGTGAGGCGCTTTAAAATTGCCAAGTGATCTTCCGTGAGCGCCGTGCCGGAACTTGCGACCACGTGTTTTACCTCTGCCTTGTGCGAGGCGATCACATCGAGATTTCCTTCCACAACGATCACGCACTTCTCCGTGCGAATGGCAGTCTTTGCCAGATGCAGGCCATAGAGAAGCCGGCGCTTGCTATAAATTTCCGTTTCAGGCGAATTCAAATATTTTGGCCCTTCGCCTTCGAGCAATCGCCCAGTGAAGCCAACGATATGACCTTGTGCATCGCACAGCGGAATCATGAGCCGATTGCGAAAACGATCGATGAGATTCCCGCGCCCGCTTTCTTTGGCAAGCCCAGACGCCACGAGTTGCGCATCCGTGATTTTGCGCGATCGCAATAGTTGCACGAGCACATCCCATCGATCTGGCGCAGCGCCGAGTTGAAATGCATCAACGAGTTCGGGAGGAATCTCGCGCTTTGCGATGTATTGGCGTGCCAATTCCCCGAGCGGATGATCGAGGCGAATTTTTTTATAAACGTTCCCAGCCATTTCCTGCAATTCGAGCAAAAGAGATTCATGACTTGTATCTTTTTTTGGACGAAACTCCGGAATCTCAACCCCGGCTTTTTTTCCCAGGAGGTGAAGCGCCTCGGGGAAATCAATCCCCTCCATGTCCATCACAAAACTAAAAATGTCGCCACCCTTATTGCACCCAAAACAATGCCAGATCGCTTTTTCGCGCGAAACGTAAAAGGAGGCGGTCTTTTCGCCGTGAAACGGACAAAGCGCTCGAAAACTCCCCTGCCCCGCGGGTTTCAGCTCTAAATACTCGCCGATCAAATCTGCAATATCGAGGCGCGCTTTAATTTCGTCCTTGGGTTCCATGTACAGGCATCTTACCGTTCTGACGCCTCAAAAACAAGCGGTCTTTTGAAAGGATGAGTGGGCCGGCAAATGAGATAATAAAAAGAATGGCACCAGCAAAAACGAAAAACCATGCCACAAGTTCGCGAAGCGTATACGCAGAAAGATCATAAAAATTCACAACCAAAAAGCCCATCCACAGCGAAAGATAAAATCCAAACAAGAGATAGCTCCAAATAACCGCCTCGGGCTTTTGCACCTTGTACTGCGAGAATTCCGCATGGGCATGCACGCCCGAATCTAAAACCGGGCCGGCAATAAATGCCGTCACGATGAGAATCAATCCAAATAAAATCTGCATGAGCACAAATGGCGGGTATACATAAACCATTCCGCTCGATAAGACAAAGAACAAAAGCATGAATGCTGCGAGCGCCACCAAAATCACTTTACACATCGGCTCCAAAATTTCATACAAAAACGGCATGCGTTCGGCCAATTGTCGATTTTTGAAAAACAAGAAACTAAATACGATTGCCGTGCCAAGCCCGAGGCCAATGGAGCCAACCGAAAGCACGCGCTCAATGGCAAACCCAAATTCCCATGCATAGAGTGGCATAAGCAAAAATGCCAGGGTGCACAAAAGCATCCCTACATACATCCATTCAAACTCGACCCAGGTTTTTTTACGATCCTTGCGGATAAACCACAGACCCGTGAGCGCCACAATAATCAAGAAAACGATCGGAACAAATTGAATTTCGAGCAATTGCAATTCCGGCAGATATTGTTCTTGCACGGAAGTGTATTGGGTTGTGAGTACCACCGTGCGCGTAGCCACCAGCTGACACCACCAGCAACAAACAAGCATGACCGTGCCAATGAGCATAGGAGCGAGCATTTCCACGGAAAGCATTTGCCACACGCTTGTTTCCTCGCGACTCATGCGACCCTCCACAGAAAAAACCACGCCCCAAAGCACTCCGGCGCTCGTAATAGCGAGGCCAAGGTACATGCCAATGAGTGACCAATCAATCATGTGCATACTATTTTCCTGCGAGCATCAAAATGAGCGCAATAACAAAAAACACATGCGCAGCCAGCCAGGCGTTTACACTCCCAGCCTCCAAAAAACAGGCCGTCACAACAACGCCAAGTCCAGCCACAAAAATCATGAGCGTGCTCGGTTTTAACCTCCAATGATGCATGGCACCATTATATCATGGCAAGAATCACCACGTAATTTTTCCCGTATTTCTTCGCGCACTTCGGGCACGTGGTGTAATAAAAATACATTTTTTTGATTTCTTTCCCCTGACCTTTCACGTATGCGTCCATGGATTTAATCCACGCGCCCATATTCTGGTACGGGCCCTCGAATACCTTTGTTAAAAATGTTCCGGAAATGATCGTTGTTTTTGCACCTGGAATTTCTTTATCGACATCAATATAAATATTTGATCCCCACAGTGTTTCTTCCCCGGTCATCACAATCGTCGGCCGTTTTGCTCCTGCTTTTTCAATAAGAGCCGCGTTCACCGTCATTTTCTTTCCAAAATTGAGCGGCATGTGCAAGATACTTGTCACGTGGTCTACAACAAATAGCTTGTTGTTCCAGGTGATTTCTTTTTCCTCCCAAAGCGCCGGGTCAAATTTCTCACAGCAAACTTGTTCATTTTCCATATTGTTTGATTATGCCTTCATTGTACTCAAATTCAAGAAACTGAAAAGGCACAAAAGAAAAACCACGCCCATCCTCTTGTGTCATTGCGAGCCCGTAGGGCGAAGCAATCTATACGAGTAGATTGCTTCGTCGGCTAAAAGCCTCCTCGCAATGACACAGGAATAAGACGTGATTTCAACTTACATTTTTTCTTCCGTGGCTGGTTTGAAAATCTTGAGGATTGAGGAAACCTCGAGCTTTGGATTTGCCATGACCCATCGGTGCAAGAGTGGCGAAAGCGTTGCCGCAAGCACAATGTTTCCAGCGAGGTGGTAGAGCGTAAATGGAATCTGGCCCGTGATGGTCATCATAAGTGGCATTTTGAACAAGAGCACACCCATACCAATCCCCGTGACCGCGTCGTAGAAAAGCGTTGCAACAACCGAGAACACAACGTAGTGCCAAATCGTATTTTTCTCGCCACGAAGCACGAGACCAGCAACCGCGCCGATCACCGCATAGGTTCCGGCCGTCATATACGACCACGAGCCGAATGTGCCCGTGAGGAAATCGTAACCCAAAATTGCAACAAGACAAAAAATCATGCCGGCAAGCCATCCCCAACGCTTGGAAAACGGCATCATGGTTGCCATAATCGGCTCCACATTTGGTGGATGCGGTAATAGGCGCAATCCGACCACGACCCCCAGCGAAATGAGAAACTTAAAAACCTGTTGCAATACACTCATAGAAAAATTAAATTTCAAGATCTACAGACTATCACTTCTTGGCAAAAAACTTCAAGTAGACGATTGGGAGGATCCCCAAGGTATTAAAAATCATCATGCAAATAAACCATGCCAAGTCTTTTTGTTGTGCCGCCTTCCACATTCCCATCCCGCGCCAAACAATGTCCCAAATCGCAAGGAGAAAAAGTCCAAGGATGATAAGCGAAACCATTGGCGCGGAAAAATCAAATGTATCCATAAAAAAATAATTAATTGTTATTCACAAATTCCAGATGAGTCCCCTATTCCACCTGTGGGGAAAATGATTGCTTTTGAGCCACCGCCTATGCTCATTATACTCGGGGTGAGGCCAGAGCAACACCTCGGTGCGTCGACGTAATCAAGATACGCTTCCCCTTCAGGAATGCAACGACGCGGATCGTTTTCTTGAAGCGGATATCCGTTGAGCGCCGGCGCGCCATTTTCGGTGCCGCGCAGGCCATAGCGATAAAGAATCGTAGCACCCATATCCATACGATCGCCACTGCGCATCACATCGGAATCACTCGTGGCAAAAAAGCCATACGGCGCATTCAAGTGATTTGTGAGATCTTCCCCAAATCCATGGTCAGTCACAACGTAGACAATTGTTTTATCTGCGATTCCAAGTACTTGGAGCTTATCCTCGATCTGACCAAGCCACACATCATCATCGACAATTCCCTGCGTGTACTTCGTAGAGTTCTCCCCAGCGGAATGGCCCGCATTGTCGGGATGCGCAAATTCGACAAAGGCAAAAAATGGTTGGGTCCCGAATGCGTCGAGTGCGCTTAACATTTCCTCGCCAACGTTTTGATTTGACCCGAGTCCGGTCTTAAAATAATCCACCGATGTTTTTGTGATGCAATATGGCTGTCCGAGTGTTTCATAGCCCGAGACTGAATCAATCTCACCCGCACAAACGCCACCGATGTGATCGCCTTTCCCCGCCAAAAAGATCGTGGCAATATTATCCGCACCGAAATAATCTTCGAGTTTTTCAAAAACCGAATATCCTTCTGGTAAGGGCTGATACTGCGTATTGCTCTCAATCCCCGTTGTTTTTGCATTGTATCCGGACAAAATTTGCGACCAACCAGGCTTGGTTTCTGTGCGACCGCTTGTGACTGTGAGATCAAAAATCTTCCCATCAAAAAATTGTTTGAGATTTGGGAGTCCTTCCGGGCATGCACTCAATTCCTTGTTATAGCACTCCCAAAGATGATCGCGTTGCACACCGTCCCACCCAATCACAAGCATGTTGAAATCCGGAGGAGTATTCTTGGCTTGGTGCAAATCGTTTGTAAATACCGAATTCCAAATATCCATCCCGGTGATTACAAGAAGACCGCATACCAAAACCAATCCGAACCAAACATAAACTCGATTCACTCGTTCATTCATAGCTAAAGCGTAGCAAAAAATGTACGCAAGAACAACTATACGCGCTGAAACGTTCTTATAAGCTCCAGGTCTTTCAAATCCTTTTCCCTCCCCATCTCTTTTTTCCACTGCACGACGTATTCGAGTTTCACAAATGGAAACCCTTCAATTGTTTCCGCCGTATCAATCATCTCGTCCATCTGACTTGTGAGCGTACGCCAATCTTTAAAGACTTCAATATTGCCAATCACAAGACGCGATGGATTCTCCCGGATCGATTCAGGGTGTTTCGCTACTAGCGCGTCGTAAATCCCCTTTTTCACGATGAGATCAATGTCGTGCGATTCTCGCATGCCACGAATCGCCATGGGACCACTTCCAAAAATCGCGTATTGCCCCGCGGGAAGATTCAGCGCCTTAAGTTCGTCGAGATGGTTCATACTTTTTTCCGATGCAAATAGAAATACGCCGCATTCACCAGAATCGCCCAGACCGAGAGACACACTGTCGCAAACATCATCCCCTCTCTCAACCCGCCGTGCATACCGGTTTGCAATAATGAAATTGTAAGATACGAACCCAATAAATAATAAAACGCAGACTGTCGAATGTGATCGAGTATCCTGGGATGTGACAACTTTTCCAAATGCACCATAAACTTCGAAACGTACCAAAATGATAATGTTCCAACGATAAGAGCGTACAAGGTTAGTTCAATATATCCGCTCATATCAAACAGAAGCCCAAACATCCGTTCAGAAATCGAAAACCAAATAATCATCCCATAGAATAATGGCACAATGAGGAGCCCGTATAAAATCGGCGATAGAATCTTTTTGAGAATGTTCATACAAATAAAGCGTAGCAGAAAACCGAAAAAACAACGAATCTACCAAGCATACTTGAAAAAATGCTCGGTTTCAGTTATAGTTTCCGCACATTTGGAGAGGTCGCATAGTGGTCGAGTGCGCACGCTTGGAAAGCGTGTGAACCTTCACCGGTTTCGCGAGTTCGAATCTCGCCCTCTCCGCCACCGAGCTGAGCTCGGTTTCTGCAAGCTGGCAAACGCTCAGCGTTTGTCACAGAAACAAAAAGCAAGTTCAGCTCGGTGATCGTCACGCTAAGCGTGACCAAAGAAAATGCCGTGATTTCATCGTGGCATTTTTCATATCTCCAAAAGAAATTTTGTTTGGGGTCTGCTATAATTGCATCATCGTATGGAACCCTACATCATTGGAATTGGAGGCCCTAGCGGATCGGGAAAATCCGCGTTTTGCAGACTGATGCAAACCACGTTTGACGGCGTGTCACGATTAAAATTCGATGATTTTTTCAAAGATGCGATCGACGTGCCCATGTATAAAGACTGGCATTTGTGGGACGACCCGCAAAGCATCAAGTGGACCGAGCTTGTACAGGCCGCCAAAGACCTCAAGGCGAATCGACCGGCGATCGTGCCAAACTATTCTCGAACCGAAGATAAAACCGTTGGCGAAAAATGTGTATTTCCTGCGCCCATTATTTTGATCGATGGCTATCAGTGCCTGTGCAATCCCGAGCTATGCGAGCTCATGGATCTCAAGCTGTATTTTCATCTTTCCGAAGGAAGCCAATTGCGCCGACGTCGTGAACGTCAACCGTGGGTGAAAGAAGGCTATCTGTATGAGACCATGCTCCCCTACGCCCGCACGTATCTTTTCCCGACGAAAGAATTTGCCGACCATGTGATTAACGCGGAAATGAGCGTGCAAGGCGTAGCAGACCAATGCATTGGAATTGTTACGAATCGCCTCGGCGACAGACTGAAAAAACTTGGAAGCCGTGAGCGTTTTCAAACCGTCAAAATTTTCGCCCGCGTATGAAAAAGGCATTTCCCATTCACCTCATCCCCAATCCCCTCGCTCTCCTGCGCAAAGCCGGCTATGCGCCGTTTACTGACCCCAAGAGTGGCGAGGATAGCTATGTACTACGCCTGACCGCTGACTATTATCCACGCTTTCACCTCTACGTTGAGGAAACGCCAAGTGAGGTCACGCTCAGCCTGCATTTGGATCAAAAAAAGCCAAGCTATCGAGGCACCGCACATAAACACTCGGGAGACTATGATTCTCCGGTTGTAGAGCGCGAACTAGAGCGCCTGGTACGATGGGTGGCTGTGGATTCTGGTGTATCACTCGATGAAGCAAAACACGAAAAAGATCCGGAAATAGAAAACCCGCCAGAAAAGCGCTCAATGTTTGGAGGGATTTTCTAGAAGTACGTGTACATATGAAAAATGACCAATAACACAGAACAGGCCGTGCGGCCTGTTCTTATCTTGTCAGTCCTCTTTTGTCAGTGATTTCTCTTTTTGCCATCCTTCGTTTATACATCTTGTCAGCGCCGGCCTGCCTTACTCTTTCTGTTTCCGCATCCACAGGTCCCGCAGGTCGCTGCAGGGAAATAAGTTCCGCCGTTTTTCCAATCTCGTTCAGAATAACTTGATTTGCGAATAAAGATTTTTTTAAATCCTTTAATTCCTTTTTAGCGACCATGAGTTCTCGCGATGCAAAGAGTTCGCGCCACGCACCTCGCAAGCCTTGACCCTTGATCATATCGTATTTTGCTTGTTGTGCATTCACCTCCCGGGCAATACGACGCGTATCCGTGACCAGATTTAAATACCCTTTATGGTCTTTTGGAAACTCATCCGCGAGCATAGATGCCGTCGCCGGATCCGTCTGAACTTCAGCAAGCACTTCTTGATACTCAGCCCAGGTGAGTGGAGTTGCATCCTGCACTTCTGCATTTGCCTCGCGCGCTCGTTCTGTAGTCGCATTTCGCGCCATTTCATTTTTGAGCATGAGCGATTCGTACGAGTTCGATTCGTCTACTTCTGCTTGTTCCGTTTGTGCCATCGCCTTTTTGGTTTCTGCGAGGAGTCTGCGCTCTTCCGCACGATCTTCGCGTGCTCGTTTTGCTTTTTCAATTTCTAATGCCTCCTGTGCCGCAACAAGCTCTCGTGCCTTCGCAATTTGATTTTGGCGAGCCTGCTCGGTTGCGATGCCCTTACGACGACTCCAATCAACAATATTATTTGAAACCTCCGATTGCATCACGTCAAACGATTCCCCGAGTTTTCCCTTCAAATAATCACGATACCCATTTGCATCCATTTCGAGAACGCCGTCTTCTTCTTCACGTTGCGCACGATCCCGATTCCAATTAGCAACGAGCTCCATGATTTCCGTTTGCTTTGATGCATCGCGCTTTTCTTCTGGGGATAGTTGCGAAAAAAGCATCTCACGATACGTCGATTCCGTGGCGACAAGTTCTTTGTCAGCTGATGAAATATTTTCCCGACGACGCTGTTGTTCCATGGCTGTTTCTTCTGCAGCCCGTGCCGCAGTCTCTGCTTCTTCTTTTGCCTTTCTCGTTGTCGTTCGCACTTGTGCTTTCTTTTGAATCGCTCGCTCCATTAATTTTAATTTTGCTTTCCGTTGATTCCAATCCACGATGTTTGCGTTGACCTCATCTTCCAGATAATCAAACGATGCGCCAAGCTTCTTCTTGAGATAATCCTCATATGCAGATGGTGTTAAGTCGTACACATGATCCGCAACCTCGCGATCAGTGCGTTGATTCTTCCAGTTAGCAACCATCTCATTGATTTCTTCCATCGTCTGCTCATCTTTGAGTTCTAAAGGTGATAACTCCGATGTAAGAAGAGCGCGATATCCTGCTTCTGTTGCGGCGAGTGCTTGATCTTCATCAGAAATTTCGTGTGTGAGCTCTCGAGAAGAAGCTTCTTGCAAAGACATTTCTGCATTGACATCTTCCAAATGCGCCATTGCACGTTTTTGTGATGCTTCATCTTCTTCACGTTCTACTTGCGCTTGCGCCATCTTTTTTTTCTTCTCTTCAATCGCACGTGATTCAGCTCCGACCTTTCGTCGTGCGCTCCATTCTTTAACATTTTTATCAAGAAGTTTTGCACGCGATTCAACCACATCCTTTGGAAGAATCCCCTCAAGATACTGACGATATTCAGTCGGGGACATCGAAAGCACGCCATCGCGCGCCTCACGCGCATCACGACGCTGTTCCCAGGCCCGGAGCGCAATTTGCGCATCACCCGCCGTAAATGGAAGGCCATCTTCGTTCACCAAAACATTTTTAACGTATTCCGCTTGCGAATACAGAGGTTCTGTGGCCGCCTCTGGCAAATGGCGCTCATATTCTTCCTGTCGTTGTGCAACCTGCTCTTCGATCGCTTTTTCACGTTGCGTGCGAGCCTCCGGAGAAATGGTGCGTAGCATTGCCAACGATTTTCGTAAACGCTTCTCAAGCTCAGCCGGCGTTTCTAGGGTTTCGACCGTAGCTGATTCCTCGGAATTCTCTTCATCGATTTTTAGAACCTGAAGGTTCCCTTTTTCATTCAAAAAATAAAGAGGCTTCTCTTGGTATTCCGATACCTCCCCCATGCCCCGTTCAACGATTTCAGGAGCACGTTGAGAGTCCTTTTGACGTTCTCGCCAATCAAGCACATTTTGGGATACCAATCCGTGCTCGCTTTTCACAAGATCCTCGCCGAGCTGTTCTCCGAGATAGGCACGATATTCATTTGGATCCATCTCAAGCACTCCGGCTTCTTTTTCACGTTCTGCGCGCTCAATGCGCCATCGCCCAAGTTCATTCTCAATCTGATCATCGTTTCGATCCAATCCCTGATCGTCATACATTTCCTCGAGCATTTGACGATAGGCGCTCTCGGTAAGCAGGCGATTCTTTGCAGCATCACCAAAATGTGCCTCAAATTCTCCTTGCTCCATGGCTTTTGGAAGCATTTTTGTAGCAACACCTCGATCACTTACCGACATCTCCTGGAGCACTCCTCTTCTTTCAATCGTTTTCTTTGGTCTTTTTGTGGCACGATCAAAAATTTTTTGAGTTCGCTCACCACGTAATTCGACGTTCATATTGATATTTTTACCTAACAAGTATAACAAAAAATTGCAAAATGCTTTCTAAGTTATGCACAGAAATCCTAGGTTGCTAGCCACTTTTCGTCTTGGCGAACAAGAAGTTCCTCGGCGCGAAGAGGTTCAGCCATAATGTCTTTCACAACTTTTTCCATTCGGGAACTCTGAGAGCCTTTCACGTAAATCACGTCGCCTTCTTGCACATACGCATCTAAATAACGCCCAGCTTCTTCCGACGTGGCGAACCATTCGATTTTATCGCTTTGCATTCCAGCTTCTTTTGCTCCTTCAACCGCAAACCGCATACTCTCCCCAACCGCAATGAACGTATCGGCAACAGACGCAACCAATCTCCCAATCTCTTTATGCTCTTTTTCCGTAAGACTCCCGAGCTCCATCATTTGTCCAAGGGCTGCGATGCGACGATCAAATTCTTCGCCCGGGACGAATTGTTTGAGGAGTTCGAGCCCATTTTTCATGGCAGCGGGCGCAGCATTATAGGAATCATCCAAAATGAGCGTGCCTTTGATACCAGCGACAGGATTCAAGCGTCCTTTTTCCGGACGGATTTTTTCATCGAGATCTTTGACCGCGTCAATCAAACGAATCCCAAAATGATCTGCAACCGCAAGCGCTGCAAGCGATGCCATAACCGGCGCATATCCAAGACAATTCTTGAGATGAAGTCCGGAGATGACGTCCCCGCGCTTGAGTGCGAGCGCTTTGGTGGCGCAAAAAAGCTCACCCGGATCAAAATGCTCATCGGGTCGAATTTCAATCGAAAGTTCCCGCGCAGAAAAATCTCCCCGCTCCACGCCAAACGTGACCACTGGCGCCATGGTGCGGCTACGAATTTTTTCGCAATACGCATCGTCGGCATTAAGAATTGCGAGCCCGTCCTTTGGAACCGCGGCCACAAGCGACGCTTTTTCTTGCACCAGAGAATCCAAATCAGGGAAATTTGCCACATGTACGGGCGAAATGCCGGTTACAATCCCAATTGTTGGCGGCGCAATCTCGCAGAGCGCGCGAATGTCGCCGGGCTTATCGGCCCCAAATTCGAGTACGAGAATTTTTGGAAATGAGGTAATACGATACGAATGCCAAAAAATCTTAAGCCACTTGAGGGGTGATTTCCCCGGGGCATCTTCCCCCAAAATCGTCAGTGGCAATCCGATTTCATTGTTATAATTTTTTTCCGCGGTACGAATATCGAAATGCGGTGCGAGCACTTCATAAATTGCTTTCTTGGTACTTGTTTTCCCAATCGACCCGGTAATGGCAATAATCGTTGGATGGAATTTTTGAATAACCGCTCTTGCGCGCGCTTGAAGAAATGCAATGAGGAGTGCTTTCATAGAGTGTTTAAATATCGCGAACAGGTGCGACTTGTAAGTATTCTAGCAAAAATTCCGCAACGTTGTGAAAAATGAGTGCAGAAGAGCTTTCCGCCCACTCCGTGGATCGTGGACGATCAAGCGTCACTACCATGGCAAATTGCGGATTCTCAACCGGCCCAAACCCCGCAAATGTGGCAATCGTGTGATCGGTTTGGTAACCCCCTTCGCTTGACGCAACTTGAGCGGTGCCGGTTTTGCCTGCAATATAATATCCCGGCACAGCCGCACGCGACCCGTGCCCATTTTCAATGACCGACACCATCATGGCCCCAATCGTGGTGGCAGTTTTTTGCGAAATCACTTGGCGCACCGCGCGAGGGGTTGTGGGAACAACAGCTCCCCCATCGTATCGACGCTCTTCAATGATATAGGGTTGCATGAGCATGCCCCCATTGGCGAGCGCTGCATAGGCGGACGCCATTTGAAGTGTAGTAGTGGTTACCCCTTGGCCATAACTTGCCGTGGCATAATAAATTTCCGCGCCGTCTTTGAGGGACTCAAGCGTGCCTGGGACTTCGGTATCGAGTTCAATCCCCGTTACTTTTCCCAATCCGAAATTTTCCAAATAAGTGGCCATTTTTTCCCCGCCCATTTTGCGCATCACAAATACCATGCCGGTGTTCAGTGAATTTTCTAATACTTGCGTCATGGTTTGAATGCCATGCGCTTTTAAATCAGAATTTCGAATCGTGCGATCGTCCACCTGCACCTCTCCTGGGTCGTCAAACGTAGTGGTAGGAGCAATCGCTCCGCTATCGATTGCTGCAGCCATCACAAGTGGCTTCATAACCGATCCCGGTTCATAGGAGCTCATAATTGCTCCGTTATTGAAGACGGAAATAGATTCGACGTTGCCATAATCGTTTGGATCATAATCGGGCGTATTGCACATCGCAATCACGCGACCGGTCGATGGCTCCAAAATCACAATCGATCCCCCATCTGCATCAAATTCGCGCACACCCTCTGCCAAATACTTGCAGGCCGTGTATTGAATCGTGCGATCAATCGTAAGGAGCAAATCCCCGCCGTCCACCGCGCTCGAAAGCGTGCGCGTGCCAACGCCAATCCACTGACCAGCCGTATCGGCTTGCGATTCAATGAATCCATTCACCCCTGCCAGAAAATCCTGTTCAAATCCCTCAATGCCATATTGACCGATTTTCGTGCCTTCGGAATCCACGCCCAAAAACCCAAAAATATGTCCGCCGATATTTTTCTCCGGGTAAAAACGTGCTTCCTCATACGAGATTCCAATGCCCGCCAAATTCGCGTCTTTCACGCGTTCTGCCGTATCTTCATCAATGTCTCGCGCGAGCGGTTCATACGGGTCGTCTTTTTTGGAAAGACGCGCAAGAAGCGTTTCATATTCGGTTGCTTCGGGGAGCGCAGCGCTTGCCGGATCCGGCACGGTAAGTTGAATGGGAATACGCAAAATGGTTGCGAGCGCTTTGGCCGTGGCTTCTGCATTTTCCACATGGCGCACATCTGCATAAACAAGCGCGCGACGCTCCGTGGTTGCGGCCAAATATTCCTTGCCATCTACCCAATCGCGCACAAAAATATCTCCGCGCGAGGCAAAGAGCTCTTCGTAAAACCCATGTTGATTGGAAGACAATTGCTGGTAATACCCCGCGCTCACGACTTGCAGAATAAAGAGCCGAAAAACGACCACCCCGCCCAAAACCACAAACGTGGCACGAAGCGCACTGCTTCGCCAATCCCGACGACGTGAGGTGGAGCGAACGGAAAACATAGGGGCATTTTAACACAAAAATACGACCGCGTGGTCGCATCCTCGTCGTACGGGCGGGGTTTCCCCGCCCGTCGTCGGGTCGGGAAACCCGACCCTTACGGCATATTATGCGTCCTGCAATTCATCTTCGTGCACTTTGCGCCCGAATGCCATTACAATTTCGCCGGTCATGGCGTATTCAATAGCGCGAATGGCGTTTCCTTCGGCATTCACAAATTCCCGAATCGTCACCTGCTCGCGATCGCCGTCCTCGCCCGTAAGATGCCCCTGAGCTTCGTAGGAAAATTCATACTCTTCCCCGCCATAGAGCACCACATCAGACCCGGAATTCAAATCGTCTTCAATGTCGCTAAATAAAATCACCTCATCGGATTCTGGATCAATGGCAAGCCACAGCTCTCCCCCATCGCGAACCCAATAAATCGTTTCACCGGTTTCCAAATGCACTTCACTTGTTTCCGTTGGTTCAAACGTTTTATCGTTTACGGCGATCGAATTTCCCAATTGTAATCGTTCCAATGCCTCGCGAACTTTCATATGCAAACCCTAAATAATTTTGTGAATCAAAGTATAACAAGTATCGTTTGGATGTAAACTCTTCATCGCGTGCTTATCCACAATGGCTAGAAATCAATCCCCTCCCGCGCGCGCACTCCGGAATAAAAGTAGTGGCGTTCATTGCTCACACGTGAAATGAGATGTGCGGCATCCAGGAATGATTGCGGAGGATTTCTTCCGGAAAGAGTGACTTCCGTCTGCGGAGATTTTTCCGCAAGCACGCGCAACACGTCTTCCTCTGCGAGCATGCCCAATTGCGTTGTTGAATTGATCTCATCGAGGACGACGAGGTCAAACGCTCCTGCGAGCGCCTGGCGCGCGCATGCGAGCCCACGCGATGCTTCTGCACGATCAACGTCCGTGATGGAAAAATCAAATCGACCCGTCACTGGATCAATGCGATCACGCCCCGTTACCCAATACGTGATGTTTGGGATGCTGTCAAGAATAATCCGTTCAGAGTAGTGCCCGCCACCTTTATCGAAATAGACGATTGCAACCCGTTTGCCCGCACCTGCGCAACGAATGGCCGTACCCAAGCACGATGTGGTTTTGCCTTTTCCATCGCCGTGAACAACCTGAATGAGGCCATAGCCTTGGTGCCCGAGGATTCTCTCATCTCGTTTTGGCGCGTCTGTCATATCAATCGATTCTAACAAAAAAATCACCCAGATCAAACCAGGTGATTTTTTATGCGCTACTTTACGCGCAAATGCATGAAGTGCAAAATTGGAATCGTGATGAAGTTGAAGAGCATGATCAGAATAAGCCATGTCTTTTTCTGATCAACGGAAAGTGTGGTGCGTGTATACAATCGATGAATCGCGTACACATACGTCACGATCATGATGACGATGCTTGCAATGTAGTACAAGAACACAAACGGGATGAGAACGACGAGCATAGCGCTCGCATCACTATCCATCGAAGCAATGGCCATTCCCACAAGCCCAAAGACCATGAGTGAGGCAATAAAAATAAACGGCCAGAGCACGGCAACATCCCAGAGCCAATGTGTTTTTTGTTGAGCCATACGAATAAAAATAAATATTGATCCCATTATACCAGAAGTGACCCCTGCGGGTCACTTCTTTTTGCGCTTAACTGCATCCACTTGTTCCTCCGCAATTGAGACATTTGTAACAGGCCCCATTTCGCACCATGATCGATCCACAGGTGTCGCAGGCTGGAGCGTCGGATGTATTGTCAAATGTGGTGGTATGACTTGGAGCACTCGGCGCTTCGGTTGCCTTAAATAAATCTGGTTGTGCGGCCACCGGCATTGCTTCTGCTTCCACATGCGGGGTGGCTTGCAAATTATTAATGCCAATGCGCTTTTGATCTTCAACCGTGAGGAACTTCATGCCCATCCAGCGGAAGATATAATCAACAATCGATTTTGCCATGCGAATATTTGGATTATTTGTAAATCCCGATGGCTCAAACCGTGTGTGTACGAATTTATTCACAAGAACCGGAAGGGGCACGCCATATTGCAAGGCCATGGAAATACTCGTGGCAAACGCGCCCATAAGGCCACTTACAACCGAACCCTCTTTTGCCATCACAATGAAGAGTTCGCCGGGCGTATTGTCGTCGTAGAGCCCAACGGTCATATAGCCTTTTTGATTCCCAATCTTGAACCGATGAGTAATGGATCGTCGTTCATCTGGAAGTCGGCGACGGCGTGGCGCGAAATCAGGCGTCCCAACGGTTGCCACGGGGATGGAGACTTGAACAATCTGATCCTCCTTCTCTTCAACTTTTTCTTGTTTGGTGTCGGATTTTCGAGACGTGGTGAGTGCTTGCTGACGTTTTGATCCGTCGCGATAAACAGCAATTGCTTTGATGCCCATCTTCCATCCTTCCAAATAGACTTGCTCAATATCCTCAACCGTTGCTTCGTTTGGTAAGTTTACGGTTTTGCTGATTGCGCCCGATAGGAATGGTTGCACCGCTGCCATCATACGCAAGTGGCCCATATACTGAATACTTCGCTTTCCATTCTTTGCGCGGAACGCACAGTCAAAAATCGGCAAATGTTCGTCGTGGAGCCCTGGTGCTCCTTCGATCGTATCGTTCTTGTCGATGTAGGAAAGAATCGCGTCGCGCTCGGAGGGCGTATATGCCAACCGATCTAAGGCTTCCGGAATCGACTGGTTCACAATTTTGATCATGCCTCCGCCAACAAGCCATTTATATTTCACGAGCGCAATATCTGGTTCCACGCCAGTGGTGTCGCAATCCATAAGGAATGCAATCGTACCGGTTGGCGCAAGCACAGAAATTTGGGCATTGCGGTAGCCGTGCAGTTTTCCGTATTCAAGCGCTTCATCCCAAGATTTACGCGCTGCGTAGAGCAAGTCTTGAGGCACGCCTTCGGTTGGGATTTTGTAGGAAGCATCGCGGTGCATGCCAATGACTTCAATCATTGACTCACGATTCTTTGGATATTCCGCAAACGTCCCGATCTGTTCTGCAATGCGACTGGATTGCAAATACGATTCCCCCGTGAGAAGTGCCGTTATGGTTGCGGCCATGTCACGTCCTTCTTTTGAGTCATACGCGAGCCCGCGACTCATGAGCAAGGCGCCAAGGTTTGCAAAGCCGATTCCAAGCGAGCGGAAATCAATACTATTTTTTTCAATCGCTGGCGTTGGATAGCTAGAAGCGCCCACGATAATTTCTTGTGCCGTAATGATGATATCCACCGCGCGTTTAAATGATTCAATATCAAATTCCATTTTCCCGTTTTTCTCAACGCGGAAGCGCATTAAATTAAGCGATGCCAAATTGCATGCTGTATCGTCGAGGAACATATACTCCGAGCATGGATTGGATGCATTAATCCGACCGCTTTCTTTACAGGTATGCCAACGATTAATGACCGTATCGTACTGAATGCCCGGGTCGCCACATTGCCAGGTTGCTTCTGCCATTTTGCGGAATAAATCACGCGCCTTAAACGTCACGGAATCTTTCCCGGTTGTGACTTCTTTTGTGGTCCAGTTTGCATCCGCTTCAACCGCTTTCATGAACTCGTCAGTGACGCGTACGGAATTATTTGCATTCTGGAAGAAAATCGACCCATACGCATCGCCATCCATTGAGGCATCGTAGCCGGCGTCCACCAGGGTCCAGGCTTTTTTCTCTTCTTTTACTTTGCACAAAATAAAATCTTCGATATCGGGGTGATCGATATTCAAGATAACCATTTTGGCTGCGCGACGTGTTTTTCCGCCAGACTTCACAACACCTGCAAATGCATCGAGTCCTTTCATGAAGGAAACCGGGCCAGAAGACTTGCCATTGGATTGACTGAGATATTCTTTTGATGAACGCAATTTTGATAAGTTCGACCCAGTGCCAGATCCACCTTTAAAGAGCATGCTCTCCGTGGTTGCCAAATGCATAATCGAGCGCATGTCGTCTTCAACGGAATTGATGAAGCACGCAGAGCACTGCGGATAGGGATTCACGCCAACGTTAAACCAAACCGGACTATTGAATGCAGCTTTTTGGTTAATGAGGATGGAGGTGAGTTCGTCTTCGTACACCGAGGCATCGTGTGCGGAATAAAAGTATCCGCTCACACGTCCCCAATTGGTGATTGTGCCCGCCACGCGACTCATGAGCTGTTTCATGGACGCTTCACGCTCAGGGGTGCCCACTTTTCCGCGGAAATATTTTTGCGCCACAATATTGGTGGCGGTTTGCGACCAAAAATCCGGAGTTTCGATATTGTTTTGTTCAAAAATCGCTTCGCCTTTTTCATTGGTGATTTTTGCCGTGCGCATTTCCCAATTGAGTTCATCGTATGGGTGCACACCTTCTTTTGTGAAATAGCGTTCCACGCGAATACCCTTCCCAAATTGTGGCTCGCTCCCATTGCGTGGGGCAAGCGCTTGCTTCCACGTCATGTATTTTCGCGCCACGTGCGTGAGGTTATTATCAATGCACGTCATAGCCACGACTTCACGAATATCGGCCGTGCTTGGCGTAGAGTGCCCATCATAAATGCGCTGCAGACGCGAAAGCGTTTGCTCAGCCAAGAGTTGCATGCGTTTCAACTCTTTCCCCATGCCAGCAGATTCCATGGCGCGCTCAATGGAGCGATGAAGTTTTTTTGCGTCAAACGGTTGTTCTTCGCCACTGCGCTTTCGCACGGATTTGAGCGAGGTTACATAATTCCACACCGCGTCGGAAACAGCACCGGGCGAGGACGTCGTGGTCGAAACAGAACGGGAGGGTTCGTTCATACGATCGATGGGTTAGGTGCGATTAGCGGCGAAAAAAAAAGACCTTCTTCTAGCGAAGGACCCACTGCCTGGAAATCGACGAGACACAACCTATTGTGTGTCCAGATTTAATTCTACCACAAGCTGTTGTACGACGCGCCAGCGTCCCTGTGGAAAACGTCTGTCAAAATCCCAGCGTAAAATTGAGGGCAGCTTTTTCCGTTGCGACGGGGTGAAAATCAATGGGAACCACGCGCCGCTCGCCTGTGCGATCGTCAAACAGAATGAAGCCATTTTTCTTTCCAAATTCGTAGACTTCTTTTGTGACCAAAACGTCTTGCTGACAGTATTTGATAATTTCATCGACCTTGCCTTCTTTCCACC
Organism: Patescibacteria group bacterium; assembly: GCA_041666205.1. Taxonomy (GTDB): domain Bacteria; phylum Patescibacteriota; class Patescibacteriia; order UBA9934; family UBA9934; genus JBAYHI01. The sequence continues at coordinate 20,398 of JBAYHI010000006.1, forward strand.
ACTGCACCGCTTGCAACCCGTGAGCGCTTTTTCTTGTGCCAATCGAGGCTGCTGCCACATCGTCGAGCTTGATGCGATAGCCAAGCGACTCATTGATTTTGGCAAGCATATCCAGTTGTGGCACGCGGAAAAGGTCGCCGGAATAATATTTATTGAGAATCGGAACATCAAACCCGATACTATTGTAGCCAATAATACGATCGCAGTGTTCTAAACGCTCAAAGAGCTTTGGTAAATCGGCTTGCAAATAGGATTCGTATTTGTCCTCATCGTAAAAATAGGCAACCACAACAGAGACATCGAGCTTTTCCGGAAAATACCCTCCCACATCGGCGAAGGTATTTTGCGTTTCAATATCGAGGACGACTTCACGGTTCATACCTATTAGAGGTTTAAGTGATTATTACGTCAGAGGTAAGACTAGCATCTGTGTATAAATTTCAGCTTCAAGCCACTAACCACTGTACCTCTAACGGGATAAATACCGAGAAATTTTACCCTATCCACTACATAAAAAACAGCGCCCGCCATCCACAGGGGGATGGCGAGCAGAACGCGCGGAGCGAGCTACGGCATGACCAGGTACTCGACGCCGTAGTTCATATCCTCTCTGTCCCCGATCGGGAACTGAAGTACGAGCACTTCGCGGCGCAGGCACCCAGGCCAGGTGTCGACCGCAACGTCGTAATCAACGAGCGTGAACGCTTCGGCCCGCCCGTTGGGGGCGACCCAGAAGCGAATCGAGCCGTCTTCCCAGTCCTGAGGAGGCGGAAGTGCAATGCACTCCTGGATCTTGGGCTGGTCGAAGACGCCCTGCACCTCAACCACGAGATCGGACTTGAGACCCCGCCCGGTCAGGGTCAGACGCCCATCCGAAATCTGGACGATCTCTTCCCGATTGAACGGGTTTGGATCGTGTCGCATGATGCACGACGCGAACAAAAGTGCCGCGAGCATGGTACCTCCAATGCTCCGGCATCTTGCACAAAAAATTCGAAAATGTCAATCCTCCTTCGCTCTGTAGAACAGAGCTACGGAGGACAGGTCTCTAGCCCCACTAAAAAATCTCCTTGGCTGCGACCCAAAGCTTATCGTTTCCCATTGTTTTGAGGTAATACCACCATTCAACGCCCCATAAATAAATCTCGTCCATGCCACTTCGGCGGGCAAATTCAACATGATCTTGCAAATTCTTTTCCGTGAAAACGCGATATCCTCGATCCAACACGTCCGGGTCGGTTGAAACATATAAATAGGCATTCCAAGGCTCTGCCTGCAATTCGGAAATGATAATGTGACGCGCAAATGGCGAAGAAATCCAACGCTGCACGCGATAGAAAAATGGCTGCAGCGGCACGCCCAAATAGCCCGTATAATCATTGTAAACAATGCGGTATAAACTAACCCCCAGCACATCAGCTGGAATCGCTGTGGTGACCCAAATGGATTGTTCCCCACTCGTGGTGAGCTGAATGTCGTGGTCGGGATCCAGACGACGCACAAGCTCGATTTCTTTTACGACAAGCGATGCATCGGGCGGCGGGCAAATCCCAAATGGGAAAAATGGTTCGTTTTCCACTTGCCAACGCGAAAGTGCGTTGTGATCTTTATAACGCGTCACAACCGCCTCAAGATATGCAAGAAGCGCCACATTGCGCGTATCCGCGTCGATCTCTCCATACTGCGACGGAATATAGCATTCGGGCCAGCGTGGAACTTTTTGCCCAATCGCCAGCGTCACCTGCGCCCCGCGATCCTTTGCTTCATTCATCATCCAATCGAGATCGGAAAAATCATATACGCCTGGCGTTTGCTCCACCTCGGACCAATAAACCGGAATGCGAATATGCACCACATCGAGTTCGTCGAGCATACTTGTATACGCATTTTTCCAGTCGAGTCCCAAACTCGTTGCATAGAGATCTGAAAACGTCACGCCAAATTCCCGATCGCGCGCATCGTAATCGCGCATCCATAAAAATCCCAGAACCATGATGAGGATCCCAAAACAAAAAACCGCAATCATGACTGCATGCGAACGCCCGTTGTGAAATAGGGTTGCTATATTTCCTCCTTTTTCTCACGAATAAACGCGATCCAACTTTCCACAAATCGAATCGCAATTTTAAGCGGTGCCTCGATGATGAAATCAAAGAAATAAATGAATACGTTGATTTTTGCCACTTTCACGGAAAGCCAGCGCCCCACGCGCACAATCGGAAGCATGAAAACATCAAATACCGTGCCCACAATGCCCGTATACGCGTCGGAAAGCACCAAATCGCGTGTGGACCCACGAATGCGAATGCCGAAGAAGGTCACCAAACACAGGAAGAATAAGAAGAGCGTAACCGAAAGCCAGTTGAATCCAACTTGCGCCAAAATAACCGCGATGATGGAAAACACAAATACAAATGTGATGGCGTACAAAATGCCAAACACTTTTGACCAGGTTGTGAAATTCACACGCTTCACGCGCACATTGAGTAGCTCGTGATCCGCTCCCACCAATAGCGCGCGAATGGCGCCCCGATAATCTTCTTTGTTTTTTTGTTCTGGGATTCCCACCGTAATGCCAATAAACGAAAGCAAGAGGGGCGGGAACGTAATGTTTACGAGCAGGGGGAGCATGGTGGTTGCGCGCGCCACCAAAAAATCGTATGGCACTTCCAAAATGAGCGCCAAGATCATCTTCGTGATGAATAGGAATAACACCGCGCGCACCACCGTGCGACGAAGACGTCCGCGGAATTGATTCGTGCGTTGCGTGAGTGCTTTGGAAATATGGTGATCGAGTGCATCGGGTTGATCAATGAGGTTCACAAACTCCGTAGGGTTTGCCTCCACCACATCCCGAATGGTTCGAAATGGTCCACACTTGCGGCGCAAAAGAAGTGATAACTTTTGCGTAACCGGATGTGACATCTTTTTATCAATGAGCTCGATAATAGAAGAGAGCCCGGTGACGATTTCTTTTTTGCGCTTTTCCGAGCACGCTCCCGGCCAATCCGGATAGTAGAGTGTGAGCACACGGAATCGAAGCGTGGCAATATTGGATTTGAGAAGTGTTGAATGAATCGCAATATAGAGCATGAGGTCACGGTCTTCAGCGGGCACATTCAAATGCGGATCCCATTCAATGCGTTCACGCATTTCCTCGTACATGTAACTCACGAGCGCTTCATCGCCAAGCGGTGGAGTGATGGCATATTCCACTTCCGTGGACATGACATCCAGTACCCAATTGAATGCGTATTCGTGGTTTGTAAAAGAATCCGTTGCGCGCAATAGCGGCTCGTATTTTTCAAAAATCGGCACCAGTTCTTTTGCAAAACTTGTTGGGATTTCTTTATTTGGCAAATATTTCGCCCAAATGAGTTCCCGGAGTAAACTCTCTGCCATTTCTTCAATCGAAACATCTGACCCTAAATAGCGCTTGAGGATACGCAAAATCGCATTTCGCCGAAGCAAATGTTCTTCTTGGTAATCGATGGTGGTGCGCACCTTTTCGTAAAGCGTTGCGGCCGTGCTTGCAGGCTTACTCACCTCAATCACCTCTTCGCCGGCTTCTGCATGCATGCCGTGCTCGTTCAAAAGCGCCCCGGCTAATCGTAAAATTCGTTCAGACATAGATTAGAAGAAGGATCGATCTTTAGACGTTTTGATAATAGCCATGGCCGCCTCGGCTGTATCCACGATTTGAAAAAGATCCATGTCTTTTTTTGCAATCGTCTCGTATTTCTCAAAAAGCATTTCCTCTACGAATCGCAACCACGCTCCCCAGTATTCTTTCCCAACCAAAATCACCGGAATCTTTTCGCTTTTCCCTGTTTGAATGAGGGTGAGGATTTCAAAGAGTTCATCTTGCGTGCCAAATCCACCAGGGAAATACACGTATGCTTGAGCAGACGCTGCCAAAATCACTTTGCGTGTGAAGAAATAATAAAATGCGCGTGAAACTTTAACGTATGGATTGATGCGCTGCTCGTGTGGTAATTGGATATTGAGGCCCACGGAATTTCCGCCAGCTTGAAACGCTCCCTTATTGCACGCTTCCATAATGCCAGGCCCGCCACCCGTCACGGTTGTGAACTTCCCTTTTGCCAGAAGTGCGCCTAATTTTTCTGCCTCACGATACCACTTGCTATCGGGGGCGACGCGCGCCGAACCAAAAATTGTCACTTCCCGATCGAGCGTGGAAAGAAACTGAAAGCCCTCCACAAATTCCGCCATAATGCGAAAAATGCGCCACGTGATGTCGGACATCTTTGGCGAGAGCACTCCTTGTTTGCGGTATTCCAGTTCCTCGGGAGTGAGTGGAATGCGTTTCATGCCATTGCCGTTATGATTGAATGATGGCTCGGTTGGATGAAAAAGCGGCATAAAAAATCTCGTTTGAGCTTACCCGCAGTATAGCACAAAGAAGAAGATGCGTTCAGGCCATTTTCCAATTCTCCGGATTCTTCTGAATATATTCACGGACGCGATCTAAATCCTTTTGAGAACGGATAATGTGCTCATAATAATTGCGGTGCCAGACCGGGAACCCCTCACTACCCCGCAGGATATTGATTTTACGCGCCGAATAGGATTTGAATCCCCGAATAATTTCAGATAATGCATATTTTCCCGTACGGGCAGGTCTGTGACCTGACCATTTGGAATGATTTCGATCGCATGGCTCGCGCTCTGCATATGCATAATCGATGTGGGCGGGTCGCAGACCCGCCCGTACAGAATCATGCGATGCGAAATCATCGGCAGATCGAATTTCGATGATTCCATGAATATGATTTGGCATGACAATGAATTCATCCAATCTCAAATTTGAATAATGATATGGCAAATCATCCCATGTTTTCTCGACGATCCAGCCATAATCATCTAGAACCATCTTCTGATTACAAATACTCCCGAATATTTTCTCGTAATGGCTTGTGTTGATCGTCACAAAATAGAACCCATGCTCTGAATAGTCATACCATGGCAATCGAATCGATCTTCTATTGAATTTTTGAAACATAAATCCCCAAAATAATTCGGGGAGATATGATTTAAGTCTCTGATAATTTTTCGTTCTCGTCAAGCATTCTTGTGGATTTACCAACTCCCCCCGCCACCGCCACCACTGCCGCCACCGGACGATCCTCCACCTGACGATCCTGACCCCGTGCCCTGCGACTGCGCTGGGAAGGCCGAAGTATTAATGGACGTTGCTGTGGACAAAAGATCGGTTGTAAATAAACTCGAGCTTGTAAAATGTGCTGTGCTTGAGGAATACCACGTTGGATCGGTGAACACTAAATCCTTAAACGTCTTTGCCCATTTCTTGGCATGACCAAATGCAATCGCATATGGCAAATATTCCTCAAAAATCTGCTGTGTTTCTTGCCATTGCGAACGATAGCGCTCTGCGGTGTGCATGAATAACTTGAACCCGAGCACCTTACGCACAATCTCTACTCCACCCTCTGTGCGCTGTGGCATGAGCGCACCAAAAATGAAGATGAGCACAGAGACGCCGATCACAATAAATCCGTTGAGGATTGATCCTGGTAAGGTGAGAGACGCACCAAGCGCAAAAACCGCAAACCCCAAGAAAATGAAAATAAGCGATCGGGTTCGAGATCCCTTCACATAAATTTCATCTTTCTCCATTTGCGCCATGATGGCTTTTTTAATAATTTGCACGTCACTTGTTTTCACAGCGCCCTTCAAATCCACAAGTGTGCGCTCAGTTTTTACCTCTGGGAATAAACATGCAAATAAATGCGTATAGGCGTCGTCGAGTCCCGTAGGTTCTTTTTTCTTGAGGAGCGTCACTTTTCGTGAGAAGGTTTTTTGCTCATCAACCCGAATATGCAAATACCCTTTTACCGCGAGTTCGATAATCATCGCAGTGAAAAATCCCCCAGGAACTGTTCCCTGGCGCGCAAGCACGCCCGCGTAGCCAGCGCTCATGCCTTTTGGCGGTTCATATTCGGCAATAATCGAACCCATACGCGGGTCACGTCCGTATTTCACCCAAGAAATCACCGTGCCAAATAAAACCAGGAGCGAAAGGCCAACGACCCAAAATTCCTGAAGAATCCACAAGAATTTTTGCCAAAGCGATGGCTCATCGATAAATCCTTTTGGTACAGAAATCGATACGGTCAAATACTCCCCGCTAGACGTAAACGTTGCGGTATTAGCGCTTGAGCTTTTCGTGCAGTCCTGCGCTGTGGACCCCATGGGGCCGGTATAGCAACTCAAATCCACAAATTCCTGCACGCCGTCTGGCGTTGTAATCGTCGCACGCACACTCCCCACTGGCACCTCCCAATCGTTTCCCGTGACATTCCAATAGAGCTCGTCGCGATCATCCCAAAACCGAATCACGCGATCCATCGAATACGAAATGCGGTAGACATGCGATCCCGTGATTGTTTGATCCGCGTCGCCAATGCGCAAAATAATATTGTCGTTTTCGTACATGGTCTCAACCGCAATCGGGAGATCATCCATGGTGATTTCTCCGAGTTCGAATCCACTTTGTTTGGTTGGAATATAGCGATAAATCCCATGACGCTCTTCGTTGAACGTTGCGGTAATGGTTTCGTTTATGAAAACCGTGCGATTGGCATCGATGGTGATTTCGGAATCAAATGCATCCATGGACCATGCCATGGTGGCGTCTTGCGCATACGTGTGAGACCCGACGGTGAGAACCCCAAAGACTACTGAACAAAAAACACTAGTCCAAGTAGCGAGCTTTGTTTGCCAAATGCTCTTCGTAGGTTTTTGCATATTTTGCAACTCCTTCGGGAGTCGTTAAGAAATACAAATAATCGTTTGGTTTGGGATTCACCGTTGCCTTGATGGCCGCAATTCCTGGATTGCAAATTGGCCCCTTTGGAAGTCCGGCGTATTTATACGTGTTCCATGGCGAATCGTATGCGCGGTCTGCGTTTGAAATATCTTGAATGCCCGTGGCATAACTCACGGTTGCGTCGGATTGGAGTGGCATCCCCAGTTCAATGCGTCGCCAAAAAATGTCGGCAATCATCGTATAGTCGGCAGGAAATTTTGCTTCTCGATCGAGCACGGATGCGAGCGTAATAATCTCGTGCAACGTTTTTCCTGTTGGGACCTCAACCCGTTCCGTTTCAATTTGACGCTCCAGTTCCTCGATCATGCGCTGTGCAATATCTTCCGCGGTTGCATCTGGAAAAAATCGATACGTATTTGGGAAGAGATATCCTTCCAAATCCACGCCAGCGGGTTTACCGGCATTCACCACAAATGGAAGCGAGGCGAGTGGAGAATATTGACCCGTGGCCGTATTCCACTGCGCTTGCGTGATGGGGAATTTTTGCATCACGAGTTCTCCAATTTGCGCGACCGTGAGACCTTCGGGGATCGTAATGGAGACTTCTTCCGCAGAGCCATTGCACAAAATATCCACGAGCGTGACATAGGCGCTGCCGGGCGTTACGGAAAATGTTCCGCTTTGGAGCGAACGTGCTGACCCATCAATCCAGGCATAGACACGGAACCAAAATGCATTTGCAATGATATCTTCTGATTCGAGTCGTGTGGCGATTGCGGAAAATCCCTCGCCTTTTTCAACCACAAATGTAACCGCCTCTGCACTGCCAGACGCCAAGAAAAATCGATAGCCTTGCCATCCGATAAATCCCGCAACAAGCGCGCAGATAACGAGCAAGCCAATGGTTCCAGCAAGCGTGAAGCGTAAAAAATTTCCAATTCTCATAGATAATCGTGAAATCCTTTTAATTCAAGTTCTGCAACGAGTTCTTTTACACGTTGCGCATCGGACTTTTTGCAAACCAAAAGCGCATCAACCGTATCGACCACAATCACATCATCCATCCCGATGATGGTCACCACTTTTTCCGGCACGCCGTAAATAAGTGAGCGATTTGTATCAAGCGCAATGCACGTACCACGCACCACGTTTTCCTCTGCGCTTGGCGCCAGGCGTTCATGAAGCGTATCCCAGGCCCCAATATCACTCCACCCAAATTCTCCTTTGAGGATTAAGACGTCTGCGGGGTCCATTTTTTCCGTCACTGCATAATCAAACGAGAGCTTCTGTAATTTGGCATAAAACTCACGCACCAGTGCATCATTGCCTTCCTGGATCGCGCCTTGAATCATGCGCAAGATTTTTCCATCCTCAGCGCTATATCGCTCAAATGATTCCACGAATTTGCGTGGCGTCCACATATAGTAATTCCCGTGCCACAAATACGCACCGGATTCCAAATACGTTTTTGCTGTTTCGTAGTCGGGTTTTTCTTTATGACCCGTAAACGCAAAAACTTCGATCCCATCGCGCGTTTCTTTGCATGCTCCAATGCCCGTATAGCCAAGCACCGTGCTTGGGAAGGTTGGGGCAATGCCAATGTCGAGTAATTTTCCGGTTTCTTCAATGAGTTCCCCACCGAGTTTTACCGTGCGCACGAATAAATCTTCGTTTTGAATGTAGTGATCAGACGGGATAAACACCATGGGTTCATCGGGAAACTGAAGCTCGAGCACGGCTGCCACATACCCCATGGCAGGACCGGTATCGCGTTTCTCGGGTTCAACAATGATTCGATCGGTTGGCACTTCAGGGAATAATTCCAAAATGGCGTCTGCGAATGCAGGCGAAACGGAAAAGAAAATATCCTCGGGCGCGAATAGCTTCAAGAGTCGTTTATAGGTATCGCGAATGAGCGGATCTTCTGAAATGAGTTCTGTAAACTGTTTTGGACGATTTTTTCGACTAAGCGGCCAAAGACGTGTTCCAACTCCCCCAGCTAAGATAATGGCTTTCATACAGCAATTACCATAGCGGAAACAGCAATTCCTAGCAATAATCCGGCCAAAAGATCACTTGCATAATGCACCCCAACCATGATGCGGGAAATTGTAATGAGAAGTGCCAAACCGTATGCACAACTTGCCACCATGATCATCGTTCCAGTAGCAAAGGTGGGTGGAGAGAGTAAAACGAGCGCGGTTGCAAAAGCAAATGAGGTGGATGCGTGGATGGACGGGAAGGTATAGCGATTCATCCACGGGACATAAGAGGTTTCAAAGAGCTTTGGCCGTGGACGGCGTACGATATTTCGCAACATCCACGTAAGGAAAAATGTACCCGCCACTGCGACAATAAATTCCAGCGCAATGTATCGGGAGAATGAATACAGCATCCAGATGAACAAAAAGTAGGCAATGTATAGCCACATGCCGTAAACCGATAAGGCGTACCAGAATCGATAGGTAGATGCTCCGGCTTCGTGAACGCGTTTGGTAATTTCGATGTCCCAGTTTTTCATGCGCATATTATAACAAAAAAATGAACCCCGCGGGAGGAGCCCGCGGGGGAAGGAGGCATGAGCCGGATGTAAACGTCGAGGAGACGTACGCAAGAGACGATCACGGCTGACCCACGCCTGAAACGTTGCCCTGACAAGACCAACGAATTGTTCATCGAGCGAATCCGAGAGCGACTACTATTTGGTTGGATTGAATCCACCTTATTTGTGAGGGTCAGTCTGGATATGCAAGAGAAGCTATTCATCGATCGTCAGGGCAATTCAATACTAGCGAATAATCAAAAATGATTCAAGAAAAGATGAAGCCCCGTCGAACTGAATCGACGGGGCCTGAGAGGTAGGTACGGGTGGATACAGCAATGTGATTCGGGAGTGTGATGTTCGTCTACACGGTAGTGTGCGGACGCTCCACCCGTACCAAGGGTGAAAAGATGGGCGGCGCCCAGATCAGGGCGTTGGAGGGAAAGAGTGATGCGTTCTAGGGGGCGCCACCCATAAGCACGGGAAAGGAGCGCAAATCGTATTCGCATGACACGTACTGACGACGGAACAAGGCTTTGTCTGCGAAATTACGATCCGCGCCGGAAAAGACGGCGAGAAATTTCGACCTACATCTTGACTCGCTTCATTGCACCATCAACCAGGAACTCGTCACTCGATGATAAGATGAAGTCGAAAAAATCGCCGTAGTTAACGGAAAGATAACAAAAAACGAGGCATTTGTCAATGCCTCGGGCTTTTCTTCGTACGGACAGGTCGCGACCTGTCCGTACAGCGCCTAGATCAAAAAGAATGCCTCAAAAATCGGCAAAGAAATCATGGCCAGTAAAAATGCTGCAAGCACCGCGCCAGTTGCGGTAATCACGATCCAAAATATCATGTCACTGATATGTGTTTTTTTCGCCATATTATTCCACAAGTGGAGTACCGGTCATTTCGGGCGGTTGTGGTACCCCTAAGATTTTCAAAATCGTTGGTGCAATGTCGGCAAGCATGCCAACCGGTGGCAAAAGCGATAAATCGCCATTTGGTGCATCGCCCGATAGACCCGGTTTGCCTTCATATTGTTTCCCAACAACAATGAATGGCACTGGATTCGTACTATGCTCTTTATCGATCTCGCCCGTTTTTAAATTCAATAATTCCTCTGAATTCCCGTGGTCAGCTACAACCAACAGCACTCCGTTTTGCGCAAGCACTTCGTCTTTGAGCTGACCCAAATAATAATCCACGGTTTCATGCGCAGAAATGGTTGCAGCCAAATTCCCCGTATGCGCCACCATATCGGGGTTGGCATAGTTGAGGAGGATCACATCATAGTTCCCTGTTCGAATTTCACGGAACACGCGCTCGGATAATTCCTTGGAAGACATAGCCGGTTGCTGGTCATACGACGCCACCTTGGGTGAGGGAATAATCACCCGATCTTCATGCGGGAATGCCTCTTCTTTGGATCCGTTCATGAAGAACGTGACGTGCGCGTATTTTTCCGTTTCCGCAATGTGAAGTTGTACCAACCCGGCATTTGACAACACCTCTGCTAAAGAATTTTTGATATCGATTTGCGGGAATGCCGCTTGAACAGGCAAGCCTTTCTCATACTCCATCATCGTGACGAATGGAACGTTCTCAATATATTGACGCGGGAATTTATCAAATGAAGGAAGTACAAATGCCTTGGTGATTTCGCGCGCGCGATCCGCTCGATAATTCCAAAAAATCATGGCGTCGCCGGGTTTTACCGTGGCAACGGGTGCGCCCTTGCGCGTCATCACGGTTGGATAAAATTCCTCATCGTACACTTCGCGACTATAGGAATTTTTCAGTGCGTCCATTGGGTCTTCCGCTGTGCTTTGCGAAACACCCAGCGCAATTGCCTCGTAGGCTTTTTGCACACGATCCCAACGATTGTCGCGATCCATGGCATAGTATCGACCGCACATGGTTGCCAACTGCCCCACGCCAATGTCTTTCAGTTGCTGGGTGAGTTCGCCCACAAAATCGAGCGCGGAATTATAGAGCGTATCGCGCCCATCCAAAAATGCATGCACTGCAACATCTTTCACTTTATTTTTCTTGGCGAGTTCCAAAAGTGCATACAGATGCATATGATACCCGTGCACTTTTCCAGACGACAAAATTCCCATGAGGTGAAGCGTTCCTCCGGTTTCTTTAACATGAGCAACCGCTTTCAAAAACGCATCGTTTTTGAAAAAGGTGCCATCTTTGATTTCTTTTTCCAGGCGTGGCAAGGCCATGTAATTCACGCGCCCAGTGCCAATGGTTAAATGTCCCACCTCGGAATTCCCCATTTCGCCCCAAAGCAATCCAACTGCCTCTCCCGATGCTTTCAGGGTGATGGTTGGATAGCGTAAGGTAAGTTCGGAATAATTGGGCATCTTTGCATGCGTCACAGCATTCCCTTCAGAATCAGGTGCAATTCCAAACCCATCAAGAATCGCGAGCACAACAGGTCGCGGGCGCGAACCCATCGCTCCCGTACCTTCAGCCGGAAAAACTGGCGTATTGGCCATATGGCCGCAAGTATAGCAAAAAAAACAAAAACATGGGACAAAATCCCACATTCTTTGCGAACATTAGCGGTTCATAGCAACCTCTGATCCTTGCGAGCTTACGTAAACAATATTTGAAATTTTTGTGAGTCCGAGCATCTGAATACGTGTTGAAACACTATCAATCGATTGGAGTTTAGCCACTTCCAAATTGAGGCGTGTGAGTTCGGTATTTCCTTCTTCAATTTGTACTTCCAATTCACGCATGGTATACCCGGCAGTTTGTGCGGCGTTCACATGCCAAATATAGAGGCCCAGCATGGCGACGTTTGCAATACAGAGAGCCATGCAAAGCATCCCGGCAGAGCGGACCATGGCGATGAGTGAATTTAGTTTGAAAGAAATTGGCATACCTCCTACGTATGTGATTGGGATCAATTTTTTAGAGCGAAGCGAAGCTTGGCAGATCGTGCGCGAGGATTTTCTGCAATTTCCTCGTGACTTGGCTTGATGAGCTCTGCATTTTTAAAATCTTCTTTCTTGAACTCTTGTTTTACGATTCTATCTTCGAGTGAATGGAAGGTGATGATGCACAGGCGCCCATTGGGCTTGAGCAACGTCTTCATTGATTCAAGCGCGCGTTCGAGTTCAGTGAGTTCCCCGTTTACGGCAATGCGGAGCGCTTGAAAGATTTGCGTTGCAGGGTGAATGCGTCCGCGTCGAGGTTTCACGAGCGAAACAACATCGGCAAGTTCCGTGGTTGTTTCAAATCGCTTTTGCTCCCGCGCTTCACAAATCGCTTGCGCAATCGGACGAGCTAGCAACTCTTCCCCGTAGATGCGGAAGATTTCCGCAAGTTCATCTTCTCCCCATTCGTTCACAATCGTTGCAGCTGTCATGTCCCCTGTTTGGTCGTAGCGCATATCCAATGGCCCATCTGACTGGAACGAGAATCCTCGTGCCGGATCGTCCACATGGACTGAGGAAAACCCCAGGTCAAATAGCGCAGCGTCCAGTGGTGGCATTGCATGATTTGCAACGTTCCCGAATGAGTCGTGGATGAACGTAATTTGCGAGGCATAATCGCTTAGGCGATTCTTAGCCTCATCGAGATTGCGTGCATCGCGGTCGAAGGCGATGAGATGTCCCGTAGGACCAATCGCCTCAAGGATCAACTTGGAGTGACCTCCAAGCCCGACCGTGGCATCTAAAACCGTTTCACCTCCCTTCAAGGCAAGGCGATCCATGACCTCCTTGCTCATGACCGGTATGTGCTGCATAGTTTTAGATTCCCATTTCTCCTAACTTTTCTGCGATGGCGCCGGCATCCTCCTCCGTTTGACTGCTGTATGCAAGCCAAGCGGCCTCGTCCCAAATTTCGAGACGTGTATTGATGCCAACGATCACCACTTTTTTTCCGAGCTTTGCGTACGTGCGCAAGTACTCTGGAACAACGAATCGTCCCTGCTTGTCTAACTCCACATCCATCGCGCCCGCAAGCATGAGCCGAGCGAATGCACGTGAATTAGCCTGCCCCAGGGGCAAACCAGCTAATTTCTCAGCAAGCTTGCCCCACTCCTCCAAGGGGAGCAGGAACAACGAAGCGTCAAGACCTCGCGTAACAACCGCTCCATGCGCTAGGTCACCTCGAAACTTCGTTGGGACCGCGATTCGGCCCTTTTCGTCGATTTGGTGATGATATTCACCTATGAACATATAAAAAGAACAAGCGGTTGACACTGCCACGAATTATGGGTGCGAAACTTGCGTTCCGCGCACCAGGACTCATGACAGGGGGAAGTTCCCAGAACCGCTTGATCCATAAAAATCGAAATCAAGGAAGCACACCGTTGAACATCTCTGTTCAACCCACTTTGTGCCTCATGCCATCCACTTTACTCCACTTGAGAGGTCGGGTCAACCACCGTTTTCCACTTGAGTGAGAATATTTTTGCGCTGATACTAAACAAAAAAGGCGTTCGGTCTTTGTTCTTGAGGATAAGTTATTGTATGATGTCAGCAATATGAAACGATTTCTTCTTTTTCTTCTTCGCCCAATTGCGTCGCCGATCTTTTCTTTGCTCCAAAAATATCAGTCAACGCATCATCGTCTGCCGGAATGGTATTTTTTTGCACTCGAACGTACCGTACCGATTCCGGCATTTGAATTGCTTGTGACGAAAAAGACAAACGAAGGTGAACAAATTTTCTTGATCAAACGCCCAGCAGACGATCCAACCTGGCCATCGCTTTGGCATTTCCCAGGAACCATTCAGCGCTATTTTGATACGTTTGAAGATATTGAAAAACGCTGGGCAGAAGAATTAGGATTGCGTTCCCTCCCCCAGAAACCAAAACTCCTCACGATCCGATTTGATGAAGACCGCGGACGTCACGCGCATCTTTTGCATCACCTCGAAGTTTCTGCAGAAACCGAATTTCCAACCGGCTCTTTCTTTCCCGTCGATGATTTGCCAAACGACATGATCACATTTGAAAAACGACAATTGCAGGAAATTTTATAGTCTACCCTCTTCTTTTCCGTCATTCTGAACGCAGTGAAGAATCTCTCGACATATCATGAGATCCTTCGCTAACGCTCAGGATGACGGAAGTAAAGTTGACGTCCGCCTGTTTCCCTGTTCAAATGGATGTGTCTGCGCGGGAGGTTTTATGCCGTCAGACAAGCATGTTGCTGTATTCGTGCTTTTGCGCGAAATCGCGCCACAAGATATGGAGTGTCATCTGCCGTGCACGCCCCACAATGGACGGGCATTCGAACAGATGGAGATTCCGAACGGCTCGAAGACCGCACTCGACGCCGCGAACGCCAAGCTCCGCAGACGCGAGCGACCCTTCAGTGTTGTGCAACGTGTGATGAAGGACCCTGTGCGCCACTTCATCGTCGAACTCGATGGTGTCACCTATCACATCTGTTGTGTAAACATCGAGAACGTCGATCGCATGGTCAATTTCTACTCTATGATCAGTCCCCCGAGCGATCTCGCGGACATCGATCGTCGAGTTCTGGAGTCATTCTGTGATGAAATCTAATCACATCGACTCCTTGTTCTCCCTGGGGCGCCCTCGGCCCCGTTTGTGTTTATGAAGAATTGACGCATTCACATATGTGCGGTTCAATAGCACGGCTTTCTTGGAGGAACTCATGCGTCCCGCCGATCTGGGTACAATCAACAAGCTCCTCGCAGAAAATCTGAAAGACATGAGTGGTGCCGGATTCACAGATGATGTCTTGAGGGTGCTCGACACGTTCATCCCATCCATCTACGTGATCCTGGCATTTCTCCAAAGCAGAGACACGCGTGCATTCATCTACCTCGTTAGGGGACCAATCAGTGATCCACACGCAGACCAATGGAGACTGCCAAGTGATCGACTGAATGGAGCCAACACCCCGCCGAGCATCATCCGAACGCTCACCTACCCCGTAGCATCATTTGGCCTGACTGTTCTGGACGATGATATTCGGCACTGCACAGGCCTCTACTGCACCGGAGGAGGTCGCGTGACTCGTTTCTACGACATCTACGTCGTGGACGTGTCGAATCGCTTCCAACCGCCCAAGGCAATGATGTTTTGGAACATGGATCGCCTCCCCGCCCTGCTGGACGATCACCGCGACGTCGTCGGCCATCTGCGTGAGCACCTTCAGCTTCGCTAGTTCACGCTCGTATCTTCGTGAGGACCCATCGGGGTCCTTTTCCGTTTGCGTCACAAATTGACCAAACAAAAAAATCGCGCTAAATTGGGCGCGACCTCTGGAGGTGAATGTGAACGAAGTCCCCCTACATCGCAAGATCATGCGTCGCGCATTCGAACTACAACCGCATGCGCGTCGGATCATCACGATGCTCCGACGGAGCATCCGCGAAACCGGGCTCATCCCATCGTGGTATTTCGATGAGTTCGGGAAGATCTTCCCGCAGATCATGCTCTCGCTTGCAGTCCTCCACATCGACAACGGAGGAAGGATTCGAATCCTCCTCACGCGCCGACCTTTGGGCGACATCGATGCTGGGAAGCTCCACGTGCCCAGCACCACCAAGCGCCCAAACGATCCCCTACCCGCCATGTGGCAACGTCTTCTTCGTGAAGATCTCTCAGCACTTCTCGTGAAGGAAGAACCACAATTCGCTTTCATCGACGAAGTGAATGCCGCGGAACGCAAGCGAGGCGACGCCATCTACCTCTTCCACATCGTCTACGCCTGGAGCGAAAAAATCTCCACCGGGGAATGGTTCGACATCCAGAACCTCCCCGCAGACGAGATCGTCCCCTATCACCTCAGGTTCCTGCAGAAGCTCTGCAAGTGGATCGACGTCCACTCCCGTGATCAGCAGGGCAGCTGGGAACCAGGCGATCTGCCCAGGGACACCACCCGCGGTGGTACGCACCACTAGCCCTCCCCATCGTTCCCCCTCCTCCGGAAGCCCACCCTAGGGCTTCCGCTCGTGTTTTAACCCAAATTTTTTTGAACGCAATAATCGGTGATACGAAATCGCAAATCGGTGCGCTCCGTTGCGAGCTCGCTGAAAAATTTCTTTTCCACGCTCGGCAATTTCTAAAATTTCCCGATTTGATTTATCAAAAACCAGTCGATCTTGTTTGCGGTCAAATCCTTTTGCAATTCCAATCACGGGAATATCAAGCGCAAATTCTCGCAGCACTCGCTCTACACGATTCACTTGCCCCTCCCCACCATCGATCACCATGAGGACCGGCAATGCCCATGCTTGTTTTGCGTAGACCGCACGCGAAAGACGTCGACGAAGGACTTCTTCGAGCATGCCAACGTCGTCGGATCCCACAACGGTTTGAATGCGGAATTTTCGATATTCATTTTTAAATGGCCGACCATTTTGAAACACGACCATTGATCCGACTGCCGAGGTGCCGGAAATATTGCTGATATCGTAGGCCTCAATGCGTCCCATCAAATCGAGTGAACTTTTTGGTTGTGGCGCAAACGGTAATTCCAAATCTTCTTTGGTGATGAACGCCACGTCGTGCACATGCTCAAACGCAAAAATCATATCGCGATAATTTGCCGCGCGTTCGAATTGCTTTTTCTGTGATGCGTCTTGCATCTCTTTTTTCAAATGGCGGATAAGCGTTTGCGTGTGCCCTGAAAAAAACCACATCAAACGTCGAATCGATTTTTTGTATTCCGATTTTGTAATCTCGCCAGTGCACGCGCCCGGGCAGAGTCCAATCTGACGGTAAAAACACGGGCGACCTTGGCCCGGCACGCAGGTGCTCCACGGAATCATGCGGCGCAAAAACTGTAAGGTTCGACGCAAAGCCAGCCCGCTTGTATACGGCCCATAGACGGCCAGATATTTTTTCTTGGTTTCTTGCGACAGCACGCGATCAAACGGTTTAATGCCCTCGGCTTCCAGATCTTTTCCACGCACAACGACTGGTTTTGGATACGTTTCATTTGTGATCACAAGATATTGGAAACTCTTATCGTCTTTTTCCAAAATATTGTACGCAGGCATGTGCGCCTTAATTTGATTTGCCTCAAGCACAAGCGCCTCGAGCACGGTTTCGGTTTCAATGTAATCAATCCGACGAATCTTTGAGACAAGTTCGGTGAGGCGCGCATTATGCGCTTTGGCAAAATACGATCCCACGCGTCGCACAAGCGATGTGGCCTTGCCGATATACAAAATCGTGCCAGTGGCGTCTTTGAAAAAATATACGCCTGGGCAATCTGGTAATTCTTTATTTTTGATTTTGATTTCGGCGGGAATCATATTAGAGCATGCGCTTCAAATAGTGGCCCGTGTGACTTCCTTTTTTGCGCGCCACTTCTTCTGGCGTCCCGATTGCCACAACTTCCCCGCCTCCGTCGCCACCATCAGGTCCAAGATCAATAATCCAATCCGCCGTTTTGATGACGTCGAGGTTGTGTTCGATCACGATGACCGAATTTCCTTTTTCCACAAGACGATGTAAAACGCCAAGCAATTGTTTCACATCTTCAAAGTGAAGTCCGGTTGTTGGTTCGTCGAGGATGTAGAGTGTGCGACCGGTTTGGCGTTTAGACAGTTCGGATGCGAGTTTTACACGTTGTGCTTCCCCGCCAGAGAGCGTTGGCGCTGGCTGGCCGAGTTTCAAGTAGCCAAGCCCTACATCGTTTAGCGTATGCAATTTATCGTAAACCATTGGAACGTCTTTGAAGAATTCCGCTGCTTCTTCAATGGTGAGCTCCAAAACCTCGTGCACATTTTTTCCGTTCCAGAGTACTTCGAGCGTTTCTCGACTGAAGCGTTTGCCTTTGCACACATCACACGGCACATAAACCGTTGGCAAAAAGTGCATTTCAATGGCAAGTTCGCCATGGCCTTCACAGTGTTCACATCGTCCGCCTGGACGGTTGAAGCTGAATCGACCAGATTTATATCCGCGGAATCGTGCCTCCTCGGTTGCGGCGAATAATTCGCGAATCGGTCCCCAGGCGCCCGTATAGGTTGCTGGATTGCTACGAGACGATCGGCCAATCGCGGATTGGTCCATGAGAATCACCTTATCGAGATATTCAGTTCCCAAAAGCAAATCGTGCTCGCCTGGTTTTGCTTTCGTCGCATAGAGTTTCTTGGCCAGCGCGCCGTACAAAACGTCCAACACCAAACTCGATTTCCCAGAACCGGAAACGCCGGTCACACATACAAATCGTCGAAGCGGAATTTCCACATCGATATTTTTGAGATTGTGCGCGCGAGCACCTTTGATCTTGAGGGTATCCGGTCCAATTTTGCGACGCTTTTTTGGTACCTCAATTTTAAGGTCGCCTCGCAAGTACGCAGCGGTTTTTGAATTCTTATTCTGGAAAATATCGGGCGTAGCTCCTTCTGCAACCACATGCCCACCATGCACACCAGCGCCCGGACCAATCTCGAGCATATAATCCGATCGGCGAATTGTATCTTCATCGTGCTCGACAACGATCACGGTATTGCCAAGATCGCGCAGACCTTCGAGCGTGCGAATGAGCTGTTCATTATCTTTTTGGTGAAGGCCAATCGTTGGCTCATCGAGCACGTAGAGCGCCCCCACTAATCGCGAACCGATTTGCGAAGCCAAACGAATGCGTTGCGCTTCTCCACCCGAGAGTGAACCGGCATGACGATCGAGTGTCAAATAGTGGAGGCCAACGTCGAGCATGAAGGTGAGGCGATTTTCAATTTCTTTGAGAACCGTTGAGGCGATTTCTTTTTCGCGATCGCTGAGTTCAAGTTCTAGCAAAAACTCCGCAGCATTTGTAATCGTGAGATGCACGACATCGACAATATTTTTCCCGCCAATGCGCACGCTCAAGGCCTCAGGGCGCAAGCGCACACCATGACACGTTTCACACTCGTCTTCCGAGAATAAATCTTTTGTGCCAAGTCCATCGCATGCGGGACATGCGCCGTAAGGCGAATTGAATGAAAAAAGGCGTGGCTCAATTTCGGGGAACGAAAATCCACAAGCCGTACAGCTATATTTGGTGGAAAACGTTTGCTCAACGCCATCAGAAAACACAATCGTGACCACGTCTTCGCCAATGCGAATAGCTTGTTCAATGGCTTCACTCAAACGCTCGCGCTGTTCTTTGGTTGGCGTCTGGAGCATGGCAGCTGGAATGCGGTCCATCACAATTTCGATGGTGTGCTGTTGATAGCGTGACAAACTCACGCGCTCGGAGAGTTTCCACATTTTTCCGTCAATGCGCACTTGATTGAATCCGCGATTATAAAAATCGTACAAAAGTTGATAGTAATCCCCTTTGCGTCCACGCACCGCAGGAGCCAAAACCGCAACCGTTGCATCGAGGCGGAGTTTCTTTTTTTGATCGTGCGCTAATACAAAGTCCACGATTTCATCCACCGTGAGCTTTTCGATTTTGGAATCGCACTTAGGACAAAATGGCACGCCAATGCGAGCATACAAAACACGCAAATAATCATAAATCTCCGTGACCGTTGCCACGGTTGAACGCGGATTTCGACTATGTGCTTTTTGGTCAATCGAAATTGCAGGCGAGAGCCCTTCGATTTCGTCGACATCAGGTTTTTGCATTTGCCCCAAGAATTGTCGAGCATATGCCGACAAAGATTCAATATAGCGTCGCTGCCCTTCGGCAAAGATTGTGTCAAACGCCAACGAAGATTTGCCCGATCCCGAAAGGCCGGTGAAGCAAATGAGTTTATTGCGAGGCAAGGTGACGTTGATATTTTTGAGATTGTGCTCTCGTGCCCCGCGAATGATGATTTCGTTTTGCATATTATTCTTTTTTGAGTGCCTCGATTTCGTCGCGAATGCGCGCCGCGGTTTCAAAACGTAACTCCGACGCGGCCTTGCTCATTTCCTCTTCTTTTTCCGCAATCACGCGCATTTTATCTTCGGGCGATACTGTGAGTTGCAAATCAAGCGCAAGCAACGCGTCATAGCGGTGATCATCAACTTGCTCGGCCTCGACCTCAAGATTTCGGATGGCTTTTTCAATTCCTTTTGGCGTGATGCCATGCGTTGTATTGAATTCAACTTGCTTGGCGCGACGTCGATCGGTTTCCTTCAAGGCACGTGTAAGCGATCCGGTCATGTGATCGGCGTAGAGCAATACTTCGCCGTGCAAGTTTCGTGCAGCGCGACCAATGGTTTGAATAAGCGACGTTTCTGATCGCAAAAATCCTTCTTTATCGGCGTCGAGAATTGCCACAAGGGAAACTTCTGGCAAGTCGAGTCCTTCACGCAATAAGTTCACGCCAACAAGGACGTCATAAACGCCTTTGCGAAGATCCTGCAAAATTTCGATGCGTTTCAAGGTCTCGACATCGGAATGGATGTAATTGACTTTGACGTGCTGTTCCTCAAGATAGAGCTTCAAATCCTCGGCCATTTTTTTGGTGAGCGTTGTCACAAGCGTTCGCTCATTTTTGGATACGCGGTCTTTGATGCGTTCGATCAAATCAAAAATCTGACCCGGATACTCTCCATCTGCTGTGACCGGACAAATCGTGGTTTTTGGATCGATAAGCCCGGTTGGACGCACAATTTGTTCAACAATCACGTCAGACTTTGTGCGCTCGAAATCGGCTGGGGTTGCAGACACATAAATCGTTTGATTCGTGCGCGCTTCAAATTCATCAAACGTGAGCGGACGATTATCTTTGGCAGATGGCAATCGGAATCCATGTTGCACAAGCGTATCTTTTCGCGCCTTATCGCCAAAATACATGCCATGAATTTGAGGCACGGTGACGTGCGACTCATCAATCACGGTCAAAAATCCTTCTGGGAAATACGAGAGAAGCGTAAACGGTGGCTCACCTGGTTTGCGTCCGTCAAAATGACGCGAATAATTTTCAATTCCACTGCAATAACCCAAATTGCGAATCATTTCCAAATCAAACCGTGTACGACGAGAGAGGCGCTCGTATTCGAGCACATTTCCGTTCTTCTCGAGTTCTGCAAGACGGTCTTTCAGTTCAGTCTCGATTGCCCCAAGCGCGCGAGCGGATTCCTGTTCAGACACGACATAATGTTTAGCCGGGAAAATCCACAAGTCCGTCATGTGTTCTTTGATGGTGCGTGTAACCGGATCGAGCGCCAATATTTCTTGCACGCGACCGTTTTCAAGGAGCACACGATACATGGTCATTTTTTCATCGCCTCGATCTTCCGTGCCATTTCCTGCTTTTGGAATGATTTCGAGCACATCTCCCATGGCGCGGAATTGCCCGCGACCCACATCGGCGTTCGTTCGCTCATAATAGAGCGCCACAAGTCGACGAATAAAATCCTGGCGATCGAGTGGATCGCCCTTTTTGACGCGGAACATCCTTTTTTCATATTCCTCAGGCGACCCCAAACTGTAAATGCACGAAACCGAGGCAACGATAATGACGTCTTTGCGTGTGAGCAGCGCTTGCGTTGCTGCGTGACGCAGACGATCAATTTCTTCGTTGATCTGTGATTCCTTTTCGATGTAGGTATCCGTTACCGGCATATACGCCTCTGGCTGGTAGTAGTCGTAGTAGGAAACGAAATATTCGACCACGTTTTCTGGGAAGAAGGCGCGGAATTCTTGGCAGAGCTGAGCTGCGAGCGTTTTATTTGGCGCAATAATGAGCGTTGGCTTCTGGGTTTTTGCAATCACATTGGCAATCGTGAAGGTTTTACCAGACCCAGTGACGCCAAGAAGCGTTTGTTTTTGCGCACCCGAAAGAATGCCATCGGTTAATTTCTCAATGGCTTCGGGTTGGTCCCCAGCTGGTTTCCAGGGTGCGACGAGTTTGAATTTTTGATCCATATAATAAATTTCCCACAATACGCCTATCACTAGGGGGTGGGATCTAAGTCAGGACTCCATGATAATACCCGAACAAGGGCCGAACGGTCAAATATTATAAATGGACGTTGCACGCAACGTCCCTACTTGCAAAGAATTGCGTCTTTCCGCTAGAATATTGGCGCGTTGATAAGTGCTTATTCACGATGGTGACAAGATCACCTCTCTCCTCTCCGGAAACGAGTTGCCGCCCCGGCAGGTGGCTCCTCCTCGCTACCGAGTAGCGAGTCTAAGGAGACATCGTGAACGTACACTTTGGCGCCGGGGGACTCGCCCCTTGCACAGCTCACAAAAAGTTCTACTGCCCTGGTCGCTTCCCGCACTGGGGATGGAAGCCTCGCGCTCGTCGGCAACGCCACGCGCACCCGAAACGCCATCTTCCCTCGGGATTCGTGATCAGCAAAACCGTCATCCAGGACGGGGCATGGAACTGAGCATCAACGCACTAGCCACCTTGTTTCCGGCAAGGTGGCCTCTTTTTTTATGAAGCAAATCGTCGTCGAATGATTTGTGCCACGTCGTCGGGCACCTTGTCGCGCCATTTCTCATCGCCCGCTTCAATCCATTTTCGAATCTCGTGTGTATCGATGCCTGGCACAGGCACAATCTTTTTTGTCGCCACGTGATTTTCCTCGCAAATCTTTCGCACCGCTTCGTTGCCACTCCATACCACTGCATCGGCCGGGCGACCTGCGGCTTCCAAAATGCGATCCACCCATTGGGCATCGGTGGACATATCTTCAACCACCACAATATCGGCGTCCAGAATATCCTCGGCGAGTAATGCAGAAGAAATCATTTCACGCACTTCTTCTTCGGTGAACACATGTTTTATTTTCGGATCACGGCAAATGGGAATGATCACGCGATTGCCGGTTTTTACCATTCCTTGCACAACAAGCAAATGCCCGTTGTGGAATGGTTCAAAGCGTCCTGGAAAAATTGCAACTGACATAGTGGAAACATTATACAATAAAACCGCTCGCCAAGTTTTCCTCAAACCCAATCGGGCGGGCAAAATGATATTTTCGCTGCAAAAGTTCAATGGGTGGAATATTGATGTGCCCCAGTGAAATCGTTCCCAATCGTTCTTGATCGCAAAATGCTAAGTAAGGAATTTGCTCTGGCTCAATATCCATCATTGCGCTCCCAATCGCATCAACAGCAACCGGGTCCATGCCCGCAAGCACCGCGTCAAATGCGAGTGGCGTGCCATCAAGTGGGCCATCACCTTCCATTGCGTCGATTCCATCAATAATCCCCACGTCACACGGACACTGACGCCAGAGTTCCATAAACGACCGATGTGCGGATGCCATGCCATCAGAAAGCCATGGCGAGCGCGCGTATACGAGCCCGCGCGGACTCACACGAGGCGGGACAATCCACGTGCCCAACACCCAATTGAGGACCGTGAGTGCCACCCCATATTCGCGATGGATTTTCATGGGTGCAAGCGAGATGCGCAAATCGGCTTGAGACGCCATGCGCGAACGATGAATCGGGATCACAGAACCATCAGCGCGCAAAACACTTCCCTCCACAAACTCATCGGCATTCAAATCCACAAGCGAGGTATGCGGATATTCTTCCACCAATCGGTCAAAGCCAAAATTTCGAAACGCTGCAACCGTCCCGGTAAATCCCCCGTCGCCCACCATCACCTCGGGTCGAGCATGCAAAAAAATGACGTCCAGGAGTCCACGCACCGCATCGACATGGGTGGAAGCAAGCTGACGTTCGTGATGTGACAAATCAACTTTCACAAAAACGCTTCTGGCATTTTTGAGACGATCAAAAAATGGGTCGCCCAATGATTCGACCGCCTTTGAGACAAGTCGTCGTCGATCCTCTCCGCTTTGAAGTACTACGGGAATCATGCGGGTATTCTATCATGGGTTTTTGGTTTGGGAAGACCCCTATTTTTCGTACCCTCCGGCCTGGATTTCCCAGTACTGTTTGTAGAGTGCATTGCTCGTGAGGAGTTGTGCATGTGTGCCACTCGCAACAACGCGTCCTTTGTCCATCACAAGAATCTGATCAGCCTCCATAATCGTCGAGAGTCGGTGCGCAATCACAAGCGACGTTCGGCCCTTCATGACTTCTTTGAGTGCACCCTGAAGCAAATGCTCTGTTTTTGAATCAAGCGCACTTGTTGCTTCGTCGAGCACAAGGATTGGAGGATTGGCGAGCAATACGCGGGCCAAGGCAATGCGCTGTTTTTCTCCGCCAGAGAGTTTTACGCCGCGCTCGCCCACCACGGTGTGATAGCCCTTCTTGAGTTTGGAGATAAATTCATGCGCTTGCGCACGCTTTGCAGCCTCCACAACTTCTTTTTCCGAGGCACTCGGTTTTGCCAAGCGGATATTTTGCAAAATAGAATCGTGGAAGAGCAAATTTTCTTGCATCACGAGTCCGACATTCTTGCGCAAATTATCAAGCGATAGCTCACGAATCGGAACACCGTCGATGGTGATTTCCCCTTCCCAGGGATCGTAGAATCGCAGAAGCATTTGTGCCAAGGTTGATTTTCCTGATCCCGATGCACCAACAATCGCATAGGTTTGCCCGTCAGGAATGGTGAATGACACATCACGCAGAATCGGTACGCCCTTGAGATAGCCAAACGATAAATCATTGAATTCCACTCGCCCAATAACGGATTTCAGCCGAGTTGGTTTTTCAGGATCTTGAATGAGCGGAATCTTTTCCCAATCATCGAGCACGCGATTCAAATTAGAAAACGCACGCGAAATTTCTGGGAAGGAGCTCGAAAGTCGCGCAACAGATGAAAAAAGAAAATTGGTGAATCCCAAAAACATCACAAGCGTTCCAACCGTCGCCTCTCCTTTTAGGACCAAGTAGGATCCCAAAATAAAAATAACAAGGCGACCCAAAATAAACGTGCTCCCGTATCCGGTTTCCACCAAGGACCATCGACGACTGACGCCCATTTGATTGCGAAGCGCCTGACGATAGAGCGCCGCAAACTTCGCAATTTCCTTTCGCTCAAGCACGAAATTTTTTATGCTCGCAATATTTGCAAATACGTCGCCAACTCGCCCATAAATTTTTTCCCAAAACTTTGAAACCTTATCTTGCTGCTCAGCATTGGCGCGCAAATTGAGGATTGCTAAACCAATCACGATTGGCATTGGGATGAAAGAAACGAGCGCGAGTTGCCAATTAATATAAAATCCTACGGATAAAGCAAGCAAAAATCGCATGCCCTCAATAAAATACGTACCGATGATGGCATATTGGATATGCCAAAGCCCATCCCAGGCATTATCCATGCGTCGAAACATCGAACCAGATCGTTGAGAACGAAATCGAGAGATATCAAGCTCGAGCAACTTTGCGTACAGCGATTGAACAAATGTCCCAGAAACGCGATGAGAGAAAAACCAAGAATAATAATTATAAAGCGCCGCAAGGCTCGTTTCTCCAATCACGATTCCACCCCAAATAATAAGGAACGGGATGACTTGCGCAAATCCGGTTTTAAGAGTCAGCCCCTGCCCCACGGCATTGAGAACTGTGTCGATAATCGAGCCATAAAGATATGGTTCGGAAACCGCAAACGCGGCAAGAATAAATGCACCAATAAAAAACAATGGCAAAAATTTCCATGAGGGTTTCATGGATGGCCAAACCATCGCAAGAATTCTGCGATAGGGAATTTTCTTCCTCCGTTTTTGCACGAAGGAATTATAGCATAATTTCTCGCGCAAAATAAAAAATCACGAACGGGTGTTCATGATTTTTTTTGGTTCCCGGACAGGGATTCTACTTATTTTTTCTCATCTGTTTTCTGAGTTGATGCAAGGATAGCGCAGCATAATAAACGATGAGGCCAAGGGATACGTAAAGAAAAATCGTATTAAGAATAACCGGCACGCTTAGTGTTGGCAAAGGATTCCCCATGTAAACGGCGAGGATGACAAGCGACGGCGTCATGTAGCTTAAAAGAATAACTTGGGCAAAATAACTATGCGGTGCCGCAACGAAAATAAAAGGTTCTATAAAGATAACCATACCCAGGACAACCGTAAAGAGCATGAGATAATCTTTTTTTCGTAGAAACATAGTGAGGAGATTACAGCAGATCTGAACGACGGATATCAGCCGAGGGGATCAATCGAGAATCCGCCAATCAGGATATTGCGAATGCACCCAGGCGTTTCCTTTTTCGCCTGTTTCGCGCGTTGTAATGAATGTCATATCAATAATCCTCAAGAAGAAAAATACCCCAATCATCGAGAAAATAAATACAATCACAAATCCCGAAGAACACCGTTTCCTCCATCGGACAATCAGTGTTGCAATAAACATAATCATCCCTTCAACAGCAAGAACCATGAGTGTTCCCATAGCAATCCCGGCTACTGCTCCAGAGGTGCCTTGCCCAAACCCATAGACCAACCCAGCAAATATTCCTAGAAGAATCGGCCAAACAAGGCACCAATTCATCGGATATTTCTTTTTAATCGCGATAAATAGGTGAATAAAAAAAGCGACGATGGGTGAAAAAATGAAAAGCGATAGATATTCCATAATTTCATTTTTACATTTTGATTAATCTGCTGGATATTATTGCTCAAATCGAACAAAATGAACAGATCGTATTTCATTGACAATCCCCTCTTTTTACGTTATGATTCCGCCACATTTATTCCCGGATCGTCTAAGGGCAGGACATCAGTCTCTGGCACTGAGAATCGGGGTTCGAATCCCTGTCCGGGAACCATCCCTCGTCGCTCAACGTTGTTGAGCTATGAGGGATTGTTTTGTAATAGGGATTCGAACGGGTTGGAAGCGAGGCGCGAACGATGCATATCGCGTAGGGACGTTGCGTGCAACGTCCGTGAAATCAACAGCGATCTTGAGGTAAAATGAAATCATTATGAAACGAACGATGCGACTTCCTCATTTTGATTATTCACAAGATGCAATCTATTTTGTTACATTTTGCACGAAAAATCGTGAACAATTTTTTGGAAATATCTCAAATCAAATCATGGCGATCTCCGATATCGGAACCATTGTTGAAAATAATTGGCCAACAATCTCAAAACACCGAAACAACGTTATTCTGCATGATTTCGTTGTGATGCCAAATCATTTTCACGGAATTATTGAAATTCGCAACGAAATCAATTCAATGGACGTTGCACGCAACGTCCCTACGACGAATCGATATTCGTTCATTTCTCCCAAATCCGGATCGCTTTCTGCAATTATTCGAGCGTTTAAATCATCCTGTTCAAAAGAGATACATCAAGCATTCCCTGAAATCACGTTCGATTGGCAACCTCGCTTCTACGAACACATCGTTCGCGATGATGAAGATTTGAATCGAATCAAGGAATACATCGCAAATAATGTGATCGATTGGGATACGGATGAATTCTTTCTTTAAGACAAGTTCCTATTCCTCCCTGTTCATAACTTCTTGCATCCCACGCTGTAGCCGATAAACTGTTTGTACTTAAGCATTATCCCAGTCTTATGAGAACGAAACACTATATTTCCTTGGTGATTCTCTCGGTCGTGGTTATTTTTGGTGGGCTGTATCTTTCCATGACAAACCCAGCCAATATCCCGGTTGAAGAAACACCAGTGATTTCGGAGGAACCGAAAACCCCGACCGTTGTGCTTTTGGAGGAGCTTGGAACCACGGTTCCAGCTGAATGGAGCGCTGTAAAGGATAATTCGCTTGCGTGGAATATTGAGCGCGGTGGGAAAATCGAGGCCATTACCCTTGAGGGAAAAATGACCAAGAGCGCCACCGTGACTATGAACCAACTCGCTGGCGTAAAAACCTACCTGGCGCAAAAAGGATTTCAACCGAATTTGCAAAACGTTGCAAACGGTACGCTCTTGAATGTTGAAGGATACCAGGCTGGACTAATTGTGTGTTCAGTCGCATCTGAAGTTTCCGAAATCCTCGAGAACGCTGATGTACCTGAAGTGTTCGTCAAAGTAATTTGCGGTGAACTCAAGGGTGACGAGACACAGATTCCTCTTGCCGAAGTGCTCGCAGCTCCAGTTCAAAACATCGAAATGGAGATTGTTGGAACGATTGGAGAAATGGAAACCTGCGTTGGCAAGTGTTTTGTCCTTACCGACGGAGAGAGCAAAATCAAAACGCTTTATGGCGATATGATTCTTGAAAGCGAGCAATGGCCCGATCTTGATGTAACAGCATTGAAAGACAGCGACAGGGTGATTGTTCAAGGACAACTGAAAACCGGCCAGTTGGGTGAAATGAAACTCTGGGCAAAAATGATTACAAAAGTTGTCGAGGAAGTAGCACCAGTTGCTATGGCCAATCCTGCATCCACCAATTGCGCAACGCTTGGAGGCAATTCAACGAATTTGAAATCTCCCGAGGGTGACGCTGGGTATTGCGTCTTCGCAGATGGTCGTATTTGCGAAGAATGGGCACTGTTCCAAACATCTGTTTGTAATCCTCCCACGATCCCCTATGCATCTGCAGACAGCTGTGCCTTTGCGTGCGAACTCAATGAAAGCACACCCATGACCGGTGAATGTAAATGGGATACGGAAGTGGAAGACGGAGATGTGGTGGCCGGCGCTTGCCAAATCACAAATTCACGCCATTGTGGCGTATTTGGCCAGTGCACGTGCTATTGCCATCCAATATCGACGCCGTAGAAAAACAAATATAAAACCGCCCCGTGAAGGGCGGTTTTTCTAATCCTCTAGCTTGAGTACTTCTTTTATTTTTTGTCTTGTATCTGCTAGAACTTCGAGCACAAGATGGGTATCGTGTTTGAGCTTCTTTGTCTCCTCATCCCCTTCTCCAATGCCAATATCCCCTGTATAGAGCGGGCAATTCTCAAAGGCGATATTCTCAACTATTCTATCCCCGGCATTTTTCCTTTCTGCTGGTTTTTTCGATAGATCTGTTAGTACACGTTCAAGAAATGCACGATATTCCTCATTTTGAATTTCCGATAAAACGCTCTTGAGTTTATCAATTACTTCGCTAGCTAACTGCTCAACTGCTTCCTGATATTCTTTTCCACGCTCATGATAAGCCAACATATGCGCACGATATGCTTCGTTCTCAGCAAGATCTCTTTCACGCCCTTGTAAACCTTCTCGCATATTTGACCATGCATCTTCTTGTGCACGATATTCTTCTGATTTTGGGGCGACGAATTTCTCGGCCTCCTGCTCCCCAGGACCTGATGGAATTTCTCTCATATTTGAAACGTTAATTTCTATCATTCTATCATAAAAGGCCCGATGTCGGGCCTTTCTTGTCAAGAACCTATTGCTGATCCTTTGAGGTTAAATCTTTCTTGATGTAATCGAGCATGCGCGCTGCATGATCTTTTCCGCCAAGTCCAAATGCCAAACCGCCAGCAATCGCAATCATTGCAACAAATCCTGTGAAAAGCGTTTCAATGAGCGATTCGGCAATCCCCAACTGCACAAGCGCTGCCATAATGCTAAAAACAATGATGGACCACTTGGCAATGCCCGAAATAAACCCGGCGCTCATCATTTTCGCAGCTTCAAGCGAAGCACTCACCACTTTCTGCACTACGTTTCCAAGCACCAACCCAACCAACATAATGATGACGGCAATGAGAACGCTTGGAATATAGGAAACAACGTTTGTGAGGAAAAGCGTAATCTCATCCCATCCCAAGGTGTCCGCGCCAATAATCAAGGCAAGGATAATCACAAACCACTTTGCAATCCAGCCCAAAATGACGCCAAAGTCCATATTGAGCCCAATGCGGTTGAAAATTTGGCGAATCTCAAGTTTTTCTAAGAGTTCATCCAACTTGAGCATTTTGGAAAGACGAATAATAGCTGTTTCTAGAACGCTCGCAATGAGAAGGCCAAGAAGAAAAATAACGATTGCAAGAACGATGCGAGGCAAAATCTCGATTGCGGATGCCCACAAGTCCACGAATGTGGCTCGGAGCACGTCAACGTAATCTGGCATAAATAAATCGATTAAGAATTAGAAGCCATAGGGCGTCCTAACTGGTCCTTATTGGACGCAGTAATTTGTGGCCCTTGGCTATATTTTGGTTCTAAATATATTTGGTGTTCAGCGCTACCCTGTTCTTTTTGCGTATATGTGTTCAACGCATCTTCATCGGATTGTTCAGCGGTTTTCTCAATCCCGTGAAGCGCAATTTTGCGAACAAAGTGCCAGGTATTTGCAATCGAGATTGAGGCACGCAAAGACGTGGCAGATCCCGGCCCCACCACGATGAAGATGGATTCGACGTCTTCAATCGATTTCTGTTGTGCATGCAAAAATCCATCGATCGTTTTCAAAAATTGCTCAGGCGAAACATCAAACGATTCAAATTGCCATGTGCCCTCGTTTTCTTTACATCCAAGGGTTAAATGCGCAATATCAGAACCGTTTAGATAGAGCATCATATTTTTTCGTCGATTTCATTTACGAGTAGAACGTGTTCAGCCTGCAAGATCGAGGATAGAAATCGATCCTTCACTTCTTTGCGGTACACGAATTCCTCCCGAGGCATATAGGTATAATTGACCTCATGCCCAATTTGAGCTTCAAATGTTTCAATATCTTTTTGTAATTTTTTCGTGTCGAGCGTTCCCACAACAAGTACATCGGTTGGCACATTCTTTGCATCAATAAACTGGCCTGTGAGTAAAAGAAGATCAAGTCGACCATGTGCCTTGAGGTCTTGAACAAGTTGCTTGTGCATGAGAACTGAGGATTTTTTCATGATCCCGCGGAGCTCTTCAAAAAAGGCAAAATCCGTATTGGCCTTGTAGTACTTTTTCTTATCTGCAGATTTGCCAGACCCATCTTTTTTTTCATTTGGCAGAATCGTGCCTTCTACTTCCAAAATGATTCCAATATCGATTAAATTCTGCAATTCTCGACGCACGGAGTTCAGTTGCGCATCAATGCGACGCGTGAGTTCTCGCACATAAAATGAACGATCCGTATGCTCCAAGAGCAAGCGTAAAAGTCGCACGCGCGTGGTTGACCCAAAGAGTTGCTCAAGCCGAAAATCCGCTGAGGTTTGCATGACCGATTCCGGGAGTTCCAACTCCTCTTTTACTTGTTTTGACATAGGAGAGTACAAATAGTGTTCAAGCTCCTCGCCACCCCCTATTGCACGAGATACAATTAGTGTAAAATGGAACCGCAAATCCGTAAAGGGCAAACACTGCTATGTCCGAGCTCACCATCAAGTCCGCAGAACAGAACTCTCAACCAGAAAAGCCAAATTGCGTGCTCAAAACCACGCTTCTCCCCCTGGCAAATGGAACTGGTTCTGTTTTTGGATTAACACGCATCTTAGGGAAACCCGATGAAAAGCGTGAGCGCATTGCGGAAATCATCAATGAAGGGCTTGCAAAACTTGCGCAAGACATGCAAGGGGAAGCCAATCCTGCCCGACGCTTCGAGCAAGCTCTCCAGTTCATTAACGAGGATTTGGGGCAATTTATGTCCCAGAATACTCCCATGTCGCTCACAGAATTTCACTCAGTGATTGGGATTGTGGCTAACCGTCAGATTTATTTGTCAGGCAGTGGAAAGCTCATGACGCTTTTCATGCATCAAACCGGCAAAAAGCGTTTCGTGATCTACGAACTCGATGAGCAATTCGAGCCACCCGAGGAGCGCAATTGGCAAAAACCATTTTTAACCGTGCTCGACGGCGAAATGAATGCGGGCGACATCTTCTATTTGGCAACACGCGTTCCGGCTCGCGAGTGCACCTTGCAAGATTTGCAAGAAATTCTTGTTACACTTCCCCCATCGGGTGCACTGAAACGCATCCAGCAACATGTGAGTTTTGGCGAATCCTACGGTGGAGTTACGTTTCAAGTAGCGGATCTTGTGCCATCTGGGCCACCCATGAAAGAAAATCCTATAACGTCGCTCGATCAGTTCAGTGAAACTCAAAACAAAACCGCCTCAATTCTTGGTGAACAAACTCCCAATATTCGAAAATCCATTGAAAAACTTACGGCCCCGCTCCTCAAGCTCTTCCCCTCTTCCAGTTCTCGCGGAGCAAAAAGTACGCTCATTTTCATTCTTCAAATCATTGTAAAACTCATTGCCCTCATTTTCGTGCTGATTTTGGCAGGATTGCGATTTCTTATTCGAGGGATTGCCATTGCATTCAAAGCAATTTATAAGCTTGTTCGCGACCGAGAACGAAAAGATGCACTCAAGGAAAAACTCAGTAAATTCTGGAAACGCATCAAATATCTTCCTCCCCGCAGTCGCTATCTTGCGGCAGGCGCGCTCGTGACGCTGCTCATTTTAATTGGAGGCGCCAATTATCTGCATCATCAAAAAGACCTCAAAAAAGCCGATGAAGCATTCGAGGTGATTGCAACGCGTATTGATGAGAAAACCGATGAAGCCGAAGCACGCCTCATCTACGACGATACTGCGCAAGCGCGAACACTCTTGAATGACGCTACAACCCTTCTTGCATCGCTCCCCACTGGCACGGACGCCCAAAAAACTCGCAAAGCAGAATACGAATCTCAAATTCAAACTATTCTTGATTCCATTCGCCAATCAACCCCTGTAACGCAAACGCTCCTTGCGGATATGGGCGTGCAAGACGCCACAAAACAATTTGTGCTCTCATCGGAAGCTGGTGACGTAGTTTATGGCATAACGTCCGCGAGCGAGCTTTATCGTCTCAATGAGTTATCCTTAGTTTTCGAGCCAATCACCACCACAAATGGAAGCATCGGCTACCCAGTTCGCGCAACCGGATCAGGAAGCAATCTTTTGTTTGTAGACCCGACGCGTAATCTTGGCAAAATTGATCCAACCAATAAAACCATCAATCCTGTTACCAGTGGCGCACCTAATTTGCAGGCGATTGACGCGATTACGCTCTACAACGACAATCTCTACGTTTTGAACTCGAGTGCCGAGCAGATCATTAAGATGCGACCACAAGGAGAAGGGTATGACGCAGGCACCAATTGGATCATCACCAAGAACTCGAGCCTGGCCAATGCGCGCGATCTCACGATTGACGGCGACGTCTTTGTGCTCACAAGCGCGGGCATTGTGCGGTTCACATCCGGTCGTGAAGTGAGCTTTCCTCTTGGGACGTTGGAACCAGCGCTTAAGAACCCACGTGAAATTTGGACAACGGTTGGAACCGATTACCTCTATATTCTCGATGCGGGTGAATCTCGTGTAATCGTATACAAAAAAGACGGCACCTTGGTTGCCCAATATACCGCCGCAGAACTTGGCAATGCCATTAGCTTCACGGTGCGCGAAGCGTCACGCACAATTCTTTTCAGCACCGCAACCGCGGTTTACTCATTCCCAGCCTCACACCTCGTTCAATAAAAAATAGCGCCCTTTTCGAGGCGCTATTTTTATATCCAAAGCGAAAGACCGGGCTTCAAACATGCTTCAGACGGAAGACATTCTTTACCGTTGCGAAAAGACAGCAGCGG
Source organism: Patescibacteria group bacterium (assembly GCA_041666205.1). Taxonomy (GTDB): domain Bacteria; phylum Patescibacteriota; class Patescibacteriia; order UBA9934; family UBA9934; genus JBAYHI01. The sequence goes on from JBAYHI010000006.1 coordinate 54,090, forward strand.
ATTTTCACCGCTTTCCATCGCTTGAACGGCAAAATTTCATCATAAATCCCCGTCAGCGTCAATGATCAAACTCCTGCGGTGGGCGATATTTGAATCCTCTCTTTTGTGTCATTGCGAGGAGCTCTATGATAATCAGCGACGAAGCAATCTAATCGGATAGATTGCTTCGCCCTTCGGGCTCGCAATGACACAGGGACAACAAAACAGGGCCGAAGCCCTGTTTTATATTTGAACTAGACGGTTGGAGCTTCTTCACCCACAACTTCTGGAGCTTCTTCTGCAACAGCTTCGTCACCACACTGGCATTCGTATTCTGCCATGCAATCTTGGCACTGGCAGTTACCATTTTCCAATTTCGTAACATTGTCTGAACCACATGCACATGTTTGACATGACATAATTTTTGTCGTTAATTTCAAAACAAGCCTATTGTCGCAGATTATCCTCGATTGCGCAATCACTTTTCACATCCTGTCAAGAGCGTCATGCTACCAACCATTCGAATATGCCTGGCCCTCGCGATATCCTGCATTCGTTTGTACGCCCACAATCGCATTTTTGTGCAGATCCTCGAGGTTCATGGCGCCCATATACGTGCACGTGCTTCGAAGTCCGGCAGTAATCCGATCCAAAATATCTTCTGCGCTTTTTTCCCGATCTTTCAAATACATGCGAGATTGGCTAATTCCCTCTTCAAAGAATTCGCGCTTAGCAACTTCGTAGGCGTCGAGCTTCTCATTACGATTCACGACCGCTCGATGAGAGGCCATGCCATAATTTTCTTTATATTGGCGCCCTTGCTCATCAACTTGCATATCCGCAGGACTTTCATACGTTCCGGCCCACCACGATCCAAAAAATGCGCACGACGCTCCTGCCGCAATTGCAAGCGATACATCCCGCGGATGTTTGATCCCTCCATCTGCCCAAACATAGGCACCTTTATTTCGTGCGACTTTAGAAAGTTGATAGACATTCGTAAATTGCGGACGCCCAACGCCGGTCATCATGCGTGTGGTACACATTGCCCCAGGCCCAATCCCAACCTTGAGAATTGAGGCACCAGCGTCGATAAAATCTGACGCCGCCTGCTCGCTTGCGATATTTCCTGCAACCAGGGGTCGATACGGCCCCAAGATTTGCCGAGCAAGTTTAATGCTTTCGAGCATGCGCTTTTGATGACCATGCGCGGTATCAAGAACAATCACATCCACCCCAATTTCCATTAAACGACGAACGCGAGCTTCCACGTCGCGATTAATCCCAACCGCAACCGCAGTCATCAGCTTCCCATGTGAATTCACAGCTGGCTTATAAATAAACGATCGAAGCACCCCTTTTTTGGTCATTGCTCCAACAAGCACGCCGTCGCGATTCACCACTGGCGCAAACGAAAGCCGACGCGTATGCAAAAGCTCGAAAATTTCGCGTGGAGTGAAGTGCTCGGGAATGGTGACGACATCTTTTGTCATGGCGTCTTCAAGCGAATGGAAGCGATCGCGTGATTCCCCGTCAGCCTCGGTAAAAATCCCTACCGGATGATTTGCATCATCGACCACAATCACCCCGCGATGAGCGCGCTTGTAGATGAGATTGAGTGCCGTTTGTACGGTTTCATCTTTCTTGAGCACAACCGGCGTTTCGTAAACCTGATGGCACGATTGCACATGAGCAACAATTTGTTCCATGCGCTCCAGGGGCATGTCCTGCGGGAGCACCACAAGCCCTCCTCGACGCGCCACGGTCTCGGCCATACGACGCCCGGCCACGGCAGTCATATTCGCGACCACAATCGGGATCTGCAAGCCTTCAACGCCCGATGGGCGCAAATCCACGTCCATTCGAGACGTTACCTCGGTATAGCGAGGCATTAAGAACACGTCTTCGTAGGTAAGCTCTTTATGTTCGTCTTCGGCATGAAGAAATTGCATGAAATGGTTGTTAAAGCCTTGTTCATTTTATAGTCATTCTATTTTTGCACAAATCACTTACCCACAGAAAACACGAAGTCCCGCCACCCCAGTTCAGGGCGCGGGACAGAAGGACGGTGGAACTACGGCGAAGACGGGTAGGTGAGGTGGACGATCTTCACGTCTGGGAAGAGGATCTCGATGGCCTCACGAAGCGGTGAGCACTTCGAGCAACTGCAGCCGTCCCTGCAGTCGCAGACGAACGCCACATTCTGCATGCGGGAGTCGAAGATCTCCTTCGCGTCGACGTTGTGCTCGATCAGTCTCCGGAGGATCGTATCTGCGGAAACACGAGCGTCCGCAAATGCTTCCCGGAGCCACTCCCCATCCGTATATTCTGCCTCCATCGCTTCCGAGTCGATCACGCCCGCGAGCGAATCCGGACTCCTCACGTCTGCGTACATCCCCACCACCATGTCGATATCGCATTCGAGGCGAAGCCATCTTCCCAGCCCCGGTTCGGTACGAGCACTCACGAAGAATGCGTTTCGCATAACTCTTCTCCTGGTGAAAGTCAGCGTTATCCTATTGAATTCCTGACGATTTTGCAAATGCGAAAGCCCGCCTGTGAAGGGCGGGCCAGGAGACGCGACGGTGATCAGAACGTGATGTTCTCGCAGACGACGCCCTGCTCCTGCAGATACGTGCGGAGCCCGTTCTTGAACTCCACGAACTCGGAGAGCGGGACCTTGGAGACCACGAGAATCGTGCGCATGTCTCCGACGAAGATGCGACACAGAGCGTCTCCCGGGACGAACAGACGGTCGGGGTTTTCGAACTTGGGCATATCTGATCCCAAGAAAAAACTCGAGCCGCCGTCGCACAGAGTGACGATTGCCTTGATGTCCTCTACGCGACCCATCCACCCGCCCAGAGATCCCCACGCCTGCGGCCCACACAGGCACAACACCCCATCGATGCGGAGTGCCTGGATCTTCTCCATGAACACAAAGATGAGCGGGATACGCGTGGGATGAACGCTCACAAAGAACACGTGTCCAACAGTGAATCCGATCGGCATGATCGCCTCCTCGAGGAACGGTTTGCACGACGGAATTATCCTAGGCGATTCGAGTCGATTTTGCAACCCAAAACAAAACACCCGCCCTTGCGAGCGGATGCTTTATTTTTCGAACACTTATTTTACGCTGACGGTTGCACCGGCTTCCTCGAGTTTCTTTTTCATTTCGTCTGCTTCTGCTTTGGAAACGCCTTCTTTGACGTTCTTTGGAGCAGCGTCGACAATATCTTTTGCTTCCTTGAGACCAAGACCTGTGATTTCGCGCACAACTTTGATCACATTGATCTTTGCGCCACCAGCAGATGTGAGCTCAACGTTGAACGCTGTTTGCTCTGCTTCCTCGGCTGCTGCGGCTGGAGCTGCTGCCATCATCATGGCTGGAGCTGCGGCGCTTACGCCGAATTTATCTTCAAGAATCTTTACGAGTTCTGCAAGGTCGAGCACAGACATCTTTTCGATGGTCTCAACCAAGCTCTGGAACTTTTCTGGGACTACGACGTCCTTTGTTTCGTCTGACATAGAAATAATTTATGTTGTTTTTTGATCTTTAATGGCAGTAAGCGCTGTAACAAGGCCACGCAAGTTGCCGGAAAGTACGTGAACGAATCCGGAAATTGGGGCATTGAGGCTTCCAACCATGCGGCCAAGCAATTCTTCCTTGGTAGGAAGCATCGCCAGTTGATTGACCATCTCTGCGGAAATCACCTTTCCTTCAAGGATTCCACCGACAAGCTTGAAGTTTTCATTCACCTTGGTGAATTCCTTCAAGGTTTTGGCAGCAGATACCTCGTCGTTGTAGGCAACGGCAGTGAGGATCGAACCGTCGAAGTCTTCTGTGTTTACCGTAAAACCTGCTTGCTTTGCTGCGTGCCCAAGCAGGGTCTTTTTTGCAATGAAGATGTCCACATTCTTCTCTGCAGCTTTTCCGCGCAAAGCATTTGCCTGTTCCATGGTATACCCAGAAATCGAAGAAAAGGCAGCGGATTTCATGCGGGACATTTTTTCCGCAAGACGCGCCACGATTTCTTTCTTTTGCTCTCGGGTCTTTGGCATAGAAAATAATAAATGCGGCCTATTGGGCCGCAGAATACAGGCAATTTCTTGCCTTTTGAACCTCGATAGGACTTATGGTTGCCTATATTCTGCGGTTCAATGGTTGGCAATAGAATACCTGAAGCCCCTATTCGTGTCAAGAATCCATATAAAAAAGGAGGGACGCACTGATTCGAGCTCAGCACGTCCCAAGGTTGGGCTGGTCACACAATTGTCTCTTATAGGTTAGGGGACTTCCGCGTTCCCATCCTCGAAAAGACCTTTTTAAGCCCGAAAAACCCACGGAGGTTTGCAATGAGCGATTTCTTTACGTCCTCACTCATCAAAGGGGTCCCTCCTCATATGCTCCTGGTTCGCACGAGCGCTGACCTTCTCATGCGACATATGGGGTCCAACTGCTCCAGTGTGCCCTTACACCCCGGGGGTGACCAACCCACAAGGTAGAGCAGTCGTATCTCGGCGCCCGGCACGAGCCGAACATCTTGGTCAGTTTCTGTACGTTGTTGATCTGAAGCGAAAGGATCGAACCAGGAAAAAAATCCTTCCACAAAACCTACTCGAATCCACTTGGAAAGCGCATTGAGCACCTCGCAGAGGACGAAAAAGAATAGCAGATTTTTTTAAAATAGTCAATGGGATATCCTAAATAAAAAAGGGCAGACGCATGGGTCTGCCCGTACAAAATTCCTTGATTATTCCGTGGTCGTATCTGTCGTCGTGTCTGTCGTTGAAGTATCAATTGTCGTATCGATCGTTGATTCCTCATCGCTTGGCACGTCTTCCGGATTCAAGCTGAAAAATCCAACTTTCCATTCCCCATCTTCTTTGATGAGCTGCACCGTGATTGGAGTTGTTTCTGTGGCAGATTCCATCGTGCCACTCACCACCATCACATCGTCTGACATCCCGCGGTACGTAAATTCAACCGAGGTCATCTCATCGAGCACTGGGTAGCTTTCTGTGAAGAGTTGTAACCCCTCAACCGTGGCAACACCCTTAAAATCCGTTGATGTGATTTCGTAGGCACCGTTATAATCCCCCGCTGCTGTGAGCGTCAAAAAGGATTCAGCGGCTTTGGCTGGACCTGCGGTGCTTGAGAACAAGAAATAGACAAACGCAATTGCCGGCAATACCACCAAAAGGACCAAAATGCCGACCACGAGACCAATAATTTTCATGGTCTTTTTCTTTTTTGGCGTAGCATCTACCTGAACAGCTTCTGGCGCTGGAGTCATTACTGGCTCTGGAACCGAGGCGGGAACTTCGATCTTCTCTTCATTCTCCATAAAAATTTTTAATGACGAAATAAACGTTATGTTATGAGGGTGCCTGTAAATGATTTGCCTGTCAATGCGCGTCGCAAATTGCGCATTTTTTTCCCATGCAAAATCGCAACGTGCATCTTGTGTTCATCGCAAAACTTCGATGCAACCGGGTCAAAGGGCGCGGAAAGTCCAGGATCCCAAATATCCCCAACCATGTTTCGATACGCGCTCCAGGATAACTCTTTCAGTGGTTCCGCATTCTTATCCAGACGCGGGTCAGCGCTGTAGACGTATTCAATATTTGAAAGATTGATAATGGTTTTTGCACCAACGGTTTCTGCCAGTCGGGTTGCCACATAATCTGTTGACCACCCCGGCTTCCACCCAGCTGCCACCAAAATTGGCTCTTTCCATGAATCTGGAACCTGCGTTGGATTTTTTACAACCACTGGATGCGCTGCACCACGAAATACGGTGCGCAAAAGATGAGCATTGAGGCGCGTCGCATGAATCCCCAACCAATCTAGGTCTTCCGCATCGATGCCGCTGATCTTTTTTGCTGCGTCAATGTAATGACGTGCAGTTTTTCCTCCTCCGGCGACTAAAATGAATCGACGATTTTTCTTGAGGAGCAATGTGATGAGATGATGCAATTTTTTGAGAAACCGTGCGTCCGGTCCGCCATTTGGGACAATGAGTGATCCTCCTACGGAAAGAATGATCGGATCCTTTGCATCAAGTTCAATCACTGGCATAGGCTATTCTTTTTCCGTTGCTCCAATGAGCTTATTGGTGAGGAAGCTCACAGCCCAAAGCACAATCGCCGCGGCAAGGGCGGTCCAAAAATCCGCAATACGGAATCCTTCCAAAATATAACTCGCAAACCACAATAAACCAGCATTAATCACGAACGTGAACAAGCCGAGGGTCAGAATCGTTACAGGGAGCGTGAGCACAACCAGAATTGGACGAATAACTGCATTCAGGAGTCCAATCACGAGTGCGGCAATGAGTGCCCAGGTAAATGAATCAACTTGGAATCCTCGCAAAATTTGCGTAAGAGCCAAGAGCGCAAGCGCATTAATAAACCAACGCAAAAGTAATTTCATACTATTCCTCGATTAGTTGTTGATATTTTTTCTTAAGCTCCGTGACTTTATTTTCGACTTCCGCAAGACGTGCCTTGCAAAGCGAGGCAAGTTCAAGCCCACGCTCGAACTTTTTGATTCCCTCTTCTACGTCGACCTCTTCGGTTTCAAACCACTGCGTGAGGTTTTCGAGTTCTGCAAAATTTTCTGCAAAATTGGATTGTTTTTTTGTCATAATAATTTTTCTTGAGCCCCGTGCACCACATCCGCGCTCACGTCGCCGTGCGCAAATTGTATCGCGATTCGGTCCCCCGGAGCAAGCGCATCGCCTGCGCGAATAATCTTATTTTTCATGCGCACCAAACTGAATCCGCGTTGCAGCACGCGCTCGACACGAAAACTCTCCAAGAGATGCGTGCGCGAACTTAAGCGATCCATAATCGTGCGCGTTCTCAACGACATCTGCAGGGCAAGATAGCGTGCATGTTTTTGCGTTTCCACCTTTTTCTGATTGACGGACGATAAAAACCGTTCACTCACGCCCAAGAACTGACCAATCGCCATATTGGTCATGTGAACGTGGCGATCGATAAATTGTCGAAGCACCAGGACCGCATGCTCGGCCGAACGATTCTTTGCCTCAACGCCCATTTGAACACGGTGGTACATGCGCTCGAGATGCATTTCAAGCTCGCGGTGAATTTCCCGGCGATCTGGAGTCACACGCTCGGCAGCATTACTTGGAGTTGAGGCACGCACATCAGCCACGAAATCGCAAAGCGATTCGTCGCGCTCGTGCCCTACGCCCACAATCACCGGAATCGAACTGCGAAAAATCGCGCGCACCACATCTTCATCGTTGAATGCGTGTAAATCCTCCAGGCTTCCGCCACCGCGTGTAAGCACCAGCACCTGCGGTTTCTCTTGAGGCGGGAGTGATTCAAATTGCGCAAATGCCTGGGTAATGTCTTGCACAGCGGTTGAACCCTGTACAGCGACATTGGCGTGCAAAATTTCGATTCCACCAAAGCGATTGCCAAGTACGCGCAAAAAATCGCCATAGGCCGCGGCGCCTTCGGACGTTATCAGTCCGATACGCTCTGGAAAACGTGGGAGTTGACGCTTACGAGAAACATCAAAAAGCCCTTCGTCTTCAAGTTTCTTTTTGAGCATGAGGTAGGCCTTCAAAAGCGCCCCTTCCCCAACCAGTTCGTATTCTGAAATCGAAAATGAAAATTTCCCGAACTTCTCGTAGATATTTGGCCGCCCTCGCACCTGAATCTTCATGCCATCCTCCAGGGGCATCTTCATTTGATAAACCGTCATGAAGCACGGAATCTTGGCGTCTGCATCCTGATCTTTGAGCGTGAAGTTGATCCACTTTTGCTGGCTCATGGAAAACTGCGACACTTCGCCAACCACAATAAGTTCGGTTGGGATCATTCCAAGCGTTTCATTGAGGACTTCAATATATTGAGAAACTGTGAGAATGCGTGGCTCCATGGAACTCCATGATAACACCGTACGGGCATGGCTTGCCATGCCCGTACAGAAGCGCATGCCATGCCCTACTCGATGAACATCGCGTCGCCAAACGAGAAAAATCGATAACCCTGGGATTTAGCCTCTTCGTAGGCGTGGAAGACAGGCTCGCGCCCGGCAAATGCTGAGACAAGCATGAGAAGCGTTGATTTTGGCAAATGAAAATTCGTAAGCATTGCGTCCACGACTTCAAACTGAAAACCTGGAGTGATAAACAAATTCAAATCCCCAGCAAACCCGTTTTCGAAGTTCTCCCAATCGCCCAACTTCTTCTTGGCGCCTTCGAGCGTGCGCACACTCGTGGTGCCAACCGCGATGATGCGACGTCCTTCTTTTTTTGCTGAACAAATTTTGTGTGCAACCTCGGGCGTGATCTCGGCCCATTCGCTATGCATGACATGATCTTCGATGAATTCAACCTTCACGGGCTGAAATGTGCCCAAGCCTACGTGCAAGGTGATGTACTCGATTTGCACGCCCATTGTTTGAAGCTCCGCGAGCAATTCCTTGGTGAAATGGAACCCGGCGGTCGGCGCGGCCACCGAACCGGTGTGCTTGGCAAATGCCGTTTGATAGGAGTCAAAAAGCTCCTTTTTTGCCTCTATATAAGGAGGAAGGGGCATTTCACCGTATTTTTCGCAATAGCCAAGCACACCCGCGTGATTGAAATTGAATCGCAAACGCGTGACACCGGCGTCTTCCAGCGCCTCGATTTGCGCGGTGAGATCACTACCAAAATCCAATGTCATTCCAACGCTCAGGCCGCGCCGACCGCCAATCAGCGCTTCCCAAATTCCATTCTGCTCGCGCAAAAGAAAAACCTCGACATCGCGCTCTTTTTCTACGGCGCGAGCATGAAGTCGCGCTCGAAAAACTTTTGTTTCATTCAAAACTAGCACGTCGCCAGCTTTCAAAATCTTTGGTAAATAAAATATGTGTTCATGGTTTATCTCCCCCGTTTGCCGATCGAGCACCAACAATTTTGCGCTCTCGCGAGGTTCAGCCGGCGCTTGAGCAATAAACGATTTTGGAAGGTCGTAATCAAATTGAGAGATAGGTGTCTTCATAAAAAGGTTGTGGCGCGCCAACCGAGGGGGGTGGCGCGCCGAGTGAGAGTGAGGTCGGTAAAAAGTAACCGGAGTGATGGAGATGAACGGGCACATCCGGTCAGAGTGTCGGTTCCCAGGCCGACGTACACCCGCACGATGCGAATCGGTTCCCAGGCCGAAACCTCGTTTCCATTGTACGAGCCAGCCAGTCGTGGCCGGCTCCATCCGAGCTCCCCAGCCCGGACTCGCAGGATATTACAAACCAAAAAAGACCGGACGTCAAGGAAAAAATTTATTTCG
>JBAYHI010000007.1:0-31118 GCA_041666205.1 Patescibacteria group bacterium
CCGTCGGCAACCGAAATCACGGTTCCCACGTTTTCGACGTGCACGTCGGCTTCATAGGCCTCAATTTGCTTTCGCAAGGCGTCAATGATTGCTGTTTTTTGAGTCATACTAGATGGATTGCATGAGAGCTGTTTTTAATCTGCGGAGTTTGCCTGAAATCGTTCCGTCAATGCGCGTGTCGTCTATGCGCATGACCGCTCCTCCCAAGAGCCGTGGATCAACGCGTTCGATGATTTGCGCGCCATTTGCTTTTTTCTCAATTGCTTCGTGGAGTTCTTTGGAGAGTGGATGCGCACTGACGATCGAAATCTTTGAGGCGCCGTATCGTTCTTTCCAGACTCCGTGAATTTCCTGCTCGATCTTTTGCCAATCTTGGAGCATCCCGTATTCTGCAAGGAGAGTCACCAGTGCTTGCGCGGTTTCTTCGATCTTCTTATCCGTTGCCCCATCGCAGGCTTCTACGAACATCTGTGCCAATTGTTTGTGGCTGATATTCATATTAGGTCATTTTTCGCACAACCTCTTCGGCCATGGAACTGGATTTATGCTCGTCGAGCGAATGTTGCAAAATGCGAGCCGCTGCTTTCATGCTGATGTCAACTAAATCTTTTCGCAAATCGCGAAGCATTTCTTCACGCTCCGCTTGAAGTTGTTCTTTCCCTTTTACAATCACCCGTTCGACTTCACGTTTGGCTGCATCGATAATTTCATTGCGACGCGCTTCGCCTTGCGCCTGTGCTGCGGTGATTATGGTTTGCGCTTCTTTCTTTGCAGCCGTCACCGCTGCTTCATGCTCTTTTTCAATTGCAACAACGCGCTTTTCAATTTCATCAGCTTGCTTCATGCTCTTCTCGATTTTTACCTGGCGCTCATCGAGAAGCTTCATGATTGGTTTGTAGGCAAAGACCCAAAGCACTCCGAGCACAATCACGAAGTTCACGAGTTGAGCCGCAAACATCGAGCCATTGAGCCCGAATTGTCCCGCGACTTTTTCAATCGCGTTTTCAGATTCTTCTTGCACCTCGGTCGTGAGGGTTCCCTCTTGATCGAGCATGAGTTCTTCTTGTGTTGTATGTTCTGTTGTTGGCATAGCCTAATTCGTTCATCACTGCCGGCCTAGTTGACCGGCAAAGGAAACGCCTTAGAGCGTGAACGCGATAATAAGCGCGTAAATGGCAATAGCTTCCGAGAAAGCCATACCAAGAAGCATTGGAACGAAGATCTTTCCGGTTGCTTCTGGATTTCGGCCAATGGATTCCATGGCTTTTGCGCCAATGAATCCAATACCGAGTGCTGGTCCAAAACCTCCGACGCCGATGGCGATGGCTTTGGCAAGCTGGGTCATTGTTTCTGCATCCATAGTGGTTTATTAATTGTTTATGATGCCACACATTGACATGTCGCGAGGCGACCCGTCAACTCTGTCGCATCACGCAGGGGCGTGAGCTTTTTTATCGTGTTCCTCTTCATGCTCTTCCCCATGAGGCATGGTTGCAACCAACAAAAATGCCAAGGTAAGCATGGCAAATACGGTGGCTTGAATCACGCCAACAAGGATTTCCAAGAAGATGAATGGGATTGGAACCACGAATCGCGCGAGCGAAAGCATGACGGTCATGAGGACCTCGCCAGCGAAGACGTTTCCGAAAAGTCGAAGTGAAAGCGAAAGCGTCTTTGCAAACTCTCCAACGAGCTCGATGAGACCAACGAAAAATTCAATCACAGCAACGAGGATCGCGATTGGTCCTTTTTTAAGGGATTTCCAAATGCCTTTGAAATTGAAAAACTTGCTGAAATAATTAAAAAATCCTTGACTGGCAACTCCGGCCACATGGGTTGTCATGATCGCAAGCGCGGCAATAGCAAGTGTCAAATTCAAATCACTTGTTGCTGGACGCAAAAGCGGAATGAGTTCCATTTCGCCGTGCACGGATTCCCAAATGCCAATCGATCCCGTGCCAGGAATAAGTCCTAGCCAGTTATTGAAAAGCACGAAAAAGAAAATCGTGGCAACAAGTGGCAAGAACAATCGAGTTTTGCGTGTATCTTCCGTTACTTTCTGGATTTCGTTATACGCAAATTCAAATAAGGCTTCGATGGCATTATAGATTCCTTTTGGAATGAGGGATTTTTTCCACGTCACAAGCGCTGCGACCAAAATAAAAAAGACCAAAGCGATTCCTGCATTGATCATGGCGTTTGTGACGGCAAAATGGCCGATATGAAAAATTGGTTCCGCAGCCAAAACTACTGGAGCAAACTGGAATTTAGTGTTGAGGTCCTTTTTTGAAGAGGTCTGCATACGTATAGGCCTTTCGTACAATGAGAATAGCGGTAAAGATGAAGGCGACAAGGCAAAGGAGGATGATCATGACGGGCTTGGTGCCCCAGCGTTCGTCGAGCCAGTCCCCCAGGAATCCGGCGAGGACCGCGGGAACTGCGATTGTGACTCCAAAATCCGCCAAAATGCGCATTCCAAAGGCGTAATACCACCAATCTGTGTTCTTTTTCTGCGGAGGTTCTATTGGATTTGGTGTATTCACATGGCCTCTAAAACGGCACAAGTATAGCCCGAACCCGTATTTGGGTCAAGGATATTTGTTTATAAAACAACCAAAAATGGCGGAATTGCTCTTTGGGCATTTATTTACTAATCTATAGAGGCCAAATTGGTATTCCCTTTCAAGGAGAGTGAACCGTGGGCGACTTCTGCACCCTCAAGGAAACGGTACGCGACTACCTGAACCGTACTGAAACGAGCGGGCTCCGGCAGCTCGTTCCAATCCTCTGGGAGGAGATTCGAGCTTCCGCAATGCGCTGGGGAAATCAGGAGGACCCAGCGATTGTCCACGTCCTGAAGTGGTTCGAGGATCCGAAACCCATCCACGACCAGGCGGAGATGGACTGCCTCGTGGAAGACCCGAGCTGCCATTTCGGCCGAGATCCACAATGTCTCTGCACCGCGGTACTCGAAGTCCTGCGGCTCGAACATGGGGGTATTTCCGATCGCTACAGGGAAAGCGATATTCGAGATGCGACATCCAATTGCGTTCAGGTGGTGACCCTCTGTTGCTTCAACCTCGGAGATGAAGAGACCGAGGATCTCCTCGATCGGCTCACCACTGAGATCAACGCTCTGCCCTAGCGACAACTTCGCTCTCGTCACACCCCCGTGGCCCTCGCCTCGGGGGTCACGTTTTTATAAGCCGAATAATAGTTTTGCATTCTCGGTCGTGATACGAGCGACCTCTTCAAACGTCACGCCCTTGATTTCGGCGAGCTTCGCCGCAACTTCGCAAACATAGGCCGGCTCATTGCGCTGACCGCGATACGGGCCAGGCGCTAAATACGGCGCGTCGGTTTCAATCATCAAGCGGTCGAGCGGAAGTTCTTTGACAACGTCCTGCAATTGTTTTGAAAATGTGAGGATGCCGGTGACAGAAATATAAAAACCAAGCTCAAGATATTTTTGTGCTTCCTCCAGCGTTCCCGTGTAGCAATGAATTACGCCACGACGCGTGAGTCCCCCACGATCAATCTCGGCTTTCAAGAGTTCGTATTGATCGGCGTGAGCATCGCGACAATGAATGATGACCGGCAAATTGTGAGCGCTCGCAAATTGCAGTTGTGCGTTCGTTGTTGTGATTTGATCCTTCTTCATTTCATCCATCGTTACGCCTGGTGGCAAACGATAATAATCGAGTCCAAACTCGCCAATCGCAACAACCTTTGGATGCGAAGCGAGCTCTTCAAACGTCGCAACGTCAAATTTTTCCGAACGAGTTTTCACGATTTCAGTTTCTGGGGCTTCATTTTCATCGTGAAATTCTTGCTTGTGCAAGTGGCTCGGATGCAAGCCAATCGCCGCCCAAACGCCATCATATTTTTCTGCGAGCTCAATGGCTTTGCGCGAGGTATTCGATTGCGTGCCAACCACAATCATGGCCGTGACAGCGTTCAGCGACCGCTCAACAACCGCGTCCATATCATCTTTGTACGCAGCAAATTGTGCGTGGCAGTGTGTATCAATTAAATTAAATTCCATACTAGTTGATGAACGGTAACATCCAAGCAACGGCGCCACTGACCCAGGAAAAATGCGAAACAATATACGATTCCATAACCGCGGCGCGCATAAATCCTTCTGGCAAATAGGCGCTTGCCGCATAGACAATTGCAACGAGTGCGAGCAATCCTTCTGCCCCACCGAGCACTGCGCCCAGCGCGTGATTTGCGGTTTTCAAGAACGGAATAATCGAGAGCATTTGGATCACGTCGTCGAGCAAGCTCAAAATCCAATGAACGACTTTTGCAACCGTAATGGTGATTGCCACAAAGACGAGCACCGACGGCCAACCCGAAAGAACAATCCCGTAGGTCGACGCAAGCCACGCCGTTGCATAGGTTGCAACAAGTACGCCGGCAATGAGACCAAGGAGCGACGCAGCCGCATCGATGAATCCATAGTGCCAACCCGAGAGAACAAACAACAGGAGAATGCCGATGAGAATAATGTCGAATACCTCCATACGATTTTTTTATTCGTCTTTACGAGGAAACATTGGCTCGCCCACGATGATTTTTTCGCCCGAATATCGGCGCAAGATTTCTGTGGACGTCTCCGGTAGTGCAGGCGCCAAGGCTTTGCCAACCCAGCGAATCATTTCCGCGAGTTGTGAGAGCACGGCCTTTGCGCCGGCTTCGTCGGTTTTCACCAATTTGAATGGCGCTTTCTTGTCGACGATATCATTTGCTTCTGCGACGACGTCAAATACACGATCGAGGTAAGCTTTAAAGTCGTACGCTGCAATCGCTTTTTCGAGTTCTGTTTCTTTTGCACTCCAATCAATTTCGAATTTGTCGAGGGTTCCGCCGAAATATTTCTCCGACATCGCAGCGACGCGACTCACAAGGTTTCCAAGTTGATTTGCAAGTTCGGCATAGCGCTCGTCAACGCGTTTGCGTGAGAAGTCGCCATCATCGCCCGATGGAATTTCACGGAGCAAATAATATCGAACCGCATCCGTTCCATAATTTGCAACTTCTTCAAATGGATCCACGACATTGCCCAGGCTCTTGCTCATCTTTTGCCCGTCGGCGGTTACAAAGCCATGAATGAAAATTTGTTTTGACGGCGCAATGCCAGCCGATAGAAGCATGGCTTGCCACATGCTAGATTGCTGACGCAAATTATCTTTGCCAGCCACTTGCACGCCAGGCCAGAATGTAAATTCTCCTGATTCATCAGGCCAGCCGAGCGTGGAAATATAATTCACAAGCGCGTCAAACCAAACGTACATCACCTGACTCTCATCGTCTAGCACAGCAACGCCCCATGGCATTTTCTCTTTCAAACGCGAAATGCTGAAATCCTTGAGCCCACTTGCAACGAAATTTTTGATTTCACCCAAGCGATGCGCCGGCACCACAAATTCTGGATGCGCCTCGTAGAGGTCTAAAAGCGGTTGCTGGTATTTTGAAAATCGAAAGAAATAATTTTCTTCGTCAATTAGTTGCAATTCGAGATTTGGATGAACCGGGCAGTGATTGTCAACCAATTCTGACTCGTTTTTCTCGAGTTCACATCCCACGCAATATTTCACCTGGTAGTGATCTTTATAAATATCTCCATTTGCCAAACAGCGACGCCAAAATTCCTGCGCAGCCGCAATATGGTGGCTGTCGGTGGTGCGAATAAAATGATCGTAGGATAAATTGAGCGTTGCCTTCAAATCGTCAAACTTCGCCGCATATTCATCAACGTACGCTTGTGGTTCCCGCCCCTCTTCGATGGCCTTGGTATAAATCTTTTGCCCGTGTTCATCGGTGCCGGTATTGAAAATCACCTCGTCACCAATGGCGCGATGATGACGCGCTAGAAAATCCGCTTGGATGATTTCGAGCGCAAACCCAATATGCGGTTTTGCATTCACGTACGGAAGCGTTGTGGTGAGATAATATTTATTTGCCATATTTTTTTGGTGCAAGCACGACGACGAATTCGCCCTTGGCGCTACCTTCTTTTAATTCGGATAAAATTTCCGGCGCAGTGCCACGATACACGGTCTCGTGAATTTTTGTTAGTTCGCGACTCACCGTCATGAGGCGATCTTGTGGAAGTGCGAGAAGCGCTTTTTCGATACGATATTTTGATTCGTAAAAAACCACAGTCTCTTCAATTTCTGCAATCGCATCGAAATAACTCTTGCGCCCGTTTTTTTGTGGAGGGAATCCCAAGAATGTAAAACGGTCGGTTGGAAATCCGCTAACGCTGAGAGCCGTGATTGCTGCACACGCCCCAGGAATCGGAATACACACGATCCCCCGCTTCACGGCTTCGGATACAAGAATCCCACCCGGATCAGAAATGCCAGGAGTGCCCGCATCGCTCACATACGCAGCGTCGTTTCCCGCAACAATGTCGTCGAGGAAATTTGAAATCGATGATTGCGACGTGTGTTGATGCAAAGACGCGGTTGGCGTTTTGATTTGGAATCGATCCAAAAGATTTTTCGTGACGCGCGTATCTTCACAGAGCACAATCGAAACGCTCGCAAGCGTTTCTTTTGCTCGGTCGGTAAGATCGGATAAGTTTCCGATCGGTGTTGCAACAATATAGAGATTTCCTGGCATGCTACTCTGTTATTTCGCCAGTCGACGTATCAATTGAGACGCCTTCTGGAGAAGAGGTATCTTCCGCGGTTGTTTCTTCTGGGGTGGCATCAGGCATTTGGCTGATTTTCGTTTTTGGATAGAGCGCAGACCAACACATCCAGAATGATTCTTGCGTTGGAAGTGCGGTTAATTTCACGCCATGATACGCGCCGGAAATTGCGACGCCATTTGCATCCCATTCCGAACCGGTTTGATCATCGAGGATTTTTTTGAAGTTGAAATTGTAGCTGAAGGTGAGTGTTTCGTCACCGACCACAGGATCAAAGACCGAAACCGAGTCGGAATCAGCGTCGTAGAATGCAACGATTTTTTTCTCGCCAACGGTTTCATTGGACACGCCAAATCCGCGCATCACCGTATTCACAAATGCGATTTGTTCCCCACCGTTTACATACCCACGCAAAAGCCACTTGGACGTAATGCGTGAATCTTCATGATTGAGTGGAAAATACACGGTCTCGGCAGTATCGTAATTTGAATACGGATGACGAGTATAATCCCGATCAAATCCAGTTTCATTTGAAAGCACTTCGCCAGTTGGATAGGCTTCTTTCCAGTCCGCCCACGTCATCGTGGTGGATGGGTAGAGCGTAAGTTGCGTGCTGATTTCTTTGCCCGATACGCCAAGCCCACGAAGCTGAAGCCACAAACTATCGGTTTCTGCATCGCGAAGCAAAACGTTATTATTGTAAACCCGACCGTCGGAATTGAATGTGAGCGCCGTGCCATCAACCGTGCGATCGTAAACGACCGCGCTTCGGCACAGGGGGCAAAGGGTCACGAGCATTTTTTGTTCGCCAAACGTATCATTTACAACTTCGTGCCAGTTGAGAATTTGAAATGAGTAAAAGCGATGCATTCCACCAACTTCAACGTCAACGCCGTACACTTCGTCTGCCAAAAATTCATCTGCCGTGGTAACGGACACAAATGTTGGGTCTGTAAGCGCTGGCAAATCCTCTGCGCTCTGACCATAATCGTAAATTTCATCTTCAGGGATGAGAGAACCATTTACCGCTTGCGTATAGACGCCGCTCGATAAATCTGCGCCTTCTCCGCTATTGTTGCTGTAGCGCCACTCTTGGATTCCATATAAAACGCCAAGCGCGACGACGAAAACTCCTACGAACGTGAGGACTTGGATGGTTGATTTTTTCATCATATAGGGATAAAAGTTTGCATCCTCCAGATGGCATAGTATACTGAATCCTTATCCTTTTCAACCTATCTATGATCAAACTCAATCATCCGGCTCCGATGCCAGAAAACATGATGTCTTACCAAAACGGCGAATTCAAAACCCTGAATCTTGCCGATTATAAAGGCTCCTGGCTTGTGTTATTTTTCTATCCACGGGATTTTACCTTCATTTGCCCAACGGAAATTCGCTCATTTGCAAAGCAAGAATCTGAATTTGCAGCACTTGGTGCAAAAATCGTTGGCGCCTCTACCGATTCGGAGTGGTCACACAAAGCCTGGTTTGAGCGCGATCTTTCGGAAGTGAAATATCCCATCATTGCCGACACGACGCATGAACTATCCCGCGCCTATGACGTCTTGAACGAAAAAGATGGATCAGCTGATCGCGGACTCTTCATTATCAACCCGGCTGGAGACGTTGCCTATGCGCTTCTTTCATCGGGCTCGGTTGGGCGATCTGTTACGGAGACCCTGCGTGTTCTCAAAGCGCTTCAAAGCGGTGAACTCTGCCCTGTGGAATGGCATCCGGGTGAACAGACGCTTGGCAAAGCCTAACAGATAAAACACCCCCTGAAGCTCCGAAGGAGCGAAAGGGGGTGTTTTTTATTTATTCTTTTTTCAAGGCATTAATTTTTTCCACATCGTATCCAAGAATCACTTCCCCATCGGCCACAATAACGGGCACCCCCATTTGACCGGTTTTCTCGATGAGTTCTCGAGCTTTTGATTCATCGGATGAAACGTCCACGTTTTCGTAGGTGAGCCCCAGCGAATCCATGAGTTCTTTTGCCTTCGTGCACCATGGGCAGGTTGGCGTTGAATAGATTTTGATTTCCATAGATTTGAATTATAGCAAAGAAATGAGTTCAGCGAGTGTTCGCACGCCAAATCCCGTTCCGCCCTTCCCAATCCAGCTTGCAAGTGGACGCTCGGCAAACGCCGGGCCCGCAATATCGATGTGCGCCCAAGGCGTTTCATCGCTTACGAATTGCTCGAGGAATAATCCCGCCGTGAGTGTTCCCCCATAGCGCGATTTGGTGACATTTTTCAAATCCGCTATATCGGACTCGATCAAATTCTTATAACGCGGTTCAAGTGGTAACTCCCAAATTTTTTCCCCAGCGCGAGATGACGCATCCAGAATTTGATTTGCGAGTTTTGGACGATTGCTCATAACGCCTGCGATTTCCTCACCAAGCGCTACCACACAGGCACCTGTGAGTGTTGCCAAATCCACAAGCGTGGTTGGCTCGAGCTTTTCTGCGTAAACGAGTGCGTCAGCCAAGGTGAGGCGACCTTCCGCATCGGTATTGAGGATTTCGATCGTTTTCTTGTTTGATGCACGCACGATGTCGCCAGGCCGAATCGCATGACCCGATGGCATATTTTCCGTTGCCGCAATAATTCCATGCACTTCGATTTGGGGTTTCCATTTTCCAAGAATTGCAAACAGTCCAAGCACAGCCGCAGCGCCGGCCATATCGCATTTCATGGTTTCCATGTGATCTGAAGGCTTCAAAGATAGTCCGCCGGAATCAAACGTAATTCCCTTTCCAACCACCACCAATCGTTTTTTTGTGGCTTTCTTTGGCATGTACGAGAGATGAATAAATTGTGGTGGTTCAACCGATCCTCTTGCAACTGCCAAAAATGCATTCATTCCTTTTTTCTCGCATTGCTCTTTATCGAGCACCTTTACATGAACACCTGCGCCTCCAAGTTTTGCGATTTGACGTGCGGTTTCTGCAAGCACGGTTGGTGTCATATCGTGGGCCGGCGTATTTACGAGGTCACGGGCAATTACTGTTCCCTCTACCAAAAGTTGAGCGCGCACAATACTCGTCCGACCGAGTCGAACAATTCTGCCGTCACGGGCAATAATTGTGACGTCGTCGATAGCAGTTTTTTTCTTTTTCTCCTCGCGGTAAATTGAAAATGAATATTCCGCAAGCAAAAGTGCTTCGGCCATTCCTTGCGCAATTGCTTTGGCATCGAATGGTTCCAGCCCTTCACCGAATAGTTCCAGAGCAATCGATCGCAGACCCAATTGTTGTGCCTGACCAACCGATGCACCCGCAACTTCACGTGTCACGTCGGAAGTGAATGCTCCGCGTTTGCCAAGTCCTGCAAGCAGCACATAATCTGCTTGCAAAACTTCTGGCGCTGGGATCAAGAGTAATTGCCCAGCAGTGCCTGTGAATTGTTTTGTCTTTATGATTTTTTGCAAACGGCCATGTGTGAGTTCACCCACGTTTTTCAGTGCAGGATTCTCGAGCTCACTCTCAAAAACGCCAAGAACAAGCAAATCTGCATGTGTTTCGAGCAATGGTCCTTTTTGAATGGAGATATTCATACAATGCATTAGTCTTCTCGTTTTAGACGGAAAATGAATTTTTGTCGAGGTCGTTATAAAAAACGCCCGCCTTGGTAGACGGGCACGAGCCATGCACAGGCACGCTAGCGACATGACGCGTGGACAAAATGGCACTTCTCCGAACGAACCGACTCGAGCTCGCCCGCCGGAAGGTCAATGTGCGAAACACGTTCGTCACCCACAGACTGCTTCTGGCCGGCGCCCCCTGTCGAGAGGATCATCGGAATCGCTTCAAGATGCCGACATCCCACACACCAGGGGTCTATTCGCGGTGTAAATTTATACCTACATTTTTGTTCCACGATCCCTCCTCTGGCGCGAGGATACTCCATTTCAACCATGCCATCAATGTTTTGACAGCAAATCTCTTCTAGGATAGAATGGGTCTTATCTATGCCAACACGACATCTTCCCAAGCGGAAGAAAATCCGCGCGCGCGTTGCTGTGAAGCGCTTAGCTGCACAACGAAAGCGTCGCAAAGCCAAGGCCAAGCGTTTTGCAAAAGCCGCGGCAAAAAAATAAAAACGGTCGCAAGACCGCTTTTTATTTACCTCCACTTTCTTTGTTCCGGCAAAGAAAGTGGAGATAACAGGAAAAAATTATTTTTCAGAAATCGATATTCGACTCCCCTTCTTCGAGATCATCCCATCTTTCTCCAAACGCAAAACCATCGCCTCAATCCATGGCAACTCGTTTGCCACATGTGTTTCGTCGATCATACGACCGATCCGAGCAAGCGGAATCGTTTTCACTTCTTGAACCAATTTGAGAATCCGCCCGCGGTAAATACGATCCGGATATTTTTTCCCTTTTTGAATACGCTCCTTTGCAACAGGCGTCATCGCTTTTGGGACAGGAACATTCCCCTTTAAAAATTTCGGCCCAGCCTTGCACAGATCTTTCATAGGGCAATGTGCGCAATCCGGAACTTTTGTGCAATGCACATTTGCAAAATCAAAAAGCGCTTGCGGAACATCATAAAAGGCCGGCACGGCAAGCAACTCACGCGCAAAAATCTTTTTCGTCTTTTTTTCATCGATCATTTGCGCATATGGAATGCCCCGATATACGCGACCAATAACGCGACGAATGTTTGTGTCGACCGGTGTTGCTTTTTGATGAAGCGAAAACATCGTAAGCGCTGCGGCGGTATAGTCGCCAATCCCTTTGAGCGTCCTCCATTCTTCTTCTGACTCTGGCACGCCACGCTTCACAACAGTGCGCGCAATGTCGCGGAGCATGAGGGCACGACGATTGTAGCCAAGCCCATTCCAGGCTCGAAGCGCTTGTGCGTTTGATGCCGTCGCTAGCGACTTCCAATTTGGGAAAACCTTGAGCCACGATTTATAAAATTGAATCACGTGTGCCACCTGAGTTTGTTGAAGCATGAATTCCGAAACCAAAATCTTGTACGGATTCGTGGTATTGCGCCACGGCAATTTCCGCCCGTTCTTTTGATACCAGTTGAGCAATTTTCTTGCGAAATCCATATGATTCTTCTATCATGAACGCATTATGTTAACACGAGCACAAGAAAAACGTATCAAGTCTTTGCAAAACGCGAAAGGGCGCGAGGAAAGTGGGACGTGTTTGGTGGAGGGCCAAAAAGTCATCGACACCGCCGGATCCGCGGTGGAATTCACTTTCGATCGCAATGATACCGGTGAGTTTGATGATCTTGTAACAACAGAAACGCCACAAGAGATTGCCGGCGTGGCAACAATTCCTTCGTGGACGCTCGAACAAATCAAATCCAAAAAAACCATCGTCGTGCTCGATGGCGTGCAAGATCCGGGAAACGTCGGCGCGATTCTGCGCTTGTGTTTGGGATTTGACACGTCACTTATCCTTATCGAAAGCGCGGACGTCACCAGTCCAAAAGTGATTCGCGCGTCCGTTGGTGCCATGTTCCAGGTGCCATGGCAAAAAATCTCTCGCGTGGATGCGCACGACCTCATCGTTGATTTGCAATTCCCTATCTTCCGATTAGAGAAAAACGCAAACGCAAAAGACCTGCCTGCGTTCACAGAACCTCAAAACGCCATCCTTATCGCTGGTTCAGAAGGAAATGGCATTCAGCTCCCGATTGAAGCGCCATCGATTTCGATCGATCACAATACGGCACTCGAGTCGCTAAACGTTGGCCACGCGCTTGCGATCGCGCTCCACGCGCGCTACGAGAGCTAAGATTTTATGCAATTCGCTCCAACGGCTTGCGAGATGTTTGTATAGCCGTCCGCTTCGAGGAGCTCCACAAGCCCACGATTGATTTCTGAAATAACCGATGGCCCCTCGTAGATCATCCCGGTGATGAGTTCCAAAAGTGAGGCGCCATTTTTTATTTTCTCGTAGGCATCTGCTGCGGAAAAAATCCCGCCACAGCCAATGATGACGCACTGACCGTTCGTCTTTTCGTAAATATATTTAATTTGCGCGTTCGATACCTCACGAATCGGCGCACCAGAAATTCCGCCCTGACCATGATCGTGCTTCTTTGTAAGATTTGTCGAAATAAACCCTGTAATGCCATGACGAGTCGCAACCGCAATGATGGCATCGAGTTCTTCGTGCGATAAATCCGGCGACATCTTGAGGAAATGCGGTTTATTGAATTTGATCGGATCAATTGCCGTGAGAAGCGCATCAAGTCGAGCAGCATCCGTGAATGGTTCCCCACCAAATGCATTTGGACAGGAAATATTGAGGGTAATGTAGTCGCCAATAAATTCAAACGCCCTGTACGCCTTGAGATAATCCGCAATGCCCGCCCCCGTCTCCACTGTACACACGTCGTTTGTTTTTCCAATGCTGACGCCCACCGGAATGCCAACAATTCTTCCAGCCATCCGATTTGCAATCACGTCGCATCCATCATTTTTAAGACCATAGTAAACGCGAAGTGATTGTTCACCCGCATGGCGCCACAACCGAGGCTTTGCATTTCCCGCGCACGGAAGTCCCGTCACGGTACCGACTTCAGAAAATCCAAACCCAACCGCGGGGAGAATACGCATCAGTCGCGCATTTTTATCAAACCCCGCCGCGAGTCCTACCGGATTTTTGAACGTGATATTGCCGATGGACTGCGTTAATGCTGAATGAGAATAATCAAAAAACCCTCGGGTGAGTGCGCGCGTTACAGGATGTGATCCTAAAAATTCCCCGACGCTTGTGAAAAAATCGTGTATCACTTCCGGATCAAAACGGAAAAAAATCGGTTTCGCAAGGATGCGATACCCTAAGAGCCCAATCACGTTTCGAATGCGGAATAGAAGCGTTTTCATGACCCTAGCTCACCATATTACGTCGCATTTTGCAAGAAGAGAATTCAATTGCTCTTTTGTTCAAGCTTGCGATGGAACTCCACTGCGTCTTCCATCGCCTGCTCAAAAGAGACGCGCGGAACCCAGCCTAATTCCTTACGTGCTTTTGTGGAATCAAAATATCGATCTTCGTACTGCAATTTCATGCCGTCACAAGCAACAGCGGGTTTTTTTCCCAAGAGCAATGCAATAAATTCCCGAATCTGATACCAGAATAAATGCACAGGTTCGAACCAGCGCGGAATAACGAAGCGTGGAGGCGAGGCCTGCACGAGTTTTGCAATCACGCCGTATAATTCTTTTTCTGTCAGAAATTCATTGGCAAGCACATAATTTTCCCCAACATCCCCCTTTTGCATTGCGAGCCAATGCCCCCCAATCACATCGTCAACCGCCACCACAGCATTGCCACCCGGCGGGACGAAAAAACATCCGTGTTCAATTTTATGAATAATTCGCCCAATGTGCCCAGCTGTATCTCCTGCCCCATACACCGTCGTAGGAGAGACCATCACAACCGGAACGCCGCGCGACGCAAATTCTTTGCACATCTCAAGCCCTTGTTTTTTTGAATCCAAATACGGAATGCGGTGCCATTTCGGGTCAAACGGGCTGTCTTCATGCAAAGGCCATTCTCCTCGCCCCGGAACGCCAAGACCCGAGGTAGAGATGGTCACAACAATGCGCTGAACTTTGAATTTCTTTGCAGCCTCGAGCATGAGTTTCATGCCGCCCACATTCACCGCGTAAATCAAATCGCGATCTTTTTTGCAGTAAGAAACGATGCCGGCAAAATGAAAAAGATGTGTACACCCCTTCACGGCACGCTCAACATCAGCCTTTTTTGTGACGTCCCCATAGCAAATTTCAACGTCGAGCCCATCCAAAAACTCATGCCATGTTCCTTTCAAAATAAAAATCCGAACAGACTTTTTTTCTTTTATCAGTCGCCGCACCATGCTTGAGCCAATATTTCCAGCGGCACCAGTCACCAAATATTTTTCCATACCCGTATTATAGCAAACCTTAAACATGCTCGGGGCATGATTTCGATCTTAGTTGTCGTGTAGCAGTAGGTATGCCCCAATCATCATGATAAAAATCGCGATGAACAGGAAGACCATAAGAGGTCGTAAGGACCTCTATATGATAGCGCGTTCCGTCATCCTGAGCGATAGCGAAGGATCTCTAGAGGTGATCCTCTTCGTCAGCCATGGCATCGGCCTTGGTGGCGTGCACGGTGCCGTCTTTATGCTGTGGAGGCATGTAGAGGGTATACAGCTTCATCGGTTCCGTCGCGGACGTATTGATGACATTGTGTTTTGACCCGGCTGGCACAATCGCAGCCATGCCATTTGAAAGCACAGACTCTTCGCCGTCGATGATGATTTTTCCCTGCCCTGCATCTACACGGAAAAATTGATCAACCGTGTGTACTTCGTCACCAATTTCTTCGCTTGGCAACAAGCTCATCACAACAAGCTGACCATGACTTGCGGTATAGAGCACGTTGCGAAAATTTTCATTCGCGAGCGTTTCCTGCTCGATATTGCCTACGTATCCATTCATATGAGTTGGTTAATTACCTGCTAATGATAGCAGAGATTAGGATATTTTTCTCAAACCGAGCATCAACCAGGGCGTATCCTGGAGATCACTGCAATGGTCATAGACGATTTCAAATTGATCACCGATCAGTTCCTCGAAGTCTTTTTTCTCGTAGAAATAAAATAGGCGCGAGCCATGTTCATCCTTTTTAACGAATTTTTTGTATAAACCCTGTTTGACACGAAGATGCACAAGCCCACCAGGATTCAGTGCTAGACATACCTTCTGAAGGACCAACCTCACTGCTTCGCGATCAAGATGCAGGAGAGAGGCGAAGGCAAAAACTAGATCCAATCCGTTCGGAAATTCATAGGTGGCCATGTCAGCAACCTCAAAATGATTCTCTGGAAGCAATTCGCGAGCCAACCGGATCATTTCATGAGAAATATCAATCCCAATATATGCGTTTGTATATTTAAGAATTTCCTGCGCGTCACGGCCATTCGCACACCCCAGTTCAAGCACAGATGCGTTTTGTTTTCCAACGAAACCAAAAGCGTGTGCAATATCATCTTTCAGCGGACCAATACATGCAAACTTCTCAACATAGGCGTTTGCTCCTCGATTATAGGTATTGATTGTTTCTTGATCCGTCATATCTTAGGCCCAGTATTCCCCATTGAGCCGGCTTGTACAAGAGCCAGCATTTCCTCTATCATGTTGAGAGTTATGCAAATCCCCAAACGAAAATCAGAAGCCGTACGACAACTCAAGAACCAGCCCGATTTTCACATGACGCAGGAAGAAATCGACCGCATGAAGCGCACCATTGAGCGCATGAAAAAAGAACGCCCAGGGCTTGTAGCCGAAGTCACGCGCACACAGGAGATGGGCGATCTTTCAGAAAACGCTGGCTACCAAGATGCAAAATATCGCCTGCGCAAACTCGACGGAAGCATTGAATCCATGCAAGAGCGCATCAAGTACGCTGTGCCAATTGCCGCCGGAGCTGATGCGCAAGGACGCATTCGTACCGGCTCGGTCGTGCGCATCGCCTCAAACGACAACACCTACACCTATCGAATTTTGGGCTCGCAAGAGTCTGACCCGCTAAACGGCGCGATTTCCTACAGCTCCCCACTTGGCAATGCGCTCCTTGGTCATTCCGTTGGCGACAAGGTTCCCTTCACCACGCCATCGGGCGAAATCACTTACGAAATTTTAGAAATCAACTAATATGCCAGGCTCCCCCGAACATCGATCCCAAATGTCAGAGCGTCCACGCTGGCTCACTGATGCTCAGATTGGATACATCGAAAAAACCGTTAACGAACTAATGAAAGCCGGCCTCACTGAAAATGCTGCGCTATTTCGTGCGCTCGATGGAATCACAAAAGATTCAACAGAACGAACCCAAGCTATTCCATTTCTCAAAGCCGAGCTCCGACGACGAAAAAAAACGGTGCATGCCAAACCCGGGGAAATCCCACCCATTCGACCCAGCCGTCGATCTTCGTGGGTGCCGGAGGAAGGGGCACCAGAATGGGAGCGAATCATTTCCGAATCCGAGGCATTAGAAAAACAACACCCCGCAGACGCCATCGGAGCAGACGAAGAATAAAAAAATCCCGCACGTGCACGCGGCACGGCGGGATTTTTTATTGCAAATTACGCAATTGTTGAAGCATCTGCGAGGGAAACTTTGACCGCAGCAAGACCTTTTTCAGTCTCGACGATCTCGAAGGTAACGATGTCACCTTGTTTGAGTTCCTCGAAGGTTACTCCGACGAGTTCCTTAGAGTGGAAGAAAAGATCCTTGGCTTCGCCTTCGCGAGCAATGAATCCGAATCCTCGGTCTGTAAGGGTTTTGATTGTACCTGTTGGCATAGGACTATTGTACTTAATCGATTTCTAAATTGGACACGAAGTGAACAGACTTCGACGAGGGCCATTCATGCAGGTGAGCCCTGTTCGGACTTCTGCCTCTTCTTGAACGCTACTATGCCATAAAAACCCCATTTTGTCAAGGATTCTACGTAATTTTTGAGCCAACCAGACGTCCCGCAGCCCAAGAGGCCTGAAGATTGAATCCGCCGGTAAATCCATCAATATCGAGGATTTCGCCAGCAAAATAGAGGCCCGGACAGAGTTTTGACTGCAGGGTGCTTGGATCGACTTCTTCGAGGTTCACGCCACCAGCGGTCACAAATTCGTCGCCGGATCCACGATGCATGACCGAGAGTGGGATGCCCTTTAGCCAATCACAAAGACGAATAAACTCCTCTTTCTTGAGGTCGCTTGCTGAAGTGGACGTATCGATTTTTGTGAGTTCAAGGGCAATTTCCGACAACGATTTTGGCACGTACATGCACAGCACATTGCCAATCGTCTTTTTTCGATGCTCGTGCATGAAGTGTTGAAGATCAACCTGAAGTTCGTCGAGGCGCATGTCTGGGAATAGATCAATCGAGATTGAGAGCGGATTTTTCTCCCCGTAATCTTCAAACGCCACCAAAGACGACAACGCAAATACAGCCGGTCCACTCACGCCTTTATGCGTGAACAAGAATGGACCCGTGAACGATTTCTTCTCGCTGCAATGCGCGGTGAGCGTGGCGCACTTCCACGAGAGCCCCGAGAGGCGGGCAGGCCAATGTTCTTTTGTAAAAAATGCATTAAGGCTTGGCGCGAGCGGAGTGATGGTGTGCCCGAGCGATTGCGCAAATGCATACCCATCGCCTTGCGAGCCGGTTTGTCGATAGGCCTGCCCGCCCGTGGTGAGCACAAGCGCATCTGCAATGAGCGGATCGGATTGCCCGCGAAAATGAACAAAAAACTCGGCGCCGACCTTCTCTACGCGCTCCACCGTGGTATTTAGCATCACGTGAACGCCGGATTGCTCAAATATCTTTTCGAACACGCGCACAATGTCGGCGCCATCATCGGATTTTGGAAATACGCGATTGTCGTCTTGCGTTTTCAACGGAACGCCGTGAGACTCAAACCACTCAAACGTTGCAAATGGCGGAAACGCAAACATGGCGCTCGTGAGGAATTTTCCTCCACGCGGATAATTTGTGAGCACGGTTTTTACGTCCTGAATACCCGTGGTGACATTGCATCGTCCCCCACCCGAAATCATGACTTTTTTGCCGAGTTCCGGATTTCGCTCGATCAAAAACACGTTCGCCGTTGGACGTACTTCCGCAAGCGTTGCCGCACACATCATTCCTGCTGGCCCTCCGCCGATAATTGCAATTCGCATATCGCACTAAATTACTCCAATGGCCATGCCACTGGCAAACGGCCGGTAAACGGATAATCCCCAAAGAGCACATCTGTGACACCTAGGCCTTCTGTGCCCGGAAGCCACGCGGCCACAATTGCATCCCATGTTTTCCAATCATCGCCCAAATCAAGCGGTCGACCAGAAATTATGATGACGACTATTTTCTTACTAACCACCTGCACGTTTGCGATTGTTTGCAAATCTTCGTCCGAAAGTGCCGGATGTTCACTGTCGCCCCAGCCCTCCGCATACGGTGCTTCTCCAACAACAACAATCCCCACGTCCGCTAACGCACTGTTTGAAAACGTTCCATCAAGCGAATAATCCACAACGGAATCAGGCGAAACGGATTGTTTGATCGCATCCAAAATCGTTGTGCCCGGAATCCAATTTCCATCAATCCCCTGCCACTCCACAGTCCAACCGCCGGATTGTCGTCCAAGATTATGCGCCGACGATCCTGCCACGAGAATTTGCGATGCGGTTTTTTGAAGCGGAAGTGCTGCACGCGTATTTTTGAGAATCACTTGCGACTCGCGCACAGCTTCTCGCGCGACCTCGCGACGACTTGCGGAACCGAATTCGCTCACATCAATTTTGTCAGATAGTTCAAGATCAAATAATCCCGCGGAAAACTTTGCACGCAAAATGCGCTCAACCGCATCATCGAGCCGTTCCATAGAAATATCCTCCTGCGCCACAGCAAGAGACATATTTGCCACAAATGTTTGATAGTCGTATGGAAGCATCACCAAATCAACACCGGCATTTACCGCCGCAACCGTTGCCGTATATTCCCCTCCAGGAATTTCGTAGACGCCATACCAATCCGACACCACAAATCCCTGAAAATCAAGTTCCCCCTTAAGCACGTCCGTTAATAAATACTGATTTTCCGCCATTTCCATGCCATTCCAAGAGGTATGACCAACCATCACACTTTGTACACCCGCTTCCACGGCTGCCGCGAATGCGGGCAAATGTTTGGCGCGAAGGGTTGCCTCGCTAACCGTTGTGGTTCCTTGATCAATTTTGAAATCCGGATTCCCTGATGTGCCCCAATCCATACTTCCGGTTCCCAAAAAATGTTTTGCCGTGGCAAGTACAGACGCAACCCCATTTTTTTGAGACTGCAATCCGATAATATAGGCGGCGCCCATGCGGCTGACCGTTTGTGTATTGGATCCGAATGTTTCGTAGGTTCGTCCCCAACGCGTATCCCCAACCACATCCACATCGGGTGAAAAATTCCAGTAGATCCCCGTTGTCATAAGTTCTTGCGCAGTGATTTCACCAATACGCTCCACAAGATCTGCGTCTTGCGTTGCCGCAAGACCAATATTGTGTGGAAAAACCGTGGCACCAAACACATTAGTATTGCCATGCACCGCGTCGACGCCATAAAGAATTGGGATTGCCAATCGGCTTTTGAGTGCTGCACGTTGAAAATCATTCACCATTTCGCGCCACGCTTCGGGCGTATTTTTTTTGGGTCCCGCACCTCCGCCGCTTAGTAATGCTCCAATCCCGACCGTTGCCAAATCACGAGTATTGTGGATGCTTTTCTGTTCCACGAGTGCGAGTTGACCAATTTTTTCTTGCGTGGTCATGCGCGCCATCAGATCATCAATACGGTCTTCGATGGGCAAAGATGCATTTTTATAGGGCGCATCGTCAGGCGGAGCCGGCAGTGATGAAGCTGGGGAAAAAAATGTTAAAAAGAGAACAAGCCCACCAAAAACCAAAAAAAATCCAGCCAAGGATCCCAAAATTTTAAGACGAATTGAGCGTATATTCATAGGGATCATTCCTAGGGAATCTTAGCACATTCGTGAGATTTTGACTTGTACGAGTAATTTGTTTTATCCGCGCCAACGATTTGCTATACTAGTTGCATGATTACCGATCTTATTGCCTTGCTCGCGCAGATTGTTGTTTCTGTGATTGAACACATTGGCTATCTTGGCATCTTTTTATTGATGCTTGTTGAAAGCTGTGGTATCCCCATGCCATCGGAAGTCATCATGCCATTTTCGGGATTTGTGGTTTCCACCGGACAACTCAATTTCTGGGTCGTTGTCCTCATGGGCACATTCGGAAACCTTGTGGGTTCTTGGCTTGCGTATTGGATTGGCAGTGCTGGCGGACGACCCCTCATCGAAAAATTCGGAAAATACATGCTTATTTCCCACCATGATTTAGACGTGGCCGATCGTTGGTTTTTGAAATATGGCGATTGGACCGTCTTCTTTGGTCGATTACTCCCGGTGGTGCGCACATTCATTTCTTTTCCAGCCGGTATTGCTAAAATGAATTTCAAAAAATTCTCGCTCTTCACGTTCCTTGGTGCTTTGCCGTGGTGCATTCTGTTCACCTGGCTTGGCGTAAAAATGGGAAACAACTGGGAAGAAATTCAAAGCACGCTTCACAACTTTGACATGCTGATGCTCGTCTTGGTGATTGCAACTGTGGTTTGGTACGTGTGGCGACACCTGAAACATCGGCGCGCGAAGGAATGAAATCTGCCAAATTGTAGCCGTGGATCGTTCAAATGATTCCATTCATGTGTTGTTTGAATGTTTCGATGTCCGTAAACAAAAACGTGTCGAGACCAGCATCTTTAGCAGAATCCGTATTTTCTTTCTCATTATCGACAAAAAGAATTTCGTTCTTTGTCACAAGCTCAGAGCAAAAATTTCGATTTGCTTCATTCAGAGAAGCAAAAACCTCTTCGAAAAACTTCGGATTTTTTTTCTTATATCCGACTTCAGCGGAAACAAATAATCCATCGAAAAGTTCGCTGAATCCCATCTTTTTGCGTAGATATTCTGCGCGATGTTTTTCCTGATTTGTCGCAAGATAGCACTTCACGCCAGCATTGCGGAACCTATCGATCAGATGAAGCATCTCTGCATTCGGTTTGTTTTCGAACTCAAACCACTCCTGCAAAAGTTCGTCAACGGTCTTTTTCCAGCCCCAATCGGCAATTACGTTCCCAAGTTCGATTTTTAGGTCAGCTCTACCATACAAACATTCCTGAAAAACCCCCGAAAAAAACGGAGCCATCTTTTCTTGTGGAATTTTGTAGTTCCGTTCTAGCACCTGCGAAAACATCAAATTTGAATCGATTGTGACGCCGTCTGCATCAAACAAAACTATTTTGTGTTTCATATGGTTATTCAGATCTCAAACAACTTTTTAACGCGTTCGTAATCACCCGTCAATTCAGTTCGAATTTCATCAAAGAAAATCTTTTTTCTAAAATCACGTTCAATTTTTGGAAGAGCCCAAGCGCGGATTTTTTTGGGTGATTCAATTGGCAATAACACGCCCAATGCAAAATCATAAAAATCTGTCTGAAGATGGGCCATCCCATCGGCAGTGGCCATGACCTTGCCCTCGAGGGTTTCTGGGAGATCCTCGCCGTGGCAAGCATGATGTTTGATTGCATCAATTACAAGAGGAATCTCCTCATGTGAAAACCCAGATTCTCCTAAAAGCTCTTTGGCGATTTCATAACTTTTTTCCTCGTGATGCTCATCCTCTCGTTGCATGACTGCATCGGCAATATCGTGGAGCAAGGCAGCTGCAACGACCAAATCCGCTTTTGCGCCATACCGTTTTGCAATTGCCTCTGCATTCTTTGCCACAACAAAAATATGGTTCTCAAAAAGCCAATCCGCCCAATCTGCGCGATTGGGATCTTTTGCGAGGTATAAGTCGCTGACCTTATTCTTCAGTTGTTCAATGCGAGGAGTACCTTCATTCATATTGGGTCTTTTATCCTCCTAATAGTTGGTGAGGATTTTTGTTTATTCTTAAATTTCAATCCCTCTTCGCCTCAGGTCATCAATACTCTCAAATTCCAAATAATTCTGCGTCAGTTCTTCACCTTTCTGAACTTCACGAGTAGTTACTAAATAAGCATCTGTATGCGCATTCTTTTGTGTAAGCGTTGCGTTTTTTGAGTGATTTATGAACTTTGATACATCAAAATCAACATGCCATTTTTGTAAAGACTTATCGAAGAAGCCCCACCAAAGTATTTCCTGTTGCTCGGCTTTGGTTAATGAGTCAAACTCTTTTTGTGTGATATTTAAATCAAGCAATGGACTAGCAGTATAGACCAGCTGACCGGTTTGTAAATTTTCATCAGTAAATAAACCAACTCCGTGCTTATCAGATTTATCAAGCTTGTATTTTATATGGATCATACTAATTCAGTATACCAGCCCAATTCCCACTTTGATAGCCACAAACCAAACAAAAAATGACCAGATTGCTCTGGGCATTTTTTATGGCCCGGAGACTGTGCAAACTCGGGACTACTGATTGAGAGTCCTAGGAGACTCCTATAATTCGGTTCACCCTGCCAAGAGTATGTCACGGACTAAACGACTTGTTTTCTCTATAAAGAATCAAAGATAAACTATTCTTATCGTTCCCCCAAGTCATATCCTTTCTAGAGGATAATCCCTTCTCAATAAAAAGTTCATTTTTTGCTCGATCACTAAGATTAGCCTTTGTTTTCTCTCTAAAAAAAGAGTAAATTGCATCGATGATATGGATATCGCTCATAATGGTCTTAGCTCCACCCCTATCCATAGTCTCTATGTATCTTGCTTTGTAAAGCTTGAACAAATTGTCTAATATCTCCCTGTCATGTTCTGACAATAGCAATCCGAGAGCCAATTCAGAATTTAGATAGTCAACCATCCTGATTATATTATGAGTTTCATTTCCTCCCCATCCTCTAATGATCTTTATTAGATCGTAGCGTTTGATGCTTTTAAGAAAAATTTTAATTGCATTGTTTATCAGTTGCGTTGCAATCTCTGCACCAGACGGGAAAAACCAATCCCAATATAACGACCTCACAGAAATATACTTAAGATCATTCAAAATCATCTCCGGCACTATTAATTTTTCTTCATTCTTTAACTCCTCGATGCGGGAAGCGTACTCATTCATACTGCAATATTCTATCACCTCATCGATTATTTGAGATAGAGTGGTCTTGATTGATTTTCTCGTTTATGTTATTCTCTCCTCGCAATTTAGTTATTCCGGGGTAGCTCAGCGGCAGAGCAGCGGACTGTTAATCCGCGGGTCGTGGGTTCGAGCCCCACCCCCGGAGCCATAAAAAATGAACAGAGAAATCTGGTCATTTTTTGTATCCTAAATTTAAGTCCATTGCATCTCGTGTTATAATATGACCAACAAATTTTTAATTTGCATTCCCATGAACATCTAATTTTCTATTCGTCGAGAGACGAAATGAAGACTGTGCATCTGAAAAATATTTTTTTACAATTAATGATTCTATATGGCCAAAGGAAAAAATGCTCGAAAAAATATCAAGAAACCAAAGAAGAATAAAAAATAGGTTTCTACAACAAAACGGCCCCACCTTTCGCGAAAGGAGGGGCCGTTTTTTAATATCGCTTCTCTTGCGACACCATTGACGAAAAGAGAAAAATGTACTATATTTGTACGTTCCGCGAATACGGAATACGAATCACAATTTGCCCTGAGGTGATCCTTGTCGCACAACATCAACCGACTCGAACAGCTCCTTCGGATGTGGGAAGACCGTTGTTTCCTGAGCTCGATGGCAGCACGAATGCTCATATCGATCGGGATGTCTCCACAGTGCCAATTTACGGGACCACTCATCCACTGGAGCAACTTCCGAGGCTACCTTCGCGGCTTTCGGGCCGACATGCGCTTTGACTGGGAACGCTTCCTGGGACCAATCGAGGTTCAAAAATATCTGATCCCTGATGCGGGAACGCCCCTCGCGCTCGCATCCTGGTCCTCGAGCTCCAGAAGAATGTTCCGACTCACTGACGATCTCCAACTTCTGCTGGAAGGAACGGATCTCGGAGACTTTCGGGTGTCGGATATCCCGTGGCCGTTTGACTCCTTCGTTGTCCTTTTGGCGAGGCCGATCGAGACCATGTGTAATGCATGGGTCGATGCGATCCTCGTTAGTCGCGGGAATCAACTTCTCCACCCGTCACAGCCGTATGTTGAGATTCAGTTACTCCCTACAGTCCTGGACCAACGGGAGTACCTACCCCAATATGCGATTCGTGACATGGAAGACGCCCTCGCAAAAAAACGAGTGAGCCGCCTGCGCAAATTGTTCGATCGATGGTCACCCGCGGCCGATCCGCTGCTCCGAACCATCTTCCCAATCAGCCCCTCATTAGATATCGGCGTCAGCAGATCCGCCCTGTCAATGGCGAAAATATCTGCACCCTTGGCGGAGGATTGCTTGGACCCCCATATCGAGCACTACCCCCACTGGGATCTGGCGCTGCGCATTGTGGCCGGCCTTGCACTCCACCTTACGACGATCTCCGGTCACTCCCGTCACGCACCTACGTGGACGAGACCGGACACGCATACGCTGGACTTTCAGGCTGTCGTGAGCGACGCGCTCGTCTGTGAGGTCTCGTCTACGCACATCCTGTCCGCCAATGAACGACAGAACCTGCGTGAGGCGATCGACGACGAACGAAGTGTGGCAATTGGAAAAACAACCTCTGATTGTGCTTCGCGTGAAGTGCGAGCACACTATCGCCGGGGCTACTGGCGACGAGCGCCAGGATCAGGGAACGACCCGAACGCTCCGAAATGCATTCACGTACGGCCAACCTTGGTTCGGTCCGACCGTCTGCCACAGGGCGCAGCTCCCCAGGGTGCTGAGTCGCGATTCAAGACGTAAGCGGTACAACAGAACCGTCCGACTCCGCCCAGCACCTCGCGTACTGGGCGGCAATTTATATACAAAAACGACCCACCCATTCAAAAGGCGGGGCCGTTTTTTTACTTTTATTCTTTTCCTTCTGTTTCTTCCTCGGCTTCTTCTTTTTCCTCTACGTCTGCAACTTCCTCGTCTTCAACAATTTCTTCATCGCCTACTAATTCTTCGTCTTCTACTTCGCCTACCAAATCTGCAAGAATGTCCAAAATCTGATCGATCTTTGCGTTCATGGCCTTGAGGTTCTTTGTGACCTCATCGTTTCCGCCACGTGGCGTGCTTACATAGGCAGGCTTGTCAGAAAAACGTGGGCGATCATCGAATCGCTTTTCAGCAAAACGTGGCGCGCTATCATCGCCTTTTTCCTTGCGGAAACAATCTGAGCAAAGAACCGGCTTTTTCCCATTTGGTCGGAACGGAACTTCACAATCCTGCCCGCACTGGTCGCAGACTGCGCTATGCATGTCTGGACGCGCGTCGCGGTCTCCCCCGCGATATCCGCCGCTTGAGCGACCACCACCAAACGAGGGTCGGCTACCACCAAACCCACCTCGACTCCCTCCGCGGTCATTGCCGCGACTCTTCCAATCTCCACCTGAACTCTTTCTACTTGAATACATATTTCTCTAAAATGAATTAGTTCTTAATTAACGTTGCTAAATCGAGGGTATCGCTGAAGTGAATTTGCTTCACAAAATCCTCGGCGTGGCTCACCACCAACAGACATCCTTCATACGCATTTAAGGCGCGTGCAATCACCGGCAAATGACGGAAGTTTATATGGTTTGTTGGTTCATCAAAAATGAGGAGTCCTGGTTTCTGAAGGACGAACCGTGCAAAGCACAGCAATCCTTTTTGACCCTCAGAGAGCGCACCGATCGGCGTTGCAAGTGCTTCGCTATCGAGTAGAAATTGCGCTGCCGTGCGTCGAATAGTTTCATTGTCAGGCTCATCCATCACGTCCGCAAGCGAAGCGTATGCAGTTTGCGCAAAGTCGAGTCCAGAAAAATCTTGCTTGTAATATCCCACAATCACGCCATCGGTAATACGCGCGTCTGGGCTATTGCCTTCAGCGAGTGTGCGCAAGAGCGTGCTCTTTCCAATTCCGTTTGGTCCAGCAATAAGCAAGTGCTCTTTGCGACGCAAGGAAAGATTCACCTTTGCATGATGTGGTTCTTGATTCAAGATCACCTTCACGTCCGTGAGCGTCACAATGGGTTCGCCAAATGGTTGCGCAGGAATGGTGAATTCCCCAATGGTTCGATCGTCGCGTCGCACATCAACCATATTCTCTTCCGCTTCTTCCACTTCGTCTTTGAGTTTGCTTGCGAGCTTACGCATTTTTCCCCCTTTATGCGCGAAGAAGTTTACTTTGTCTTTGCGATCTTGAATCGTTTTCAACAGCTGCGCATTTTTTGCGCGATCGCGCTCAACACGTGCGCTGATTTCTTCCACTACATCAGAATAGTTGCCATCGTATTTTTCCACCTTGCCGGTATACACATCCAAATGCAAAACGCCTTCGGTAAAACAGTTTAAAAATTCCGCATCGTGGGAAATCACGAGCACGGTTTTTGGATACATAATAAGAAATGCCGTGAGGTAATCAATCCCATCGCGATCCAAATTATTCGTTGGCTCATCGAGGAGCAAAATATCAGGCTCTTGAATGAGCGCGTAGGCCAAGAGCAATCGCGCTTGCTGACCGCCGGAAAAATCTCCAACGGGTTTATCGAGTGCTGCTTGCAAGTTCACAACCGCAAGAACGTCGGCGATTCGTTTGTCGAGGTTGTATGGGACGTCCGCAAAGGCATGTGCAAAATAATCGCGCACCGTTTCCGTGAGATGTTCACGTGCCATCACCTGTTTTGCGGTTGCGATGGTGGAATTTGGAAGCAAATGAATTTGACCTTCGTCAGCCTTGAGCTCGCCTGTGATTAACTTAAAAATTGTACTCTTTCCAGCGCCATTTTGACCCATCAACGTGAGTTTGGCGTTTTCGCGAACGGAAAAACTTGCCTCATCTAAAATGGGGTTTTCCTTTGTATAGCCAAAGGAGACTGCCTCAAAACGGATAATTACATTGCCTTGTGCCATAATGACCCGGGAGGATACCACACATTCACGAAAATTGCTAGCCCAAGCCCAAAAATCAAAAAGTCGCACGTAACCCTCCCGTTACTGTACGACTCACAACGACACAATTTGCCGTTTAAGGGAGCATCCCCAGGTCGATCTTGCCTATCGGAATTTGAAGCTTGACCGCCTGCCAAATTGCTGCGTGACGGTCGTTATCTGCGCAATCAAGGAATGCAAGAAGTTCTCGACGAATTCGCTCCCGTTCATCGTCGTTGCACCCCAGCCGCTGACTGAACTTCACGGCCGACTTCCTCGTGAGCGGGACCTCCCCGCGTCGTAAACGGCTGAGCTGTGGAGCAGAGACGCCCAGAAACTTCGCTTGCGCATGGACGGTCTTTAGCGGATTCTCCGGCGTCGCATGTGATGCACACGCGGTTTCAAGATACATGCCAAGATTCGTTATATCGCGCATGTGGACTCCAGGAAGCTTGTGCATTTTGCAAAAGCAAAATAGCAAAAAAAATCCTGAAAGTCAATCCCCTGTCTCTCACACTGTGCTATAATGAAAACAATTATGCCCAAGAAAAAATTTTCTGTATTGCACATCCTCGTCACAAATGTGCTCGAGGTTATTGGAATTATCTTTATCTGGAGAGGCGCTTGGTATGTCCTCGATGCTCTCGATGTATATCTTTTTGATGGGATCCACACGTGGACGTCGATCTTAGGAGTTGCGATCGGAATC
Organism: Patescibacteria group bacterium; assembly: GCA_041666205.1. GTDB lineage: Bacteria > Patescibacteriota > Patescibacteriia > UBA9934 > UBA9934 > JBAYHI01. The sequence goes on from JBAYHI010000007.1 coordinate 28,003, forward strand.
ATCATTCTGTCATTTGCCAAAAAAGAATTTTTCAACGGGGACTAGTATGTCAAAAATGAATTCGCAGCAAAAAATCGGTATTGCCCTCTTAGCAGTTCCGATTCCTCTTCTTGCAATCACGCTTGCATGCTATGCCATCTTCTCATTTGTAATCGCAACAATGACAGACGCAAGCACCTCCGTGCTTTTGCTCACAAATATTGTGAATGTTATTCTTAGTGCATTGGGTATTGTTGCATTGATCGGCATTCCGATAGGCATGCCAATTGGAGCCATCCTTCTCGTGATGGGTGCGAAGAAAAAATAGATGAATGTTCGACCATCGCCCCTTGACTTCGGGCGATTTTTTTGTTAGCGTATTTTGTCACGGAGGTGGATCATGGGATGGTTCCTGGATCCAGTGCATCTGTCACTCATGGTCAAGGGAGCGACGTGTCTGTTCTTGTTCATCTTTTCGATCTCGTGGTGTCGTGGGATCTCTTGCGAATGAACCCGGCGTTCACCACATACCTGCGCGTCTCACTGTGCGTTCACGAGGCCTGCAGGTTTTTTGATACACTAGTTGAAACATTGCGGGTTTTCCCGTATACTCACGTGTTATGCAATACCAAAGCCGAAAAGAACGCTTAGCTGAATTTTTCCCCGACGTTCCAAAATTCCGACAGTCGCAACTCGATGAAGCACTCTTCAAGAGTGAATTTTCGAGTTGGAACGATGTAACAAACTTCCCAGTTGCCATGCGCGAGAAGCTCACAGCCGATGTGCCGTGGACGAGTCTGGAACCGGTCGCAGTTCAAAATGGCGAGGAAAAGGATGTTTACAAAGCGTCTCTCTCGACCTTTGACGGACAGCACATTGAAACCGTGCTCATGAAAAATGCTCGCGACGCATGGACGGTTTGCGTTTCCTCGCAAGTGGGATGTGCCATGCGCTGTGCATTTTGCGCTACGGGCAAGATGGGACTCACGCGTTCGCTCCACAGCGATGAAATTGTTGATCAGTATCGATTCTGGGTGATGTTCCTTTCTGAAAAGCCCGAACTCAATTTGCGCATTTCCAATATCGTTTTCATGGGCATGGGCGAACCCATGGCCAATTATGAGAACGTGCGTGACGCTCTGAATATCTTGCTCGCCAATACAAGCATCGGCCCAACGCATATGATCGTCTCATCGGTTGGCGTAATTCCCCGCCTTGAGCAAATGCTGAGCGACGAGAAATGGCCTCATATTCGCATGGCCATTTCTTTGCACAGCGCTGACTCAGCAAATCGCATGAAACTCATGCCAACCTCGTATCCGAAATTCCATGCTGATCTTGCTGATTGGGCACGGCGCTATTTGGCCGAGTTTGGAAACCGCCGCCATCACCTTACGTTTGAATACGTAATGCTCGCCGGGGTAAACGATACAGACGATGACGCTAAAAAACTTGCCTCGTACGTTACCAAAATCGGCGACGTGCGCGTCAATTTGATTCCATTTAATACGACTGAAGCAGAGTTTACGTCGAGCTCACGAAAAACCATGGAGCATTTTCAATCCATTCTCGATTCACGTGGTGTCACTGTGACGATCCGAAAATCGCTCGGCACAGATTTCGACGCTGCTTGCGGACAATTAGCAGCAAAAAAGAAGCACGTTTGATATCATAGACCTATGCTGAAGGAGCGAATCGCGGAAATGACGCGATACAAACAGATCAAGAGTTTTCTTGATCGCAATAATCGATTTTTGGTTCCAACCTTCCTGCTTGCAGGAACTGCGCTGGATTATTTTACGTTCCGCACGATCTCCATCCGCACCTCATTTTATTTGCTTGGCGCCTACGCAATCGTGACAGGCGCAATCATCTGTTTCATCCACATCTACGACGAAAAACGAAACATCGAGGGCTCAAAACTTTTGGGATACACACGTCTTTATACGCCCCTCGTATTGCAATTCCTTCTTGGAAACCTTTTGAGCGCTTCGCTCATTTTTTACTGGTTCAGCGGAGCGATATCCGTCAGTTGGCCTATCATCCTCGTCGTTGCGGGGCTCATGGTCTCCAATGAACTCTTGCGAGATTATTTCGAGCGTCGCACCGTTCAGATTCTTATTTTCTATTTCATTCTCTTTTCTTTGTGTTCCCTGTTCCTGCCCTATGGGCTCAATTCCATCAGCGCATTCGTTTTTGTGCTCGCTGGTCTATTGAGTCTCGTGCTCATGTTTGGGTATGTAAAAACCTTCTCGCGTTGGCTACCGGACGTAAAAAAAGACAAGCGTCTTATTTGGTCCTGGGTGTTTGTGATTTTCTTTGCCATGAATGCCCTCTATTTTTTCAATCTGATCCCGCCGATTCCCCTTTCCATGCGCGAAGCCATCGTAGCGCACTCTGTGACACGCACAGACGGCAACTACGCGCTCGAGATCGAGAAGCAAGCCTGGTATCTGTGGCTTATTCCAGGAAAAACCGACCATGTGAATGCCTCCGATCAACTCGTCGTATTTACTTCCGTCTTTGCACCAGCAAACCTCGATACCACCATTGTTCACCACTGGCAGTGGTACAACTCCGATACACATAAATGGGTTGATCGCGGAGAATATTCCTATGCCCTTGTTGGCGGACGAAACGATGGCTACCGTGGATATACGATGACGACCAATCCCGCAGACGGAAAATGGCGCGTGAGCGTTGAAACAAAACGCGGGCAAGTGGTGGGGCGCGTACGATTCACGGTAAAACAAACGGACGAGACAATTAAGCTCATCGAGACGATCAAGTAATCCAAAACGAAACACCCTGACCGAAGTCAGGGTGTTTTTGTTTGATTCTTTGAGCTTAGGCTCGTTCCTTTGGTTTTGCTTCCGAAACCGAGATTTTGCGGCCGCCGAAATCGCGGTCATTCAATTCGGCAACGGCTTTTGCAACGGCGTCGGTGCTGTCAAAGGTGACAAATCCGAATCCGCGGCTGCGGCCAGTGAACTTATCGGTCACAATGTGGACCTCAACTACCGTCCCAGCGGCAGCAAAGAAATCAGAGAGCTCTTCTTCTGTTGCAGAGAATGGGAGATTCCCTACGAAGATTTTTGTTTGTTCGGTCATAAAAAAATTACGAATAACGAGGAATA
>JBAYHI010000008.1:0-30578 GCA_041666205.1 Patescibacteria group bacterium
CGATCTTTGCGCATTTATCAAAAAGCAGCCCTTATTTTTGTGGTTGTGGCGCTTTTATCGCTTTTGGTGGTGCTGTACCTTTCGGTTTCTCGCGCAACCATCCATATTAGTCCAAAACCCCAGGTCGTTTCCACCACGGTTTCGGTTGAAGTAACTCCTACGCCAAAAACCGCCGGGCAGGTGAGCGGGTATGTGATTGAAAAAACGTATACGAAAGCCAAGACATTCTGGATTCCAGAAGAAGGTGCGCAAGCACAGGAAAAACAAGCACAGGGCACGGTTACGCTCATCAATGAAACCGGTATCACACAAAACTTGATCGCAACTACGCGCGTTTTGTCTGAAGAGGGAATTTTATTCCGATTGAAAGAAGCGGCGGTCATCCCTGCAAATGGTCAGGTGGACGCCATGGTCTATGCGGACGTTCCAGGAAAGGGTGGTGAGATTGGGGCAACGCAATTCACGATTCCCGGGCTTCCGGCGGATAAGCAAAAAGTGATTTATGCGGTGAGTGTGGACCCCATGAAAGGTGGGGTGGAATACGCTCGTGTGGTTGCGCAAAGCGATCTTGATCAAGCGCTTACAACCCTTACGGATGAAATTTTAGTGACTGCAAAAACCGAAATGCAAGCGCAAATCACAAATACGGATTTTGATGGCTCGGTATTTTCGCCAACAGTTACGGAGCGTAAAGCTGACGTGGCGCCTGGCACCGAAGTGGGGTCGTTTACGATTTCGGCGACCATCAAGGTTGTTGGGGTTTTCTACGATATGAGTGTGCTCGCCGATTATGCCGAGGCGGATTTATATACCCGCGCTTCCGAGGGCTATCAAATTCTTTCTGTAAATACCGATGGCGTGCAAATGACGGTGCAGTCGGCCGACGCCACAACCGAGCGCGCCACGCTTTCGCTCTATTTGGACGGATATTCCATCATCGCGCCAACGAATGCCATTTTTGACAAAGCTCGCCTTATTGGCAAATCCTCAAACGAAGTGATGGCCTTGTTTGCCAATTCCCCCGACATTGCGTCTGTTTCTGTCTCCTATACGCCGTTTTGGCTCAAGCGCATTCCAACTTTGAAGGATCACATCACGATTACCATTGAAGGCGGGGAATAGAGATAGTCCATCCCTGTGTCATTGCGAGCCCAGCCATGCTGGGCGAAGCAATCTATTCGATTAGATTGCTTCGTCGCTAATTATCACAGAGGCTCCTCGCAATGACACAAAGAGAGAATGCTTATTGCGTTTCTTGACAAGACAAGGTCTCTAATCGTATCCTTGAGTCTGGCGTTGAACGGGCTTCACCAACCCGCGAGCCACGTCGCATGACGATTCATGCAGAAATGAAGCGGTTGCGCAGATGAGAAAATTTGCGTGATCAATCGGGTGGAACCATCCCCTTCGCTCCTTCGGAGCTACGGTGGATCCCGAGGTCGGCCATTTTGGCTGAGCTCGGATTTATTTATATGATCATCAAATTTCTATGAACGAAAAATTGTTTGCCATGCGCCATTCGTGCGCACACGTTCTCGCTGCGGCCGTCGAGCGTCTCTATCCAGGGGCGAAATTCGGCGTTGGTCCGGTTGTTGACAATGGATTTTATTACGACATTGCGCTTCCTGCATCGCTCTCGGAAGAAGATTTGGGAAAGATCGAAGCGGAAATGCGCGCGATTATTTCCGCTGGCCACTCCATGGAGCGATCGGAAATGAGTTTAGATGAAGCGTCGAAGTTTTTTGAAGAAAAAGGACAAGAGTTCAAAGTGGAATTGTTACGTGATTTGAAAGAGCGTGGCACCACAAAACTTGCCACAGAAGAATTAGAAGGAATTGCTGGGGAGAATCCTGGTGTCGCTGTGATTTACAAGACCGGGGAATTTGTAGACTTGTGTCGTGGGCCTCACGTTGCGAATGTGTCAGAAATTGGCGCGTTCAAACTCGATAAGGTTGCGGGTGCGTATTGGCGAGGAGATGAGAAGAACGCCATGCTGCAGCGCATCTATGGCTTGTGTTTTGAAACGCAAGATGAGCTCGACGCCTATCTTAAGATGATGGAATTGGCGCGTGAACGTGATCACCGCAAACTCGGGAAAGAACTCGATCTTTTTGCTTTCTCTGCGCTGGTTGGCCCAGGACTCCCCCTGTTCACCCCACGCGGAACCGTGGTGCGCGAAAATCTCACCAAGCTCGTGGCAAATATCATGAAGCCGTATGGCTACCAGCGCGTGAATATTCCACACATTGCAAAGTCAGACTTGTATAAAACCTCTGGTCACTGGGAGAAATTTGCAAACGATATTTTCCGCGTGACCTCGCAAGAAACCGACGATGAATTCGTGTTGAAGCCAATGAACTGTCCGCACCATACGCAAATCTACGCATCGCAAATGCGAAGCTATAAGGATTTGCCTCTGCGCTATAGCGAAGTCACCACTGTGTATCGCGATGAAAATTCCGGCCAGCTTCAAGGGCTTACGCGCGTACGCTCGATTACGCAAGACGATGCGCATTTGTTCTGCCGACCCGACCAGGTGAAAGCTGAGGCAAAAGGCATTTATGAAATCATCACCAAATTCTACGAAGTGTTTGGCATGCCCCTTTCCATCCGTTTGTCGATTCACGACAAGGCCCACATGGAAAAGTATTTGGGCGGGGAAGAATTTTGGGAAAAATCCGTGCAAGAACTCAAAGACTTACTTGGCGAAATGGGACGGGACTACGAAATTGGCGAAGGCGAAGCAGCATTTTATGGGCCAAAGATCGATTTCATCGCTACCGACGCGATTGGCCGTAAGTGGCAACTTGCTACCATTCAGCTTGATTTGAACCTCCCAGAGCGATTCCAGCTTGAATACGTCGATGAAACCGGTGCCCATGTGCGCCCGGTTATGCTCCACCGCGCGATCCTTGGATCGGTCGAGCGTTTTATGGGTGTGCTCATTGAGCACTACAACGGCGCCTTCCCAATGTGGCTCGCACCTGAACAGATTCGTATTGCTACCGTGAATTCCGATTTTGCGCCACAAGCATTTGAACTCGGGAAGAAACTCGAAGACGCTGGCATTCGAATCACGGTAGATGCAAGCACGGAAAAAGTTGGGAAAAAGATTCGTGAAGCCGCGATGATGAAAGTGCCGTGGACGATTGTCTTGGGCCAGAAAGAAATCGACGGGGGAGATTACAAGGTGAACGTCTTTGGACAAGAAGAAGATCTGATTATTCCTCAAGCCGAGATTCTTGCACGCGCAGGGGAAGCATCAAAGATGCCGTACTAAGAAAATAAAAAAAAACCGCTAGTCAAATCGACCGGCGGTTTTTTGATATGAATTATTTTGCGATACGTTGCGCTGCATCGCGAGCTTGTTTTTGCATTAGTTGTTTTTCAGCATGGCGGACAAGAAGTTGACGCGCATAATTATCGATCGCTTCTTGACTATCAAGCATACGAATTTCGTATTCGTCAGATACGAGCATCGCATCCATCACATCGGGTTTCTTGGTTAAAAAACTGGTCTGTTTTTCTATAGCCTTATGAAGTAAGTCTAATTTTTTTTCGCTCTCAGCTCTTAAACGTTCTTGTTCCATTTTCATTGTAGCGATGTCGGGATTGTCGCCCTCGTGTGGACGTACTGCCGTTTTTGTTTCATCAGGGGTTTCTTGACGTGGAATACGACGTGTTTCGGACACAATGGGCTCATGGATTTTTTCCTCCATAATTGTCCGTGGTGGCTGTTTGCCACCAGAGAACAAATTACCAAAGATACTCATATGAAATTTGATTATGCCGATATTTTACGGTGCTATTTAATTGCGCGTCAATCCGAACGGTTGACAAAACAGCAAAAAATTGCTTAAATGAGCGGTGCTTTAGGAGGCTAATTTGGCTGCGTTACCAGCAGAAAAGTTCGATGAGGGAGATCGAGTGATCTCCCTGGAGGAGAGGAGGGCGGCACGCGGGAAACCGGCTGTCAGGTCGGTACCCCGTGAACCACAAGGTGAGCTCGTGGAGAGCACGGAGCTCGCCCGGCGCAGAGGTCACCCGTTGCGTGAACGGGTGGATCGGATCGTGAATGGGTTCTTTCGAGTGAAGATCGCACTCATCCCAGCTACGCCGATCCCGTCCTCGTTTCGCCCCGTGGTCGATTCCGCACTCGACAACCTGTGTCGAGCGTCCACGAGAACCGTGGGATCAGGTGATCAGTGGGTCGAACAAGGGCAGAAGGTCTATCGGGCCTGGTGCATGAGTGGTGACGATCCGGAGATTCTCACCAAACGGCACTTCGGTCCTGAAGGCGAGCGTGTCGTGCGCAAGGTGCGTAACCTTGTCATGACCGCGCTCTTGGAAGAGCGGAGTCGCGGGAAGATCCCCGAGACACATGCAGATACAGTGGATACGCTCCTTAGTATCTGCTTCGTTCTTGCGGTCATCTTACTTCGGCCCTGGAATGCGGAGCATCCGGACCGTCCCGGAGACATCGTCTTCCTGTAGCCTTCGTTCGCCCGCCTCCCGCCGTCCCAGGACTCACCCTGGACGGCGGGCATTTGTTTTATGTACTATTGCGTCATGTCAGATCTACCAAAACTCATTATTATCTTGGGCCCAACCGCATCGGGAAAAACCGATCTCTCGCTGAAATTAGCAAGGGAATTCAATGGCGAAATTATTGCTGCGGATTCGCGCACGCTTTATCGCGGAATGAATATCGGTACGGCCAAGCCTGAAGGCGAACTTCAAGCCGACGGGTCGCTGTTGGTTGAAGGAATCGTCCACTGGGGGATTGATGTGTGTAATCCGGGCGATACCTATAGCGTGGCGGATTTTAAAAAATACGCAGAAGAAAAAATTGAAGAGATTGTTGCTCGTGGGCATGTACCGTTTCTGGTGGGTGGCATAGGATTATTCATCCAGGCTGTCATTGAGGATTTGAGCCTCACGAACGTCCCACCAAATCCAGAATTGCGCGCAACGCTCGAAGCGCTTTCGATCGAAGAACTATCGAGTCGGATTAATGCATTTGATAAAAATGCCTGTGCGCAGTTGGATTTGAAAAATCGTCGGCGTCTCATCCGTGCCCTGGAAATCCTCGAGGGCAGTAAGGGACAAAAATTTTTGTCCCGTACGTTGAAGAGTGTGCAAACGAAAGGGGAAGGAAAATATGATGTGCTTCAAATCGGTGTGCAAGTTGATCGTGCGATTTTGAACGAGCGCATCAATCTGCGCGTTGACGCGATGATTGCGCATGGTCTCGTGGGTGAAGTGCGTGCATTGAAAGAAAAATATGGATGCGACGCGAACGCAATGACCGGAATTGGCTATCGAGAGATTTGCGAATTCCTGGATGGGGAATGCTCCGAGGTAGACGCAATCGAAAAAATCAAATCAAGCACTCGGCAATATGCCAAGCGTCAAATGACGTGGTTCAAGCGCGATGAACGCATTCATTGGGTTGCCTCTTTTGATGAGGCGCGATCGTTCATTGCGTCTTTTCTGAAATGATTTTTGCCGTAAGACCTGGGTCGGCGTTTCCGCGCGTTTCTTTCATGACCTGGCCCACAAGGAATTGCATCAGTTTTGTTTCGCCCGCTTTGAAGCGTTCGGTTTCTTTTGGATTTGCTGCAAGTACGCTCTCTACAATATCGGCAAGTGCAGTCACATCGTCCATGCGGTTTGCACCCAGTTCTTCCATGGCATGGCTTGGGTCAGATCCGTCGTCGAGCATTTTCTCCAAAACCTTGAGTCCACTTTGACCCGTGAGACGTCCTTCTGCCATGAGGATAATAAATTCGGCGAAGTTTTCCGGAGTCACCTTCATGGTGCGGTTGCTGATTTTTCGGTCTGCTAAAACGCCCGGGAGTTTATTGAGAATCCAACTGCAAAAAAGCTGCATGAGTTTTTTGCGTTTCTCTGGCATCTCTTCGGACGTTACGTCTGGCAATGCTACGAGCCATGCGCCAAGTTCGCTTAAGGCTTGTTCGGCAAAATCCGCGAGTACGGGATCCTCCACAATAAGGGACGCATCTTCAACTTTAAATCCGTATTCTTCCACCAAGCGTTTGCGTTTATCCCATGGAAGTTCGGGGAGGGTTTGACGGATTTCTTCTGTGAGCGCCACTAAATTCATTGGAGGAATATCAGGCTCTGGGAAGTAACGATAATCTGCAGAATCTTCTTTACTGCGCTGCTCGGTGGTGCACTGTTTTGTATCGTCCCATCCGCGAGTGGTGGTAATCGATGGCGGGGTGTGCATTTCCCAGAGCTGTTTTTGTCGGCGGATTTCGTATTGAATCGCGCGTTCAACCGCTCGGAAGGAATTGATATTTTTGATTTCGGTTTTTGGATTGAGTTCGGGAGAAAGGGGGGTGCCGGTTTCATCGACTTCACGCAAAGAAATGTTTACGTCACAGCGAAGCTGACCTTTTTCCATATCTCCATTGGAAATATCGAGGGTTCGCACAAGCGTACGAAGTTCTTGCAAAAAGACTTTCGTTTGCGCAGCCGACGTAAAATGTGGTTTTGTGACGATTTCGCAAAGTGGCGTTCCGCCACGATTATAATCGACGTAGGTTTTGCCATCTTCTCCATGGATATTTTTTGCCGCGTCTTCTTCAAGGTGCATACGCTCCAGGCCAATGGTAACGAGGCCTTCGCCTGGCACATCAATGGTGAGACGACCTTCGGACATCACGGGCAAATCAAATTGAGAAATCTGATAGGCTTTTGGCAAATCCGGATAGAAATAGTTTTTGCGATCAAATTTTGAGGTTGGGGCAATGGTTCCGCCAAGCGAAAGTCCAAGCAAAATTCCCCAACGAATTGCTTGTTCGTTTGGCACGGGAAGCGTACCGGGATGCCCCAAACAAATTGAACAAACGTGGAGGTTTGGTTCTTTATCTTGTTGCGGGTCGTTTGCCGTGCACCCGCAAAACATCTTGGTTTTTGTTTTGAGTTGAACGTGGATTTCAAGTCCAATCACTGGCGATAAATTCATACGGCACGATGTTAACACGGACGCTTCTCCATGGCTAGAGATTCGTTTTTTTGATGGCATTGTAAAAAACCGTGGAATAAATGGGGATAAGCGGCAAGGCAAAAATGATGACGCATTGGGTAAGAACGCTCTCGATCAGCGACGGCGGAGTTTCGAGATATGCCTGCAAAGAAAGCCCAGATAATCCAATGCTTGCGAGCGCGACAAGGGTGAATCCAAACGTCAATACCGCAATCAAACAGAGATCGGCAAGAAGAAGCTTGCGAAGAATTGGAAAAAAGTGTGGGCGCACAAGCGCAGTGCTCTGTTTGAATGCGTCGATAATAGGCGCTTGTTCAAAGAGAAGGATTGGTTTTACGAACGCAAATAACGTTGCCAATAGGATGCCCGGAACGATAAACGCAATAAATCCAAGCCCCACGAGAATTGTGTAGGCGATGGTTGTAAGAAGATAGGGAGCGAGTACCGCGAGCGTTTGTTTGCTCATTTTTTTTGCATGGATTTTTTTCCCGTCCAAGATGTTGTTTGTAAGGAAAAAACACAAAATGAGCACAATGCAAATGAGGATGGGTTCAACGACGGACGTTGTCATGACGCGCATGAGCTCAAACAACTCTCCGGATAGCACGAGCGAAGACAATAAGAGGAGAACCAGGGGAACAAAAAGCCAGGATGCGTATCCCACATACCAACGTGCATGCTGGCCGTAGAGGCGAATGGTTTGCGCAATGAGCGTGCTCGCTGTTGGGAGATTAACGGGCTTGCTTGAGGCTGTCATAGAGCAAATAATCCGTGATCACAAAGATCGGAAGCGTGAGGGCTGTCATCCCGATATTGAGGAAGTTGGTGACAATGGTTGACGACGTATATAGGAACGATTCCCCAAGCGTTGCAAATCCAGCAATCCCGAATACTTCCACCAAGAAGAATCCGATTTGAAGTGCGACCACAAAAAGCGCAAAGACCATTTTTGGCACATAGAGTCGGAGGATGACGGGCCAGAAGCGGTTTTTGACTAATGCCTTTGATGCCTGGAATGTTTTGAGCGCTGGTACGTGGCCAAGAATGAGTTCAAATCCCACGAAGGCAAACCAAACCGAGAGGAGAAGAATCAAAACGATAGCGCCAATGATCCCCAAGAGAATGAGAAGCACACCCGAGGCGCTGAGCCATGCGGATTGAACAAGAATCGTGCTTCCGAGTAAAATGCCAATCCCTGGCACTAAAAGAAGGAGTGGCGCGGAGGTGATGAAGGATCGCAAGATAGCGACCAATACATAGGAAGGCGCAATGTGCATGCTTTTTGCACGGTGCTCAGATTCGTTGATCGCACGCGATTTTACCGTCGCGTCGATTGTATGCACCAAGTTCAAATAGACCCAGATGGTCACGAGGAATGTTCCGAGCGTGCCTGTTGCAATCGAGATAATGGTACCGATGATTTCTGGCACCGTGAGAAGTCCTTGCGCGATTAAAAATTCAGAATCGCTTTTTGGCCCAAGCAAGGTGCCAAGGGTCAGGAGGAGAAAAATGATTCCAAACCACATCGTGACGCGCATGTAGGATTTGAAATGTTTGGCATAGAGTTCGATCGTTTGATCGATCAATTGCCCGATGGAAATAAGTTGCGACATAGTTAGGAAATAAGTGAACGAAGTTTTTCGCGGATGGTGTGATGAATGGTTTCTGGTGGAAGCAGGATGCCGTCTTGCTCGCATTCAATGAGCGCAAAGAGCGTGGGGTCATAGGCATGCATGGCGCGGTAGGCCTCTTCGGCGCGGGTCAGATGTGTGGGGTCGGCTTCGTGCACGTCTTTTTTGAGATGATGTTTTGACCCTTCGTGTTCCTCGCGATTTTGAATGAGGGCAAGGGACGTTTGCGGCGACACATGCAAAATCAAATTCAAATCAGGTTTTGGAATACCAAAAATTTCATGTTCTAAATGCAAATCCCAAGCAAAGAATTTCTCACGCGCAGTGGGTTCGGCAATTTTTGCGCCCTGGTGCCCCATATTGGACCCCACGTATCGGTCTGCGATGACAATGTTCCCTTCCGCAATCCACCCGGCGATTTTTTTTGATGCATCGAATCGGTCAATTGCGTAAAAAATCGATGTGGCATAGGGCCCTACATCTTCAGCCGACCCGTAAACGCCAGAAAGATATTCCTCGACCATGCCCGCGCTTTTTTTGCCGTATTGCGGAAATGAAATCGTCTCAACTGCATGGCCTTCTGCGCGCAGTGCGTCAATGAGGAGCCGCGTTTGCGTGGCTTTGCCTGATCCATCCACTCCATCGATGACGATAAAGACTCCCTTTTTCATGCGAAAATTATAGCAGATTGCAGGCAGGAGGTCGATTCTTCCGAAGATGTCCACAACACCCGTTGCTATCGGTCTGCTCTTTGCTAGGGTACGTATAAGTAAAGATTTTTCTATGCCATATCAGCGACCAAGTTGGGATGAATATTTTGTGGAAATTTTGCAGGCCGTTGCCAAGCGCGGCACGTGCGATCGCGGACGATGTTCTTGTGTGATTGCGCGCGGCGGTCAAATTTTGGCCACGGGCTACGCGGGTTCACCGAAAGGATTACCACATTGCGACGATGTGGGGCATCAAATGAAAAAGATGATCCACGAAGACGGGCATATTTCCGATCATTGCGTGCGCACCGTGCACGCAGAGCAAAACGCAATTTGTCAGGCGGCAAAGCTTGGGATGTCGGTTGATGGCGCAACGCTTTATTGCCATATGACGCCGTGCCGGGCATGTGCCATGATGATTATCAATTGCGGAATCAAACGCGTTGTTTGCGAACTCAAATATCACGATGGCCAGGAATCCGAGACCATGTTTGCCATCGCTGGCGTCGGCCTGGAATTTTTCTCATCCAAAACCGAGGACTATAGCCAAAAATAATATGCGCGCCTACCTCGATATCGTGCAAAAAATTCTCGACACCGGGACGCTCAAGACCACGCGTCAGGGAACCGATGCCTATACAATTGCCGGAGCGATGTTTGAGCACGATATGGCAAACGGGTTTCCGCTGCTCACGACCAAAAAAGTGCCATTTCGTCTGGTTGCATCGGAACTGGAATTTTTCTTGCGTGGCATTACGGATAAGAAGTGGCTGCAGAATCGCGATAATCACATTTGGGATGAATGGTGCTCACCTCGCAAAGTTCCGTATAGCCACGATCCGGAAACAAAACAAAAGATGGCTGATGAACGTGATTTGGGGCCGGTCTATGGATTCCAATGGCGTCACTATAATGCTAAATACGAGAGCCATAATACGGATTATTCTGGGCAGGGGACCGATCAAATCAAAAATCTTGTCGACACACTCAAATCAAATCCAAACGATCGACGGATGCTTGTTTGTGCGTGGAATCCATCCATGATTTCGGAAATGGCGCTCCCACCATGCCACTACAATTATCAGGTGACGGTGATTGATGGGCATGTGAACCTCATGTGGAATCAACGCTCGGTTGATATTATGCTCGGGCTTCCATTCAATATCGCAAGCTACGGTCTTTTGCTTCATCTCCTTGCAAAAGAGGCGGGGCTCAAAGAGGGAAAACTCATCGGGTTCTTGGGTGATGTGCATTTGTTCACAAATCATGTGGAGGGCGCAAAAGAACAGCTCTCGCGTGACGTTGAAAAATATCCGCTCCCAACGATTCAAACTGATTGCTTCACGTCCATTTTCAATTGGCAATATCAAGATACGGAAGTGCTCAACTATCAGAGTCATCCGAAAATTTCTTTCGACATCGCTATTTAATTTTTTGGACCCGCCTGCGAGTTTCCGCGTACCATGCTTGCGCGGAACCTCACAAACGGGTCCAAGTGCATTATGCAAGTTTCTCTATTGGTCGCAGTGAGTGTGGATGGGCGCATTGCGCGCGAAGCAAGCCAGCTTGCCGATTGGACCAGTCGCGAAGATAAAAAATTCTTCGTGGCAAAATCAAAAGAAGCCGGCGCTATTATTATGGGGCGCACCACGTACGAGACAATTGGTCGGCCACTGCCGAATCGTCTCAATATCGTACTCACGCGCGACACGACTGGATATGAATCGCAACCAGGACTTTTGGAGTACTCGTCAAAACCACCACGCGAAGTTTTGGCAGAGCTTGAATCCCGCGGATTCAAAGACGTGATTGTTGGCGGGGGATCCAGTATCTATTCGCAATTCTTAAAAGAAGGACTCGTGACCGATCTCTACATCACGGTTGAGTCGCTTTTATTTGGCGCTGGCATTTCATTTGTCGACGGCGCGCCTGAGCGCAAGTTGCATCTGGTCTCGAGCGAGCAAATTGGGCCAGAGTCGGTCCTGTTGCACTATCAATTCGCTGTGTGAAACAAAACGAGCCCCGAAGGGCTCGTTTTCATGTAGGGGTTTGGCATGCCAAACCCGTACGGTGTTAGGCAATGTTTGGATCAAGCGCAATGGAAGGGCTCATCGTGCTTGTGATGTAGAGGGATTTGATGAAAATTCCTTTTGAAGACGATGGCTTTGATTTCTTGAGCGCATCGATTGCAACTTTTGCGTTCTCAATCAATTTGCTTTCGTCAAACGACATTTTTCCAATCGTGATGTGCACGTTGCAGGTGCTGTCATTTTTGAAGGAAATTTTTCCACCTTTTTGATCTTTGATCATTTTTTCAACTTGTGGCCCAACCGTATCGGTCTTTGGGTTTGGCATCAATCCTTTTGGACCAAGCACGCGCGCAGCTTTTGCAAGCTTTGGCATCATGGCAGGCGTTGCGATGGCAACATCGAAATCGATTTTTCCTGTTTTTACCAGTTCATCGATGACTTCTTCGGTTCCAATAATGTCGGCTCCGGCATTCTTGGCAGCGGTTTCTTGCGCTGGCTCCACGAAAGCAATCACGCGTGTGACTTTTCCGGTTCCGTGTGGGAGGGAAACGTTTTGGCGGATTTGCTGATCGCTCTTCTTTGGATCAATCCCAATGCTTGCATGAAGTTCAACGGATTCGTCGAACTTTACGCTCTTCATGGTCTTGAGAGTTTGCACGGCAATTTCAACCGTTGTGACTCCAAGAGCGGCCACGGTTGCTTTGTTTTCTTTGAATCGTTTGCTACGCATATATGTTAGTGGTTCAAGCGCCTAGATGGCTCCCACGGTTAGTTTTTAATATCAACGCCCATTTGACGGCAGGTTCCTGCAATGATGCGCATGGCCATTTCAATATCTTTGGTATTGAGGTCCACGAGTTTGCGTTCTGCAATATCCTGGAGTTGAGCTTTTGTAATGGTGCCGACTTTTTCTGTAAGCGGTTTGCCAGATCCTTTTGGAATGCCGGCAGCTTTTTTGATCATGTCAGATGCTGGAGCGGTTTTGAGGATGAAGGTAAAACTTCGATCTTCAAAGATTGTGATAACTGCCGGAACAACTTCTCCACGGCGATCTTGTGTTGCCGCATTGAATTGCTGTACGAACTGTTGAATATTTACTCCATGCTGACCCAAAATTGGACCAAGTGGAGGTGCTGGGGTAGCTGCGCCACCCTGTGCTTGGACTTTAACGACGGTCAAAATTGGTTTTCGGACCATACGAGTTGTTATTTATAGTGGATTCCGCGGGCGTACCCTTGGCAACCACGTCGTAAATTAGTGGGCTGATATTCTCAAATCTTGGCGAAATTGTCAAGAACGAGGTTAGATTTTTTTGACTTGCAAGAAATCAAGCTCAACCGGAGTCTCGCGACCGAAAAGCGAAACGAGCACTTTGATTTTGCCACGCTGTTCATCGATCTCGGCAACTTTCCCTTGCTGGCCTTTGAATGGACCATCTGTGATGGTGATTGGATCGTCTTTCACGACGTCAAACTTGAATTCCGGTTCATCGACGCCTACGCGTTTCATGAGTGCATCGATTTCTTTTTGATCGATGGGCGTTGGGGTGGTCGAAGCTCCAATGAATCCGGTAACGCTTGGTGTATTGCGCACCACGTACCAAGAGTCGTCGGTCACAATCATTTCCACGAGCACATAGCCTGGGAAGATTTTTTCCTCAACAATATGGCGCTTGCCATTTTTGATTTTGATTTTTTTCTCTTTTGGAACCAGTACATTGAAGATTTTTTCTTCCATGTCCATGGTATCAATACGCTGTTTGAGGCTTTCCACGACATTTTCCTCGTATCCGGAATAGGTGTGGATTGCGTACCAGCGTCGGCCATAATTGGCGGTCTGCTTTGCCATAAAAAATAATTAAGCAACAAGGGATAAAAGATATTTCATCCCCAAATTGAGTGCCCAGTCGAGCACGCCAAAATACGTTGCGATGATGAGACAAAACAAGATGACAGCTACGGAGTAGCGGATCAAGTCTTTTTTGGATGGCCAGGTGACTTTTTTGAGTTCCTCCTTTGCTTCTAAGAGATACGCGACGAGTCGGTTCTCTATGAGTTTACTTGCCATATTTTTTGGTCTTTAAAAGGCCCCTTTCCCGGGCCGTTGTGCACAGGATAGCACAGAGAGCCGGTTTGTCAAGAGAAACGCGCCAGAGGTGGCGCGTTTCATTAAATGTCGAGGTTGGAGACATCTTTGGCATGGGTTTGGATGAATTTTTTTCGAGGGGCGACATCAGATCCCATCAAAATATCAAACATCTCGTCAGCTAGTTCCGCATCGACAATCGTTACTTGTTTCATTTTTCGTGTTTCCGGATTCATGGTGGTGTCCCAGAGCTGGTCTGGGTTCATTTCTCCAAGACCCTTGTAGCGCTGGATGTTGACTTTAATGCCACCGGCCTCAATCACTTGGGCTTCTAATTCGTCACCTTGCTCCACGGGTACAATTTCTTTTTCCTTTTCTTTGCCTTTCTTTGCTTGTGCCATGGATGTTAATTCCGTAATCGCTTTTTCCTTATCGACTTCGTTGTAAACGTAGCGAACTTCTTTGCCAACTTGCACACGGAAGAGTGGCGGCATGGCAATAAAGACATGCCCTTGTTTAATAAGCTCGGGGAAGTGGCGATAGAACAGGGTGAGGAGAAGGGTTCCAATGTGTGCGCCATCCACATCGGCATCGGTCATGATCACGATGCGTTCATAGCGCAGGCTCTCAATGGAAAATCCCTCGCCGATATTTGTGCCAAGCGCAATGATGAGGTTTTTGATTTCTTGGTTTGAAAGCAGTTTATCGAGTCGTGCGCGCTCAACGTTGAGGATTTTTCCTCGGAGCGGAAGAATAGCTTGGAATTCGCGATTGCGACCTTGTTTGGCACTTCCCCCAGCCGAATCTCCCTCAACGATATAGATTTCTGATTTATGTGGATCTTTGCTTGAGCAGTCCGCAAGTTTCCCCGGAAGCATCAGCCCTTCGAGTGCGCCTTTGCGTAGCACGGTCTCGCGCGCAGCACGCGCAGCTGCGCGTGCGCGAGCCGAAAGCAAACATTTTCCAATAATTTCCTCGGCATCTTTTGGATGTTCTTCCAAGAAAATGGAAAATGTTTCGTTAAATACCGTCTCGACGGCCGTACGCGCCTCGGGGTTTCCGAGTTTTCCTTTTGTTTGGCCTTCAAATTGTGGTTCTGGAAGTTTGATGGAAATCACAGCCGTGAGACCTTCGCGTGAATCGTCCCCGGTGAGATTTGTATCTTTCTCCTTTATATAGCCTTTTTCGCGAGCATATGCATTCAAACTACGCGTGAGTGCTGCGCGAAATCCTGCTACATGCGTTCCGCCATCAGGGTTTACGATGTTATTGGCAAATGCATGAACGTTGTCGTAATACTCATCGGTATATTGCAAGCCAATTTCCACATCCATGTTGTCGATTTTTTTCTTGGTATAAAAAATCGTTTGGTGTTTTGGTTCCTTATTGGCATTGAGATGGCGCACATACGACGACACGCCACCTTCGAAATAAAATCCATAGGGATTTTTGACGGGTTCACGTTCGTCGGCAATATCCACGTGCACGCCAGCAGTCAAATAGGTTTGCTGGCGCATGTGTTCGATAATTGTCTTGAAATCAAATTCAATGGTTTCAAAAATGGTTTCATCGGGGTGGAATCGAATAATTGTGCCGCGCTTTTTTGTGGTCCCAATCGTTTTGACCTTTCCGGTTGGAATTCCGCGCTGATAATGCTGTTCCCAGATTTTTCCATCACGATGCACTTCTGCAATCAAATCGGTTGAAAGCGCGTTCACGACAG
Organism: Patescibacteria group bacterium; assembly: GCA_041666205.1. Lineage (GTDB taxonomy): Bacteria > Patescibacteriota > Patescibacteriia > UBA9934 > UBA9934 > JBAYHI01. The sequence goes on from JBAYHI010000008.1 coordinate 15,195, forward strand.
AAACACCAACCCCGTGCAATCCGCCGGACACCTTATAGCCACTCTCATCGCCACCGAATTTTCCACCGGCGTGGAGTTTTGTGAGCACGAGCTCGAGTGCGGAGACTTTGTATTGCGGGTGCATATCAACTGGAATCCCGCGGCCGTTATCTTCGACCTCGACCCAGTTGTTTGGAAGCAGACGAATGGTAACTAAATCCGCATATCCACCCATTACTTCATCGAATGAGTTATCTGTGACTTCCCAAATGAGATGGTGCAAGCCCTGCGGGCCCGTGGAGCCAATGTACATGCCAGGGCGCTTGCGCACCGGTTCGAGTCCTTCAAGGACGGTGATGCTTTTTGCGCTATAAGAGCTGTCTTTTTTGAGAGGTTTTTTTGCGTCCATAGTCATTTAATACCACGGTATGGTAGCACAAAAGCTCATGCACCACAAGCGATTTGTGCTATAATAATTGCGTATGGATGAAGCTATTCCTCCGGTTTCCGTGACCCCACCCGATGGAGAACTGAAGGCCGTAGAGCGAGACTATCAGCGCGATATTGCAGTCGTGCAAGCCGTGCCTCTTTTGCGAAAGATTGGATGGGCGAGTCTTTTTGTATTGGATGCCGTGTGTTGCACGGCGTTTATTGTGTATTTGGTTGTTTATGTATTGCTCGGCGCGTCGCAAGATCGTGCCTTGGTTGCGCGGACCGGAAATAATCTTGAAGCGCAACATGCAGCTTCGGTCGCACAATCCGCGCAAGATCTCTCGATTGGCACGGCTCGTGTTTTTGCCTTGGGAGAGGCGAAATATGATTTTTACGCGGAACTTCAAAATCCCAATACAGATTGGTATGCCACGTTCTCTTATGCGTTTACGTGGAGCAATGGATCTACTGATACCAATACCGGCTTTATTCTTCCCAATGAAACGCGTCCGATGATTTTTTTCCGAGAGTCAAGCGAATCGCGTCCGGGGAGCGCAGAACTCGTGCTTTCAAATATTGAATGGCACCGTATTGATGCGCACACAATTCCCAATGCCTCTCAGTGGCTGAGCGACCATGGGGATTTCGAAATCACTGGCATGACATATGGGCTAACGCCCGGGCCGGGAACCGAGGTGATTCCAACCGCGAATTTTTCTGTCACAAATCATTCGCCGTATCGCTATTGGGATGCAGAATTTCTCTTGGTCTTGAAAACCGGGGGCGCTGTCACAGCAGTGAATACCGTGGCTATTCCTGGATTAGAGCCTGGCGAAACACGTGCGATGGAAGTGAAATGGTTTGGGAATGCCCCTGCCAGTGGCGTGGTAACAGCCATTCCCGCAATCAATTATTTTGATCCTTCCATCTATATGGACGCGCCGTCTGGCAATCCAACCGAGGTCTTGGAGCGCTTGTAGACGCCTCGGTTTTTCTATGCCAAGATAGGGATCTATGTGGATGGCGCGCATCTTGCGACGTGTTCAGCGATTTGATCCGCTTTTACTGCTTGCGGTTCTTTTTTTATTTGCGTTTGGTTTAGCCGCAATTTATTCGGTTGATCTTTCGCAAGAAGCCACCTCATTTGTTTTGTTAAAAAAACACTTGATTGTTTTTGCTCTGAGTTTCACAGCAATGCTTGTGGTGTCGCAACTTAACTATTTGCAGTTGCGAAATATGGGGCGTGCGCTCTACATCGGTGGCGTGGTCCTCCTTATTCTTGTGTTGTTTTTTGGGACAACGATTCGCGGTACAACCGGGTGGTTTGTGGTTTTTGGCTTTACGTTCCAGCCCGTGGAATTCATGAAACTCGCCCTTGCTGTTGAACTTGCACGGTTTTTTGGCGAACATGCGCATCGCAAATTTGGTTGGCGTGAAATCGCAGGGAGCGGATTGCTCACAGGAATTCCCGTGGTGCTCGCTTGTTTACAGCCGGACTTTGGGAGCGCCATGCTTCTTGTGGGGATTTGGGGGATTGTTCTGCTTTTTGCCGGCATTCGGCTATCGCATGTGGCCGTGATTGGTGGCACAGGAGTGCTTGCTGGTATTGTGTCGTGGTTTTGGTTCTTTGCGGATTATCAAAAAGATCGCATTTTGACGTTTTTGCATCCGGCCTCCAATCCGCTTACGACTGGCTATAATGTGGCGCAGGCAAAAATTGCGATTGGGTCTGGTCAATTATTTGGGCGAGGCCTTGGGTTCGGATCGCAAAGTCAATTACGGTTTTTGCCAGAGAGTCAAACCGATTTCGTCTTTGCAGTGATTGCCGAAGAGCTTGGGTTTTTTGGGGTATTGTTGGTATTTGCGGCTGCCGGGGTGTTGTTTTGGAGAATGCTCGTGATTGCATTCCAATCGAGCGATCATTTTACGCAATTTCTGTGCGCTGGTATTTTCGGGTCGCTATTTGTGCAGTTTTTTGTGAATGTGAGCGTCAATCTTGCTATTCTTCCTACCACCGGCGTTGCCCTGCCGTTTGTAAGCTCTGGTGGGAGTTCCTTCCTGATTTCTTTCATCATGATTGGGATTTTACAAAGCATTGCGTCACGCATCCGCCCGGGGGATAAATGGCAAAAAACATGGTATACTGGGGCTCACCGTTGAGGTCTATTGACAAAGTCGTTGATTTTGTGTGAAATACGGCCGTTTGAACCAATAAAATATATGGCAGAATTTTCCATTGCAGCAACCCCACGTGAAGAGATCGGTCGAAAAACCGATGCTTTGCGCGCAGAACATCTTGTCCCAGCCGTTGTTTACGGATTTGGAACAGAACCGATTTCCATTACGGTTTCGGAAAACGAACTTCAGAAATTGTACGCGCGTGCCGGCGAAAGCTCGGTCATTGATTTGAACGTAGATGGGAAAATGATCCCGGTTCTTATCAAAGACATGCAATACAATCCACTCACGGATTTCATTTCCCACGCGGATTTTCACGCAGTTGACCTTTCTAAGAAAATCGAAGCAAACATCACCATTCGTCTTATTGGCGAAGCTCCAGCGGTCAAAGAACTTGGTGGAACGCTCATGCAGAGTTTGGAAGAAGTTGAAGTGATCGCACTTCCAAGTGCCCTTATTCGTGAATTCACCGTGGACGTATCGGGCCTTAAAACATACGACGACGTGATTCGTGTAAAAGATTTGCCAGTTGTTTCGGGTATTGAAATTACCTCAAATCCAGAAGCTGCCATTGCGCTCGTTCAAGAGCCACGTGCGGAAGAGGAATTCGCACCAGCTGCTCCTGCAGAAGGCGAAGCTGTGGCTCCAGAGATTCTCACGGAGAAGAAAGCAGAAGAAGGGGAAGCGGATGCAAAGCCAGCCGACAAGAAAAAATAACCTTTGCCTATGCGCAATATCTTGCGTGAACTTGCAAAGCGAATAAAAGAATTCGAGCCGTTCAAAAAACGGTTCGTTTCTTTTGTGCGTCGCGCCGCGATTGCCACAAAAAAATTCATGATTGATTTCAAGGAATTTTTCATTGCTGCAGGCATCCTGCTTCTCGTTGGTGGGGTGACGGGCGGGATTTTATTCTTGATCGCCTCGTCTCCCAAAGGGGAAGAGTTGATTGAAGAAATTTCGCAGGCAACGATTGTGCGCGACCCGCTCACAGGGAACCCGATTTCTACCGTATTGGAAACGCCAACACGCGCGCTTGGCGTCATGATTGAAAATTCATCTGATGCATGGCCACTATCTGGACTCGACAAAGCGTTCCTTGTGATTGAGGCGCCAGTGGAAGCAGATATCCCTCGGTTCTTGGCGTTCTTTGCAGACAATGCCTCGGTTTCAAAAATTGGTCCGGTGCGTTCGGCTCGCCCGTATTACGTTGATTGGGCCATGGAACTCGACGCAATTTACGCGCATTCCGGTGGCTCGCAAGAAGCACTCGATCTCATTGCTACTTCCGATGTGCATGATTTGAATGAGTTTTCGCAAGGGGAGTATTTTTACCGTGCAAACAGTGGGCGATACGCTCCGCATAATTTGTACACCACGAGCGACTCATTAAATGAGAGTGTTTCGGAATTGGAACCTGGCGTTGCGGATTATGAAACGTGGAATTTTAAGCAAGACGGAACACCGGCGGAAAATCCCATCTCACTTTCCGTGAATTTTGGGTCCGGATCGCTCTACGATGTTTTATGGAACTATCGTCAAGAGACAAATACCTACGAGCGCTATCAGGGAGGATTCCCCATGAAGATGCAAGACGGCGCGGGCATTTTTGCAAATAATGTGATTGTGATGGTGATGGATGTGCGTACGATCGATAGCATTGGGCGCAAACACATCACAACGATTGGTACGGGAGACGCGTTCTTAGCCCAAGACGGAACCCGGACGCTCATCACCTGGGAAAAAGATTCTGAAACGAGTCGAACCCGATTTTATAACCTTAATGGATCGGAAATCGCATTCAATGCGGGTGTCACATGGATAGAGGTTGTAGCAAATATCGATCAGGTCACCGCTCAATAATTTTCCGTGTCATTGCGAGGAGGCAGGTTTGCGGACGAAGTCGAGCTCAGCTCGACGAGGCAAACTATACGAGTAGATTGCTTCGTCCCGCATGGCGGGACTCGCAATGACACATGGTAAGTCGTTTTAAATTTGCGCACTCAGGATGCGCGGTTTTTTTGATAGGTCGTCGAGCACATCGATTTGCGCATGCGGGAACAGGGCTTTGAGAAGTACTGGCGCGGAACGCGCTTGGATCGGGTCGATTTCAATGAGGAGATGAATACGGTCTGGCAATGCAGGGCGCGCATCTGCAAGTTGTGAAAAAAGTTCGTGATACAAATCGAGTCCATCGAGCCCGCCAAAAAGCGCTACATGCGGTTCGAAGTGATACACGTCTGGATCAATGGCGGTTTTTCGTCGTGCCGGAAGGTAGGGGAGATTTGCGGTGAGAATCAGGTGGCGATCTTTTGCGGGGAGGTGTGTGAGGAGTGGCTGGAGCAAATGTCCCTCGAGAAATGAAACGAGGTGATCGAGTTTATGGTGTTTGGCATTTTGTTTTGCCACGCGAAGCGCCATGGGAGAAATCTCACATCCCAGTGCCGGCAGGTTTGTTTCACCCGAAAAACTAATGGCGATTGCACCTGATCCGGTGCCAATGTCGCAAAGGATGGATTGTGGGTTTGCCAAGTCGATGGCGTATTGCGCGAGGAGCTCGGTTTCGGGTCGAGGAATGAGAACCGATGTATTCACAAAAAACGATCGGCCTAAAAATGGTTGCTCGCCTAAAATGTATGCAACTGGTTCGTGATGGCTGCGTCGTTCGATGAAGCGCTGATACGCATCAAATTTTTCTTGCGGAATTTCGTCACCCGCGTGTGAAAAAAGATACGCCGTGGATTTTTGAAGGCATGCGCTCAAAAGCACCTGTGCATCCAGTTTGGCATTATGAACATCGGTGCATTTTTCATGCGCGGTTTTTTTGAGCGTTTGCTCGCCCCAGGTGAGTGCCTCCAAAATCGAAATCATACGGCTTTTGCTTCTTCATCGGCGAGTTTTAGCGCACTCAAAATCGGATCGAGGTTTCCACCCAAAATGCCGGGAATATTGTGCCAGCTTTCCCCAATGCGATGATCGGTGACGCGATCTTGCGGGAAATTATACGTGCGGATTTTTTCCGATCGATCGCCACTGCCGATCATGCCACGGCGTTGTTCTTTCAGCGCAGCAAGTTTTTTCTCCTGCTCGTGTGCAAATACACGCGCGCGAATAATTTCAAGCGCGCGTTCTTTGTTTTGCTTTTGACTGCGCTCTTCTTGGCAGTACACCAAAATACCGGTTGGAATGTGCACAATACGCACGGCAGAATACGTGGTGTTTACAGATTGTCCGCCCGCGCCGGTTGAAGTCGTTGCTTCGATTTTCAAATCCTTTGGATCAATTTTGAATTCTTCTTCTTCGATTTTTGGCATCACCGCAACGGTTGCGGTGGAGGTGTGAATGCGCCCTTGCTTTTCGGTTTCTGGCACACGTTGCACCCGGTGCACGCCTGACTCGTATTTCATATCGCCATAGGCATCGGCCCCGGAAATTTCCGCAATCACTTCTTTGAATCCACCCAAATCATTTTCACTCTTTGAAGCAATCTCCACTTTTCGCCCATGCGTTTCGGCGTGGTGCATATACATCTTGAACAAGTCAGACGCAAAAAGCGCTGCTTCGTCGCCACCCGTGCCGGCGCGGATTTCCACAATCGCGTCGTGTGTATCGAGCGGATCTTTTGGAATGAGCGCAAGGCGCACGGCTTTTTCAAGATCGGGGAGTTTTGCTTCCCATTCTGCAAGTTCGGTGAGCGCGAGCGATTGCATTTCCGGATCCTCATCTTTTTGCATGGCGCGGGCGTTTTCGATATTTTCAAGCGCTTGCTTGTATTTTGACGTAATCTCCAACGTTGCACGCGTAGATTGGAAGTCGCGATTGACTTGCGACATGCGTTTTGGATTCCCTAAAACCGCCGGACTCATGAGTTCGGTTTCCAGGCTTTGCGCTTTTGCTTCCACGTCGCGAATGATTTTTGTTAAGTCCATACATGCTATTTTATCAAATTCAAATATAAAACGCCCGTGATGGGCGTTTTATTTGGAAGAATGTTAAACCTCTCCTTTTGCTTTCTTGTCGGCCTTGCGTTTTGCACGGTCGGCTTTCTTTTGGAGTTTTGCTTTGTGATCCAAAGACGTTGTTTTCTTTTCTGCACGCACTTCGAATTTTTCAACGCGACGAGCGGTGTCAACGATCTTTTGCTTGCCGGTATAAAACGGATGGCACTGCGAACAAAGTTCAATCGCGATTGCATCGCTGGTTGATCCTGTGGTGAGAACCGCTCCGCAAGCACAAGAAATTGATGCTTTTGGATTATAGTTTGGATGAATTTTTTCTTTCATATCCTTGCCTTAGTGGCAAAATGCTAACACGGAGGGGTAGAATTGTCAATTTTCCTCTATACTTAGAGGAGGCCTCCTTTACAGTAGCGCTTTTTTCTGATAAAAAGAAGCGTTGCCAAGGTGGCAATTTGGACCTTCCCAATTGGCCTGCAAAGAAGATTTTGGAGGACGAGATGCGTTACGCCAAGTTCATTCAGATGGTCGCGCTGGTCACGATCCTCAACATGCTCACGGGCTGTGGGCAGTTCCTGCACCTCATGGGTGCGAACAAGGATTCCGAGTTTGTGGGAGATCCAGCCCCCTGCGCAGAGCTTGGGGGTGACGCGGACGGCGATGGGTTCTGCGCGGAGGGACCGGACTGGGATTGCAACGATACGGATCCCACTGTCTACCCCGGTTCAGCAGAGTACTGCAATGGTGTGAACGACAACTGCGATCGCGACGTCGACGAAGACAGTGCGATCGATGCTTCCGAGTGGTTCCCGGACAGCGATGCGGACGGCCACGGTGCGGAGGACATCGAGGGAGTCTTCGCATGCAATCAGCCGGAGGGCTATGCCCGTTGGCCGGATGACTGCGATGACACGAATTCCACGGTTTACGACGAAGCGTGGGAGCTCTGCGACGGCGAGGACAACGACTGCGATGGGCTCGTCGATGGCGATGACCCAGACACGGCTCTGATCATCTGGTATGCGGACCGCGACAATGACGGGTTCGGAGACCCTGCAACTGCCTCGAGCGGGTGCGACATGCCCGAACCGCGTGTCGTCAACAACTTCGACTGCGACGACACCGACGCTAACGCCAACCCCGACGCAGACGAATACTGCGACGGGCACGACGACGACTGCGATGGCGACGTCGACGAAGACGAAGCTCTCGACGTGGCCACCTGGTACCGCGATGCGGACGGTGATGGCTACGGCGACCCCGCCTCGACGGACGTAGCATGCTACGTCCCTACGGGATACGCGGGCGACTCTACGGACTGCGATGACAACGAGCCGACGACGAGCCCTGGCGCTCCCGAGACCTGCGACGCGGTCGACAACGACTGCGATGGCACCACGGACGAGAACGACGCGATCGATGCGCCGATCTGGTTCGAAGATGCCGACGGCGATGGCTTCGGCGATTCCTCGTCCACGGACGTAGCATGCTACGTCCCTACGGGATACGTTGCCGACGATACCGATTGCGACGACGCCAACGACGACATTCACCCCACGGCAGACGAGTTGTGCAATACGGTGGATGACGACTGCGACGGCACGACGGACGAAAATGATTCGCTCGACGCCCTCACCTGGTACGCAGACGGCGACAGTGATGGCTTCGGCAATCTCGCGTCCACGACCCTGGCCTGCACAGTGCCGGCCGGCTACACCACGGATACGACGGACTGCAACGATTCGCAGTCCACGACCTTCCCTGGTGCGACCGAGTACTGCGACGGCCACGACGACGACTGCGACGGCACCACGGACGAGGACGATTCGGCCGATGCGCCGACGTGGTACCACGACGCCGACGCCGATGGTTTCGGCGATTCCTCGTCCACGGACGTAGCATGCTACGTCCCTACCGGTTTCGTCTCCGACGATACCGATTGCGACGACGCGGAGGCGTCGACCAACCCCGGTGCCAGCGAATACTGCGACGGGCACGACGATGACTGCGACAGCGCAATCGACGAAGACGATTCGGTCGACGCGCTCACCTGGTACGCCGACACGGATGTCGACGACTATGGCGATCCGCTTTCGACCACGCTCGCCTGCGCAGTGCCGGCCGGCTACGTCGACAACGACGACGACTGCGACGACTCCGACGCGGATGTAAACCCGGTCGCGACCGAGGTTTGCGACCTGCGCGACAACAACTGCAACGGCCTCGTCGACAGCGCTGACCCCGGCGCGGATGAGGACGTTTGGCACATGGACTGGGATCACGATGGATTCGGTGACCTCGTTCGCACGATGGACGACTGCACGCAGCCCTCGGGCTTCGTGGCAGACTCTACCGACTGCGACGACACCGATCCAGACGTGAATCCCGAGGCTTCCGAGATCTGCAACGGCTACGATGACGACTGCGATGGCACGACCGACGTCAGCGCCGTGGACGCGACCAACTGGTACCTCGATAGCGACGGGGACGGCTACGGCGATCCCACGGTCATCGACGCTCAGTGTGATAGGCCTACGGGCTACGTCGCAAACGATGATGACTGCAACGACGCCGAGGCGCTGGCTTACACCGGAGCGGTGGAGGTCTGCGACAGCGTCGACAATGACTGCAACGGCCTCACGGACGACGCAGATCCGGGTGCTGAGAAAAAAACCTGGTATGCGGACGACGATGCTGATGGTTACGGCGACGCGACGTCAACGACGCTCGCTTGCCTCGAGCCTTCCGGCTACGTCGACGACAATACCGACTGCGACGACACCAATGAGGACATCAACCCGGCCGTCACCGAAAACGTGTGGACGGTCTGGGACGATGACTGCGACGGTTACGCCCACGACGACGGAACCGTCTACACCACGACCATGAGTGGTACGAGCATCACGTTCACAGGCCCGAACCTCGTGGCTTCCGCGGACGCGGACTTCGAAGGCTGGAGCCGCTCGACCACGGCGTGGGACATCTACGCCTCGATCTACGAGCATCACACGCTCGCGGATCTCACGGTCGTTGTGAATGCGTGGAGCGGCTCCTACATCTCGGGGAGCTACTCGACGATCGTGTTCCCGGGGGCGGCGGTGGACACGAATAAGTCCGAGTGCGAGTCGCTCGACGTGACCGGACTCACGAGCGGATCGCAATACGGATTCGTGTTCCTCGTGCAGAGCAGTAGCTCCAACGAGTTCTGGGTCTACACCGACGACATCATCGACAGTGGGACCTCTCTGGGGCACATTCATCCCAATACAAGTGGGGTGCCGTTTGTGACGGCTTTCACGGCGAACGCCACGAGCGAAGTGCTCGTGCTCTGCCATGGGAGGCTGAACCCCAACGACGTCATGGTCACTCACGTCTGGGTCGGACCGGCGAGCTAGAGGCTCCCCATGTGTTCGACTCACCTGGCCGCCTTGTCCTTCGGGATGAGGCGGCCGTTTTCTTTTTTTGGTATCATACAGTCATCTATGTCCTCTGATTTTGGTTTTATTTTTAAAATCAGTCACCGATATTCTCGACTGGCGATATTTGGTTTATTTTTTCTTTGTTTTGGATCCATTCTTGCAAGCGCGTTTTTAAATACAACAGAATCAATTGGACTATTTTTTGTGATTCTTTTGACGCTTTGCGCATTTGCAAATCCAAACGCAGTGCTTGCGGGATTCTTATTTTTTCTGCCATTTGAACTTTTTATTCAAAAATGGATTCCGGGGGAGATTTTTGTTTCACAGATTTCGCACTGGTTTTTATATGTGCTAGCACTTGTTGTGCTTTGGCGCGTGATCTCGCATCGCATTTCGCTTCATGGATCAAAGAAAGACATCCCGTTTTTTGTGTTTTTGGGGATGCTCGCATTTTCAATTCTGACGATTCGTTTTCAAACGGGCCAATATTTATTGGCCCCTACGGGGATACATGAAATCTTGTGGTGTGGTCTTCTTGGTTCGATTGTAATTTTGTTGCGACCATCGATTCTTTGGGTAAAACGCGTCTTCATTGGTCTCGCCGTGATCTTGTCTCTTGAGATTGTATTGGGCTTTGGCCAACTCATCTTTGGACAGTGGCTCGATCTTTTTCTGCTCCCGCCGACAGATAGATTTGATGCGCTTACGACATTTTGGGATTACGGCGCACATGTGTTTGGCACGTTTGGAAGGTATGATTGGTTCGGAGGGTTTGTGGCATTTGGTCTTCTAATGATCGCGTCGATTCTTATTGAATCGCGCATTCAATTGCGCTATCGCAAGATTTTGTCTCCAATATTTTTACTTGGATTGCCAATTTTAGCACTCTCGTATTCACTTCAATCTTGGCTTGGATTTCTTTGCGGATTTTTGCTCATCTTGTTTTTCCATTGGAAACAGGAACTCGTTGAATTTATGCATGATCCGTATTTGAAGAGTGTGACGATTGGGATTTGTGCTTCGAGTTTTGTAATGGTTTTTGCATTTCCGTCAGTTGGCCCGGCGTTTGCATATTGGTGCGCATTTGCCGGAATGAGTGTGGTCTTGGCGCAACTGCATGGTAAAATTGTGGTATGAAGATTGTTCACGTTCACAAATATTTTTACCTTCGTCGTGGAGCCGAGCGCTATATGCTCGGACTTATGCGATTGCAACGTGATGCCGGGCACGAAGTGTTTCCGTTCTCGATGACGTATCGCAAGAATATAAAAAACCCATGGTCGAATTTTTTTGTCTCAGAACTCGATACGGAACATGTTGGAAAGGGAATTGGCGCGGTGCGGCAAACGCTTCGCGCGTTTTGGTCGCTCGAGGCACGTCGGAAGTTTTCGTCATTTTTGGATACGGTCAAGCCTGACGTCGTGCACATCCACAATATCTACACACATATTTCTCCGTCGATTTTGGGCGCCTGCAAAAAACGTGGGATTCCGGTTGTAATGACTGTGCACGATCACGGGCTTATTTCTGCAAATTACGCGCTTTGGGATGGGCAAAAACCAATGGACCCGAAAACCTTGTCAATTTGGAAGGTTGCAAAAACGGGGTATATTAAAAATTCTTATCTTGCCACATTTGGTCTTGAGCTTGTTGTGAGACTCCAGCGAGTGCTCGGGATGTATGATCGATACATCGATCGCTATATCGCTGTTTCAAATTACATGAAAAAGTCTTTGGTCGCAGCAGGATACCCTAAAGAGAAAATCGAGGTGCTTTATAATTTTGCCGATGTCGCGTTTCGGCCAGCACGGAAAAAAATAAATAAGAATATTGTTTTCGTTGGGAGTCTTGAAAACAATAAAGGCGTGGCAACGCTCATTGAGGCAATTCGTTCATTTAAAGACGCAAAATTATTTATTGCCGGAACCGGAAGTGATGAAAAAGAATTGCGCGAACGAGCGCAGGGGATGAAGCAGGTGAAATTTTTAGGATTTGTGGCTGGAACAGAATTGGAAGATTTGGTTGCTTCGTCACGTGTGGCAGTAGTGCCTTCAATTTGGAATGAGCCATTTGGGCTCGTGGCCGTGGAAGCCATGGCACTTGGCACACCGGTCATTGTAAGCGATCGCGGTGGACTGCCAGAGATTGTGGAGTCAGGGATCAGTGGGGAGATTTTTAAGGCTGGAAATGTGGAGAGTTTGCGAAAAGCACTTTCAAACGTGCTTGAAGACGATGACTATGCAGGCGATTTAGCAAAAGACGCCTATAAGCGCGCAAAAGAGATCGCTGACCCTCAGAAGCATTTGAAGGCAGTGATGGGGATTTATAAAGAATTAATGCCGTAGGGGCGGGGTCTCCTCGCCCGATCGGGTCGGGAAACTCGACCCGTACGACGAGGTGTGTGGATATCTTTTTCAAGAATGGCTAAAACAAGCCATTTCTTTTTTTATAATTCCAATCAATATCCATTGACCGGTCACAAAAATTTTGCTAAGGTAACGCGTTATGAAAATTGCATTCATTGGTCAAAAAGGACTTCCAAACCATTTCGGTGGCGTTGAAACGCATGTTGCAGAACTTGCTACGCGTTTTGTAAACGACGGGCATGACGTGACGGTTTATGCCCGCTATTGGTATACGCCAAAGGGAACGAAAACCTATAACGGGATCAAAATTTTGCGTATTCCATCTATCTCGACCAAGCACTTGGATACGATTACGCATAGCGTTTTGAGTCTATGCCATGTTTTGTTCATTTCCCGACCGGACGTCTTGCACATCCATGCGGTTGGTCCGGCGCTCTTGGCTTGGATTCCAAAAATTCTTTGTCCGCACATGACTGTGATTGTGACCGTTCACGGGCTTGATCGTTTGCAAACAAAATGGGGATGGATTGCTCGCATCATGCTCCGACTCGGGGAATATTCCGCCGCGCACGCTGGCGACGCCTTGATTGTTGTGAGCCGTTCGCTTGCATCGTATTTTTCTCGTGTTTACAAAAAACAAGCCTTCTTTATTCCAAACGGCATGACCCCACGTCATACCGCGGTTGATAACGCCGTGCTTCGTCCACTTGGCGTTTCCGCATTTGAATACGTCATGCTCGTCTCGCGTTTGGTCCCTCAAAAGAATGCGCACCTTCTTATTGATGCGTGGAAAAAGGCGCAGGTGATTCGCCCGGACATTTTTAACGGTGTGAAGCTTGCAATCGTTGGGGGTGAAGCAAAAACGAAATCGTATGTGCGTTTACTCAAGCGCCTGGCGCATGGCGATACGTCGATTGTATTTACAGGATTTCAATCCGGCGAAGTATTGAATGCGCTTTACGGCGGATGTCTTTTTGCTGTGCATCCATCAAGCCATGAAGGTTTTCCAATCTCGGTGCTTGAAGCCATGGGCTATGGGAAGGCCGTGATTGTATCGGACATTCCAGCTCATATGGAAGTGATTGGAGATTGCGGGCTCTCATTCAAAAAAGGAAGCGTTGACGATCTCACGGCAAAACTCATTGAGCTTTTAGAAGATAAGATGTTTGCAGCATCGCTTGGACACGCAGCTCGAATCCGCATTGAAAATGAATTCCATTGGGACAGCATTGCGCGCGAAACGCTTGCGGTCTATGAGGAGCGCAATGCATTGCGCGAGGGTGTTCTCGCGGTCGAATAATGAAACGGGCAGACGCATGGGTCTGCCCGTACATTTTTTGCCGTCATCCTGAGCAAAGCGAAGGATCTCAAGATCATTTTTTGTGTCATTGCGAGGAGGCAGTCTTGCCGACGAAGCAATCTATTCGTGTAGATTGCTTCGCCCAGCATGGCTGGGCTCGCAATGACACAGGGATGAGATTTCCCCCAGGTTTCCCAGTCCCACATTTCCTACAAATAATTTTTCCAGGACGCCAGGATCTTTTTTGACTGCAGCCTCAATTTCCAAAAATCCATCGCGGTAAATATGACCTTGCACAAAAGCCACATTTTTTTGTGAGGTGTCCGTAATCCCACGATACGTGCGCAAACAAAGCCGCCAGGCAGCATCGCGTGCTTTTTCTTCCGGATGTTCGCATCCGGTTTTTTCAAATTGTTCTTGCTTGGCTTTCTGGAGCGTCTCAAATGTTGTTGCAAAGTTTCCATTGAGTGCTAAACAAACTGCCCAGGCATCCCAAAACCCAGGAATTTGTTCTTTCTGGTTTGGGAGCTTTTTGTGGGTCATATACATCGCCAGTCCTTCCTCGGTTTTGGTATAGAAGGGAAGTCCACGTCCAAGGATTGTGAGATTGCTTTTACGTCCATTGTCTGTACGAAGCGCATGCACCTCAATCTCGTGGATGAGAAGTCGTTTTGCGCGATTGCGACTAACCAGAAGTCGCTTTGGAATGAGAATACGTGGGGCGTTTTTTGCGTGGCCGTGTTTGAGTTTGATTGTCATGCCTCGCGAAAGAGAAACCGACCAATCTGTGAGCCCAAGCTCTTGGAGTTTTTTTTCAAAGCGTTTTTTAAGATTTTCCGCATCGATTTTTTTATTGTGAACGTGGTTTTGGCGTCCGGTTTGACGATTTGAGAGTTCGTCTGCAAACGATTGGAGCGAACAGGTGGGTGTCCCGTAGAGCTGGGTTGAGATTTTGGTGAGGCGTTTGGCATCGTGTGTTTGAATGGCCTCGATCAAATTTGCGCGGAGCTCGAGTTCCTCGAGTTTTTTTATGTACCAGGAATGAATGATTGGATTGCCGGTAAGCGCTTGAATTTGTTTTTTTGCGATTTGAAGTTTGAGAAGGTAGCTCGAAACATCAAATCGTTCTGCGCGTGGATAAGAAAAAATAGGAGGCGTTTGCGTCTCAAAAAATTGTGTCTTTTGTTTTTTAGCGTCTTTCAGATTTGGACGAATCAAGAATCCAAATGGGAAAGCCGGAAGCGACTCAAGAATGCGAGCGTAGTCTTCATCGAGGAGCACAGTTCCCATATTATTCTTTGCCCTTCTTTTCCTCCTTTTTGATCGCACTTGGGTTTGGCGAAAATAGCGTATTTTTAATGCGCCATTTTTCTACAAATTGACCGATGCCGGTTTTTTGGAGTTTCTTGCCAACCGTTGTGCTTGATTGCGACCATTTGAGGAGCGACTCAAAGTTGATCTTGTATCGTCCTTGCACCACGATATAGCTTACTTCCTTTGATGCAATGGCGCGCCGTACGGTTCTAGAGCTTACGCCAAACATTTTGGCAGCTTCTGATACGGAAAGGCGAATAACTTCTTCTGTTCCCATAGAAGTAATTTAGATGTCTACTCTAGCGTAGCCATATTACAGAAATCCGTCAATTGCTATTGCAAAAACACCAATATACTGCAAGGATTTATGCCTGTCCTTTCTTTGCAGTGCTACTGTAACAATTTATTAAATTTTGCGACTACTATCATGTCGATGCATCGTC
>JBAYHI010000009.1:0-29296 GCA_041666205.1 Patescibacteria group bacterium
CTCCACTTTTCTTTGCTGGCCCAAAGAAAAGTGGAGAGAAAAGAAAGGGCCTTTTTTCATAGACCCGCCCAGCCTCGCCCTTGGCTGGACCGGAAAAACGGTACGGACCTTACAGGCTGCAACCAAATAGAACCAGTAAATAGTTTCGCCAACACCGTTTTTCCGGGCGGGTGAGTTCAGAGATCCAACTGGCGGGATCGCAATCAAATCCCCATAAACACAAGCGCCGCCCCAGAGGAGCGGCACACGAGCGGACGCGGTCAGACAATTCTAGGTCGTCGATCCGTTCAACGGCCTCAAGCCGAGAACCGCTCGGATGTTGTCATTGAAGATAAGCGGCTTGGGCCAGAACACCGGATTGGCCACCGCGAGTTTACCCCAGAGTGGACGATTATCACCTACCGCCTGGCCCTCCGAGATGATGACTCGGTTCATCGGGTACTGCCGAGAGCGCAGGTAATCGATGAGAAGCATTGCATCGACCACTGGCCCACCTTCGCAAAGTGGCAAGAACGGCGAGGTGATGATGAAGTCGAACGAATGGAGAACCACGTCCGGCTTCAGATACATAAGCGCTTCCCACAAGTCGTCGACGATAAGCGACTCGGTATCCCCCGCCTCATCCAGCAGTTTCCCGAGCAGCTTCCGAACGAACGGTTCCGGTTCGGTGATCAAGAGCTTCATAATACCTCCTACAAGCAGTTCGTGGTTCACCGCGGACCTGCAAAATTACGCCAGAAATCCGCTCCTGTCAACCCTTGATTAAAAGGCGATTTTCTGGTAGCGTATTGGAATCTCAAACGGGGGTTTCCGTGAATGCAAAAGAACCAGATCCTGCGTTGGATGATGAAAGATGGCAACCACTAAATCACGACCCGGATTGGGATAAGCCCAAACCCACGGTCTGTGACGATTTTATGCGGATAATCGGCCTCGTGTCTGGAATCGCCTTCGTCGTCGGCCTCATCCTCTACGCAGTTTCCTACCATGCGTAACTTCTTCCAACGCATGGTCTCGCGAGCCCCCGGCCAGGGCTCATTATTGTATCCGCAAAATCAAAACAGGCCTTGCGGCCTGCTTTTAGTTAATCGTCAAGCGCATCCCATTCTTTTACTAATTCCGCGATATCTTTCTTCGTTACGATTGATTTTGATTCCTTCTTTGCATTTTTCTTTGCAGCGCCGTGAACAATCCCCATGGCGACGCGATGTTTTCCTGACGCTTCGATCGCCGCCTTTGCGCATGCCTCGTCAATGAGATCGATTGCTTTATCGGGCAAATAGCGATTCTTTATTTTCTTTGAAAGCACAATCGCGGCCTCGAGCGCTTCCGTTTCAATTTCGACTCCATGATATTTTTCGTAGGTTTTTTTGAGCCCCTGTAGAATCATCATTGTTTCCGCTTTGGAGGGCTCGCCTACAATCACTGGCTGAAATCGTCGATCAAGCGGACGATCCGGCATGATATATTTTTCGTATTCTTCCCAGGTGGTTGCGCCAATGGCCTGCAAGGTTCCACGCGCAAGCGTCGGCTTCAAAATATCCGACACATTGAGAGCCCCTTCCGCACCGGCGGTTTGCTCAATAATGTGCATTTCGTCGATAAACAAAATCACGGATCGACCCAACCCCTCGATCTCTTTTGTTAAATTTCGAACGCGCTCCTCAAGTTCCCCCCGATATTTTGTGCCAGAAACCATGCCCGTAAGGTCGAGCGCCAATATACGCTTCCCCTTAAGTGGTGTCGGCACATCACCTGATACGATTCGTGCTGCCAATCCTTCAATCACGGCGGTTTTGCCAACACCCGGATCCCCAATGAGAAGCGGGTTGTTCTTGCGACGACGCATAAGAATATGAATCACGCGATCAATTTCTTCCTCGCGTCCAATCACCGGATCAAGTTTCCCCGCCTTTGCTTCCTCGGTCCAGTCCGTTGTGTAATTTGATAGATGACTTCCTTTTGCTGTTTTTCCTCTTCCTCGAGAAAACATCGGGTACAAAAGAAATACCGCAAGTATTACGAGCGCGCCCGCAAGGAACAAATAGTAATCTGAGAACATAATTTAGAATCCCATGACACCACCTGTAAGTGGCAATACCTTAACGAGCGCGGCGTTGCGCGTGAATCCCTTATCGTCCGTCCAGCTAACCGCTTTCCCGATTTTTGGAATGGATAATTGGATTGAATCGTCCGCAGAAGCGCTCGCGCCGGTCGAATCCATATAAACAAGGTAGGTGGACGTCCCGTAGGCAAGAATTGTTTCCGCACTAAACGTGGCAATCGCGTAAGAAACAATTTGATTCCCTGTGCATGGTCGCATCCCAGCATTCAAAAAATCCCATGAATCCGCAACGCTGGACGCAGTCCCAGACGTGCTTGCATTATAAATAGCCCACTTGGAGCTATCCGATAAATTAAAACAGGTGTTCCAAAGAGAGCTCGTTGTTGCATTATCCGTGCTATTGAGTTTAAAGATAAGCGAATTAATTGTGATGTCAGACGCTTTTGCCGTGACATTAAAACGAAACGCTTCTTGAAACCCAGGGATGAATCCGTCCCCAGATGGAGATGCAGAGCTTAACGCAAATTGCGGAGCAATCCGCGAAACAAGTCCGGCAACACCAGCAGCGCCCGCGGCAATTGCGAGCCCACCAATAACGAGCCCGACTTTTACGCGGGTGCTAACTTT
This sequence comes from Patescibacteria group bacterium, assembly GCA_041666205.1. GTDB lineage: Bacteria > Patescibacteriota > Patescibacteriia > UBA9934 > UBA9934 > JBAYHI01. The sequence continues at coordinate 2,693 of JBAYHI010000009.1, forward strand.
TGTCTTTGTGCTTATCATACAAAAAATTTTATTGAGTAAATTATATCACAAAAACAAAAGCGAGCCTTACGGCTCACTTTTTATTTAACCGGAAATCTTTTCAATAAGGATCTTTGTGAATGGCTGTCGGTGGCCATTGTGTCGGCGATAACGAACCTTGGATTTAAATTTGATAATCTCAATCTTTTTTCCAAGTCCATGCTCCACGACTTTTGCCAATACTTTGGCTCCGGCTACTTCTGGGTTTCCCATGGTAACGGTTGAGCCATCAGCCTCTGCAAGAAGAAGTGTGCCAAATTCAATTGGCGCGCCAACTTCGAGCTCAAGTTTTTCAACGTTGAGGGTTTGCCCTTCTTTTACAAGATATTGCTTTCCTCCGGTGACGATTACTGCCATCATAAATTGTTTGTGCTGCGTACGGCTCATTGGCAATCCAATGATTTTTTGGCCTCTGCAAGCCTTAATTTGTGGCGTCACTGTATCAAAATGCCCACGATTCGTCAAGCCTACTTTGCTATCGTGAGTGGCTGTCCAATAAGAAGCCCGTGATCTTTTACCCCACCGGCTGGGAGTTCAAGCACCATATCTGCCCCAATAGGCCCGGAATACATGCGTACCGGCTCTTCGCCATTTTTTGGTGCTTGCACGTTTTCGGAAATACTCACAATCTTTCCATTCAAAATCCACACAACATCCAAATCAAAATTCATCTCTTTCATCCAAAATGTCCGTTCCTCCGCTTTCCCAAAGACAAAGAGCATCCCTTCCGCGCCCTGAGACTGTAGTTCGGCAACTGTAGCGCCCGATAATCCCTTTGTTTGCTCCAGTGGATTATCCGCAAGACGAACAGAGAGCACACCGTCAACGGTTTGAATTTGAGTCATAGAATTCGATTGCAACGCAAAGAAAAACACCCCAAAAAGAATACAAATACCCAAAAGGACGAGAAGAAGATATTTTTTCATAGATGATGTTGTTTACGAACAATAAGGAATATTACCAAAGCCATGAGGAGTGTCAAAACCCCAAGCGCCACGAGCTTTTGCCAGCTTTCAAATAGGAGGGTCGTGATTCCAAATACCAACGCTACCGACCAATACGTAAACACAACGGTGCGATGTGGAAGTCCTAAATCGAGTAATCGCTGATGTAGATGTCGGCGATCGCCACCTTTGAAGATTGGTTGACGTGCGCGCAGACGTTCAAGAATCACAAAGAAAACATCAAGCGCCGGAACGCCAAGCACCAAAAGCGCCGTGGCGACTTTGCTTCCGGCAATCACCGCGAGCACTCCAATGAGATATCCCAAAAACGTGGACCCACCTTCGCCCAAAAAAATCTTTGCTGGATGAAAATTCCAAATCAAAAATCCAATAATGGACGCGAATGCAATGAGCGCCAGAAGCGCAACATCGGGTTGAAAATACGCGACCGTCAGGGCCAAGCCCGCAATCATGAGCGCTCCGATTGCCGAAACACCCGAGGAAAGTCCATCGAGCCCGTCCAAGAGTTTGGTCGTGTACATCATGGCCAAAAGCCAAACAAATGTCACAAGTGGCGAAATCCAATCTGACACCACGAAATATCCGCCGAATGGATTCGTGAGTTTGGAAATCCCGATCCCAAATAATACTGCCGATAACGCTGCGAGAATTGGAAAAAGAATCGAAAGTTTTGCTGGGAGTCCGAATTTATCATCAAGCGCTCCGCCAACAATCAAAATGAGACCTCCAAGAAGAAATCCCACAAAATGCCAAGGCGTAATCGTCCCGGAAGTAAAATGATCACTCCAGAACAATACTCCAAGCACCGGAATCACGAAGCTCAAAAACACCGCAATCCCGCCAAGGAGTGGCGTTGTCTCTTTGTGTGTTTTTGCTGGCGCGCGCGGAACGTCCAGAACGCCAAAATACGCTGCTACCCGACGCATGACGTCCGTGCCAACGATCGATAAAATAAATGCGATGAGAATGGGTAGAATCCACCAGAGCTCCATACAGCCAAAATCCTAATGAATAATCCCCTAAAGCGCAACCGCTTTTTCAATTTCCACCACGCCTTGAGGCTTTAGAATGAGCGTATCGCGTCGTGCCACGTCGCCGCGAAGCAAGAACTCGGCAATCTTGTCGTCGACCCGCTCCTGAATCACACGACGAAGCGGACGCGCACCAAATTTCGGATCGTAGCCAAGTTTTGCGAGCTCGTAGACGGCCTCGTCGGTTGGACGTAGGTGAATTCCCTTTGCCTCAAGTCGTGCCGTGACGGTTTTGAGCATGAGGTAGGTGATTTGCACAACTTCGTCTTCGGAAAGCGGAGTAAACACCATGACTCCATCGAAACGGTTCAAGAGTTCCGGCTTATAAATTGACTTCAATTCTTCCTCTAAAAGATGCGCGCGAATTGCTTCGTAGGGCGTTTTTGCAACAACGGCATCTTGAATATATTGCGTTCCGGCGTTCGAGGTTGCAACCAAAATCACATTGGTCATATCCACGGTGCGACCCGTGCCATCTGTGAGGCGTCCGTCGTCCATCACCTGCAAGAATAAGTTGAGGATATCAGGATGCGCTTTTTCAAATTCGTCCAAAAGCACAAGCGAGAATGGATTTTTTCGGACGGCTTCAGTAAGAATGCCAACTTCGCCTGCGCCACCGATCAGTTTCTGACTAGCACTTGCATCTTGGTATTCTGACATGTCAATGCGAATCATTGCGTCTTCACTGCCAAAAAATACTTCCGAGGTGACTTTCGCAAGTTCGGTTTTTCCAACACCGGTCGGTCCCAAGAATAAGAAGTTGGCAATTGGACGATTTGTGGCGCGAAGTTCGGTGCGACTGCGACGCAGGGCCGCAGAAATTGCTTTCACCGCTTCGTTTTGCCCAACAATACGTTCATGTAAACGTTCTTCGAGGTTCAAAAGCTCTGCGCCTTCTTTCTTGGTGACTGCGGTGACGTTCACACGCGCTTTTTCCGAAACAAGTGCTGCTACATCTTCTTTGGTGACTTGTGCCCATTCTTTCCCGCGTTTCCCAACCACGAGTCCAACTTCATCGGCGAGCTGGATGGCTTTCACAGGCAAAAACGAATCGTGCAAATAGCGAATCGATAAATCTACAACCGCAGCGACCGCGTCGTAGGTGAAAATCACTTTATTCTTATTTTCAATGCCACCAATTTTTGACTCAACGATTTGAATCGCTTCATTGCGCTCTGGTTCCTCAACAGGAATCTTTTGAAGGGCTTGTGCGAGCGGAGATTTTTCCAAAATCGGATAATTCGTGGTTGAGGTGCTCGCAATCACAAACGTATAGTGCTTTTCAAGCTCTGACGCCAAAACTGCGGACAAATCTACTCCGCCCCCACCAACCAATTGCTCAATATTTTCAAAGACCAAAATCACATTTCCCGCGCGCGCCACTTCGCTCATGAGCGCAAGGAGTCGCTCTTGTGCTCCCCCATCAGCTTCGGACCCCACAAGATGTGGAATGGAAATGCGCACCAAGCGCTTGTCTTCAAGTTCTTTTGGCACGCGCTCCTCAACCATACGCTGTGCCAAGCCCGAGACAATCGTATCTTTGCCAGTGCCCGGGTCGCCGACCAATACAACGCTTTGCCGACCGCCTTCAATGGAGCGCAAGAGTGCATCCATTTCGCGATCACGACCAATGAGCATTGGCAAACGCCCAAATACGGCGAGCTTGGTAAGATCTTCGGAAATACTATCGAGGAATGGTGTTGCGGCCGCGGTATAGGCCCGATCCATATTCGAGGTTGGCTTGAAACTTGCCGCCTCACGGAACGAGGAAATGCGCTCATTGATTTGCTCATTGATGCGCATCCATGCCACGGCGTTCAAGAGTTCTTCTTTTTCAACTTCAAGCGACGCAAATAATTCTTCCAAGAACGGTTCGCTCTGATACGCGGCCAAAAAAATCTCAACCGAACCGACTTGATTGCGACGCTCCGCGACCGCATTTCGAAATGCGCGAGCGAGTACCGTGCGCGCGGCCAGGCCAAATTGCGTTTGGCCTTGGCTCGCTTCTGCCATGTGGCGACGAATCGGATCTTTCATGCGATCAAACGAAATGGCCAAACGCATAAGAAGCATTTGCACCGAATCTGCTGTGAGCGCTCCCAAGAATAAATGCAGGGCCGAAACATCGGCATGATGCCCATCTGCAGCAAAGGCAAATCCGCGGTCAACGCTTTCGCGCGCTTCTTTTGAGAAAACGGTTTCGATTTGCGCTTGCTCGGGTGCCATCTCAAGCGATGGGAGCACGGTGACGTCACTTGGAGTAGCCGTTTGTTTTGGAATAAGTTTTACACGACCAGCACTAGATTTAACGCGATACCAAACGATCAGGAATGCGAAAATCCCAAACAAGAAAAACACCACTGTGCTATTTGGATAAACCCAGAAACGCTCCGTAAGAAGTGCAGACGCGTCATTCAAAAATGCAGAGAGTCCAAAAACGAGTAGCGACCCAATGCCCAGCACTCCCATAAGGGCCGTGACGATTGCGCGCATGCGTTCGCGCGATTTTCGCTCCGCAATTCCCTGACGGGTAACGTCATCATTCCAGTACCAAAAAACGCCAGATGCGTTCACGCCAGGAATGCCCTGTTGATGATTGATTTGTTCAGGCAACATAAAATCCAAATACATGATAAATGATCCCAATAAGAACGACCGGAGGCAAAAGTAAATAGATCACAAGAAAAATGACGGAGAAAATCGCTAGAAAAATAAATGCGATCCCGCGCCCGATGATTTGCACCACGCGCATGAAAAAGCTAATCATTCGGCTTTGCCAATCGTACATGCCATACATGGGCACAAAGAGGTTTTTGAGCCAGACCTTGAGCCCCAAACTGCGTGCATATCCTTTTAAAAATCGTCCGATGGATTTCGCAATAGATACGAGCCCGGCGCCATACCACCAAATCGGCCAGCGCAAAAATTGCCCGAGCAATTCATCAAGAAATATCGTGACGGACGTGGCGGGATTTGTCATAGAAAAATTATAACGTCTTTTGCTCTAGCAGGGAACGCAATTCTTGCATCAAGCGCAGATAAAAAGAAACATTTTGAAGCGTTGCCAAACGAAGCCCCAAGATTTCACTTGTTTTAAACAGATGTCGCAAATACGCTTTGGAATATTGTTGCGACGAAGTCGGGCCATGCACATCGATTGGCGCCAAATCGACGGCGAAATCTTCGCGCGTGATTGCGGTTTTGCGGTAAAGCGCTTCGGCAATGCGAACGTCGCTTGCGCCATCGACCGCCCGCGCAAACGCTTCCGCAACGCACGCACGCGGATCGCCAGCCCAAAGGAAGAGCGTGCCATGGCGGGCATTCCGCGTTGGCAAAACGCAGTCAAACATATCCACGCCTTGCGCCACAGCATAAACGATTTCTTCTGGCATGCCACCGCCCATGAAATAGCGTGGCTTATCTGCGGGCATAAGACCAGCCAAAAACTTCGTAATGCGGAACGTATCCTCGCGCGATTCGCCAACGGAGAGTCCCCCAACCGCATACCCGTCGAATCCAATTTTTGTGAGATGCTGGAGCGATTCCTCGCGCAAATCTTCATACGTTCCGCCTTGCACAATGCCGAAAAGTTTTTGGCCGTCGTTTTGCACGTCGTGGCATCGCTTGGCCCAGCGCGCGCTCCGCTCCATAGCACTCTGCTGACGCTCGTGGCTGGCTTTCCCTTCGCACACTTCATCAAATTGCATCGCAATGTCTGAACCGATTGCGCCCTGCATAGCCATCGAGCCTTCCGGAGTCAAATGCACACGGTGCCCATCAATGTGAGACTGAAAATAGACGCCGTCTTCCGAGACTTCGTTGATTTTGGATAAACTAAAAACCTGGTAGCCACCGCTATCGGTAAGAATGGGTTTTTCCCAACGCATGAATTTGTGGAGTCCCCCGACTGCTTTGATGCCATCTTCGCCCGGGCGCAAAAGCAAATGATACGTATTTGCCAGAATGATTTGCGCGCCACAAGAGAGAACGTCTTCCGAAGAAAGCGTCTTCACCGACCCTTGCGTAGCAATTGGCATGAAAATTGGCGTTTCCACCAAGCCGGTGGAGAGTCGCAATTGACCGCGACGTGCACGGCCAACCAAATTTTTGACGATGAACATATCGCAATTATAACACAAAACAGGGCCTTGCGACCCTGTGTTTGTGTTTCTTTTTTCTTTTCTATTTGAGCGATGTGCGGATCTTCATGATTGTTCGATCGACGCTTACGTCGGAGGTGCTATTGATCGCCGTGCCAACATTGAACCATCCATACATGGTTGGTTCGATATCAATCACGTAATTGGCCCATCCAGATCCGAACAGTCCAATCGCGATTGCTTCGGTGGAAACCCAACGCAATGTTGGTTTTAACACGTTCGCGCTATTGGTCTCGAGCATATAAACCTTCGGATCACTCTGAATTTTTACAAGAACCACTCCCGCTTTTGGAAGCATGGTTGAACCAAGTGTGAGCGACGTCAGTGTTGCGTCTGTTACCACTTTCACACCACTGAAAGATGATTGCCATGTAAAGAATGTTTGGGCATCCATGAATCCATGTCGTTGCATGTCAGCATCCACGTAATACACCGTGCTCAGTGAAGACCCACGGATATAATCGCCGGGGTTTACAACCGAGATTGCTTCTGGCAGTCCGGTGACTGGCGAGAGGCCATCTACTCCGGAATCTTCAGCAGTAACCGGCTGTGCAGATTCACTGGTTGTAATGCTGAGTACCGAATCCGAAACGTCATTTGCAAGCGCGACTGCCATATCGGTTCCAACAACCTTCACAACAACGTTATTGGATTCAACGTAAGGTACACTCCACGAATAGGACCCGTCATTGAGTTCATTGGATGCAATTTTTGAGAACGTCACACCCCCATCAACCGAATAATACAATTCAACATATCCCATTAAAGTACCTGTGCCACCACTGGTCCATTTAATGGTTGTAACTTGTCCTGGAGTAAATGATTCCCCTCCGTTTGGTGCTTGCAATCCGACTGTGTACGTCTTTGCCTCCTCGGTTGCTCCAGTTGCGGCGCAGGCACTTGTTCGGAATGACCAGATGCCGTCCCCTGATCCAGAAGCAGAAGCGTTAAGATGTAGCCAATCACCCGCTCCGTTTGCAGCGAGGACTCCGGACGTCACCTCATCGGTTTGCACCATGGTAATCGTATATGCGGTCCCGCATTTCAATTGGGCGTTTCGTGTGAAGGTCACCTTCGAGTTTGCGAGACCATTATTTGTAGCCCATACATCAGCTGTATCTGGCCAATAGGTCACGGTGTCCGTTGGAGTAACCGTATAGTCAGTAGTGTAGTGCATCGTTGCTACCATCGATTCAGAAAATGTAACGATGACCGAGGTGCTCGCTACCGAAACAGTTCCGCCAGATACTGGCGTTGCTGTTAATAAAACTGGCTGAGCATTGTCTGTAAGAGTCTGTGCAACAAAATCAGCGACTAGGTTCCCTGCAGGGTCACGCATAAGTCCAGCAGTTCTTGTGAAAGACAACGTCGGTGCTGTTGCGCCACCCGTAATACCTGTAGCTGCCACGGTTGCGATATAAACATGCGTCGTTGAATTTGTCACGCTTCCATCAGCGACCGGTGCCGCAAACACGACTGTACCAGCCTCTGGTACAGTCCATTCGTCCTTATCGGCAGTAAATCCAGTTGCAACACTTTCCGTAAATGTAATATGGGCGCGATTTACGGTTCCATCGTTATCTGTATCTTCAAATACCGCCGTGGAAACCGTTGGTTTTGTGAGATCTGTCCAAGAACCACTCGAGGCAACAGCTGCGGCAGATGTATTTACAGTGAGTCCTACCGCGTCGTACAAACTAGCATGTGCGAGTGGGGTAACGAGATCACTTGGCTCTGTTGTGGAGGCGGCTGTTAAATATCCATTCGGTGAACTCGCAATCGCAACAACAATTGTAGCCGTTGTTGAACCGCTAATTCCGTTTGTTTCGGCCACAGGATTAACGACATTTCCAACCGTTCCAAAAGAACCAATGCCAGAAACCACACCTGCCCCGGTCAATGCACCAAATGCACCTGTGGACGCGCTCACTGGGGTTGTCATCGGTTCTGAATATGTAAACGAAATTTTATTTGTGGTAGCCGTTGATTTAACAATGGTAATCAGGACTGGTTTTGTATTATCAACAACCGTCGCGCCAACCCCTGCCATTTGTGTTGTTGTTGCATCGTCACATACTGCACCTGCCGTGCCACAACCCGCCACTGGCGTATAAGTGAGTGTTGGAGTAATCGCACTATTCGTTGCCGTACATCCTGAAACTGTAAGAGTCATCGTTGTAACAGCAGAAGTATCGTCGGCACTCGCGATCGTAGTACATCCTGACGATAATGCGAGAGCAGTAAGATCAGCTCCCGTGATTGTGACCGCTTCACTAAATGTAACAACAACGCGGTCTACCGTACCGTCGTTATTGGCATCCCCTGTGGTCGCCGTCATCGTAGGAATTGCCGCATACGTTTGTGAAACGCAAAGAAGCGACAAACCAACTGTCGCCACAGCAACGCCCAAGACGAGTCGCATTGAGCGCAAGCGCTCGATGGTGTCTTGATAAGTCATAGAAAAAAAGAAAAGAAATTAATTGTTTATATTATAGACCACATTTCCAAAAACCCTATTTAGTTGTCCACAACAGCGTCGAACGTCGCTTCAACTAAATGCTCGGGCGATGGCGCAATATTGCCGTCTCGCATCTCCTTTGTGATCACAACTTGGCGATAATCCAAAATGTCGTAAGGCGCGTCGATGGTTTTTCGCTCCCACACGAGTCCCCATTTCCCATCTTCACGTGCAAAAAATTCCCCGGTTGAGAAAAACTCTAGCGTTGTTGGTTTTACCAGCCATCCTTCATAATAGGTCGTTGCCGTATCAATTGCCGGCAATCCCGCAACAATCACGTGTGTGAATAAATCGCCGGTAATCCCCCGCTTTGCCGTGCCACTCGCATTGGCTGTTGAAAAATCCGCTTCTTGAAAAAGCGTTTCTTGAGGATCGGCATCTTCCAATTGTGTAACAATAACGTCGGAGGTTTCTTCACTCGTTATTTCTTCCACGACCGGCAGTTCTGGTTCCTCTTTTTCCCCACGGAAAACAAAAAAGGAAATGGTCGATCCAATTGCGGCCAAAAGAACGAGCACTAAAACAATCCACGGCCATCGTCGCGACGCGCGTTGTCCATACATCCCCCTGCTTGATTGCATGTATCGCATAATTTAGAGCTCGTCGATATTTCGTAAAAATGATCCGGCAGAAGGCTTCGAGATGCGCTCACCGTCTTCGCCTAGCACAATCATGGGTTCGTCTTGATGTTCGTCGCCATAGGAATTGCCAGTAAATCCCATTCGTCGCAATTTTATGACCTCGATGCGATCGTCTGGAATTTCACCAAGGAATGGCGACGGCATTTGCAATTCGTCACGCTGGAACCCGGCCATAAGAGGATAAGTGAGGAACAATCGCTTTCGTGCTCGAGTAATGGCGACGTAGAAAAGCCGGCGCTCTTCTTCCATTCCCCCCTCTTCTTCAGTGGAGACTCGTTTGTGGGGAAACGCTCCTTCATTGAGGCGCATAATAAAAACGGCATCCCATTCAAGTCCTTTTGCTTGGTGAATCGTGGAAAGAATTAGGCGATCCTCCCACGCAGACTCCTCACGCATCGCATATTCTTCCGTGAGCGTTACTGCTTCGAGAAATGTTGTGAGATCTTGGAATTGCTCGGCGAAGTTTGCGAATTGCTCAAGGTCATCTAGCCGATCTTGCGCATTTGGAAATTCATGCTCGAGATAGGTTTTATAATCGCGACTACTTGCAAATCCACGAATGAGCATGGATGGCATTTCATTGGTGGCGAGAATTGACGTCCACATCCGGCGCGAAGAGTCCCAACCAGCGCTCGCTTTATTGCCGGTGACGCGTACGTTTGCAATCGCTTCACCGACGTCGTGCATGCCGGCGCATTGCATGGCGATTTTATTTGCGGTAGCAAGGCCTAGTCCTGGGTGAATGGTGAGCGTGCGAATCCAGGCCATGGTATCGGCCACATTGTGAACGACGCGCAAATGTGCGACTGCATCCTTCACGTGCGATCGCTCAAAAAATCGCATACCGCCACGATATTCATATGGAAGCCCAGAGCGCATGAGTTCAAATTCAAGCGCTTGCGAATGGAAGGCGGATCGGAAAAGCACGGCAATTTCTGAAAGCGCCATGCCATCGCGCTTGAGACGCTCGATTTGTTGCAAAATATATTGTGCTTCTTCACGCGCGGTGGAGGCAGGAATAAGCTGTGGTTTTTCGCCTTCTGCAACAACGGCGATTAATTCTTTTTTGAATTGACCGATATTTTTTTCAATCACGGCATTTGCGGTATCCAAGATTTGTGGGGTTGAACGATAATTGGTCGTCATGTGGAAAAGTTTGGAACCTTCATGCGTTTCTGGGAAATCCAAAATATTTCGAATTTCGGCTGCGCGGAACGAGTAGATGCTTTGTGCGTCGTCACCAACAACCAAGAGATTTTTGTGAACGCCAGAAAGAAAGGAAACGATTTCGGCTTGCACAATATTGGTGTCTTGAAACTCATCCACGAGTACATACTGAAAACGTGAAGCGAGCTGATTGCAAACGTCTGGGAATTTCTTGAGGATTTCCAAGAGAAGCAAAAGCAAATCGTCAAAATCCATGGCGTTTTGCGCGCGCTTCTGCTCCATGTAGCGATTGAGAATCGCTTGCAAATCATTTTTATGTTGAATGAGCCGTGGGAACTTTCGCTCCAAGGCCGAGTCCATATCGCCACCGGTATTTCGCACGTACGAGAGACATTCGTGCAAAACCGCCGCGCTTGGCAATTTACGAAGCTTTGGATCAAATCCCAAATCCTTCATGCAAAGCGAAAGCAAATCGCGCGCGTCTTCTTCGTCGAGAATCGAAAAATTCGGTTTGAACCCGAGAAGCGATCCGTATTGTCGAAGCAAACGATTTGCCGTGGAGTGAAACGTGCCGGCCATCAACCCCGTTGGATAGGCGCCTAAAAGCGTTTCAATACGCGAAATCATTTCGCGCGCTGCTTTATTGGTGAACGTCAAAAGTAAAATCCGCTCCGGTGGAACGCCCTGCTCCAAAAGCCATGCCACGCGATAGGTGATGGTGCGCGTTTTTCCACTACCAGCACCTGCCAAAACCAAACAAGCGCCATCTGCTCCCAGAACAACAGGAAGTTGTTCGGCATTTAGCGCTTTTTCATATTCAATTTTTTTTCGTGGCGCCAGTCCCCCGCTTAAAACAAATTCTTTCATAGCGGGACTATTGTAGCACGATTCCAAAGACGACCTCTACTACACAACCAGCGGTAAATCGTGCAAATCGATTTTCTTTCCTTGGACGATTTCGCCAATGCGATATGTGCCAAATGTTGGTGCTTCCACGTAACCATTCCATGCCATGCGCGCCAAGGCGCCGGAATCAATCATATCCATGAGCCATTCATTCGTGTAGCGCGGATCGAGCATTGCCACACCCCCTCCAACTTCCTCGAGCCATCGGTGATTAAACTTTTCCTGCGAGCCAATGGGGGGTGCCATAATAATCGGAACCCCAAGGCCAGTGTAAAAACACAACTCACTTGGCTTGGTCCACAAGACATCGGTTTTTCGAATGAGTTCTCCAAATGCTTTGAAGTATGTTGGATGATCTTTTTCAAAAAGAACACGCACATCTCCTCGCCGAAGCGATGCGCTACAACCGATTTTTTTAAGTTCCCGGCTGAAAAATTCTGCTACATCGGGTCGCGTTCCCGCAACCAAGTTGAGTTTAATCTTCCCCTCATTCATGAGGCAGGAAAGACTTTTCGCAATCGTGACCCCGAGTTCGCGTTGCGCTCCAGCGCCGCCAACTGCGAATGTGATGGAAACCGGATGCGGTTTACATCGATTTTTCAATTGCGCGGCAAATGCACTCCCGAACGCTTCTTCGAGCGCTGGCAAATGATCAAAAATAAAATTCCCTTTCGGATCCAGCCCACAGAACCGTCGACTTAAATCTTCTCGAATCGTGGGCATCCCCTCCCCGCCAATGGCTTCATCGGGAAGCGGGAACCCAGTGAGCATGATATTTTCTTCGCGAACGCCGTACAGTTGCAAACGTTGTTGCACGCGTCGATTGGATGCAAAATATTTGATGCGAGACTGCATGGGATGCAGTGGCGCCCAGGTGCGAGAAATATCTGCGTCGGTCACAACCACATAAATCTCGCCAGGATATCCAAGTTCTTCCGCAGCAAATGCCGGTACCATGAATGTACAAATCAGTGGTTTGGGATCGGCGGCGAGTTTTTCAATCAGGTGACGCATGAACTTGCGGTGGCGAATCAGGTAGTAAAACTCCCGCAACTGCATGTTTGGTTTGGAAAGATCTCGGCGTGGATAAAACTCCGGAATCGACTGCATTTCGTCCATAATGCGAAACGCGGTCTCGCCAATGATGGGAATGCGCTTTGCGCGCGAGATTCGCTCATACCATTTTCGACTTGTTTCCCAATACCCGCGATCACGCCGTGGGATCCCCGGATAATCATTGGCAATGACGATCTTTTCCTTGACCGCAAGATGACGCAACGCAAAAGCCGGCCGTTCATGGCCATAGCCCATGTTTACAGCAACCAAATGCACTTTTTTGCGAAGTCCCCCTTTGACCATAGCAATACCCCCAGTATAACACAGGCGCCTCTTGATTTATTCCTGGCTTTCCGCTAGAATATGCCCGAACAAGAAAATCTATGTCAAATACCTGCCAAATCACTGGAAAAAAGCCATTAACCGGCAATAACGTTTCACATTCCAATGTGAAAACAAAGCGCCGACAGTATCCAAACGCCATGAAGCGTCGCCTTTTGAATCCAGCAACTGGAAAGATGATCCAAATGTACGTGACCGCACGTGGTCTTCGCACCCTGGCAAAATGGAAAGCTGCGGGGAAAAAGTACGATCTCCGAACCATGACAAAGTAAATCGAAAAGAGCCGAAAGGCTCTTTTTTGTTTTCTTAAAAAGAAGACCGCCCCGAGAAGAGAGCGCGCAGTTGGCGGTCTTCTCTCAGGGCGGTAGTTAGGCGGGCACGAACACCGGTGCGATGCTCGCATAGGCCTTGATGGCCATGCGCGGGCTATCGCAGCGACGGTACTGCCACTCGGAGTCAAGATAGGTCTGCTGTGGCCTATCTTCAGCATCGCAGAAAAAGTTCCGCTTACCGTTGGAGAACGGCACGTACCCACTCCCGCCACCGGATCCGCGGGTGATAGTGTAGCCATTGGACTCCAACCACGTCCTGAACTCATGCCATTCATTCAGGTTGCCGTGGAAAGCTCGCAGGTCTTCGGTGTCGACGCGGCCCTCGCAGATGTGCGGATCACTGAAGACCCAGCACCTAGCGCGACCCCGATCGTCGATTTCCGCCATCATCCCGAGCGGGCCATCGGGGTTCGGCCACACGGCAACAACACCGTTGTTGTGGACGAAGTGGAACTCCGGATAGCTTTGCTTGCAGTACCATTCCATGACCACTCCTGTGGCAACTGTCTCCCGTAAGAGTTCAGCGCCGTTCAATACGTTCAGATTACTGTCCTCGCGGTTGCGAGGTTCAGTTCCTGAACGGTTCGGATGTCACTCCGAAACGTTAAATAGTAACATAAAAATAGCCTTTTGTCAAGGCTATTCTCACAAAAAAAAGCTTGTTTCATTTACTTTTCGTTGCTGTATGGGCTTGGCGTGCGTTCGTATGGGCTTGGCATGCCAAGCCCCTACATCCTCACAACCTCGCCTGCCTCTGCAATCAGCTCCTCGGCATGGGCTACATCGATTCCGATACGCTGGGCAAGCTCCTGCGCTTCAAGCGAGACAATGTCGTGGCAAAGCACCAGACCGCGCTGGAGCAATACATCAAGATCGTATTTCTTTGCAGTTTCAAGCACGGTAATTGGATACAGTGCTTTGTGATCGACCAAACTCGCAAATGTTTCTTCTTTTGGAAAATTCCAGCCCGTGAGCTTCATGCCTTTGCACGGACCAAATGCCCGACCGCGATCCGTGAATCGCCCATTGGTGAGAATCCAGGCCTCGGTAAAATGCGGGCAATGCCCGAGCACCGACCCGTCCACCAAATCTAAATAGCGCGCATACGTTGCCATCACATCCTTGAGATGCACAAGGCCCAAAAAATCCGTTCGAAACTTTGCTTCGCAGAAAATTTCTCGCCCATCTTTTTGTGCGAGCACATCCACTTCATGCCAAACGCACGATCCTTGAATATCTTCTTCTGGCGTCTGCGCCGTATATCCGTATGCGCGCAATATCGCTGCCACATATTTCTCAAACGGAAATCCCGACGGCCCAAGCGCAATGATTCCTTTTTTCAAACTATACCGGCCAGCAAATCCGCCACCAATTTTTTTGAGTTCCGCACGCACAATTGCGTATAACTCCGCGGTCGTCATCCCATCGTGCACCTGTGGCAAGATTGCCTGCATCGCTGCATCAGCAACAGAAACATCTGCACCGGATTTTTGAATACTCGTGCGAACTTTTTGTTCGTCAAATGCAACCACTTCGCCGGTAGATTTTTTAATCATCATAGACCTCCATTATAGCAATTATGGCTGGGGTTGTTTCGAGATGATGTGTGCAAGAAGCCCTTTTCCTTTTTCTTCCCACGCCGATTCCTCCATCACATTTTTTTCCAAAATATAGGTCGTGATTGCATCGACCGCATTTGCATAATCGGTTTCATACGTTGCGTATACAAATTGCTCCAGAAATTTATATTGATAATCCTCGCGCAATTCATCATTTTCCACCTGGGCCCAGAGTTCCTGCTCCATCACAATTTCATATCCTCCATCCAATTCCAGCTGAGCGTCTAAATAGGCCGTGAGTTCGCCTTGAATATCGGAAAGCGTTTTCCCCGATAGATCCGCCTTGGACAGATACGGCGCAACGCGCGCAATGAGGCGTTGCAGTTGAGCATCTGGATCTTCCAAATCCAAATGATAATCAACCGTCTCGTAAAATGGTTTCATTTCAAGCGTAATTGCTTCGGGTCGCTCGTAAATTTTTGCATTGAGGAAACCACCCACAAGCGTTTGCATGGTGCCAAACGTCATATTGGTATCCACAAACGTATACAAAAGATACAAGAGGGGTGTTGATGCACGACTCTCGAGCACCTGACCCTGACTTGCGATCATATCTTTCATGAACACCGCTTGGTTATGACTGCGTTGCGGATCGCCAATCTGATAACTTTGACGGTGTCGGAGCCACTGCAAGGATTCCGTGGTTGGCATGTCAAAAATACGCAAAATGCCCGTTACCTGTGAAAATCCAACGGTCACATAATAATCCGCTTTTACCCCAACCACTTTTTCAATTTGCTGAATTCCGTAATCGAGTCCGGCAAAGGCACAGGCGTTTGCCAAATAATATTCGGTGGACGCGTAGTTCCCTGGGGGAATATAGGTGTATGTCCCGCGCGGGACCGAGGTAATATGCACCGTCCAATCTTCAACATTCAGCGTAAACATGTGAATTGCATCGCAATGCGGATTCTCCGTTCCCTTACGCGCATCGAGCCCTAAAAGCAAAATATTGATTTCATCTTCACTCCCAAATGCTTCACCTTCCCCATTTTCCGTGAGCGCAGCCGTACGATCTGCAAGCACCGTATCAACGACCGACTCCAGTCGCCACGCCTGATATCCTTCATGCGTGAAAAATGCGAATAATCCAACCACAACCGTGGTTGCAAGAATAAGTGCGCCAGCGTGAAACGCGATTCGCTTTTTTCCCCACATAACTTACTTGAAAACTACACCAGAAAATGGTCTCTATCAAGGGTGAAGACAGGGGATATCTTGGAGGAATGACGATTCAATCATGTAGGGAACAATGATTATTGTTCCCTACGAGAAAACAAAAAAGACCGTCTTGCGGACGATCCTTTTTATTTTTCTCCTTATTTCAACAATGCATCCTTTGCGGCCTTATTCACAGCAAACTTCAAGACCGTCTTTGCTGGAATATGGATGGAAGCACCTGTGAGTGGATTGCGTCCTTCGCGGGCTCCGCGATGCTTCTTGGCCATTTTGCCAAGACCTGGAAGCATGATTTCACCTGCGCGTCCGACTTCTTTGTAGATAAGGTCAACGAGCTTATCGTACATGTCTCCGGCGTCCTTCTTTGACAAGCCCCAGCTTTCGGCCATGGCTGCCATGAGTTGTGACTTGGTAAGTCGCTTGCTCATAAATATATGGGTTAATTTGTTTCAACACTGAAATCTTAACAAATCCCAAGGAAATCTACAAATCCTTGTGAATAACCTTTTTCGATATTTATTCTTTTGTCAAGATTCTTTTTTACAAAGACCTTATTTTCCTTGAACATTTCGTTGAATCTTCTGCCATTCGGTTGCAACGAGTGATTCCAGGCGAGCCAAATCCTGCGAAGCATTTTGCCCAGATATTGCGCTTTCTTGCTGTAAAATCGCAAGCGCATTACGCAACGCGACTTCGGACTGTGGCAAATAGCCTTGCATGCCTGGAGCGCAGACACCAGGTTTGCATCGTCGGCACACAACGCGAATGAGGAAAATCAGAATGAGAAGCAGGAGCAAAATCAAGAGCCCGAATCCGATTTGAATAATGAGCTCCATTTGCTCGAGTCCTACCGCAATCGTAATGCGCGCGGTTTCCTCGCTCGTCGCATTCCCTGGCCCCACCACCTGCGCCCAGAATGTATAGGTGCCATTTACTGGCGCAGGGAGACTGAACGTAAATTCCCCGTTGGCATTTGTAATCACCGTTGTTTCAACTCGTGCGTCATCTGCTCGCTTATACAAAACCTTCACCCAGGTATCTGGAAGTGACGACCCACCAAGCGCAATGGATTCCCCCGACTTCACCTTATCCGGATAGTCTGAAAAAATCGGGGGAGCAATATTGGATACAATAAATCGCACCGGGAACGACGAAGCATTTCCAAGATGATCCACAACGTTCACCGTGAGCAAATGATCCCCTGGCGACAAAAGGGGCGCTTTATATAAATGTGCATCGTCTGGCACCCACGATGTGAGCGCACCGGTATCAATTCCGAGTTCATAAGTCGCCACGCCACATCCAGCGTCACTCACAAGAATCGAAAACGTTGGCATGCCTTTTTCGTCTTGGCTGACTTTCAGGATTTCCAAATTCTCCGGTCCCGTGGTGTCGGCGTTTACTTCAAAGTGGGCAACCGCGCCCCAGCCATATCGATTTTTGAGTTTGACGTGCGCAAACCAAATCCCATCGTCTGGAAGTGTTGTCGTAATTGAGCTCACAACGCCTTTCGACGAGACGCTGGGGTCTGCAGTTGGCGCATGGTCAAAAACCACACTCACGTCCGTGATCCCGGTTGGCAAGGTCCAATCGAGTTTCACGTCACGACTCGCATACCATTTCACCGGATCAGCATGCGTCGTGGACGTGACGGTTGGCGCATTTGGCGTCTTCACCGTTGTACTTGGTTTAGTAATCACCGGCGTTGTGGGTTGCGTGACTGGCGTGGCACCTGCAGTTTTTATGGTATAGGTCCCACTTCCAAACGACGTCAAAATATTTGTGCCAAGCCCGTCGTTGGCAAGCACCGATCCTCCCGCAAATGAAACAATCGCCGCGCCATTGCCTGTGCCTTTGAATGTGATCGTCGCAACTTTCCCTGATGTTCCAATATAACCAGGATTTAAAACAATGCCTTCAAACGAAATCGTGCCCGCTGTATTTGAATAGCTTGGTTCTTGCGCCCATAAATTCATGATCGACCCATTTTTTGAAATACCCGTCACTTGCAAAAGCGATGTTGGAAAAGAAATCGAACTCGATACCGCATTCATGGCCTGATCTGCGCTCGACACGTATACGCCAACCGAAAATGACGATCCGGAATCATAGGTACCTTGCGCTGGCGCAAAATAAAGCGTTGCCGCAAATGCCGTTGATACGCCAAACACGCTCCACCCAAATAAAAGTGCAGCGCTCCAAATAAGAAAACGAGTGAGGTGACTCAATGTCCCCTTCTCCTCCATAGGCGTTTGCGATTCATGATCACAACCGAGAATACAACAAGTAGCAGTATACCAATAAAGACGTTTGATTTATACCAAGGTTTCCCCAATGCCACTTCGCGAATATTTCCCGCATTGTCGATTGCACGAACCGTGACATATGGATCCCCTGATTGATCCGAGAGCAAATACGGACTTTCCGCTGGAACGAAATCCCCACCTGCTTCGCGCACTTCGTAGCGCGCAATGCCGGTCTCTGCATCGTTTGATTGAAAAACCAAAAACCATTTCCCCTCAAACACCGATGCTTCTTGCGCAACGATTGGCACAAATGATTCCGGTGGGATCGCATCCGTAACGGGCAGGTCGCGACCTGCCCCTACATCTTCACCGGAAACCTTGATGGAAAAATTCGTCACGTAAACTGATGCGGGTGTGCCGAGCCCATCATTCAATAGTGCATTTGGATTCTTGATGCCAATCGTTGATTTGCCCGTGGCAATTCCACGAAACGTTGCGATGAAAATATTTCCACCTGCTAAGTTATCGCTTGGCGCCACAAGCACGGTGCCAAATCCCCCAGGCGCAATTCCGGCAAACGGAATCATTCCGCCTTCAGCGATTTTGGGTTTCACGGCCCAGAGATTAATGACAGATCGCGCATCGTTTACGCCAACGAGTTCCAAAATCGACGCATCAAACGTGAGCGCGCCTTCAACAGCGTTTACATCTTCATCAACACCAAGGTCGAGCGAAATGGCGACGTCCATGGTTTCCCCAATGCCAATCGTGGATTGTGGGGCGGTAAATAAAAACGTTGCCGCATGTGAAAAACTCGGGATAAAAAGCAAAGCAATAATTGCAAAAAGGATTCGCATATTATCCCGTCCAGTAATAAGCAATTAAACTCATATCTACGAGGTTCATTTTTCCGTCGCCATTCAAGTGACGTGTATCCAAAAGGTTTGCGGCTTCGGTGAGTTCCCGGCCATACCAATACGCGGCAATAGAAAAGTCGATGAGATTGACGCGCTTATCGTTATTCAAATCCGCTTTCATATATTCTTCCCCCGGCGTTTCATTATCGCGCTGGCTTTCATCAACCACGGCAAAGGCAACCGAATCGCTATAGCCCGACACCTCATTGTTGATGGTTGATTTTGCCTTTGTGGCGTGGTCTCCCAATTCGAGTGGAAGCGTATCGAAATTGTACAAATAAATTCCTGTTTCGTCGGCATTGGCTTGTACCGCGCGTTCCGTGGTGGAATTCACAACAATCGTGACCGTACTTGTTGGCACACTTTGTCCAAAAATGGGCAGATTGTCGCCCTGCACCACATAATCGCTGCCGGTTTCAATGCTTGGCGCCAAAAAAATTCCACTCACATTAATAACAATGCCCGACGTAAGACTAAGTGCAAATGTACGCATGGCCGACCGTCGACCTTCGGAATCCTCGGCATAAACTGAAAAAATACAGTCACCTAGGTTCGACGTCGTAAGTTCAATGTCAAAATCCGCCGAGTCGCTGGAAATTGAACGCGCCGCAAGCACCGTATCTTTGAGAAGTACGATCTGGCTCATCGGATAGGCTCGACCCGAAAAATGAACGGTCGCGTTCGTTGATGGACGCGTTCCACCCCCGCCGCCTCCACCACCTCCACCCCCGCCGCCTCCACCTGCAGACACGGGTGTTGCGGCGACGGATGCGGATTCCGCAAGCATGAGTGAATCGGCATAAACCCGAACTTTAAAATAGTATGTGAGCCCGTTGGTGAGCCCCGTGCGAGAATTGGAATAGACAAGTCCTACCGAACTCCACGAGTACGGCCCATCACTCGCCGAGGCAATCCCCACTTGATAATCCGTAATCGTGGCAAGTTGCGCGGTTGATGATGTCCAGCTAAGTGCAACACTTGCGTCGCCTGCAACCGCACTCACGACCGGCGACGAAGCGATTGGATAATACAAAACACCGGCACGCTGGGTATAATTCGTGCCAGTGCTTTCTCCCGCAACGGTTTGCCCACTTGCGGAATAATACTGAAAACTCGAAGACGTCGAGAGTCCACCGTCAATCATGAGGAGCTGATCTTGGATGGTGTAATTCGTGCTAGTAGACTCCTCAGCGAATACGAATCTCGTTACCGCTCCAATTGCCGCAATACTAAGGATGATTCCAAAAAATCGTATGAGTCGAAGCGGCATGATGTTAACCCTACGGTGTTGTGGTTGGCTCGGTCATCACAGGTGTGGTCGTATCTGGCGTTGTGGTATCTGTTGCAGTTGAGTCCCCAATATTGATTGGCGCAACTTCAACGATTTTTCCACTGATCGGGCT
This sequence comes from Patescibacteria group bacterium, assembly GCA_041666205.1. GTDB lineage: Bacteria > Patescibacteriota > Patescibacteriia > UBA9934 > UBA9934 > JBAYHI01. The sequence continues at coordinate 23,214 of JBAYHI010000009.1, forward strand.
GTAAAGAATTGCTTTCTTTGCAGTCGTATAGAGCAAGACCTTGTCGCCAACTTGCGCATTCTTGAAAAAATCCTGTGCAGACAGTTTCGTTGGGTCAGACACAGTGGCAACGGTTGGATCTTCACCTTGCGGGAGGACCATGAGTTTTCCAACCGCTTCTACGAGTTGCGCCATCTCCTCACTTGCCTGAGCAGTTGGAGTTGCTTTAAGTTTTGAGGCCTCGGTCATGAGATAAATATTCCCACCCATGGAAGCCAAAAAAACAATGAGAAGTGCTGGTTTTGCGAGTTTTGCGAGAAATCCAAATTTCTTTTCCATAAAAATTGCCTCCAATTAATTATTGAATTTAATCAAATCCTACCACAGTGTATTCCAATCGCCCAACCGTTTTACCCACTGTTTCCTCACACCCCCTCTGGTACGACCTCAGGCTCAATAATTGTGCCCGGATCAACGAATTCCCAGGATGCATCGCCCGATGGTTCTGGCGGCGTTTCCACAACCGGGGCATCCGTGGTTGATTCACCAGGTACGGACAACCCTAGGGTTGTCCCTACGTCATTGATTGCTGGATCATCGATCACCGCATCCTGTACGGGCGGGATTTCAATTATTGACTCCTCAGGTACGGACAACCCTGGGGTTGTCCCTACGTCATCGCCTGCGCCATCGACAACCGGCGCCGCAGATCCTTCGGGAATATTATCCTCCAAAATGACATCGGCAATCACATCTTCTGGTATGGACAGGTCGCGACCTGTCCCTACGTCATCGATGACGGCGCCATCGCCCACCGGGTCGGGGGACCCGACCCCTACATTCGTTTCACTTTCCATTAATTCCTGCGTCTTTGCGTCTTTCACCGCAAGCGCAATCCAACTGAAACGTAAATCTTGTGTGGCGGGCTCGTTCAAGAGAATCGTGAATCCCTCCTTATTCTTGCGTGTAATCACAAACTTGGTTGTGCCGGAAAGGAAATTCGTTTCTGCAGTAGCGAGTGCTGTCTCACGTGCAAGTTTGGCTTCTAGTGTTTCGTCTGCTGGAATTACCTCTTCTTCAAACGTCACAGACGCTTGCACGATTGGCTGTTCCAAATAGGCCTCCGCAAAATTGATGCGCACTTGGGTCTGACCGGTTCGAATAACGCCAAATCCCGCAGTATCATCGTTGAAGAATGGACGACCGATGATGATGAGGTCGTTCATAAATGAAATCGCGTCGCCAATGGATGCAACGGAATCTACTCGGACGCCTCCACCAAATGTGGAAAGCCCGGCAATCGTGAGGTCGCCACTCAAATCAAGTGAGGTGATATCGAGCAATTGCTTTTCTTCGAGTGCAGTAAGACGCGCTTGAAGTTCCGCAATCGTAGTTTCATGCGCGTTCAATTTTTCCTCCGCTGCAGTCATGCGCGCTTCAAGCGCCGTGATTCCCGCAGCAACGGTTGTATTGATGGTGAGTTGTGAGGCAACTTCGCTATCGATGCGCGCCGTGAGAGTTTCTGAAGTTTCAATAGATGCGTCAGATTGTGCGGTCACGCTTGAATTCACAAGCGCAATCAAATCGCGTACCGAGGCCAAATCCGTCGCTGTCACCTCAGGCGCCTCCAAAATCACTTCTTCGGTTGAAGCTGCTGCCAATTCGGAAACGGTATCGGTGAGCGTTGCTATACGATCCGCGTAAATGTCGAGGCCCTTGATTGTTTGCGCATCAATTTCTTGTGCAATCACGGTGCCAGCGAACGTTGCATTGCCTTGTGCATCAAACGAGATAACGGTGTTTTGCGTTTCTGGGATCGTTCCATCTTCCGAAGCTGGCACGGTTGTTTCAACAATGAATTGGCCTTCCGCAGAAAGCGCCATCGCAATATCCGTGCCCGTTGCTGGCATAATCGTATTCACTGCCACTTCATCTGCAATCACTTTTGGCGTAATAATTTCAAGCCCCGCAACCAATCGATCGGTTGCAATTTCTGAAAGGATTCCTGACTCAAGAAGTGCTGGTTTCTCCTCAACAAGTCGAACAAGGGCTCGACCGGTCAAGATGTCCATACTTACTTCTTCCCCATCTGCCGCAAGACCCGGCAATAATTTTTCCATTGGATTGCCGTTATAGAAATCCAATTTGATAAATGCAAGAATCGTGCCCTGATCCGTTCCTTCGATTGAAGCGTCTCCCTCAAACCACGTCATGGCCTGACCAATCACTTGTCCCGCTTTCGTTGCCTTCATCGCCACGCCAGGAATGGAGGAGGTCGTAAGATAGTCCCCTGCATAAATTGGTCCGTTTTCGTCAGACACTTTCACCGGCACACGACCCGTGAGTGCAACAATCGCCGAACTCGTATTCTCATCTTGGATTGTACCCATCACGAGGCTTGGTTCGGTAGAAATAATTCCAATTGCCGTCGGATCATACGCACTTGTGCTCTTCTTTACGCCAGCAATAAGGGTTGGATCCAAGGAGACCACGTCGCCTGGTTCCAATGTCGTATCGGTGGTTGCATAAATTTCGGCCAAGTCAGCGCCAGACCCTTTTATGGTCCAGACACGAACTTCTCCGGCGCCTCCAGTCCCACCGGCGCCTCCTGATTGTCCTGCACCAATACTTGCGCCTCCACCTCCTCCACCACCGCCTTCCGTTCCTCCGGTCCCACCGGCACCCGCAGTGCCCGATGCGTATGCACCTCCACCTCCGGCTCCCCATCCTCCAGTTCCAATACCAGCGGTTCCGTCTCCGCCCGCAGTTGGCGCTGTTGTGCCATTCCCACCTCCGCTAGAAGAAGACCCGCTTGGTGTAAAGCCCCCGTCACCACCATTTCGTGCCGTGCCGAGCGTGTTGATACTTCCTCCGGCGCCACCTCCGGCGCCACCGTGAATACTTCCACCACCATCACCGCTCGCATATGCTCCTGTTGTTGTAGAAGCGGCGCCTCCACCTCCACCTAAATTTCCAGCGCCACCATCTGTACCTGTCGTTGTTGCTGTGGCGCCTCCCGCACCACCACTGCCAGAATTATCTTCGTTCGCCGCAGCTCCCAATGGTCCTCCACCTGCGCCTCCGGTTGCCGTCGCAGCAGTACTTCCGGAAGTAAAACTTCCACCTCCACCACCTCCACCATTTCCTGCTGATCCATCTCCGCTTCCACCTCCACCACCATATGCACGAAGATACAATGTACCGGCACAATTTGTTGTTGTACTAAAACAACTCGATCCTCCAATAGCCCCATCCGCCCCAACCGCACCAGATCCGCCAGAGCCCCCACTTCCTCCTGCTCCAACCGTTACGGGCACCGTAGACCCAAGCGAACTGGCAGCGAACTGTGTTGTAACATACGCGCCACCTCCGCCTCCACCACCACCGGTAACCGCCGTGCCCGACGATGCAGCGTTTGCGCCACCTCCGCCTCCACCACCAGCACCCCAGGCCTCAACAATCACCATAATAGCGTCCGTTGGCTTGGTCCACGTACCTGTTGAAGCAAACGTTTCGTATTTCACGTCCTTTGTTGAACATTCCCAAATGGAATTTGCTTCATCCCAACTCAAAATTTGCCCATCAGCACACCCCTGCAATAATCCGATTCCACCCGTTCCTGCCTCTAATCCAGAACCGCTCGACGTACCCCCCGCGCCGTCGCTCGCGGTCAAATCATTGCTATCAATGAGCATGGTTGTTTTCCCATCAAGCAAGGAGAACTCTGTGCCGGAAAGAAGCGTGGTTCCACCGATATCCATGATATTGGTGAGTGCCCCGTAAAATGCAATGCCGGTTGTAATCACCCCACCCGCTGTGTCGTTTACAATAATGGCATTTGTAATATTGCCACCGGCATTCGTAATATCGATGCCATCTGTCATGCCAGCATTTCCAACCGCATCGATAAGAATACCGTTATCAACAAGTGTGGCACCCGTTGCATTTGTATCGAGCTGTTGAATACGCAAGAGCGCTTCCGTATTCATGTCCACGGTCGTTGCGGTTGAAACCGCATTATTGAGCACCAGTCCATTATCCACACCAGCGGACGTGCCGTTGTTATCAAAATTCATGATTAGACCATCGAACGCCGCGGTTGTGAATTCCCAATCCATGGTTTGTTCAGTTGTGCCCATATTGATAGCGCCCGCGCCCGATGGGTCGCCAATCGTATCCCAACTTGTTGTTGTCGCACATGCCTGCCATTCGTAAATCGAGCCTCCTCCAGTTTCAAGTGTTAAACAATATTCGTCTGTGAGCGCCCCTTGGATATCCAAATCCGCCTCACCAATACTCCCATCTAAAATATCACCTCCTTCAATATTCGAAATAGAATTGCCCGAGCCATTTGCATTGAACTCGATACCCGTCATGGATCCCGTAGCATCTATATTCCAGTCTGAAGAATCAATCGCGACTGTTGCAGACCCATTTCCAATCGTCGTAACGCCGGTCGAAGCAAGGGTGCCGGCAGAAACTCCTGTTGTTGCCGTAAGCAGTGGCGTCACGGTCACTCCCGATGCACCCGACGCGCCAATTTGCACGACTTCAGAAGCATCAACACCAATCACAGATACATCGATTCCAGCCACGCTTGCTTCGGAATAAATATAATCCGCATTCGACAAACGAATGGCGCCCGCATCCGCAGGATCAGCATTCAATGAAATGGACGTTGTGAAATTTGGGGAAGTTCCAAAAACGAGTGCTCCAGTTCCGGTCTCATCGTCCATAATAGCGAGGAGCTCGGAAGATGCATCAATTTCTGTCTCGAGTAAAATATTATCAGCAGTTTCTAAATCCGCAACGCTAATTTGTCCTGCACCTGCGCCCCAGTCCAAATCTGCATCACCAATAACGTCAGCTGGGAATGTAAATTCACCATTGCCTGTGCCATCTGCTGCGAAGGTAATAGAGTCTGTTGCAGCGTCGCCAATTGTAAGGGCAACGTTGCCCGTGAGGATGGAAGGCGTGGTAATGCTTGTTGTAAACGCTGGCGCGGTTCCAAAGACGAGCGCTCCTGTTCCTGTCTCGTCGTCCATAATCGCCAAGAGCTCGGAAGATGCGTCAATCTCGTCGTTGTTGAGAACACTAACACCAGATTCTTGCAACGCGATGCCGGAGAAATTCAAGGTTGCAAGCAAGGTACTCGAGGTGAATGTGCCGGTATTATCAACATCGTCTAAATTCAAGATGAGGTTTTCGTCAAATCCGTCACCCGCCCCAACCAGGGTAAGCGCGCCATCTGCATCATCGGACAACACAACCCCGGCTGCGCCAATTTGAATGCTTGTTGTAAATGTCGGAGCGGTGGCGAATGTGAGCGCACCCGTCCCGGTTTCATCGTCCATGATTGCCAGGAGTTCAGAGGATGCGTCAATTTCGGTTTCGAGCAAGATATTGTCAGCAGTTTCTAAATCTGCAACGCTGATTTGTCCTGCGCCTGTTCCCCAATCTAGATCTGCGTCACCAATGACATCTGCCGGCAAATTGAACTCAGCATTCCCAGTGCCATCTGTCTCGAATTTGATCAAATTCGTTGTAGCATCTCCAATATTGAGATCTACATTTCCCGTAAGAATGGCGGGTGTGGTAATACTCGTTGTAAACGCTGGCGCGGTTCCAAACACAAGTGCACCGGTGCCGGTCTCATCGTCCATGATTGCCAAAAGTTCGGAGGAAGCGTCGATTTCATCATTGTTAAGGACACCGACACCAGATTCCTGAAGTGCAATGCCCGAAAAATTCAAAGTGGCAAGCAAGGTGCTTGAGGTAAATGTGCCAGTATTATCAACGTCGTCGAGATTGAGGGTAAGATTTTCATCAAATCCATCCCCGAGTCCCAAGAGTGTGATTGCACCATCTGCGTCATCAGACAAAATCACCCCAGCTGCACCGATTTGAATCGATGTCGTAAACGTCGGTGCCGTAGCAAATGTGAGTGCACCTGTGCCGGTCTCATCGTCCATAATGGCGAGGAGTTCGGAAGAGGCATCAATTTCGGTTTCAAGCAAGATATTGTCAGCAGTTTCTAAATCTGCAACGCTAATTTGCCCAGCACCTGCGCCCCAATCCAAATCCGCGTCACCAATGACGTCGGC
>JBAYHI010000010.1:0-23920 GCA_041666205.1 Patescibacteria group bacterium
CTCCACTTTTCTTTGCTGGCCCAAAGAAAAGTGGAGAGAAAAGAAAGGGCCTTTTTTCATAGACCCGCCCAGCCTCGCCCTTGGCTGGACCGGAAAAACGGTACGGACCTTACAGGCTGCAACTGAATAGAACCAGTAAATAGTTTCGCCAACACCGTTTTTCCGGGCGGGTGAGTTCAGGTGCATGTTTTTATGAATCGCCGGCTCGAGCATTGTCAAAGAGGAATCCGGCAAATATCTTTCCCTCCACTTTCTTTGCTGGTCCAAAGAAAGTGGAGATAACAGGATAACAAAAGAACGGGCAGAGCCCGTTCTTTCTTTTTTCCTTATTCCCCAATTTGCATTCTGCTAAATCGTGCAATTTTCAAGTTTTCCCCAATCGAGAGAATCTTTGATTCGAGCAATTGGCGGATGGTCATGCTGTCATCTTTGATGAAGGCTTGATCCATGAGTACAATCTCTTGCAAATACTTGTTGATTTTTCCTTCAACGATCTTTTCAACAATTTCTGCAGGTTTATTTCCACCTTCTTCTGCAATCTGCCCACGGGCGATTTCTTTTTCTTTTTCAATAAGTTCAGCTGGTACATCTTCTTTATTGATGTAGAGCGGATTTGCCGCGGCAATGTGCATAGCAAGATCGTGGCAAAATGCAATGAACTGATCATTGCGTGCAACGAAATCGGTTTCACTTTGCACTTCTACCATCACGCCGAGCGTTCCACCTCCATGGGAATAACATTCCACCCGACCCTGCGCGGTTGCACGTTCTGCGCGTTTCGCCGCTTTTGCAGCGCCGCTTTTGCGCAAGAGATCTACAGCTTGTTCAAAATTTCCGCCGGCTTCGGTGAGGGCTTTCTTTGCCTCCATCATGCCAACGCCGGTTTGCTGACGGAGTTTTGCAACGTCTGCTGCTGTAATGTCCATATGACTTCGAGTTAACGGGTCCTATTTAGTTTTGATTTTTTCGATCTTTTCGTTAGCAAGTTTTTCTTTGATTTGATTGTCGAGTTCCTCAACCGTTGCTTTTGACGCTGCGGTCACGGCCAATTCTTCTTGGCGTGCTTTGCGTTCTGCTTCACGACGCTCAATGGCTTTCTTGGCATTGGTTTTTCCGCTGTGCACGGCTTCGGTAATAAGCTTGGTGATCATGGTAACCGATGCAATCGAATCATCGTTTGCTGGAATGACTTCATCGGCCATTTCAGGATTGACGTTCGTGTCGCAAATTCCGATCACTTTGATGCCACGAAGACGAGCTTCTTGCACCGCAGTTTTATCGTGTCGCATGTCGAGCACAAATACTGCATCTGGCAAATCTTTAAGGATGGAGATTCCACCGATCTGATTGTCCAAAAGATCAATCTTTCGATCAAACTGCAACTGCTCGAGTTTTGTGTATTTTTTAAGCTCCCCTTTTTCACGCTTATCTTTGAGGTCAAGATAGGTTTTGATTAAGCGATGAATTTCTGGGAAGTTTGTGAATGTTCCGCCAAGCCAACGGGTGTTTACAAATGGCATGCCACATTCATTGGCAAATTTTTCCACCACATCTTGCACCTGTTTTTTGGTGCCAATGAACATGATGTTTCCGCCGTTTGCAATAATGCTTTCAACGTCGGCGGTGACTTTTTCTAAACGTGCGCGCGTTTGCTCAATGTCGATTACATGAACTCCTCCGCGTGCGCCGAAAATGTATTGCTTCATTTTCGGATGCCAACGGCTGGTACGATGACCAAAATGGACGCCGGCTTTGAGCATCTCAAGGACTGATGGGATATGTGGCATATGATATTGAGAACGTTCATATTTGGATGCAGAACGAGGAAAAACCGAGGCTTTTCGCGAGACGTACAAAATGTGTACGTTGAGCAAAAACGAAGGTTTTGACAAAGTTATGCGCCAAAGATGGACGTTCTATTTCCTTTTATACTACGGTTTGAATCCACGGGGCCCAATACTGGGAGGAAACCCGAGACATCGCCCAAACCTGATTGATTAGAATTTAACAGTTGCGATTGGGGAAATTGTAGGGGAAATCCATGGATTCGTCAAGAGAAACGGGCAGACGCACGGGTCTACCCGTACGGGAATCGATTCCGTAGGGGCAGGTCTGTGACCTGCCCGAATGCGATTGTCGTATGGGTCGGGTTTCCCGACCCGTTCGCGTCCCAAACGAAAACACCCCCCTGGCCGAAACCAGAGGAGTGTAGAGAGGCCGTATCGGACTCGAGCGTCACAGCGTGACGGTCGGCCGGTGGCCAGGACAGGAGGAGCGGAGGCTAGGACTCCGGGGTGAACCGGCAGTCGTAGCCGGACTTCTCCGGGTTGTCGATGACGGTCGGGATCTTCCAGACCCCGTTCTTGGTCCAGCCGCCGGAGTACTCGCCGGTCTCGACCCAGGTGCCGTGGGAATCCTCGACCCAGCGGGTCTGACAGGCGTAGCCCTCGTACGCCTCGTAGGTGCCGTCGCCGTCCGTGCAGACACCGACGTAGTACGGGATCTCGTTGACGTTGAAGTCCGCGATGTCCACCAGGAAGCCGACGTTGGCGCGGAAGCTCTCGTCCTCGTCCACCGTGAAGCAGACGTGGGAGAAGTCACCGGAGACCTCGGTCACCACCGTGATGGAATCACCGGAGGAGATCGTGGCGTACCCGGCCCACGCATCGTAGACGTCGAGGCTCTCCGACAGCTCGTTGGAGCAGGTGCCGTACTCCTGGTACGGGTACCAGCACCACTCGTCGCCGGTGTCCTCGAACCCCTCGTCGATCGTGCCGTCGCAGTCGTCGTCGCGCCCGTTGTCGAGCTCGGTCGCGCCGGGGTAGACGGAGACGTAGTCGTCGTTGCAGTCGTCGTCGTTCTCGACCCACCCCGGGGGGCAGGTCGTGACGTTGGTGAACGTGTACGACTCGTCGGGGTTGCCGTAGTCGTCGCCGTCTTCGTCGCGGTAGCAGGTGATGGAGGTGGGCTCGTCTTCGCAGACGTTCCCCTCGTCGATCACGCCGTCGCAGTCGTTGTCGTCGCCGTCGCAGATCTCGGTCGCGCCGGGGTGGACGTCCGCGTCGTAGTCGTCGCAGTCCTCGTCGGCGTAGTAGCCGTCGTGGTCCGCGTCGGTGTGCGCGTCGTAGCACTCCGCGTCCGCGGCGTCGAACCAGCCGTCGCAGTCGTTGTCCTCGCCGTCGTGGCAGGCCTCGTCGGCCCCCGGGTGGACGTACTTGTCGTCGTCGTCGCAGTCGCCGTCGGCCACGGTCCAGCCGTCGCCGTCGTTGTCGACGTCGTCGTTGCAGATCTCGCCGTCGACGCACTCCTCGTCGATCGTCGGCCCATAGAGGCAGCCGGTGAGGGACAGGGTCGCGAACAGGGACACCAGGATGCTGATGCGGTTCATGAGGAACTCCAGGTAATGTCCCCGCAGGGACAGAGGTGATCATCAGGTCATTGCCGCCGCCCCAATGGCGGGCGGAGGCAGTCAATTGTTCTAGAACATACTGCCGTGGCGACATCTCATGGACGCCAGTTTAAGCTGGAACCATTTAATTTGAGTCGGCATCCGTGTAAGTAGGGCGTCCATGCGGACGGCACCACAGCAGTATGTTATTTTTTGAAAGTTCTTTGACTTCTTTCAAGAAGTCTTATGGCAACTCTTCTTTGAAAAGGTGCCGTAATATCTCTTGAAGGGGTGAATCCGCGGGAGGAGGATGCGTTAGTTGCATCTACTCCTCCCGGGGAACACGAGTTCGGTCGAGGGGCTAGTTGCCCCCGCCGAACTGGAACGTGGCGCTGACGCCGAGTGCGTCGGAATCGCCGCCGGCCCGGTACTCCTGGCCGTACTCGTCCTGGCACATCCACCAGTTGTGACGGAAAGCGAAGTTGCCTCCGACGACGAGCCGACCGGCAGCGTTGCCACCGGCGCCGATGTTGACGACCAGCACCGGACCGATCGCACCACCGAAGGCGTTGACCGGATTGGTGCGGAGGCCACCGTAGCTGTGGAACTGGGGACCGGCCGCGAAGCCGATCTGCACCAGACCGTTGGTCCCGCGGACCTTCCAGGCGACCGCGAGGTCGAGCCCGGCGCCCAGCGAGTACTGCGACGCGACCAGACCGTAGATCGAGACCCAGCGGTTCATGTGCTGGTTCTCGACCCCGATCATGAAGCCTCCGCGGACCCCCACAACCATCGGGTCGGGGAGGACGGGTTCGATGGGCGCGATGGCCTGGACGAAGACGCCCAGTTCCGGCCCGAGGTAGACCCGCTCGGCCTGGAGGGACTCGATGGCGTCGCGGTCGGCCTTGAGGGCTGGAGCCACAACGGTCTCGCCCCAGTTCATGAGGTCTCCGACGTCATCCTCGACCTCGGCCACACGGGCCTCGGTCTTGTCCGCACGGTCGTCGAGGGTCTGGACGTCGGTCTCGAGCTGGGTGACGCGGATCGACAGCGCGCCGAGATCGCTCTCGAGCGCGTCGATGTCCAGGGTCATGCTCTGGAACCTGGGGCCCATCTCGTCGAGTCCGGACTTCAGCTCCGCGATCTGGGCCTCGACGGCCTTGATCTGGGACTGGGTGACCGACCCGGCGGGCCGAGCCTTCAGCTTGGCCACCTCCACCTGGAGGTTGGTCAGGATGCGGAACGCCGCCTGCGCGACGGGCTCCCGTTCGGGGGCCGTGGCGGTGCAGGTGGTCGTCGTGGTCGTCGTCGTGGAGCACGGGGCTCCGATGGCGGACCAGGAAAGGAACAGGGCGATGAGAATGAAGAGGGTCTTCATGGGACCCCTCCTTTGGTCTCGTTGTTTATCGCTTCCCCCGCAACCGCGGGGTTGCGTGGGGGACAGGTGGGGCTTTTCAGCCTTTTATGACCCGGCGTCGACAGCTTCCCAGGAGGGTGGGTTGCCGGACACCAGATCAGAAAAGGCTGAAAGCTTGGTTTAAAGGGCAATGCCCAATTTTTTTGGACCCATAACTATATCAAAAAATAGGGGTTTTGTCAAGGGGTTATGGGCGTTTTGGGGCTTAAATAGGCTATTTAAGCCGGTTTCTGAAAAATAGGTTTTTGGGGCCTGTCGGCCCCTTTTCTTGTTATCTCCACTTTCTTTGGACCAGCAAAGAAAGTGGAGGGAAAGAAACTGGCTGCCGGGTCTGCGCTTGTCAAAGAGGCATATTGTCACATCCGTCGTCGGCCAGGGCACGGCCAGTCTCCGGCAACTGGTTTTTGGATGTGCCGGAGGTGGCCGTGCAATTCCTGTCCGAGCGCCGGATTCCTCTTTGACAATGCTCGAGCCGGCGATTCATAAAAAACAAGCTATCGAATAAAGCCCGACCGGAAAAACATACCTGCCCTGGGTGGCTTGGTTCGTCAGATGTTTTTCCGGTCGGGCTGTGTTCGGTGGCGCCGTAAGGGCAGGTCTGTGACCTGCCCGCAAAACGAAAACCCCCTTGAAAGGCCCGGCGGGCGCGAATCGCGACGAGGAGGAGGCGTCACGACCGTTCCACCGAGCCCTTCAAAAGGGCTTATGCACCAAACCTAACAAAGGATTTTTTCGCTGTCAAGAAATTGATGCGCAATCAAAAATCCTCGTGGATAAAGCGATGGCGGAGATTCTGTTGTTCCGAACGGATAAAAATAAATCCCATAGCAGCAAAGAGTCCGTACAACATCCCAAGAAATCCATTTAAGAAAATATTTGGTCTGCTAGGAATTGAACCAATGATTGTTTCGCTCGTCACCTCGTATTGCACATCACGCATTTCTGTATATCGCCACGATGCATTTGAAAAAATCGACGCAAGGGATTCCACAATCAATTTCGCTTGCGCCGTGTCAGCATGCAATGCACGAATTGCAAGCGTATGCGTATTTGGAATCAAATGCACATCAACCGCGCGATTCCACGCATCAAAATCCAATCGTGTTTTGTCGATATCGGAATTGCTCGCAATCACTGCATCATAAAAATCCTGCGTTGTAATCGCATTTGAAAAATCCGTCGCAATCCCCTGCACCATTTCTGCTTGCGAGAAAACGTCTTGATCGCTATTCAAAAATGTCACATCCAGTTTCAAACTCGCCGGATATTCAAGCGGTCGCAAAAACGAAATCCCAACGCTCAAAAAACCTCCCACCGCAAGAAAGACAAATATCAAAAACCAATGCGTTTTTAACGTGCCAATTCCCCATCCATTTGTCATAAAATCTAGAAAAGCTCGGCGTCGCTCCCAAATACCACATCGATTTTTTGCGAAGCGCCCTCGCGCCACACTTCGAGCGTAGCTGTATCGCCCGATTTATACCCGGCCAAAATATCGGCCATGCTTGCGATTTCATCAACCGTGGTGCCACCAATCGATAGCACAATATCGTTCACTTGCAATCCTGCAAGAGACGCTGGCGAACCGGCAACAATTGCCGTCACAAGCGCACCGGTTTTTTCAAAAAACGAGGCATCGGCATTCAGCATCCCCGGAATATGCACAACCGTTGCGCCAAGCGAGGCATGCGAAACCTTCCCGCTTGAAAGCACGGATTCAATGCCAGGATAGGCTTGCGTGAGTGAAAGTCCTTCAGTGCCACTCGCAAATCCAACCATATCGCCCGAGGAATTAAAGAGAGGCGCGTTTTGATTCAAGCTCGGCAAAACCCAACCCGACACAAATTGTGAATCTGGAAGCGTTACTTTTGCTTGCGTCATTTGCGTGCCTGCCAAATTGGTTGGAACAAGCACCTGTGGGCCTGTGAGCGCAAAAAGCATGGAACCTGCATGCACATTTTTTGCTTCGCCAAATGCAACTGGGGTGAGATTTTCCGCAGTCACTTTTGCCATGGCAAGCGATGTGCGATTGTCGTACACGATTTCTGTGATGGGATAGCGCGATTCCTCAATCCAAATTTCTGCTTGCGTGAGTGGATTGTAATAATCTGAAAATGCATCGCTGTGGCAGGCAATCCATCCATCGGTTGTAACGATCACACAAACGCCAGAATAATCCCCCATAGATTTGAGACCGCTCACGGTTGAAGCGTCGACGGTTTTTGCATGCACAAACGCAGCGATCTTTTTTACATGCTCACGCACTGTGGAAGCACTTTCTTCAAATGTGCCGGGAACCACCTGGGGCTTCACTTGCGAAATCGCTGTAAGTTCTTGCTCTTCCAAAAGCGATTGGTAATAGCGATCAAGCGATTGGTTGGCCAGCACCGCGGTGATGAGTCCGGAAGCTGAGCCGGCAATGACGGCAAAAATAAACGCCGTGAATGCGACCTGCCAGAAGAATTCTTTTTTCTTGTGTTCAAACATATGCGAGATTTAGATCCAACGTGCGGTTAAAAAGATCACGAGCAAAAAAACCGTGCTGATGGCAAGATAGCGAACAAGAACCGTTTTCGTGAGTTTCTCGAGCACGTGCGCGCGCGAGAGTCCAAAAAATAAATACAGCACAACCGTAAGCGCTGCAGCATTCGTGAGAAAACTCGTCGGTAACATTCCGAAAACCAAATAGAATTCGGAAAGCATAATTGCGCCGGCCACGGCGTAGAGCGTGCTTGTTTGCGGATCAACCTTGCTCACCCAAAACACCCCAATGGTTGCAAATAGCACGATCCAAAAAATCGCAATCACCGGCACCCAAATGGGAAGCGACAAGAAAAGTTGGGCCCCATAGGCCGTGCTTGCAAACAAGAAACACCCAAGGAGATATAAAATCACGGAAAGATATTCGAGTGAATACGCTTGGTATGCGCGTGGTAAATGATAGAACGTAAAAAGATTTTCCGTATAAAGCCACGCTGCAACCATGGTGATGGCCCCAAGAATGACTTTGACCGCAAACAGTTCCAAGAAGAGAAAAAGTGTGAAGGATGAAAATAAAACGAATAACGGAACGCTAATAAAAATCCAGAAAGAAAATGACCGCAATTCCCATTTGAGAAGTCGCGCGAGCAAAAGCCAGGCAAGCACAAATACCCCAGCCATCACAAACGGCACATAGAATCGATGCGTCACTGCATCGGTTGTGAACGGATCGAAAATCAAATAAAAATACCCCGCTCCAATCAGCGCTGTAAGAAGAAACGACGTGATGCGATGGAAAATCATGGGGCTACGGTAGGATAATTTCCTCGGTTAGCCAAGGGTAATTGGTTTTGAGCTCGGCAATGGCCGCGGTTCCCTCGTCGACTTCGCCTGCGCGTAAATGCTCGAGCGCTTGCACGAGCGCAAAGTGAAAGGCGCGATATTCGCCAGGAACGCGCATACTAAGAAGAATTCCGTACATTTCATCGGCACTCCACAAATCAAGCATCCCCACCATATCACGCACCTGTGTTTCGTACGCACTTGCGGTTGGGGCTGTGGAGGTTTGCACTGCATTCACTGGAGCATCTTCTGCAGAACTCCCCCGCCAATCCATACCCCAGGCGCCAAAAACCACAATCCCTCCGATGACAAGGCCGATGCCTAAAAATGGAATCCAGGTTCTAAGATGTTGTTCGTGCATATGATCGTTTTTTTGATTTCATATTTCGCCACTCCTCCAAGGATACCCCAATCACCAGCGCGGTTGGAATTGCCAAGAGCGCGCAGATCACCCCTCCTAGTTCATACCCAACAAGTAAGGACCCAATGGTGATGACTGGATTCACTCCAATGACGCGCTGCATGATATTTGGCGTAAGCACATCCCCTTCAATTTGTTCCATGACAAAATATAAAATCGCCACGCATACCGCCATCACCGGGGAAACCGTGAGTGCCAAGAGAATAGCGGGAACTGCCGCAATGATTGGCCCTAAGAACGGAATGACTTCCAATAACCCCGTCAGAATCGCGAGCAAGAGCGCATATGGCACGCCAAGAATAGAGAGCGCAACGTAGGTGACGGTGAACATGGTCACCATGATGATGAGTTGTCCGCGAAGCCAAAGACCGATTTTTTCCCGCACAACTGGAATGAGCTCGAATAAAAAGCTTCGGGATGATGGGGATAAAAATGCACCCAATTTCTGTTTCAACGAATTTCCATCAATCACCAAATAAAATGCAAGGATTAAAATAAGGAGCCCAGTGACAATCCCGCCAAACGCACTGGTGATACCCGTTACAATTTGCGGGAGCGATTCTTTTAATCCCGAGCGCTGAATCGATAAAATCATTTCATCAAGATCCTGATCAAACCACGAGCCAGAGACCATGGAACGAATGAGCGGATCATTGCCAAAAAATCCATTGATAATGGTTGGATAATTCGCAAGCGCCATTTGAATCTGATCAATAAGCGTTGGCAAGATCGTTACCACAACTCCACCTAGCACAATCGCCGCGCCGATATACAAGAGCCCCACCGACACGCCTTTTGGCAAATGAAAGCGCGCGCCCCAATTTGAAAACGGATGAATGAGCGCTGCCAAATAGACCACGCATAAAAAAACCGGAATCAAACTCCGCAAATAGAACACAAGTCCAATGAGCCCCGCAATCACGAAGAATGTAAAAATCGATCCAGGGGTAATGGAAATGCTGAATTTGCGCGCCGAAGTGGCGGCCTCCTTTTTGAGAGCCATACTGCATGGTATTATAGCACAAGCTTTTTATGCCCACACTCGCTGTGAACAAACGCGCGCGGTACGATTATGAACTCCTTCAAACATATGAAGGCGGGCTTATGTTAACTGGCGCGGAAGTCAAAGCGGCAAAAAAAGGAAGCATTGATCTCAAGGGCGCATATCTTTCCATCCATCACGATCAACTTTGGCTCAAAGGAATGCATATTGGAAAATACGGGCCCGCAGGCGAACAGGTAGGATACGATCCCATTCGAGACAGAAAGGTGCTCGCACACCGCCAAGAGATCAATTCTTTGATTGGAAAAAAGGAGACCGAAGGGTTGACTATTTTGCCAATTTCTGTCTATACTAAGGGCGATTTGGTGAAACTTGAGTTTGCGGTTGCACGTGGAAAAAAGAAGTTTGAGAAGCGTGAAAGCATCAAAAAACGCGATATCGATAAGCAGCTGCGCGAAGAACTCAAAAAGACGCGATTCAACTAGCATGCGCCGAATATATTTCGATTCATCGGAATGTATTCGGGGCCTGCCAGGAATCGATGGCAGAATCAAGTCCTTTGCAATCAAGTCGGGAGGCGCATCTCCCGTTATAGCTATGCGCAAAAGACACATGCCAATGTTGTCGCAAAAGTGAAGAGCGTGTTTACCATGCCTTCCCTTGCAATGGCCGTCGCCTAACATAGGTGACCGCCCGCTCAGAGATTTCTAACCTACAAAAATCTCACCGAGCGTCATATTCGAAGGTGTTCCACGTTGCCCCTTGATTGACAACGACGGGACTATGGCCAATCAAAACGTTCCAAAAGAATTTTCGTCCTACTTCTATTCTCTTGGACGCAACTCAAGTAGGACAAAACTTGTAACCAGTTGCACTGGATTTCCTGACCAGACGGGAGTTCAATTCTCCCCAGGTCCACCACCCTTCGCTCCTTCGGAGCTTCGGGTGGCAAGCCATCCTAGCCACCTCTCAGGATTGGCGAAGGGTGCCCACCGTAGCTCTGTTTCACAGAGCGAAGGAGGGCGCGAACTCATTCGCGGCTCATTGCCACGCTCAGAATAAGCGAAGACTGTCCTCCGAAGTTCGGCACAGCCGAACGAAGGAGGACACGAACAGGCCATCCTAGCCACCTCTCAGGATTGGCGAAGGGTGCCCACCGTAGCTCTGTTTCACAGAGCGAAGGAGGGCGCGATAAATTCTTAAGCTTACTAACCAGACTCAAATGCGCATCCATCGACATCGACACTTCAAACCGAAATTCGTCATTCCTCAATATCGAGTGAATGAAAAAATTATTGCACCCGAAATTCGTCTGATTGACGACGAAGGCGGAAATGAAGTTTTGACCGTGCCCGTTGCATTGGCACGTGCGCAAGAAGCCGGAATGGACTTGATTGAAGTCTCTCCAAAAGCTGTTCCACCCGTGTGTAAACTCATGGATTTCAGCGCATTCAAATATCAGAAAGAAAAGGAAATGCGAAAACAACGCGCCCAGAGCAAGGAAGTCGATGTAAAAGGTATTCGACTTTCCCTCCGTATTGGTGCTGGAGATTTGGAGATTCGCAAAAACCAGGCCATTAAATTTTTGGAACAAGGAGATAAAATCAAAATCGAGCTCATTTTGCGAGGTCGCGAAAAGGCCTATACCAGCCGTGCGGAAGATATTGTGGACGCATTTTTGGACGCAATTCGAGCCGAAACCACAATTCGCGTAGAGTCCCCCCTTAGCAAAATGGACGGTCGCATGAACGTGATTGTGGCCAAGAACTCCTAAGTGCTTGACTAAACCTAGAAGAAGTCCTACAATACCGCCACTTCATATGCCAGCACTAAAGACGTACAAAGCGCTTGCAAAGCGCGTAAAAGTCACCAAGAATGGAAAAATCCTTAAGCGTAAATGCGGACAGGATCATTTCAATTCGCGCGAAACTGGAAATACACGCCGCAATAAGCGCCGTGATATTGAAATGCCAGCAACGCACAAGAAGACGATTATGTCGCTTCTTTCAAACCAACCATAATCTATGCCACGCGTAAAACGAGGAGTACAACATACAAAACGGCGCGCAAACCTCATGAAAGCCGTAAAAGGCTATGGATGGGGACGCAAGAGCAAAATCCGCTTGGCGCGAACCGCCATGCTCAAAGCCGGCCGATATGCCTTCCGCGATCGCCGAGCCCGCAAGCGTGATTTCCGATCACTTTGGACCATGAAGATCAATGCAGGTGCACGTGCCAATGGCACAACCTACTCAAAGCTCATTAATGGCTTGAAAGTAGCTGGAAGCACAGTTGATCGCAAGATTCTTGCAACACTTGCTGAAACCTATCCAGAGGTGTTCAAGAAAATCATTGCAGCAGTGCAAAAATAAGTTACATTTAAAAGAACAGTCGAAAGACTGTTCTTTTGTTTATTCTTGTTATCTCCACTTTCTTTGGATTCGTAGGGGCTTCCAGCCCCTGTGTTGTCCTCCACTTTTCTTTGCTGGCCCAAAGAAAAGTGGAGAGAAAAGAAAGGGCCTTTTTCATAGACCCGCCCAGCCTCGCAATTGGCTGGACCGGAAAAACGGTACGGACCTTACAGGCTGCAACCAAGGAGAACTAGTAAATAGTTTCGCCAACACCATTTTTCCGGGCGGGTGAGTTCAGTGTTCGTTTTAGCGCCGCCGCCTCGAGGTTGGTAAAGAGAAATCCGTCGCAAAGACAGGAATTGCGCGGACAACTCCGGCACATCCAAAAACCAGGCTGCCGGATGTCGTCCGCGCCCTGTCTTGCGACGGATATGACAATACGTCTCTTTGCCAACCGAGAGACTGGCGGAACCGGCTTTCTTTCTCTCCACTTTCTTTGCCGGAACAAAGAAAGTGGAGAAAACAGGCTAGGGGCAGGATGCCCCTTTTAAATATCAAGAAAAACAGCGCTAATAAGCGCTTTTTTCTGCTTTTAACCTTGACAATTCCCCTTTTTTCTGCTATAGTACTTGGTCCAGTTTGTTAATGGACTACGAATGAAATCGGAGAAATCCGATGATTTCGTAAGAACATTTTTCGATCCCCGATCACCGCCCCCGGTCGCAACATGCACCGAGGGGCAATTCCAAACGGAGGGTCCCCATGACCCCGCTTCAGATCGCCGAAAAGAGACTGACCGACGCCCAGGCGGCCCTCGCCCAGCTCAAGCTGGTGACGACGGCCACCAAGACCGACATCGACGCCGCCGAGGCGGAGGTCTCCACGGCCCAGGCCGAGCTCGACAGGCTCAAGGCCGCCCCCGCCCCGACCGCGACCGCCACGGCCTCCGTCACGGTGACGAAGGGCAAGGGCGACCCGCGTCGGTGGATCTGGGGTCTCGGTGGCCTCGGCTGCGCCGGCCTGATCGCCGTCCTCACGCTCGTGGCGCTGGTCGCCATCGTCGCGATCGTCGGCCTCGCCGGCGCTAGCGGTGGTGCGGCCTGGTACTTCTGGCCCGCCCAGACGATCACCGCCACGGTGCCCGCCCCGACCGACTACGAGCCGTGTGTCGACCAGGTCCAGGGCGTCGGCTACTACTACGAAGTCGACGGTCGGGTCATCCAGGCGACAGGCCTGGACAACACCGCCGATGGGACCTGCCTCTACAAGGCGGCTCCCGTGGCCCAGTCCTGCCTCGACGCCGCCCAGGTCCTCGACCTGGTCGTCGTGACCACCCCGTCCTGCCCCCCGGTGACGCTCCTGGTCAAGTAGACCAGACCTCCTCGGGGCCTAACGCCCGCAAGTGCATGATCCAGCCTAGCTGTGATCGTCTACTCTGCGGGCGTTTCTGCTTTTAAAAATAGATTCAATGGGCGGGGAGACCCCGCCCCTACAGAAATCTTGCACATTTCAAAAAACTTTGATACGATTTTGCCACTTGGGGGTCGGTAGTTCAATTGGTTAGAGCACTGCCCTGTCACGGCAGAAGTTGCGGGTTCGAGCCCCGTCCGGCCCGCCAGCCCTCTCCGCTTAACATTGTTGAGCCGTGAGGGATGGCCCAAGCAAAAACACCATCAGTTCATCTGAGGGTGTTTTTTGTTGACGGAAGGAAGCCAACTGCTTGGCTTCCGCCGGGGCGAGAACGCCGGAGCCATATTCTGCCAGCAGGCAGAATGGCGAGGCGGTGGCCAGACCGAGGCGAGCGACGGTGAGCCGAGAGTCGAGGCCGAGCCCCGTCCGACCCGCCAGCCCTCTTTCATTAACCTTGTTGATAGCAGAGGGATGGCCCAAGCAAAAACACCTTCAGTTCATCTGAGGGTGTTTTTTGTTGACGAAAAGATGAGAGATCCTTCGCTTCCTGCCTACCGGCAGGCAGGCGCTCAGGATGACGAAATAACAGAAATTCCAACCCACGTCGATAATTGTAACGCCAATATCATTAAAAATAGCAAAACAACTTTACTTCATGTATCCTAGTCCCTGAAAAGAACAAAACATTTACCCACATATGTTTCAAACAATTCTCGGAATCGGATTATCCTGTCTTGCGATCATGCTCGTCTCTTTGTGTGGCGCGTTTTTTCTGCATAAACGGTTGCACGATTGGATGGAGAAATCCATGACCTATCTCTTGAGCTTTTCCGCTGGCATCTTTTTCATTATTGGATTCAACATTGCCCTGGAAGTATTTGAGGAATCTTCGCTCCTCCTTTCTATTGGATCAATCGGCTTGGGCGCGCTCATCGCCTTTCTCATTGAACGCATCATTCCAGATTGCTACCACCACCACGATGAATGCCACGAGCATCACTCCCGCCCCATGGCCTACCGCATGCTCCTGGGAGATTCGCTCCACAATATTACAGACGGATTTTTATTGGCCCCAGCATTTGTGGCGGATTTTCGCCTAGGACTCCTTGTGGCGGCAAGCGTATTCATTCATGAATTTGTGCAGGGCATTTCAGAATTTTTCGTTTTGAAAGAAGCGGGATATACGACTTCACAAGCACTCATTCGTAATGTCATTACAAACTCAACCGTATTTATTGGTGCAATTCTCGGGCTTTTCCTTGCGCAATCTGCATCAATCATGAGCCCCTTGCTGGGGATCGCGGCAGGGCTGCTCCTCTATATGTTCACTATGGATATGCTTCCGCGATCGATCCGAGCGTCTCAGGAACAAAAAAAATACGTGCGCTACTTTTTGATGATGCTCTTGGGCGTCTTGCTGATTCTGGGACTGGCTGCCCTGACCGGTCAGGGGCAACTCGAAGAAGAAATTTTACAATTAATCCAATAGATTGCTTCGCCAGCCTAGCTGGCTCGCAATGACACACGTATATGAAAAAACCGATTGTCTTGATTGCGATCCCGCTCATTGTTATTTTGACCGCGGTTCTTGGAAGCCTCCTCACCTCTGGCGGAATGGATTGGTATGACACAATTAACCTCCCAACCTGGACACCCGATGGATCCATCATCGGAGTTGTGTGGACGACGCTCTTTTTGCTTATGATCATCGCAAGCATCCTTGCCTACCTCAAGGTCGATAAAAAAACATATCCGCTCCTTGCGTCGCTCTTTCTCTTGCAAGCCATGCTCAATGTGCTCTGGAGTGATCTATTCTTCAATCAGCACCTTTTGTGGCTTGCATTCGTGGAAGCGATTCTCCTGGGCCTTAGCGTTTTGGGATATGCCGTTGCCATGTGGAAAACAACAAAAATAGGAAGCCTGCTTTTGGCTCCCTATGTACTCTGGGTATTCTTTGCTTCGTTCCTCACGTATTCGGTGGCAATCCTCAATTAGAATGTAAATCGCGCAAATGACGTGACAGGAATATCCATCACGGATTGTGCCCACAATGATCCGAATCGTTTTACCGCTTCTGCTTCCGATGGAATCCAATGCAAGCGCGGACGATACGGGTCATTTTCGTTTACAAGAACTTCGTAGACGCGCGGATCGCTTTGGATTTTTACGAGTCTTGCGCCTGGCTTTGGAAGCATGGGGCCGGCAATCGGGAGCGTTGTGAGCGTTGCGTCCGTTACGGATTTCACAGAACGAAACGAATCCTGCCAAGTGAAATACGTCTGCTCATTTAAAAATGGACGACGCTGGTACCCATCGGTTACATAATAAACCGTTGAAAAATATGGGCTCTTGATATAATCCCCCGGAAACACTTCAGTGACATTTTCAAGTTCACCCGTCACCGGCGAATACGCCTGAAGTGGACGCGTGGATGCTAAAGACTTTTCGCATGTTTCCGTGTCGAGGGCGACCGCAAGATCTGTGCCCTCAAGTTTGAAAATGATTTTGGATCCAATGAGAGTTGCAGGCGCTGTCCAATCATATGATCCGGCGTTCAGGGTTGGACCGATGATTTTTATAAACGTTTTTCCATCATCCAAAGAGTAGAAAAGATTTACAAACGGAATCGTGCCCGATGTGCTCCAAGAAAAATGGGTTGCGATATTTGGTTGAATGGTTGCTCGACTTGGCAGTTGTGCTTGTGTCACATCAAAAAGCGAAATCTGCGCAGAGGATCCGCCCCCTCCGCCAGGATTTGCCGTGACGGAACTTTCGGATTTCTTGATGGTTGCCATATCAACCGATACAAGGGTTGATTCATTTGCGTACGAATCCACCGCAAATAATTTCACGAAATAATGCGTGAGCGGAGAAAGACCGGTGATGGTGGTGGCACTCGTGGCGGCGGTCGCCAAATTTGAATCGTCTGAGTTATCCCACTCGCGCGCCGTACCTGTACGCGAGTCCACATCGGATTGCGTTTGCCCGTACCATAATTCGTAGTGATCAAAATGCGAATCCACCGCAATATCCCAGGTTGGCGTGAGCGAATTCCATGCAACCGCGCCACGCGTGAGCGTTGACAGGCCGGAAGGATGTGCATTATCGAGCAACACATTGGCCGAGGCGACCGCCGCCCCGTTTTCCGTGCCGTCGTATGGCGTCACGCGGATCTTTGCATTCGAAACATCAGCCGTGGGCACATCGGTATGCGAATCCCAAACGAATGTAATCGTATTTGCGCCCGAACTGGTTGTGATATACCCTCCTGCATTTCCGATCTGATACGCATTATCGTTTTCCACATCAGGAGTGCCGTAGGTAGCCGTTATATCGGCAGGCGTTTCAGAAATCGTGGCTTTGGCATAACTCGATCCGCCATTTACCGAATATTCTACTAAGGCCTGCAGAATATTATCGTCGTCGGCATCATCGAGTATTGCTGTCACCGTCACGTCCCCCGTGCCATCGGTTGCAACCGTTGCGGTTGGCGTCGTTGTTGTTGGGGCGGTATTTGCGACTTGATACGACACGGTAAAATCTGAAAGCGTTGGCGTTGCAACATCGTATGCGTCACGTTGCAACGTGACTTCTGCAAAAAGATAGCGGGCTGCCGGGGCTGCCGAATAGGTGCTATACCACGTTGTTGGCTCGGTCGAGGTTGCACTCGATCCATAACGGAACGAAACCGATGTCCCGGCTGGTGTTGTTGCATTGGACGTAATCGCGGACGAAAATACGGAATCCACCGTACCGTCAATCCGATACACCGACCGGCCGTATTGATATGAAAGCGCATCAAACGTCGCATTAAAATGGCTCAAATACCACGCGTTGGTGTGGATCATACGTTGCGTGGACACGTCTTTTTTCCCCATGACTTCATTGGTACTGCTCACCAACCCCAATGAGCTCAACCAGTTGCCAAAATACGGAACCGTTCCATCGTGGGTGGTATAGCGATCGTAGGTAAGCCATCGTCCTAAGCCAGCTTTCTCTTCGTACCAACGAGACGCATTCTGCGCAGTATAAATCGCGTAAATATCCGCAATCAAATCTGGTGGTGTGGCTCCTAAATCGTATCCCCAAGTCATGCCAGGAGAAATCGCCATGGCGGCATGCGCATCATTTACAAAAACAATGTCACCGGTATTTGCCACAATAAAATCTCGAATCGCTTGCGACTCCACTTCTGAGAATGCGGAGGCGCCTTTTGTAGAAGACGCAAACGATGCCCATTGATAATCGAAGTTGCGATTCAAATCCACTCCATTGGCATTGTAACGGGTTGCGTTTGCAATGCCGTATGGATTCAAAAGCGGGACAAATCGGATATCAAAATTCTTCCGCAGGTTGAGCGCGCGATCGGTTCCTGCCAAATAATCCGTGCAGAGTTGTTGCATGAATCGCACCTCCGGAACATAACCATGCTCTTCATTTCCGTGCATCCCGGAAACATAAACGGCCATGGGTTTGCTGGTGGTGCCGTATTGATAGGAATAAATCGGTTCACTATTGCTTGCCGTGCCGATGGAGGTGCGCGTAAACGCTGCTGCACAATCTGTCATGATGCTCGCTAAATCTGCAGATAAAGACGTGTACGTTGGACGCGTTGCTTCATACACGCCATTTGCGTGAATTTGGATCCCGAGCGCATTGAGGAACAGGGTGACGGCCGGCACGGTTTGCTCGGAAATTTCAAAGTTATCGCCCAGGAGCACCGTATCGATCATGATAATCCGACCGCCATTGCTACGTGGTTCATACACAACGGCCGCGCCTCCGCGACTCGACGTAGCAAGGATTTGACGCCCGCCTGTTTCTGGCACGCTCCCGAGCCGTCGGTGATAATAAAACGCCTCATCGGTATCGCGCGATGCCCAATAAATCGTGTCGTCTACGGCGTATGGGGCGGTATAGGCATTTGCAACATCAATATCGATATCTGGCGCATTCGCAATCGTATCCGCGTCAAAAAACATGTCAAAATACGCATCCGACGTCCAAAGCGCTGCCCCAATAAAATCAATACCCTGGATATTTGTTGTGTACACGGCCTGCGTCCCAATCACAATTCCCTCTTCATCATCACTATCGAATTCTAATTTATATAAAATGCGTTCATCCGTATCGAAATTCCACACATTGGTTCCATCTTCTGCAAGTGGACCCGAAGCGCTGCCAGGTGCATCGTAACTTTCCTCTACAGACCCATCTGCAGGGTCTATTTTATAAATTTGATTTCCAACCGTATCGGTGACGTATAAATAACTTTCGAAATAGACAATGCCGTACGGGTCGGTGTCTGGCGCATTATAGGTTGCCTCGGTACTCCCGTCTGTTGGATCGAGTTTGTAAATTTTATTATCCACGTCCGTTGTAATCCATAAAAAACTTCCGTCCCACGTTACATCTTTTGGATCACCCCCCGGCGTATCAAAGCTTGTCACGATCGCACCAGTAGATGCATTCAATTTATAAA
This sequence comes from Patescibacteria group bacterium, assembly GCA_041666205.1. Taxonomy (GTDB): domain Bacteria; phylum Patescibacteriota; class Patescibacteriia; order UBA9934; family UBA9934; genus JBAYHI01. The sequence continues at coordinate 18,797 of JBAYHI010000010.1, forward strand.
TTTTATCCGTACCCGTATCGAGCGACCACAGATTGGTGCCATCATGCACAAACCCGGTTGGCGCTGCAGCTGGCGTATCAAATTGTCCAACCGCAAGTTTTGCTGAATCAACATTGAAGATGCGATCTTGATTGTCATCAACCGACCACAATTGCCCATCCTTAAACGCAATCCCTTCCGCACTTAACTCAACTACTGTGCGTGTTGCTACCGTGCTCCCGTCCGAGGGATCAATCTCATAATACAGATCGTTCGTTTCGTCAGCAATCCACAAATGCGTGCCGTCCCACGCCATCCCACGTTCGGCTGCTGCCGGAGACGCAAACGAAGAAACCGTCGCACCCGTGGCTGGATTCAATTTATAAATGAGACTCGACGTGGAATCTGCATGCCAGAGATTGGTGCCATCATGTGCAAGACCATGCGGCGAGGTGCTGGGGCTCGCATACGAGGAAGACACCGCACATGTGGTTGGGTTCACGAGATAAATCGTGTCAGACGACCAATCGGAGACATACAGCGTACCCGAATCATAGGCAACGCCACTTGGTCGTGAATAAGGCGCAATACAAGATGAAACAACTGCTCCTGTTGTTGCATTCAATTTGTAGATCGTATTCGTATAATCGTCAGCGAGCCAAAAATACGTGCCATCGTAGGCAAGCCCCTTTGGTTGCGCGCTTGGTGTTTCAAAAGAAGTATTGCCTTTATTGAAATATTCAAAACTATCTTTATCAAGATAAAAACTTGAGTGATTATAAAGTTTTTTTACCGTGGGATCGTCGTCGGTCACCCACAAATCGTCTCCAATGAACGCAAGACCCGTTGGATCTTCATCACTCCCCCATTGGTCCCATGGATCATAGGCGGCTACGGTGACAGACGGATCTGCTGGATCGAGTTTATAAATCAGGCCCGTGGTGGAATCCGCATACCACAGATATCCCCCGTGATAAGCAAGACCTCGAGGAAGGGTTGCTGGACGTGGCGTAAGGCTTGTGAGAAGCCAGGCATTTGACTGCACTAAACTTGCTCCCGAGATGGTAAATTTATGCAGTTGAACCGTTGTGGAATCGACCAAGAAAAAATTTGTCCCGTCCGACGCAAGCCCCCACGGACTTCCGGATGCTGGACTCAAATCCGTAAAATGATAATGATTCCCTTGATAGGGCGCTGCACATGCCGCGTCATAGACCGTGAGACTTGCCGGAGTGAGTTCGTAAAGTTTATCAGCGTACGAATCGGCAATATAGAGCAAGCCATTCACATACTCAATCCCGCGTGGAGTCGTATCGGGTGCGCAGTAGGTGGCAACCGTGCTTCCATTTGACGGATCGATTTTTAAAATGCGCTCCGGCGACGTATCGTCGAGCGTCCACAAATACGTGCCGTCCGAGGCCATATCGCGAATGGCCGCGGTCGTATAATCGAAACTGATTTCCGAGTCATACGTATCTGCTTGGCGTGTGATGGAATAGCCCATTGGATCCTCCACAACAATCCCGCCCGCGTCTGCAAATGCGTCGACAACCGCGGAAGGAATTAAATTAGCCTCTGTTGTGGTGGTTGCAAGTACGACAAGTAATTCGTACCCGGAGAGATCGGCAACCTCATCGACATCGGCAAATTCTAGTACATCGTCCACAGCTTCATCGCCGGAATAAGAAAAATTCGGGAAATACGCGGTCAAATAAAACTGCACATCGGCGTTGAGTGCTACGTCGTCGTTTTCAAGTACCGCAATATCACGTGTTTCTTGCGCGGGAGATGCAGCAGTGGATAGCGTGCTAAGTGTGAGCGCATTTGGCGTTGCGGTTGTGCTCGATCCGGTTTGCGAAATGGCACCTTCAAATTCCGCTTGCGAGGAATACGTCACAGAGGTTGCCGCGCGAGCTGGAACCACAGGGAGGATCGAAGAAAAAAGACAACAAAAAACAATGGCCGAGAGCAAACGCAAGGTTTTTTGCTTGAATCTATTTGTCACAGTTGATTTGCCTATTATACTTCACTTTTTGCATGATTCGATGTATGAATGTGGATATGATTGTTACAGAAAAAGCCATTCGAAGGCTCCTCACGCCCTATCAAGACGCGAAACGAAAAACGCATGACGCCGGGTACATTCCGTCCGCGCTCGCGCATGACGGATGCAATCTGCCTGGGATTCGAACCGTCACAAAACACATAGAGCACGAACTCAAAAAAACGCCTTGGAACAATCAACGCGCTCTCCTCAATTCAATCTGGAAGATATCAAATAACTTTGCTGTGCTCTACGTCCTATTGCTTCTTGTGGATGGTCGAAAAAAGACGCTCGATTTGGCCGACTGGCGAGTTCTCAAAACCTGGAGCAAGAAAATCGACAATTGGGCTCATTCGGATGTCTTGAGCACTATTTTCGCATCGCTTCTCGACACATTCCCGGACGAACTCTACCCAACACTTCAAAAATGGAATACCTCAAAACTTCCGTGGGAACGCAGGCTTTCGCTCGTTTCCCTGCTTTGTTACGCGCGGTCTCGCACGAATCCACTCCCCTACGAAAAAATCAGTGCGCTTGTGGAGCCACGCATCCATGACGAACATTTCTACGTGCAGCGCGCGGTCGGTTGGACGTTACGTGAGGCATACGTACTCTATCCAACGAAAACAAAAAAATTCGTCAAAGACCATCTTAAAGATTTTTCCAGTATCGCATTCACGACCGCGATTGAAAAATATTCTGCAAAAGAAAAAGAAACGTTCAAATCTCTCCGCAAAAAATTGCGCGCGTGATATAATCCTGCTATATGCCGGAGGAGAAAAAATCCTCCACCCCGCTCAAGTTTGAATTATTTGAAATTCAAAAAGCGGTGGAGGAAATTCGCGATCACACCGAATCGATGAAACCAAAACCAGCACTCACCCGATTCTTTGGGATTTTTTTGCATGGCATGGTTCAGGGCCTGGGGTTTGTGATTGGCACTACCATCCTTGCTGGCATTGGATTTCTGCTGTTAAAAAATTTCCTCACATCCACGGGATTTGAGGATTGGCTTGGCAATCAAGCACGCTCGATTGTAGATCACGCGATTGAACAAGCGGTTAGCGGACGATGAGTTCCAAATCCCCTGCCGTTGATTCGAGCAAATACGCCACGTGCGTATTTTTTTGCATGAGTTTATTTTTACGCAAATACGTTTCCATGCGGTGGATAAACGTCGCAGGATCGTCTTCCATCACAATGGGAGTAAATCCGGCACGAAGCAAATATTGTTGCGCAATCACTTTAGAGCCACATGCAAGCACAATGGGCGCATTGGGGCGGAATACGTTGATTTTTGAAACCAATGCATCGTAGGACGCCGCGGTTGCAATAAGGCCGATTTGCTGATTTTGCGCCATGGTATGCACAGCTTGTGCAAGCGCGGTCGCAATATCGGGGATGCTGTGAATTTGATAAAACGAAATATCATCCAAGCGCGAAGCCTCGACTTCGTCAATCACGGTTGCCATGGTTTGCACCGCGACATCGGGATATTTCCCCATGGCGGTTTCCGCAGAAAGCATCACCGCATCGGCGTGATCGATAACAGCATTTGCCACGTCAGAGACTTCCGCGCGTGTGGCACGCGGATTTTCCGACATCGAATCGAGCATATGTGTTGCCACAATAATCGGTTTGCCTGCTTGGCGACAGATTTCGGTGAATTCTTTTTGAATGAGCGGCACTTGTTCAAATGGAATTTCAATTCCCAAATCGCCACGCGCGAGCATAATGCCATCCACCACCTCGAGAATCTCGTGAAAATGATCCACGGCTTCTTTGCGCTCGATTTTTGCCAAGAGTTTTGGCGGCGTGCGACCCAAATCGCGGCACCGCTCTGCAATGAGTTGTTGCACGGTTGCCACAGTTTGCGGAGAAGAAACAAATGAAAGCGCCACCCAATCAATGCCGTGTTCAAGCCCAAAAAGCAAATCTTCTTTATCTTTTTTTGTAAATGGCGGTGCCGTCACTTTTGAATCGGGTAAATTGATCCCCTTGTGCGAGGTGAGCACGCCGCCGAGTTTTACCACGCCGTGCACAATCTCTTTTTGTACGCGCGTCACTTCCACTTCAATGAGCCCATCATCCAAAAAAATCCGGTGATGCGCAGCAACGTCTTTATGCAAAGGATACGTGGTCGGAATCGGTCCACCCGGTTCATAGGCCACCTGCTCTGGCACAAAGGAAATGCTTTGTTTGGCGCGGAGCTCAATCCCCTGTTGCGGAAGCTCGCCCACACGAATACGCGGACCCTGCAAATCTTCTAAAATGGCCACATCGACTCCGGCTTTTTTTGCTGCCGTGTGAATTGCGGCAATGAGATGCGTGTGCTCTTCGTGCGTGCCGTGCGACAAATTCAAACGCGCCATGCTCATTCCTGCTTTCATCATGCGCGTTAGCATGGAAATCGAAGAAGAAGCCGGGCCAATGGTTGCAATAATTTTTGTGCGTCGCGTGGGCATAACTGCCACAATTATAGCACGAGTCCATTATTTGCGACGCGGTTTTCCAAATTTACGCAATTCATCCTCGAATTTATCGAGGTCTTCAAAGGAGTAATAAACTGAAGCGAAGCGAATGTAGGCAACTTTATCAAAATGTCGTAAATGCTTCATGACAAATTCCCCAATTTGCAAACTCGTCACCTCACTACTGCGTCGCTTTTGAATGTCACGCTCAATATGCGAAACAAGCGCACGAAAATCCTCATCGGTATAGGATCGTTTTTCAAGCGCTTTCTTGAGACCCGAAACAAGTTTCTCGCGCAAATACGGTTCGTGTGCACCGGTGCGTTTTACAACCGATAAATCCAAAATCTGGCCTTCTTCAATGGTAGTAAATCGATAGGCGCATTTTGTACGCTCGCATTCCCTGCGACGCCGAACGCTCATCCCGTCTTTGGAAAGACGCGAATCCACAACACGCGTAGAGCGATGGTTGCAAACCGGACAGTGCACAGATAGGCAAACAATTCAGAGAACTTTCGAATTTGGATGCAGAACAAGGAAAAAATTGAGCAACGAGGAGCCGTACAAAAATGTACGGTGACGACGTGCGGAAATTTTTGACGCAGTTATGCGCCAAATACGGAAGTTCTA
>JBAYHI010000011.1:0-18493 GCA_041666205.1 Patescibacteria group bacterium
AATAACGCCACCGAGAGCGGCGAGCCAATAAAGCGTTGGTTTGGATAATTTCATATCGTTTTTAAATCAATTAATGCATGGGCTTTTTGCTTTGATTTTGGTACCTTATCGTCCGGGCCGGTGCCAGGAACCGCGCCGTGCCACCGGTAATCGCGTTCCATATAGCGCACGCCTTTCCCAGAAATGGTGTGCGCAATAATGACGGTGGGGCGATCTCTTGTTGATGCAGCAAGCCCGCATGCGTCGGACAAATCGCGAATATTGTGCCCGTCGGACTCAATGACTTCGAATCCGAAGCTTTCGAATTTTTCGCGCAACGGTTCGAGAGGAACAATATCTTCCGTATTTCCATCGATTTGGATGCCATTGCGATCAATGATCCACGTTAGATTATCGAGAGAATTTTTACTGGCAAACAAGGCGCTCTCCCATACAATTCCGGTCTCGAGTTCACCGTCGGACAAGAGACAATACGTTCGCCAGGGGAGTGACTCGGTTTTTGCTAGATAGGCGAGCCCGACGGATTGCGCAGCGCCGTCGCCCAAGGGGCCTGAGGTGTTTTCGACTGCGGGTAAAAACGTTCTTTCTGGATGGCCTTGAAGGGGAGATTTGAATTGTCGGAGCGTGCCAAGTATTTTTTTGGAGAAGTATCCAGCATGCGCCATTGCAACGTATCGCGCAGGGCATACATGCCCGTTGGAAAGCAGGAATCGATCTCGGCCACTCCACATGGGTTTTTTGGGATCGTGCACGAGGACGTGAAAATAAAGAACGGTCATAATGTCGGCAACTCCAAGCGAGCCACCAGCATGTCCGCTCCCGGATGCGGAGAGCATTTCAATGATATCTACTCGAATCGTTCGCGCGAGTTTTTCCAATCGTAATAAGTCCGCGTTTTCAAGAGTCTGTATTGTGCGCGTATTTCCCATAGGTTGCTAGCATAGTATAGCAAAAGAGCGTGGAAATCAGAAATACAAAACAGGGCACGATTTGCGCCCTGTTTTGTGGATTATTGCACGTAAATTGCTCCGGTGTTTTGCGAATTGTAGCTGTCAAAGAAGGTATAGGTTCCTGCGGTTTTGAATGTGGAGATAAAGCTCTCTCCGGCCTTGAGTGTGCCCGTGCCCCATGTAAGAGAATCAGACGTTGCTGTATGTGCGATCGTATCGTTATTCGTGAATTTCACTGTGCCGCCAACGTGGATGGTTACAGAGATTGGGCTATAACCGGTTGAGCCGATGGAAATGGTTGCGGCTGCTTCGAGTGTTTTGTCGTAATTGATATTCGCGACTCCGGCCGTTACTGTGGCTGGCACGAATTGGCTTGAATCCTGAATTGGATCGCTAATGGTGTAGTTTGAGAAGAATCCATCTGGCATGTCGTCAATTTGTTTGTTCCAGGTGCTGCCGTAGAGTGCTGTTGCAATACTTTCCGTTCCAACCCATCGCAAGGCTCCGTTTTGCCCAACCGCGTACACTTTTGGATCGGAATTGATTTTGATCATTTTTACACCAGGTCGATAGGTGACATTGCCACCGATTTGGATCTTGGAAAGATCTGTGTCGGAGAGAAACTTCACGGAATCGAAATTCGAATACCAGGTGAAATACGTATTGCTATTTGGGAAGACATATCGCAGTCCATTGGCTCCCATATAGTAAACCGCTGAATACGTTGTTCCGCGAATAAGATCGCCAGAGACAACGGAGCTCAGTGGCGTGGTTGCACGTGCGCTATCGGGAGATAGTGCATAGAAAAGACCGCTTCCAATAATCGCGAAGGCCGAAAGAACAAGAAGGGACTTTTTGAAAGACATTGCAATACTCATAGTTTTTATTTACTGGCCTATTATAGCACAATGAACTCGTTTGCGAAGAGATTATAGGATGTTTTGAAATGCTCGGAGTGCTTCCGCGGGATTTTCCGCGTCCCAAATCCCACTCCCAATGCAGAGTTCGGCAACGCCCAAATCCATGAGTTTTTTTGCAATATCTCGCGTAATTCCGCCATCAACTCCAATTCGAATGCGTGGGAATTCCGTTTGTAATACGCGGATTTTTTCAAAGACGTTGTTGCCAAGAAACGGCTGACCCGATGCTCCTGGATGCACTCCCATGACCAAAATCATCCCCAGGTTATCCTCAAGGGGCTTTAAGACGCTCAGTGGCGTATCGATTTCAATGGCAACCCCGGTACGCAGGCCTTTATTGGCAATCGCGTCCACGGTTTCTTTGAGTGCGGGAATGTCAGTATGGACCACGGCTCCTATCACGCAAGGATTTTTTATCCATTCATCGATGAGTGGTAAGGGATTGCCAACCATGAAGTGCAATTCCAAGTCTGGGAGCGAAGAGAGGGTTCGCAATGCATCGGGGTCTGCAAAAGAGGTGCGCTCAAAACGCGAACCGTCCAGCACATCGATTTGCCACACGTCGGCAAGTGTACGGACCGGTTGGTTTTCAAATTTTGCACGGAACTCCTCCTTTGTTGTTGCAAGCACGGTTGGAAGGATTTTTGTCATACAGTTTTTTCAATCTCTTGAATTTGTGCAAGACGACGCTTGTGACGTTCTTCGTGTGAGGGATGTGTTTGCAGAAATGTTTCGGCAATGAGAAGCGGATCGTCTTTTGTTTTAATGCGTCCTGGCAGGCACAAGATATTGGCATCGTCGTCCGTGCGCATAGTTTGCGTGGCCTCAATGGAAAATCCAATGCCCGCGCGAATGCCATCGAATTTATTGGCGACCATGCAAACGCCTTCTGCATTTCCGCACACAAGAATCCCGAGCGATCCTTCATGAGAAAGGACTGCTTCCGCGACCGCGGAGGCAAATTGCGGGTAATCGTCATTGGGGTCGAGCGTATAGGCGCCCAAATCTTCCACGTGTACGCCACGCATTTCCAAATGCTCCAATAAACTCACTTTTAGATCAAGTCCGGCATGATCCGCCCCTAAAAACACCAAATGTTGCATATAGGCCATTATAGCAAGAAATAAGGAAATAGGGGGTTTCTGTTGCGTTTTCATCCTTTGACTGGTACGATTACGGCCGTATGGACGACAAAAAAACCTCTTCGCACGCACAAGATGAACATAAAATCCTGCAGTATTGGCAGGATCATCAGTGTTTTGAAAAATCCATCGATCTTCGACCCGAAGGAGACCCGTATGTGTTTTACGATGGCCCGCCATTTGCAACCGGGCTTCCGCATTATGGTCATATTGTGGCGAGCGTCATGAAAGATGTGATGCCGCGCTACTTCACGATGAAGGGGAAACGCGTCGAGCGCATTTGGGGCTGGGATTGCCACGGACTCCCGATTGAAAATATCGTTCAGAAAAAACACGATCTGAAAACGAGTGCCGACATTGCCGCATTTGGAATTCGTGAATTCAACGACGCGTGTCGAGCCGATGTGCTCACTTATGTGGATGATTGGAAAAAAATCATCCATCGTTTGGGGCGCTGGGTGGATATGGAGCATGCGTATCACACGATGGATTTGCCGTTTATGGAATCGGTGTGGTGGGCTCTCAAGCAACTGTGGGAAAAAGAACGGCTCTATGAAGGTCGCAAGCCCATGCAAATCTGTCCGCAATGTGAAACCGTATTGTCGAACGCGGAAGTGGGGCAAGGCTACGCTGATGTTACCGATCTCACGCTCACAGCTAAGTTCAAATTGACGAGCGGTCCGTATGCGGGAGCGTTTGCGCTTGCGTGGACCACGACGCCATGGACCTTGCCAGGAAACGTTTTGCTGGCCATCAATCAGAGCATTGCTTATTCGGTCATCGAATCCGAGGGGGAAAAATTTATTCTTGCAAAAGATCGTGTTGAAACAGTATTTTTCGGGCACGGGAAGACTTATGAAGTGGAGTCAATCATTCCCGGATCTCAGCTGATTGGGGAGACATACGAGCCGCTGTTCCCGGTGTTTGCGAATCACAAAAATGCATTCCGAATTGTTGCGGGGGATTTTGTCACTACAGAAGAGGGAACCGGCATTGTGCATATCGCGCCAGGATTCGGAGAAGACGATATGAACCTGGGGCTGGTGGAAAAGGTGGACCCGATCATCCACGTGCGCATGAATGGAACGTTTGTGCCTGAGCTCTCGGATTATCTTGAAAATGAAGGCTATCACGTTGCTGACGTGCCCATGAAAGCAAAAGGCGTTTACGATAAAGTCGATATTGAAATTTTGCGTTACCTCTCGCACAAGGGACTGATTTTTTCCAAAGAAAAAGTCGTGCATTCCTATCCACATTGTTGGCGCTGTGACACTCCGCTTCTAAACTACGCCACGACCTCGTGGTTTGTGAAAGTTGCCGACATTCGTGAGGATTTACTGCGCACGAATCGAGAGATTCAGTGGGTGCCAGAGCATATGAAAGACGGACGATTCGGGCATTGGCTCGAGGGCGCACGCGATTGGGCGATTTCTCGTTCGCGTTATTGGGGCACGCCTCTTCCTATTTGGAAGAGTGAAGATGGCGATGTACTCTGTATCGGATCTCTTGAAGAACTTGAGTCGCTGTCAGGTCAAACGGTTACGGATCTCCACAAACATATTGTGGACGAGATTGTGATAAAAAAAGATGGAAAAGAATATCACCGCATTCCAGAGGTGCTGGATTGCTGGTTTGAATCCGGCTCCATGCCATATGCGCAACTTCACTATCCATTTGAAAATGAAGAGAAATTCGATGCTGGATTCCCAGCAGAGTTTATTGCGGAAGGCCAAGATCAAACGCGCGGATGGTTTTACACCCTGCACGTGCTTGCGCATTCGCTGTTTGGTATGCCTGCATTCAAACACGTTGTGGTGAATGGGATTGTGCTTGCAGAAGACGGAAAAAAGATGAGTAAGCGTTTGCAGAATTATCCAGATCCATCAGTGGTAATGGAACAATATGGGGCTGACGCGGTGCGGTATTATTTGATGTCGAGCCAGGTGGTGCATGCGGAGAATTTGCGTTTCAGTGAAAAAGAAGTCGATGAAGTTTCCAAAAAATTCATCACGATTTTCCGAAACATTCTCTCGTTTTATTCGCTCTACAAAGATGTAGACAATCGTTCGCTCCACATGCACCGTGATGGAATTTACAAAGATGGGGAATTGGTGAAGCCACGAGCGGAATTTGCCGTGCTTGATCGTTGGATTTTGTCACGCTTGTTTGAAACGCTTCACGCGCAAACCGAAGCCATGGATAATTATGATTTGCAAGAGGGCGCGCGTGTCCTTCAGGCGTTTGTGACAGATTTTTCCACCTGGTATTTGCGTCGATCACGCGATCGCATGAAAGTGGCGGGAGAAGATCGCGACGAAGCGCTTGTAACCATGCGTTTCACTATGACAACGTTTTCGAAAATGATGGCGCCGTTTATGCCATTCTTGGCAGAACTCGGCTATCAGATGGTCCACGATGATTTCTCAGGGGAAGAGGACCATCTCTCGGTCCATTTGGAAACGTGGCCAGATCAAGGCGCAGTCGAGCAAGCTGTTTTGGAAGAAATGGGTGAGGCGCGAGCAATTGTGAGTCGTGCGCTCGACATCCGCGAAGAAACAGGAATTCCAGTAAAGCAGGCGCTTGGCTCCATGACGGTTACCATTCCTGATGGGACGCTTGGGGAGGAGTATCGTGCCGTGATTTGTGAGGAAGTTAACGTGAAACAGATGGTTGTTGAACCAGGCGACCTTGGCGTTCAGCTTGATACCACCATCACGCCCGAGCTTCGTCGCGAAGGCATGGCGCGCGATTTGGTGCGACATGTGAATCAACTGCGTAAAGAATCCGGGCTCACGATTGCAGATCGCATTACGCTTTTCATTGCGTCGGGGAGCGAAGAGGTAAAAATGATGTTTAATGAGCATCAAGCGTCTCTTGCAGAGGCAACGCTTGCTTCATCCATTTCTTTCGGGATCGTATCTCAGGATCTCGAGCATCGCGCGACATTCAAAACTGCCGAACAAGAACTTACCATTGGCTTCTAATATGGATCTTTCCACCACGACGCTTGTCTGCCCACGAAACGATGAAGAGGCGCTCACGATTTTGAAGCTTGCAAAGGCGATTGGGCTCGCAACCGTTGTATCGCGTCAGCCACATGGAGCAAAACTCTTCAAAGAGAAACGCCTAATTGGCCACATCATGGAGGCAAATGAAAATACACAAACCGTGGCGATTGTGGAAATTCCTGGGCCTGAAACCGAAGTGATGCTTCGCGGGCAGGGGCTTGAAGTCCTCATTATCGATCACCATCGCTACGACGAAGTTGACAGACGCAATGCAAAAAGCTCGCTCGAACAGTTCCGCGATTTATTCGGAATTGACGATGAAAAGGCAAAAGCACTCGGGTTTGACCCGTGGTTACTCGCCTCGGTTGCGGCAATTGATCGGGGATTTGTATGGGAGCTTCGGAAAATGAATTATACGCAGGAAGAAATTCGTCGTGCACTCGATCATTATCGCACGCTCACGCTTGAACTTGGCGAGGAGCGTCGGTTGCGCGAAGAGCAAGCTGCGGAAGTAGCCTGGGAGCGTCGAGAAGAGCGCGATGGACTCATTATTGTACGCAGTGCGGAAAATGACATTTCTGTGCGTGATCCACTTTCATTTATTCTTGCCAAGAATTTCGATGGGCCACGCGAAGTCCTTATCGTTCAGGGAAAGCGTCGCATGTATGTGCAAGACACGTCGCATGCTACGGAATTGTTTGACGCATTTGGTGGATTCACGTTTGGTGGGGATCGTTGCTGGGGAATTCTCAAGAGCGATGAAATCTTGCCACCCGAAGAAGAGGTGATTGCGATCCTCCTCAAGAAATAGAAATCGCGGACGTTGCATGCAACGTCCCTACGGCGATTCATCGATAGAGCGTGAAGATTTGTTATACTGGCTCATATGTGGGACATCGTTCCAAAAAAACAGCAATCTTTTGTTTCTGCGCTCGATTGGGTAGGTGCTCTTGAAAAAGACGAGCGGATTTTGGGGCAAGCAGAAATTGCTCTGGAAGAAGGTCTTGCGTTTGGGCCAGAGATTTCAAAATTGTACGCCACTCCACAAAGCCCACCTTGGCATGCAGAGGGGCGCGATATTCGCGAGCACTTGAAACGGATGTTTTGTGGGCTATTTGGCGTTTTAGAAGGCAAAACGCTTTTGCATATTGAGGAATTTCAACGGGAAAAACATGTGCACGCAGAGGTGCGCGAGCTCCAAGAAACGATCCAGGAAGGCGCTGGCACGCTCAAGGCCTTCATTTATCTGCACGATATTGCCAAGGCCGAAACGCTTTCGTTTCATGCGCCCTTAGGGTCGCTTGGAAGTAAAGAAGGATTTGCCCAGCGCGACCGTCACCACCCGATTCTTGCCACAGAACGCGAGCGTGCGCTGTTTCAAAAACTCTGGAATGCATTTGCTGTGCGACATCCCGGATTGTCTCCGCGCGAAACGCAAACGAAATTTTACGATACCTACGAAATTGAAGCGCATTATTTCCGTCATGCAATCGTGGGGGCGAGCGACACGTATCTCGCGCTGCGTCAGCGTGTTTGCGAGGCACTACGCTTAAACGATCGTGATGCACGCATGCTCCATTTTCTTATTCGCTATCACATGGATCCGGTCGACTCGGTTGAATCATTTCGCTACATGGCCGATCGCGCCACCAAGGATGGACTCGATGCCGACGATGCACTCGACTTATTACTTGCCACACGATTCTTGGATTCCGGTGTGGGGAGTTTGTGGTACAAGGAAAATGAACAGCGTGTGGATTTAAATCCAACGCTCACGTTTTTGCGCGCAGAAGAGTTATCTCACCCCGTGCGTCGAGAGACACGACGCAAAAAGGAAGGCGATAAAGTGCGTGCATTGCGTCGCACGATTTTGCGAGAGGCAAAACTCGACGGGGATTCACTCTTTGAACTCTTAAAAACGCCATTTGGACCGGAACGGAAGATCGTGATGGAAGAAATAGAGTCTCGCATTGAAGAACACGGAAAAACGATCGACTTTGGATTACACGAATCGGAGATTGCCCGCCGAATTGCAGAAGCAAAAAAGACTTTGACTGCTCGCGAGGTCGCGTGAGACAATGGCTTGCATGATTGCGTATCTTGAGGGCAAGGTTCTCTTTTTAGGGCCCGAATCACTCACCGTGCTTGTGAGTGGCATTGGCTATGAGATTCGAATCGCGCGGTTTCAGGCAGAAATCGGAGAAAACGTGAAGCTTTTCATTTTTGATCTTATTCGTGAAGATCGGCATGAACTCTACGGATTTTCGTCGCTTCAGGAAAAGGCATTTTTTGAGGACTTGATTGACGTATCGGGCGTTGGGGCAAAAATGGCCCAGAAGGTGATGCGTGTCGGCACGGTTGAGATGATTTTGCAAAAACTGGCAGACAAAGATTTAGCGTTTTTTCAATCGATCCCCGGTATTGGCAAAAAGCTTGCCCAGAAAATTATTCTCGAGCTCCAGGGGACGCTGGTGGACGGCAAACACGTTTCCGATGAAGATTCCGAAACCGTTGATGCACTTGTGCATTTGGGATATGCCAAGAAAGATTGTCTTGCCATATTGCCGGAACTCAAAGGAACAACGCCCGAAGAACGCATCCGAGAAGCTTTACAACGCTTAAGCAGATAATATGGATTCACACGCATGGAATGAAAACGTTATACGGTTTGCTCCACCCTTTGGTGCGTTTTTGCAGTCCTACGAATGGGGAGAATTCCAAACCGCGGTTGGTCGTACGGTGGATCGGTTTCTTGTTGAAGAAGATGGGCAGGTTCTTCTCGCGCAGGGCATTAAAATGCCCTTGCCCATGAAGCAGCATTATTGGTATTTTCCGAAAGGTCCGCTTGGGAATATGTCGCCTGAACGCATGCTCGAACAGGTGAAGACGCATTTTGGAGACGGGATGTTTTTGCGCCTTGAGCCACCTGTATTTGTGCAACTTCAAAAAGTGCTTGATGTTCAGCCCGCCATTACGCGCATCGTGGATTTGCGAAAAACAGAAGAGGCACTTTATGGCGAGATGAAATCCAAAACGCGATACAATGCGCGCTTGAGTGAGCGTCAGGGCGTGGAATGCAAAATTGTGGGGCTTGAGGAATTCCCGAATTTTGTGCGACTCATGAAACAAACGGCCAAGCGTGATAAATTTTCGATTCACCCAGAAGAATATTTCAAAAAGATGCTCGAAACACTCACGGGTGGGGAAACTCATGCCTTGATGGCGATGGCGTATTTTGAAGGGCGCCCCCTGGCGGCGAATATCTGCGTGGATTTTGGCGGGGCGCGAACGTATTTGCATGGTGCCACAAGTAACTTGCATCGAAACATTCGTGCGCAATATGGACTCCACACGTTCTTACTGCGCGATGCGCAAGAACGAGGCCTAAAATCGTTTGATTTTTGGGGCGTGGCGCCCGAGGGATTTGCTGACGATCATGAATGGGCGGGGATTTCACGCTATAAAGAAGGGTATGGAGGATCGATTGTTGAAATGCCCGGGACCTTTGATTGTGTATTAAAAACCGCCTGGTACAAAACGTACCAAGCGGGTCGTAAGCTCCGTAGATTATAATTTTTATTCGACGACGATTCCTTTTCCTTCCGCGCCTTTATCGCCAATACATTCCGATGTAACGCCATCAACCGTGAGTTGAATGGCTGTATCTGTTTTTCCATCTGTGGCCCGTAGGGTGCTTTGTGAGAGTAATTTAATGAAGGATCCGATATCACCCGAATCTGGTGTCGCCGATACCATGAATGTTGCTTCCGCACCCGCAGTTGAGGTGGGGAGTTTCAAGATTTTCCACGTGACTTTTCGCGATACCATCTCGTAGGTCATAGACCCTACGGTTGCGGTGGTGACATCGTTCCAGGAAATTTCTGGAGCAAGCGTTCCTTCAAGTGTGATGTTTTCTAGATCGTGCAGGGAATTGGTGAGCTTCCACACCACTTGATACGACGAAGTGCTTCCAACGACGGGAGGCAGGGGTCCAGATCCAACGGGAATACCTAGATGATCAAAATACCGACTGGTTACGGAAAGGGCGGCATTGGTTGTAATGTGAACGGTCACAGGGGACGATCGAATCGTGGCGCCATCGACATTGGCAGAGGCAAGCATTGTGAATACGTCGGATGCGCTAATGCTAATCTCGCTATCAATGGGAAGAGATAGATTGAGAATCCGTTTTTCTCCAGCCGCAAGTCCACCAATGGTTGTTGCGCTCCAATTGATCCCTTTTTGCGTGAGCGCCCCACCATCGAGAGAAGCATGGCCCCAATCAATCGGTACATTTTTTTCCGCATCAAATTCCAAAAGCAATGAAACCGACGCAAGAGGCGCGCTCCCACTGTTTTCAATGGAAAGCGATGCATTCACCGTGTCGCCAATTTTTGTCACCGCATCTTCTGTGGAACCGTTTGCCGCAAGCGCCAGCGTGAGATCGGTCTTTAACACATCGGTGTATCCTTGCGTTGAGCCTTGGATATAGGTTTTTTCATTGAGGACAACGGAACTTTGCACATCAAAATATTGGAATCCCGATACATCCGTTGCAAAGGCGCCATCAAACGTGACAATTTTTTCTTCTCCGGCCTCCATGGTTTCAAATATCCAAACCGGTGCACTTCCGGCTGCAATGCTCGGATCGCTTGCATCCAAATAAAAACCATTGGGAATTTCTAAATCAAGTTGAATTTGCGAGAATGCTTCGCTCCCTGTATTTTTCACTTTCAGTTCATAGGAAGCCGCGTCGCCCGGGCGCACTTCCTCTGGTCCGGAAAATTCCGTGGTGAGCACGCTCGCGGTGGTGGTGATATAGACGGTTTCGATATCTTGAAAATCCGCATTGAAATTTGATGGGCGGTAATCTGCATAGGCCTGGAACGGCACAGAAGACGGCACCTCAGCAAGCCAGAGGCCTGTGAGCGTAATGGCACCATCTGCTCCTGAGGCAACGCTTCCAATGTCCCAACTCATTTCCTCGGTTGAGGTTGGAAGTGGTTCTGTGATCGTTGGTTTGAATGCTTCTGGCAGGCGCATTTCAATCGAGAGAGTTGCTAGGGGAATATTGGTTGGATTTTTATAGTGCACAACCACGCTCATCTGTTCGCCCGATTTCACCTCTTCTGGAACCTCCATGGTGAGTTCAAAATTTTCGGTTTTATCGAGGGAAAAGAATCGCAAATACACGAAAAATCCCAGCCATGCCGTAATGGTAATGAGCCCGAGCGTCACAATCACCGTAAGAAGAATGCTTGTGAATCGCGTATTGGCGCGCTCAAGTTTTGAGAAGTCGATTTTTTCTTTCTCGTCGCCGTAAATCGCTTTCAACCCTTCTTTCATTTCTTCCTTTTTCTCTGCAAGCACTTCCGGGGAATGATGAGGATGCTCTCCCTGCTCGTGTGGATGGGCGATATGCTCTTTATTCTGTTCCGTTGTCATAAATTATTGCGAGAAAAGGATACTTAAATGGGCGTTTGTTGTATTGTCAAATTGATAGCGATCGCCGGTTTTTGTACTCGATTCCCACGTTGATGTCAATGTATTGGGGGCTGAGACCGTGACAGACGTTATGCGACTGAGAATACCAGACTGTTTTTGAATGAAAAGGGAATAGCTGGCATATTCTTTGAATCCCAATTTTTCCTTTGCCAGGTCAAAGAATGTTGACGTGGTTGGCACAGCAAGATGCAGAGGTGTCTGATACGAGAAGGTGATGGTTTGCGTTTCGCCAGGAGGCGTTTGCATCCAGTTACCAAAAACGGTATAGCCATTTTCTTCCCAAATATCTGTTCCGGTTGCTTTATCTTTTCGGGAATTCTGCACAATGGATTTTAGATCTTCGTCTTGGCTGAGCGCAATTTCGGACGCTTCAAAAAGCGAAGCATCAGGAATGGTGAACCCTGAAGCGCTCAGGAGCTCACTGCCTTTTGGTACGTAGAGCCGCACATAGTCGACATTGTTGAGGCCTTCAAATAGCGCGGATTTGAGTCCGTGATGTGTTTTTGTGAATGTAACGGTATTGGTGACGGATCCGTCGTCTGCAATATCAACATGCAGATTTGTTTCTTCAGAAATGACCGCATCGGTTTTTCCGCCACCAAGATTTGTATCGACAATTTGCAAATAATCGCCATTCACATGTGTTTGCGCGCCAGCCCAGCCCAGTTCGAGCATGCGCGATTGCAACTCATTATTGGAAAAATAGAGCTGCGCTTCTTGCTCTGTGAGAGCATTGGCGAGCACGGTTGTCATGGCCAATAGCTCATCCATGGATGCTTGTTTCATGTGCTCCAATAAGACTTGTGATAAATCGCCGATGAATTGTTTTGGCGCTTCGACCGTGCGCGTTTCATCATGGATTGCCACGTTTACATAATCGTCTTCCACGATTTTTTGTGTTTCGAAAATCACATTTTCGCTATCGATCGTTTTCCCGTAGGCAGGCATTTCAATCGGGCCAGTGATTTCGAGAATTTTTGGAAGAATCGAGGCGTTGATCGCAATCACCCCATCCACGGTTGGCCCACCAGCATGTTCATAAAACCACAGAATTTTTTGCGCACTCGTTGGAAAATCCGGGAACCAGTTTGCATCTTGGAATTCCCAACGTGGATCAAGCAGTTGGAGCGGCTGCGGCGCGGACACAAATTCCGACAGCTGCCCTTGGATATCATACGTGCCTCCTTCTGGCACGGTGATCGCTGTGAGAGCACCGTTTAAGAGATCCACCTGTGCAAAGCTGCCCATGAATCCACCTGTTGCACGAATTTCCGTATTATTTTGGAAGACCAACAGGTAGCGCATTTTCTGTTCTTCTCCAAGAATTTGGTTGAGTGTATCGGCATAGGCCACAAATTCTTCAAACGAAGCACAAATGCCAGGCAGGGTGGACGTGAGTTGAGTGAATTGACTGGCGTACGCTTCTGGAATCACCGAGGTGTCAACCCGTGCTAATTGTTTTTGTGCGTCCGTGAGGAGCGGCACGATGGTTGAAATATAATTTTTCAAAATGCCGATTTTTGTAACAAGCGCAGACGCATCTTGTGTGGAGAGCTCCGCAGCAGCATCGGCAAGCAAGGCGGCGGAACGCGAAAGGGAACTGCCAACGGAAATCAGTGCGCGGCCGGATTCAAGGGTGCGCGACGTGGCGGGCACAATGGAGGCAACAATGGAAACCAGTCCATTGATATTTTGGAGCGATTGCTCTGCCTCATCGAATTTATTGGACGCTTTTTCAAAGTTGGTGGTTGCAACATCGAATTTTTGAGATGAAAGGGCTGATGCACCACGCATGAGGTTATCCATGGCAATGCGGCCAATGTCTTGCACATCTTCTTTTGCACCAACCGTATTTGCAAACCCGTATACCGCTTGGAATGGCGCGGTGAAAATCACCGCGAGCAAGGCGAAAATCGCCACGGCGCGCACGGGAGATTTTGTGGTGAGCAGATGCACGATCATGCGTTTGCCACCGCCGGTATAGTGCGAGAGCATCGCAAGCACGTCGTTCCCCAGGGATTCCTCCGCAACATCGGGAATGACAGAAAGGCGTTCTTTGGGGGTTTCTGCGGCGAGGGCTTCGTGTAGTTCTGTCCGATGCACGGCGATGGGGCGGAGCGTATGCAGGGGTTCTCGTGAGGGTTCCAGATGGCCGCGTGGCGCAATACGGCGCGAGGATTGCAATTCGAATTCACGCAATTGCGATTGCACGTCCTCCAGGCGTAATTCCAAATCTGTTTCTTCATCAACGGTTTCATCTTCGAGCAAGAGCTCCGGATCCAAATCAAGATCAGCGGCCATACGGGCCATGGGCTCTGAGCTGGGCGATGCTCCGGCCACATGAATGACGTACGGAGAAAGGGGCACGCGTGCATTTTTTTGGATATGCACGTGCCCATCGGTTGCGGTCGCAGATTGCAAAGAAACCGGGAGCGCATCGTCAAAAGCGTCCTGCGCGCGTGAAGCCGGATGTGCGTGTTGCGGAAATTTTTTCTTCCAATCGTTCATGTCCTAGAGGTAAAAAAAGCGTTCGTAGAGATCAAGGACTTTTTTGGCACTTTGTTCCCAGGTGAAATGTTTGGCGCGACGAAATCCTTTTTCAACAAATGGCGTAAAGAAGGTTGGATTTGTGACGGCTTTTTCCATATAGCCTGTGAGCGTTTCAATATCGTCGGGGTGAAAGTAGAGCGCTGCGTCGCCACACACTTCTGGCAAAGACGATGCGCTCGAAGACGCAACCGGGACGCCATGACTCATTGCTTCGAGCGGAGGAATGCCGAATCCTTCAAGGCGCGACGGGAAAATGAAGAGGCTGGCGTGTTCATAGAGGCTTGCGAGTTCTTCGTCGCTTGGTAAATCCACGAATCGGAGATGTGCTTTGGGGATGCCGATTTCTTCCGCTTCTTGTTCGAGCTCGCGTGAGAACGCATCGCGTCGTCCGGCAATGACAAGTTGTGCGTCGTGTCGGTGCTCGAGATATTGTCGAAAACTGTGCATCATCATCTCGAGATTTTTGTGCGGGTAGGCATTTCCAACATAGAGGAAATACGGCTCGTACACGCCCAGGCGTGTGAGACTCACGGTTCGCGGTTGCACAGCGGGTTGTACGCCATTTGGAATGATCGAAATTTTCTCCGGACGCACACGAAAATGTTTGAGAATCGATTGCTTGGAAGCCTGCGAGATCGTGACAATATGTCGACTCTTTTTGACTGCGTGTTCTAGCACAGTACGGAACCCTGCATATTTGAATCCGTGCACTAAGGAATTGCGCGTGCTCGAGTGCGCAGACTGCGGATCTTCGAGCAAGATCAAATCATGAATCGTCACGAGAAACGACGTCTTTGAAAAGATTGGAACATTCCAGTGCGGATAGTGCATGAAATCCACGCGCGCATGACGAATTTCGCGAGGGAGTTGTGTTTGCTCTTTCCAGGAATACCACGGCACATCCACGAGTTGCTTGTAGAACCGTGGATTTTTTATGGTGCATTCGTGAAAATTTTCTTTGCGAAGGAACAAAATGTACTCATTTCGTTTATCGAGATGTTGCAAACTGGTGGTGAGTTCAGAAACATAGCGGCCGATTCCGCCCCCACCCGTCTTTGGACCAAAAAACCGTGCATCGATCCCGATCTTCATACCTCATATTTTATCACGAATGAGCGAAAAAAATGACGTCCTTGTGTACAAAAAAAGAAGGATTTTTCTTGGAAAAATCCTTCCTGTTGATTCGATTATTTTTGCGCGGCATTTTTGAGAGCCTCGAGCGTCATTTTGGCGGTTTTTTGCCAGGTGAATTTTTGTGCAATCCGTGGGCCTTTTTCTTTGAATGACGCGCGGATTTCGTTGTTTTGCGTGAGAATTTTCATGGCTTCTGTGATGTCGTGCAAAGAAAATGGGTCAACGTAGATCGCGGCGTTTTTTGCGATTTCGGGAATCGAACTAACAGGGCTTGTCATGACCGGAGTTCCGCAGGCGAGTGCTTCAAGCACAGGAAGTCCAAACCCTTCATAAAACGATGGAAAGAGGAATGCTGTTGCACCGCGATACAATGCTGGGCGGTGTTCTTCTTTTACATAACCAATCGATTGGATATCGGACGCAAATGGGGAACGACCAATCCGAGCGCGTACGTGTTCATTTTTCCATCCGCGCGGTCCGGCAAGCACGAGGCGAATTTTTGCATGCGTTTCGGTTTTAAATTGCTCGAAGGCTTCAATCATGCTCTCAAGATTTTTTCGTGGTTCTTGTGTTGCAAGCGTAAGAAAATACGGCGACCAAATTTTATGTGCGCGCAAATAGGATTTATCCGAAGGGAGAGCGTGTGCGGAGAAATCCGTTGAGACGCCAAGATGCGTGACGCAAATTTTTGCTTCGGGAATATTGTACATACCGGCCACGTCGCGTTTTGTGCTCTCTGAGACCGCAAGGAGTGTACGTGCGTCTTTTAGCAATTTTTCAAATCGGGTGGCGCGATGCCAGAGGCGGGATTTCCAGGTGAAAAATTCCGGGAAGATTTTGAAACTCACGTCATGCACGGTTAGCACAAACGGGAGGCGCGTGCGGACAATATTTTGATTTGGAAAAAACCAAATGTCGATTGGGTTTTTTGAAAAGCTCTCAAGTGTTTTCCCACACATAAGCGCCAGGTTTTGAAGTTTATTGGGAAGCCGTACAATGGCGAGTTCCACATTTTTTTCCAAAAAAACCGGCAAATTTTTTAGGGTTTTTTGCGTTCCAGATGCAAAAAGAACCCAATGAATACTGGGGTCTTCTCGAAAAAGACATCGCAAGAGTTCCACGGTGTAGTGTTGAACACCGGAATAATGGGGGGAGGTTAAGTGTCGTATGTCTACACCAATGGTCATGGGTGGAGTGCGTGAGTATGCGTGTTCCACACGTCCTCGACCGTGCGAGAAATTTGATTGCGGAACATCGAGAGCGAAAACGTTTCCGCATGTGCTCGAATTTTTTCCGGATCAAATTTTGTGTGATCAAAATGCAAAATCGTATCTGCAAGTTCCTCCCAGGACTGTTCGTCAAAAAAGGTTCCCGTCACTCCATCGATCACGGTTTCCACCGCTCCGCCACGTCGCAAGGCAATCACCGGTCGGCCAGCTGCCATGGATTCGACCGGGGTAATGCCAAAATCTTCTTCTTGCGGATGAATGAACGCAATCGCATTTTGGAATAAGCGCATGCGTTCTTCGTCAGATACTTTTCCGAGAAATTGAATATGCTCGCCTGCCATTTTTTTGAGCTGTTCTTCCATGGGGCCGGTGCCAAAAATCTTCAAGGGGATCCCAAGACGATTGAACGCATCGACCACCAAATCAAATCGCTTGTAAGGGACGAGCCGTCCGCCGGCAAGATAATAATCCTTTGGGCCTGGTGCGATGGAAAAAAGATGGGTGTCTACGGGCGGGAAAATCACCTGGCTTTCTTTGCCGTAATATTTTTTAATACGCGTTTTGACGGTTTCTGAGTTTGCGATAAAAAAATCCACGCGATCGGCTGAGAGTTTATCCCATGAGCGCAAATAATTGAGCAGTGG
Organism: Patescibacteria group bacterium; assembly: GCA_041666205.1. Lineage (GTDB taxonomy): Bacteria > Patescibacteriota > Patescibacteriia > UBA9934 > UBA9934 > JBAYHI01. The sequence continues at coordinate 17,083 of JBAYHI010000011.1, forward strand.
GGGAAGGAGCGCTTTCACCGCTTTGGACGCATTGAGCTCTTGCACATAGCTATGCGTATCGCTCCAAAGGTAGCGCGTTGGTGTATGGCAATAGCAAATGTGAATGGCATCGGGGCGGGTAATGATGCCTTTTGAAAATGCACTCGAGCTCGAAATAATTACGTCGTATTCGGAGAGGTCGTAGCATTCCGTAGCCGTTGGCATGAGCGGGAGGAGCCAACGTAAATGCGAGAGGGCACCCGGAATTTTTTGCAAGAATGACGTGCGGATTTCGCGATGGCCAAAACGCCCTCCCATAGCGTCTTTATCGTAAAGTAACACAAAGGTTGGCGCTTCAGGAAAAAGTGCTTGCAGAGCCTCGAGCACGCGCTCGGCACCCCCATATTGGCACAAATAATCGTGCACCAGCGCTACTTTCATAGTGCATTGAGGTTAGCAAATTGTGGGGCGTTGTCAAACCCGCAATCCTTTGCGACCGTAGGGACAGAACATTGTTCTGTCCCTACATTTGATGAAGGATTGCGGGCAGGGTAGGATGAAAAAATGAACGGTGAATTTGAACGCAAATCGAATCGGTTATCGGATTTCGATTATTCCGAATCGGGATGGTATTTTGTGACGATGTGCACGAGGAGTAAACAGGAATATTTCGGGGAAATCAAAAACGAGAAAATGATTTTGAACGAATTGGGCGTAATTATTGAACGCCAATGGCAATGGTTGGCAATGCAATACGATTACGTTCGATTGGACGAATTTTGCGTGATGCCGGATCATTTCCACGGGATCATATATTTCGATCCCGACCACGCGCCATCGATCCAATTCCGTAGGGACAACCCTAGGGTTGTCCCTACAAAAACGGAATCAACGATTTACCATCGTCGATTCAATTTATTATCGAAAACGATTTGCGCGTTCAAAACCACGTCATCGAAAATGATTCATCAATCCGGACAGGAATTTTTCGCCTGGCAACGATCATTCCACGACCATGTGATCCGTAACGAACCGGAATTAAATCGCATCCGCGAATACATTTGGGCAAACCCATTGATGTGGCAATTGGACAGAACTGATGATGCATTCTTCGAATCGATCAGATGCATGAATTTATGATAGGCTATTTCTGGTGAATAAAGAGAAATAATATGACCATGCAGGAGCACCTCATGCATGCCGTTATGGACGAAGTCGAAAAAGCGATTCAGGAAAAGAATTCGCCGTTTGGTGCTGTCATTGCTGCACTCGACGGCACGATTATTGCAACAGCGCACGCAACTACGCATTCCGAGATGGATCCAACTGCACATGGGGAAATGAATGCCATTCGGTCTGCATGTAAGAAACTCGGCACCAAAGATTTGAGTCCGTATTGTCTTGTGAGTAATGCGCAGTCGTGCCCCATGTG
>JBAYHI010000012.1:0-12171 GCA_041666205.1 Patescibacteria group bacterium
AATGGATTGATACTTTATTTAACTAGCATTTATGGATATATTTTCTCCTGAAAAAAGAAGTCAGGTAATGTCCAGAATTCGAAGTAAGAATACAAAAGCCGAATTGGCTATAAGAAAAAGACTTTACTCGTTGGGCTTAAGATATCGAGTTAACGACAGAAGAGTTATAGGAAAGCCAGACATCGTATTTTTTAAAAAGAAAATTGCTATCTTTGTTGATGGAGATTGGTGGCACGGTAGGCAATACTCTAAAAATAAAACGAAATATAATTTGTTTTGGAAACAGAAAATAGGAAGAAATATCGTCAGAGACCGGAAAGTCAATGGAGTTTTGAAAAATGAAGGATGGAAAGTAATACGTCTTTGGGAAGAAAACATTGAAAAAGACATTGAGACGGCTATCACATCAATAATTAAAGTCGTTGATTAATATTTAAAATTTATAAACTATTATTCTTATTAAATATGGCTCATAATTGACTTCTTAGTTGGTAGAAGTTAATTTGATTTGAGAAACAATTATTGATGGCTGAACAAATTAATCACTCAAATGCTCCCCCACGTAATCCTTTTGTTGCTTTGTGTGATTATGCTTCGAAAAATAATTGGTGTTGGAAAATAACTTGCACTACCTGTGGTCATAGTGCTTTTTGGATTTCTTTTACAAAACTTATTCTGGGTCAACACCCGGATGATGATTCATTTTGGCCTTTCGGCAGACTGAGCGATAAACAGCATAACGATAAAAAGGAGTATATGAATTTCACATTAAATAAAAAGGCGGATTTACAGGATCAGATAAAACTTGCGTCAATTGTGTCTGAGTCCAAGTTGTCTAATATTCAGGCAGTGACTAAGTTCCCGGACTGGTTAGGTTATGTGGGTCTTGTTATGTATCATTGTCCCAGTCAAGAAGCCAGAAAAATTATTACAGATGCTTTTTTACCGGAATTTATTAATTTGGTAAAGGATAATGGGGAGTTATATAAATATTATCAGGATAAGCAGTACAAACAGGAGCTGCTTGAGCTAAAGGATTTAGAAAGAATTGAAAACTTGGATAATGAAACCCGTTAATTCTAAAAAGATAAGAATGTGTCCCAAGTGCGTATCTGAAAAAGTGCTAAGGATAGTTTATGGTCTAATTGATGACCCCAATGTTTTAAGAAAGAATGAAATTCCGGGTGGGTGTTGTGTAGAAGACGATAGTCCTGTTTGGCGCTGCGATAAATGCAGTTGGGAATGGGGACAGGGAGGAAAAGGCTCTTATGCATCTGCTGATGATTGACATACTGATGTTTTAGGGCTAATTTGAGGTCATAAACAAAGGTATGGGAACCAATTTAGACGGTGTGATAGCATTATTTGTAATTGGGATGCTATTTGTTGCGGTGTGGGGACTAAATAAAATATCTAAAAGACTTCCGGGTAAAAAGAAAGATGAGGACCCGACAAAGATTACCATTCCTGATTGGGCTCATATCGTACCTGGGGTAGACATATTCGAAGTAGCGGCAAACCGGATTAAAACCGGATGGTGGAATTTGAGAGTTGGAATTGCAGTTTATCTCAGGCGGCTTTTGTTCCCCATCTACCTTTTTCCGATCAAACTTCTTACCTACTCTGTTTTTTATTTAATCAGATTCATCATAAAACTTATTTTTGCCTTTTTCGGTCTCATTTTAGACTGCATTGTCTTTCCATTTAAAAGTTTGAAGAATTTTCTGAAATCAATCGTGACTATAGTAGTAACTTTGTATTTACTGGCTTCATTTTTCGTTATTTTTGATTATTTATCTAATAACTACGGGTATGCGGCAAAATTTTTATGTAAATTTATCAGCGTAAATCTGGAAAACAATCTGAAAGATAAAGTGGTCCGGATAATCGGCAGCAATTCCCAAGGATCTGGCTTTTTTATATCCGGAAACCAGGTGTTGACCAGTTTCCATGTGATTTCCGGAGAACCTTCACCCAAGATAATATTTGCCGACGGAAACTTCGTAACCCCGACTAGCATAACCGGAGACCAATATACGGACTTGGCGATTCTGACCACAGCCAAATCATATCCGGATCTGGTAATCCCTTTGCAGACACCCAACCGGATGTTTGAAAATGAAGCTTTACTTGCGACCGGTTATCCGTTGGGGACAAATATTAAAGGTGAAGCTACTATCCAGAATGGGAAATACCAAGCTTTCCGTAAATCAAAAAAAGATTATGCAATTTATATACAGACAGATATTGATCTAGTGGAAGGTATGAGCGGCGGTCCGCTAGTTGAGATGTGCGGAAATGCCGTTGGCGTAAATACCCTTGGGCTGGCCGGGCTGTCCATGTTTGTCAGCGCCGATTCAGTAAAAACCGCCATACCGCAGATGACTGACAAGGATATTGCGAAAATCACCCTCGACCCATCTAAATCACCTGAGGAAGCTGTGGCTGCATTTTATACCTATCTCAAAGCCCGGAGAATGGAAGACGGTTTTAAACTATTAAGCAGCACTTATCTGCAAAAGACCAATTTTCAGGAATGGACCAGCCGGTTTACTGATATCTTGGATGTTTATGTTATTAAAACGGAGAAAGTGCCCGGGTCCAAGGACACAGTGTTTGTGAAATTTGCCACTCAAAATTGGGTGGATCAGGAAATTGACGATCATTATTACGAAGGAACTTGGCAGACCATCAGAGAAGACGGCGTGTTCAAAATGCTCAAAAGTAAAATCCTGGAAGTTGAAACTCCCGGTACGGACTGGTTTTATGAATAATGATTTAATTTAATCAAACTTACATCGCTCACCATTGGATAAACCTAGCATGGTGAAATGGACAAAAAACATTTTCCATTCTTTACCAAATGCTGAGCCCACTTTTATGTCCCCAACATATTTTTCACCAAGATAGGTACTATTCTCCAGGTCATAATTAATCAAAAGCCAGCTTCCGTGGCCATAAATATTAAAATATTCCATGGAGCATTGTTTTTGGTCTAATTTGTAGGTGCTTAACATAGGTTCATAAAGAGTGCTAGCCGATATTATTTTTCCGTTTTCCCCATTTTTATAATTAGCGAACATAACGTTAAACGGAAAGAGCCACAGTTCAGGCCGGTCCGGTATTTCCAGATTATGAGGAACAAAACCAAACAAGACACCTCTTTTAAGTGCTTCTTTTGATAAGTCGGTAAAATTCTTATTCATAAGAGAGCTTAGTAATTCTTTAATTAACTACCGTTGACATAACTTCCATCTTGCAGGGCTCAAAATTGGCCAATCCAAGCATAGTGAAATGCGAAAAAAACATATGCCAGTCCATCCCTATCGCACCACCAGCGGATCCCCCTTTTATATATTTAGTTCCGAGCCAGTATTTAGTAACTGTATTGTATTCAATTATTACTTGGCTTTCGCCGTAAATATTGTCATATTTCATTGATAACATTTCCCTATCTTCTCGGAATGAGGTTAGGTCAGGTTCATATACGGAGGTACCCATTATTAATTTACCATCCTCATTTTTAAGTCCGGCGAAGAGGATATTTAAAGGGAATAGCTGCAATTCCGGCCGACCCTCGATTTCTATCCGCCTGGGTACGAAACCGGCTAAAAGATTTTTACTTAAACCGTTATCTGAGTTCATATTTTTGCAATAAAAAAACTCTTTCCCGAACTCAAGGAAAGAGTTATATATTTTATCTTTCCCTGATCGGGCTGGACTTGGCACCTTGACTGTTTTGTCAGGTTGTCGGTGGGTCATTGAGCCAGTGCTCTCGCCACACTCTTGATAACAGATTAAGTATAGCATTCAGCTGCAAACAAATGAGGTATTTTTGAAAAAATACCCCAAAAAGCCTAAACTTAAAGTGACTTTTAAAACGTCCGAAGATGAAAATACAAAATAACTACTTAACAAAAAACATCTTACTGGGATTTGGTGTATTAGTGGTTATTAATATTCTTTTGTTTTACATGACAGGGCTAGGGAAAAAGTCGTTTTTACTGTGGTTACTTGCTGTATTACCCCTATTATGGCTATTTTCGAAAATTAAACTAAGAACAGATAAATTTAATAGAGGTTTGGTCAGTGAAAATGAGATTGATGATGTGTTAAAACAATTGAGTGAAGAATATGTTTACCTAAGTGAAGGTTTGAATACTGCGCGCGGCAACATAGACAAGATTGTAGTCGGACCAACAGGAGTTTGGGCCTTGGAAGTTAAGAGCCACAGCGGTCAGTTCACTTTCGATGGTGAGCATTTACTGCGAAATGGGTCATTGATGGGTAAAGATTTCTTAGGTCAAGCTTACGCTGAAGCTAAAACTCTTCAGGAAATCATCAATTCTAAAGTTGGTTTAAATATTCCAGTTCAGCCAGTCCTGGTGTTTTCCAATAAATGGGCAAGGGTAAGACTCGGATTGAAGCAATATAAAGGTGTATATATTGTTCAAAAAGCATGGTTAACGAAGCTTTTAAATGAAACAAAATATCAACACCTTAGTGATGATACTAAATTAAAAATTAGTAGTTATCTTACGCATCAATAAAAATGTCTGCTTTCGGTTCTATAGATAAACTGTTTGCTAATAAGAATTTCAGTATTCAGGATTGGAAACACTACCCCATAATTCTAAGGTGGGCCGAAACATCAAGGATGAGTACGTGTTTAACTATTATTAACAAAAAGATAGGATACTTGCTTCCGATTGCTAGGGGCAAAGCAAACGAATGGTTCTCTGATGATCGAACTTTAACGCAAATAACTGCAGAGCGATATTTACTGGATTATTTAAGGTCTAAGAACCCTAGCTTGTTAGAAAATTTTAAAGGCGGTGGAGTTGATGCTTTTCTACCTTTTAATACAGGAAAAGTCGGAGTTGAAGTAACAACGATAAACAAGTCCATTGACGAATGGGTTTTCCATGAAAGATTGTTGATGTATCTTGATAGCAACAATTTTGATAAACCTATATCCGTAGAGGTCAGATACAAACTATCTGACCTTTTCCTTATGAGTCAGATAAAAGAGTTTAGTCTAATTGAGAAAGTCGGTAATATGATAATTAACGAATCTTACGGGGAGATAAATGGGATAAATATTACGAAGATTAATGATGTTGGAAGCTATATTTCCTGGTGTTCCGAACAAGAGGACTACAACTTTTTCAGTACTATTGAAACTAAATTAAACGAAATATTTATTCAAAAAGCCACGCAGTTGAAAAATAACGATGCTAATTTGCTTTTTGTCGGCACAAACCAATTACCAACCAATGAATTTTACCCTGAAATTATTAGAGAGTTAAAAAACCCAGATAGATTTATTAAGGAGATAGAAGCTTTGGAAAGGATGATTCAAAGCACTTTACCAAAATATGTTTTGGGATTGTGTTTTTTTGAATACTCTCTTGATAAAGAATATCCTTTTTACCCTCTTAAAATAATTTGGAAAGATTTTTCTAATACAATCCCTATTTCTATATAATTAATATCAAATGACAGATCAAATTGTTGAAAAATTGCATATTTTTCTTAATGAGAGGCACGAATTAAAAAAAGAATGTGAAGTCATATACTTGTTAGTCGAACTTAGAAAATTATTAGATAGGAGAAACAAACAAGGGCGCTCTTCTAATTATTCTTTAGTACGCTTTCACGCAGACTGGATTCTTCATATCGACAAACAATATATAACAGCCCCAATGAAGGAGATAATGAAAAAAATCGATGAGTCGATAGATATCTATCCTAAAGACGGGAATATTAAATTTCTTTTGCTACCTGAATTTAGAACGGAGTTGATAAAATTAATTGAAGAGTATGGTTTACCAAATTATTTTTGTAAAAATGATAACAACTGGTTAGTCTTTATGACCACACTAACTCAAGTCCTTGCCGACCAACCGATTATTAACCCGACGGATAATATTGCTGAATTTCGCTACGTTAATATTAAAAGAGAAGGAATTATGGCAAATATAAATTTCCGAGGTGCTAAAGCAGGTAAAAGTATAACTCTCGGGTTTGGATTGTAATGATCAGAATATGTAAAGTTTATTTAAATCCAAATCTCGCATTTTCGTACTTCCTTCTTAAGAGAGAAGCCAAATTTACCTTTCGCTGTAAAATCTGAGTAATGTCGTCAAAATCTAGAACTATAACTACAATACCATCTTGGTCGTACGCTCTTTTGATTGTAGGATTGAAGTCTTCATGAGTGACATTATTCATGGCAATAATTATGCCAGTATTACATCTGCGCGAATGGAGTTTATGGAGAAACTTAGCAACTTCGTCATAGCCAACAATATCAGTCCAGTCTTTACATTCAACAAGAATATAGTTCCCAAACTCTGAAAAAACACTCGCAACATTATTGATCAAAAGATCATAGTCATGCTCTCTTTTACTGCCAGGAGCCATTGCCCATGCTCGTTTATGTCGCACGATGAAACCATGAATAGAAGATAGTAACAATTCTGAAAAATCCTCAAGGAGGTTTCCACTATTTGCCATTTTGTTTTCCCTCCTTTTCTTTAAGCACTTTATTCCAAAGTACTTCCGCTTGTTTTAGTTTGTTGTAATCGACCGATTGATTCTCAGGATAGGTGGACAGTAAGGATTCTTGTCTTACTTGTGAGATATACCCTAAAGGATCAAAAATAGTTCCTGATTGTTTGATTTTTAAATCCAAAACTTCCAACTCGGCCCTGGGCATTCCCAGAACACGCAGCATTCGAAATGCCTGAGACGATTCCATCGTTCTTCCGGTAACGACATCTTCAATGAGACCAGCTATGTAGTAGTCCCAAGCCAAATCTTTATCGGAAAGAAGGTCAAGAATTATACCGATCTGATGAACCTGCGTGCCTTTATGTAATCTCTCATTATGTTTTTCTTGGTATTCAAGCACCTTTTGATACCAAAGGTCGTAGGTGAGTTTTGAATAATAATAAAAAGTGACTTCAAAAAACCCTAAACGATAGTATCCTTCGGCAACACTTTGAAAATGCGCTTGTTGATTCGGCTCACCATGTTCAATAAGGTTTTCCTTTTTCCAAGCGTTTGTTTCAAGAAACAGGTATAAATCATCAAAAAGCTCGTAGAAAGCTCTTCGTTTATCAGGATCACGACCAATCGCTACGGTGTCCTGTAACTCTTGAACTTTTGCTTGAAATTCTTGTAGTGTCATGACTTTTTGTTAATTTCTGATAATTCTGTTATGTATCGGTTTTCCAGATCTAAGATTTCTTTATCAAAACCAGACTTAAATTGAGAGTTGAATGCAACGAGGATTGAGTAATAGAAATCAAATGCAATAACTAAGCTTTCTTCTACCCAATTTTCACTTTGGCCAACCTCAAATACAATCCCACCTTGAGTATGTTTTGCATATTCATTTACGCTTCTTGTTGCGTTATGGTCAAGCTGGCACTGCAATCGATAGACTGTTTTATAAGCATCAATCCGCCCGACTTCTTTAGACATGTCATGTAGAGACTTATCAGACCATCCTCTTTCAGTGTAGTTGTTCTTTTCTTGAGAAAGCTTTGCCTGCTCCTCAACTTCTTTGATGGTTGTGTCATCAGGTCGGGGATTATTCGTCCTTTCCAGGATTTTATCCATTATTTCTGGTTTCTCTAACACATAGGTGAACATTTTTTTTCGTAGTATCCAGTCGTATTGAAAGTAGCGGTATGCACGCCCGTCCGTCTGATCAGCTTGGATATAAAGAAGGTTGATAAGCAAATCGTAAAGAGATCTTGCCAGTATTGATGCGTCCTCGCCATAACCTTGTTTGCATAAAAGGAGTATGGCTCCGTGAGTTTTGTATCCCTTGCCAATGGCGAAAGCAGTAAACATGTCCCTTGGCCCAACCATTTTTTGGTTTTTATCAAGTATTTTATCTGCCAGAGTTCTTAGCTCCTGGTTAAAGGAAAGGAGAGCTTTGTATTTGGATCTTATGTCATTTTTTACCTTGAATTTATGAATAGCCTCTTCACCGATCATCCATTGAGTGCCAACTTTGTTTGCTTCCAGTTTCCCTGACAAAACAAGCTTACGAACATAGGATTCGTCATTAACTCCTAATAGATTAGCAGCCTGTTTGGTAGTGAAGTAATTCATAAGCCAATTATACTCGTTGGCGTGTACACGTCAAGAGGTTTTTGTTTGTGACACCCCTTTTTATACTGTCTCATTTGTCTCATTTAGCCTCGACGTGAGACAATCGTTATAGCGATATAATGGTTCTAGAGCGGTATGCTCAATCCCCCGAGTCTAGCACCGAAGTTATAGCGATATAATGGTGCCTGACCGGCATGCTCAGCAAAATTATTAGCTTCGGAAAACTGTATCAAACTGTACAAACACAGACTGAGATTTGAACTTTATGTAATTATTCAACTATAAGTGACCTGCCTTGTGAACTAAATGATATACTCTGCAAAATGACACCCGATAGACCTTTATTTCTACAAAAAGACCAACTATATGGTGAGGTGGTATTATCAGAAGCGGAGCAAAGAATTGTAAACACACCTCAAATCCAAAGACTTAATGATATTTCTTTATCAGCCGTTCCTCCAATAACATTAGGTAAAGTAATTCCGTCACGGTTAGATCATAGTATTGGAGTGGCATATCTTGCAAAAATTGTTGGTCAGAAACCTGAGTTTAATCAATTCTCAAAAGAACTTATTGCTGCCGGAATTGCTCACGACGTTGGTAGTCCTCCTTTTTCGCACTTGGGTGAGAGATTTCTGGAAAAAGTTTTTGGCGTTTCCCACGAAAAATTTGCCGAAACCATAATTACAAACTCTGAATTATCACGAGAATTTACTGCTCAAGGAATAGACACAAATACAGTTCTGAAACTAATTAACGGACAGCTTAGACCAATAAGCGATATTGTTGCGGGTTCAATGGATATTGATAACCTTGATAATATCCAAAGGTACGGCAACGCAATGGGAATAATTGATACGTCCTTATATTCAGGGGAACGGCTGACAAGAGCCTATACGCTGCATAATGGTGAAGTAGCCTTAGCAGAAGGGTCAGAAGAAGATTTGAAAGGTTGGTTGGAAAGCCGCCATAGAGTTTATCAATTTGTGTATGGTGCTGGAAATCAAGTTATGGGGGCAATGACAAGGCGAGCTCTCCAGTTTGCATACGAGGACGGTGAATTAAAGGAAGAATTCTTTTTTTGGACAGATACACAGGCTTACAACTATCTTTTGCAAAACTGTAACCTCAGGACCAAGAAATTAGCAGAATTAGCAGCTAATAAGCACCCATATAAAACAGTAACAGATTTAGTAATTACCAATCCTTCTGATAATTTTGTTAAATTGTGTGCAGACTCTGATAATAGAGAGGTTGTTGCTGATAGTTTGGCAGAAGAGTTTTCTATACCAAGAGAAGATGTGTGTATTTACTTTGGTAAGAGCAGAAATTATAGAAGCATCAATTTACCTATCATTAACAGAGCTAATACCGCAAACCTTAATGGAATAAAACAGGAGTGGACTGCACAAGTATTTGTTCACAAGGATCACATTGGAAGGTTTGAAAAATTAGACGAAGCATTCAGAGAACTTGTAGGAGTTGGGAACTAAGCAAAAGCGTATTTCATATACTCCTCACTTTTTTGATAAACTAACTCTGGATACTTTACGATTTCTGACCAGTTTGCTGTTCGGAAATCCTCAGGTAACGCCAGCAAGCCCCTTGAGTCTTTGATTTGATAAAATATAAATATTAGCAATACTACTTTTACTGTTTATAAATTAAAATAAAGATATAATTAAACTATGACTGAGTCAAAGCTAGCGGAGTTGTTACAAATAAAACCTGACGAACGTATATTGGATATTGGGGGGAGCATGAAACAACTACTAGAAATAAAAGTGGATACCTTGGTAGATCTAATACTTCCAAGTGAATCACGATATAACAACGGTAAATTACGTGCTAAAAAATTTGTGAGATTAGATATAGAGAAAAATATACTTCCATTTAAAGATAAAGAATTTGATATTTGTATTTGTTCGCATACTCTTGAGGATTTACATCATCCGTTTTTAGTTATGGATGAAATTTCAAGAGTTGCCAAACGAGGAATTGTTATTGTTCCCAGCCGGGGCATAGACAGTGAGTTTACTAAAATAAATTTTACAAATTGGGGAACCGGTGCTAGAAGGCTACCGGGAATGTCTCATCACAATTGGTTCTTTGAAGTCCAGAACGAAAAACTAATAGTTATACCCAAAAACTATCCACTCTTGTATTCGTCGGATATGCAAATCATTAAATGGACTGGTGAAGAAGAGTGTGTGTATTTATGGAAAGGAAAAATTGATTACACGTACAATCAGCAATTAAATCTTGACATGAAAGAATTAATTTTAAATTACAAAGAATTTTTACATAATAATACCAATAAGATTAAACTAGGTACTACGTTAGTATATGTAGACAACCCTATTCTTTTCGGAATTGAATATGCAAAGAAACTGCTTAAAAAAAATCGTAAGAACACTTTTGCTTAGTTAGATATTTTTGTCGAGGCTATAAGTTCCAACAGCATCCCAAACCTGCAGCATGTTAGGTTATTAGTGAAAATATTAATTTTAACGTAGTATATTAATGGTATGGGTGAAAAAGTTACCAGGCTGTTGTTGGTTACTTCTTGGTTTGGAATAATATTTCTACTAACTTTTAGAATAATGAATGCTGATAGATTTGGATGGTACCTAAGTTCAATCCCGATAACATTTGTACTTATTGTTGTTTATCTGATTTCCAGACATTTCTTTAAACAAAAATACAAATATATACAAAACTTCATACTTATTTTAATGATGTCATTTATTTTTTATATATTCTCTTTCATTTGTCTCATTTTTCTCAGCCCTATATCGTGACATTTAAATATAGGTTTTTTCACCTAAATATGTTCTAACAGTGTCCCAGACCCGCAGCCAGTAAGGGCATCCCTAGTGACCCGGGTGTCTCAAATATCCTACTGTTTCCTCCTAAATCACCAGTTTATTGACCCAATATCAAAACCGTTTTTATCCCTTCAATAAAGCTATTTGTATTCCATGTTCTGTGTACCAAAAAGCACCAGTTTATGGCAATCACTGAAACATTCCCTGGACATGGATATATAATAAAATTATGAAGTTCGGGAAGATGTGGATTCTTGTCTTGATTGCCGGAATAGTCGTACTTGTCGCTTTTGTTCCCCAAGTTCTTAAACCCACTCCAACACCCAATGAAACTGCGAAAGATCTGTCTGAAAACAGTGACTTAACCGCCATCAAATCATTTACGGGAAAGTCAGATCCGGAAGTGACATTTGTTAATACCGATTTACCTACTCCATATTTTCGGGTTGGTAAGGTTACAAAAATAGGTAACGGAGAAAATATGGACGCCGTGGAGGGTTGGGTGCGAAAGGTAAATGTATACGACTCCAAAGAGCTGATTGACGGGAAATGCTCCGTTTATCAATATCATACGGATCAGCGAAACCATTCACTGGTGGCGGTAGTAATTAAAGGTCTAAAACCAAGTGAAATTGAAGCACTGGCAAAAAATGGAAACACCTGTACACTGGAGTCGGGAAACATACTCAAAATAAATACAGTTGAGGCGGAAGCAATTGCAATGGAATATCTGGCCAGAGCAGTACCTAATTTTGATCAAATTAAAGATAATTTCAAATATTCAACTCAACAAAACGGTGAATCGCATGAATGGCTGTGGGAAGACAAGGAATACAAACTGCCGGATGGTTTAAGCAGCAGACCATATCCAGGTCCGATCATCCGGATATCGGTTTATGGCAACAACGAAATTCAGTACTGGAATACAGTGCCACTGTTTGAAAATTAGATAGATCTCTATCAGGCGTAGGTTCGTAAGAATTCCGTAGACTTTTGATATACCAGTTCGGAATAGCGGGGTTTTCGTACTGGTTTGGTGTTCGGAAATTATTAACTAGTTCCAGCAAGTAATTTTGGTAGAATTCAAGAGTGGATAAAGATAATCCGGTTGTTAAGTTGTGCATCGAAGGACAGAAGGCTGAAGCTCAAGGCAGAAGTGGTTACGCATTTAAGTGCTATTTGCAGGCCTGGAAAATCCGGAAAAACGATTTAG
>JBAYHI010000013.1:0-11854 GCA_041666205.1 Patescibacteria group bacterium
CGGCGTTGCGATAATCACGCGTTTTGCCCCGTTTGCCGGGTCGCCATCATTCCAATCTCCCATCGCATCCATAATCGTCTGCTCGGAATATACATAGCTCTCCCCGTGTCTTGTGCCGGAATCATTTGTGATAAAACTCCCGTCCATATACCCCTTGAGCACAAGAAAATGATAAACCGGACCGTCTCCGCTATAAAATGGATTCCCGAGCTCACGCCCAGCTGTTGGCACAAGCACCGGGTGACCGGCAGCGATTTCGGCTTTAAGTTGATCGACCGTTGGATTTTCAATGATCGTGGTTTTTAAATCAAAATAGTGTTCAATCCAGCGTGCGGTTTCTTGTGCAGTCGTATCCAAATAAAATCCCAAATACGCTGTCTCGTCGGCAACCATGGCAAGAATTGCGGTATTGGCAACTTCGGATTCAATTTGCCCAGCAGGAACGCCGGCGTAATACATCGCCACCATATACGAAGCAACCTCCTCGCACGATTCCTGATACGGCATATCCCAATTCCCAGTTGGCGCTTGAGAGGTAAAAGGTACAGCGAGCTGAAAAGCAACAGGGATACCTGCGCCACTTGGCTCCAATGGAGTCTCCGGAGCAACCGGAGCATCAACCTCCGGTGTAAGCGCTTCATCGATTTTATCGCTCACCGTATCTGCAACCGAATCTGCCACAGCCCCAACAACCGCATCAGATACTTGTTGATACGGGATTGCAGGAATCGCTGATAAATCAATCGCTGGACGATCCTCAGGGTGGAACCACCAATAGATCCCAAGTCCGATGGCAAAAACAACCAATACTTTTAAGAAGAATTTGAGCATATCCCTGTCCCCTCAATTTTATCGACGCAGGAATATCCAAATGGACATTCACTGTTCTTTTTACACTCACATTGCTCCACACAAACGTCAATACAGGCTACATTGGGTGTGGCGCGACATGCGGACCCGCAGGCATTCCATACTCCGCCCGCAACACCACAGGTCTCTGCGTTGAGAATTGCGGAAGGCGATGGGAATGCACGATCTTCGGTGTTTGGTTTTGAAAAATGCTGAACAATTCCAAGAATGAGCGCAATCAATAAAACCACCAATAGAAGATATCCCTGCCACGGCTTTTTAAACCCAAGTTCTGCCATACATCACGTATTTTTCTTTGCCCACTCGCGCAAAAACCACGTTGCCTGCACATCGTCTTCGTTATAATCCACAATCGTTTGGAGTACACCCTCATCATGATCTTCTAGCCATTCATGAAACCACAGTACCGAATCGAGGCCTGACGCACCACTGGTGCGCCAACGAAATCCCAGATGCGTGGCAATGTCTTTGAGCGAATAAAATGGAAGCGGAAAAATCACTTTCTCACGCAATCGATTCAAAATATCAATCATGTGTTCGGACAATTGAAGACGCACAGAATCGGGCGCGCCGTGCAGATTTGCCAACCGCGAGCAGACATCCACCTCATACCAGCCGTAGTGATAGATATTGGCGCCTTGATAATCTTGTAAAAATGTTACGAATTCCTGCCAAGCACGTGGCCCCTCTTCTGGCGTTCGCGCCAAAAAGGAATGATATGTTTTCTCGTCGCCTTTTACAACCAGCACACCAAATAGATAATCCACGTCGCGTAGAGGGTCACTTTCAATATCGAGCACAAGCGCAACGCCGGGTTCATCGGGCAAATCAACTTCTCCAAGGGTGATAATTTTTTTATCCGTGAGTGCGATTGCTTGCTGTTGAAGCGTATAGAGCCGATCCATCGTGACGCCGTGCACATTTTTAAGTGCATCGAGCTTGGCATTAGCAAGATCGGTGACCGTATGAATTCCTGCTTCGCGCATCATACTCACCTCGCTTCGCCAAATGCGATTGAGACGAGAAAGATCATCGCAGGAATGCGTTTCCTCCGAGCAAAGCAAATAATACGGCGACTGTTTGCACCCGGCTGTCAGAAAATGTTCGGGATGTTTTCCATCGAAAATCGCTTCGATTTCATCGAGCGTTAATCGGAATTGCGAATACATGGCCTCGAGTTCGTAGTGCTCCACGGTGCCATCGGTATGCATCACGTATCCGCGGCGTGGTTTGACGCCCTGGAGTTTTTGCAACAGCTCACCGTAAAACGCACCCTGAAGCATGTATTCGTCTTTGAGGCGATGAGATCGCTTAATATCGAGTGCAATGTAGTACCAATTTCCAAGTTGTGATTTTCCTTCAACACGCTCAAGCACATCAGGATGTCCAACCCAATGCCCGTGCACTAGCACGCCTTTATAAATCGTCTGAGCGCCTTGCTTCATGAGTTCGAGCGTTCGGAGCGATGCTTCATCAACATCTTCCAAATCCACATGCGCCACATCTTTTCCTTTTAGCAGTTCAAGCTCTTTTGAACCAAGCAAGCCTTCATCTTGAAGCAATTCCAAAATCGACTGACGGCCTTTGCTTCCTTCAGCCCATTCGCGCTCTAGCCACGAGGGACAGCGCAGGTATTTATAGAATGATTTCTCGTCAATGGAACGTTTTGACATGAGAATAGTATAGCACGCGCCACAATTTTCCTCACAAATAAAAAAGCGACCCTTGCGAGTCGCTCCTTATCTTTTATTCTGTGACTTCCGCGCTTGGCGATTCTTCTCCGGCAACCTCTGGCTCTGCGCTGACCACTGGTTCGACCGGCACATCTTCGATTACAACCGTTGTCATAGCATCACCGATCACAATTTGATCAACAATGTCCATGCCTTCCGTCACTTCTCCAAAAATGGAATAAAGCTTTGGCAAGTTCACATCGTCGAGCATGATGAAGAATTGGCTTCCGTTTGTATTTGGTCCGCGATTTGCCATGGCCACAATGCCACGATCGTATGTTTTGTCGTCGGTTAGCTCATCTTCAAAGGTATATCCTGGGCCACCGGTGCCATTGCCGTTTGGATCTCCACCCTGAATCACAAACCCCTCTTCACGGCGATGGAAGGTGAGACCATTGTAAAATCCTTTTTCCGCAAGCGAAATAAAGTTGGAAACCGTTTTTGGAGCCGTCTCGGGGAACAATTTGATAACGATATCCCCTTTTGCCGTTGTGATGCGAATTTGCTTATTCATAAGTTGCGTTGAATCAAGAATGCCAGCGAACGTGAATGAAGAGGTGCCTGCGTCAACCACCGCATTTGTTTCTACGGTTTCTGACGCGGACGATGTTACCTCACCCGCGGAAGAACATCCAGCCCCAACCAAAAAGAGACTCAAAAGCACCATGCCTCCGGCAACATAGGTTTTCATAGAGTAGCACGCAACTCTGTTTGCAATTCCACGACTTTCTGATGCTCCACATTGAGCGCATACACAGAGGTCATAAGAACCGCAGACAGTGTGAAGATTAAGAGTAAAAAGATGTGGACAAGATCCGCAGCACCAATCGGGAACTGTTTGCAATGACGGCAAGCAGGGGTCGTGCTTTCAAGCACACGTTCCATGTCCTTCACGGAATACGCATGGACATGCCCTTTTGATTTTACGGTCTTTTTTGTTTTTTTCGTTGGCGTTGCCATATCCTCCTCACATTAAGAACAAAAAAAGTATATCACGAGGTCTTTTACGGTTCCAAGCGATCCAGTGCACAGACAGCGCCATGGGCAAGAAACCAATGCGCAACATAGGATAGCTCAACCGTCTTCACCTCATCGTTCACTGTAATTTGCGCCTGCGTTGATTGCATGGAACGCTCTAAGCGCTCTCCAGTTGTTGGAATTCCCACACATGCATTTGCCCGTACAATCCCGGGGATTTGAATCATGGGTTCCCCACTCAATGAATATCCAGCGATAATTTCGTAACGCACAGCTTCTGCCGGAGCACGCGACTCTAACTCATCAACAAGTTTTGTGAATACCGGTGCGCTAATGGTTTGTGCAGCACCCAATGAAAAATACCCGAGGTGATCGGGAGCCACCACAATCGATCCATCTTCAGTTGCTGTTCCAGAAAGTTGCGTCCACATCATGGCGTCTTCGTCGTACCAATACACGGCATCACCTGACGTTGTGATTGGATGTGCAAACCAACCGGAATGAAATGTGAGTGTGACGCTACCTGCAAGTTCCTGCGGAGACACATGGTAAACCGAGCCAAACAAAACACTGCCACCCGCCGGATCCTGTACATCGATTGATACCGCTTCTGATGCTCGGTATTGACCGCTCAATTCCAAAATGCCATCTTCACTTTCTATTGAGTGAACGTCTGGATTCAATCCCAAAAAAACGAGCACAGAAAAAATGACCGTCAAACAAAAAGCAAGCACCAAAAACACCGAGCGTTTCATGCTTGCATTATAGCAGTTACGATGTCTCCCCTTCAATTTGTTCCCAAGGTGTTTGCAATCGCCCAAATTGCCCAAACGTGGCCAACCCGGCATACATCGGTTCGCTGAGTTTCAAACGCTCCACAATCGCCTCGGTACGAAAATCAAATCGTTTTTTTACGCTATCTGAAATATCTTTGCCGTCCCCTGTGCGCGCATCAACATAAATGGGGTCTGCCTGACCGATGGTATATGCCACCGTGATGAACACATTACCAGCAACGCCTTCGTGCACGAATTGCTTTGCAGCGTAGCGTGCCATATAGGCGCCTGCTCGACTTGGGTGATGTGGATCGCGTCCCGAGAGATATGCGCCACCGCTTGGCAAAAGTCCGCCATATGTGTCGGAGAGCATGCGGCGACCCGATGCGCCTGATCCGCCTTCAAATCCTCCGTCGGAAAACTTACCAGCAGTATTTACGAAAATCTTGAGGCCTTCCACTTCGCCGAGCACCGGTATGATTGCGTGCTCCACAAGCATTTGTTGCACATGCGAAACATCAATGTCGCGTTTGTGCTGAACGTGCGCCGCAACGCTCACGGCTTTTTCTCCGTCCATGGTGAGTTGTACTTTGCCATCGGGGTTCATCCAGTGGAAAAGATCTGACGTACGACGCAAATCATCGATGCGTTGTGCTAGCGCATTTGCATACACCAAAACACGCGGGAGCATTTCACGGGTTTCACGTGTGGCATATCCGTGCACCACCGATGTGCCATGGCACGCACCATTGTGAAATTGATTGACTTTATGTTCCCGTTTTACGTCGATATTTACGAATGGTTCGATTTCATCGTCGTAGCCTAATTTTTTGTAAACGACTTTGGCAAGTTCGCCAGAATCAAAATCCGCTTGCGATTCAACCGACCCACCAATCATGAGCATACCGTGTGAACCGAGCGCTTGAATATCCACATGGCTTTGACGATCGCGACGCAGATATTCATCCAAAATTGAGTCAACAATTACGTCGCAGACTTTATCGGGATGGCCTGGAAGTGGGATTTCAACGGTTTTACGCATGACGACAAATTAGCACAAAAGCCACCGAACGGCAAAAGAATTTGGTTTATCCACAGTCGTGCTTGCGTTCGTTTTCTGTTCGGTTAAAATGGAAACAGAAAGCGAACACATATGACCCAACTCCCACCGCTCACAAAAAAACAACGCGAGGTCCTCAACTGCATTGAGCAATTCGTGCGCGAACATGGCTATACGCCTTCGTATCGCGAGATTGCAAAAATGATGGGGCTTTCTTCCCCATCAACCGTGCACGAGCACATTCAAGCGCTGTGCGAAAAAGGGGTCATCAATACCGGTGAAGATGGAGCAGCGAGATCGATTGAACTCACCGAAACCGTCGAGCTTTCATCCATGAGCATTATTCTGCCACTTGCCGGACTCATTACCGCAGGAGAACCAATCGAGGCCATCGAGGAGAACGAAGCAATCGCCGTCCCAACCGACTTCGTGATGGACCCAGGGAATTCCTACGTGCTCCGTGTAAAAGGCAGGTCCATGATCGAGGATGGGATCTTTGACGGCGATTACGTCGTCATTGAGAGGAATCCTTCCCCGAAAAATGGCGACATCGTGGTAGCGCTTCTCGACAATGCCTATGCAACGCTCAAGCGCTTCTATCGCGAAGGCAAACATATTCGCCTACAACCAGCCAATAGCACCATGCAACCAATTATCATCAAGGGCGATATCAATATTCAAGGCATTGTCCGCGCAGTGATTCGTAAATTTCATTAAAAACTGTCCTGATCCCACCCTTCTTCGTTAGAGCAAAATGCACGCTCGATCCTAGCATTTGCCCTGGCGAGGAAGCCGAAGGGATCCGGCTTTCATGTCAGTAATGACGCGACGCTTGGCTCCTCCTCAAGCGTCGCGCTTTATTTTTAATCGCCTTTTCTATGTCAGACACAACGCTTCGGTACTACAAAATCACGTTCGCCTATTCCCCCATCGACATGGACCGTCGATTGCGCGATTTGCAGAAGCATTTGCGTATTCGCACCAGTCGCCGTCGGTTCAAACAACAAGTCCATCGCTTGCTCCACACCCTTCATCTTTCCTAGTATGCACGAAATCCTCAATGACCCCATCGACGTGGTTGTGCAATTTTTGCAAAATCGTGTCCGGCCAACACATGTGCGATGGGGCCAACGTGTCTATGATTTGAAACAGGTCAATTTGGTTCATGGGGCACGCGAGGGTCGCAAGCAAATTTTTTACTTTTCGGTATCGGATTCTGCAAATTTTATGAAACTTCGTCTTGATACGGAAACGCTCGAATGGCGATTGGTCGAATTATATTCGGATTAAAAAACGACGATTCAAACGGGCGGGTCACAGACCCGCCCCTACGGAATCGGTACGGGCAGGTCTGCGACCTGCCCACAACGAATCATCCTATGAAAATCATAATGCACATTGATTTCAATTCCTTTTTCGCCTCGGTTGAGCAACAGGCAAATCCTTTTTTGCGCGGCAAACCGATTGCCGTGGCCGGAAAAGGCCGAAATAATATGGATGGAAAGCCCCAGGATGTTTCGGCATTGCGATATGAACGTTCGATTGTCACAACCGCCTCACGCGAGGCAAAAAAGCTTGGCATCAAAACCGCGATGTCCACGATCGAAGCCAAGCAGATGATTCCAAATCTCGAAATCATCCCAGGCGATCCACGCAAATACGCTGAAATCACAAAACGATTCCTGGCAATCTTGCGTCGTTATGCGGATAGCGTTGAGCAATTCAGCGCTGATGAAGCATTTGCCGACGTCACATGCGCTGCGCAAGATTATTTTGGCGCCGTCATGCTCGCCCAACTCATTCGCGACGACGTAGCAAAAGAATGTGGCGCCTATTGCACGGCCTCGATTGGCATTGGCCCCAATAAACTTATCGCAAAACTCGCGGGCGAATCCGTGAAGCCAAGCGGCCTTACGGTGGTGCGTCCCGAGGAGGTTGAAGCCTTTGTGCTCACGCGCGAGCTTCAAGATATTTGCGGAATCGGCCCGCGTACCGCAGCGCACTTGAAAGAACTCGGGATTGAATCAACTGCAAAACTCCGAGAAACACCTCGAAGTACGCTCGTGCACCACTTCAAATCGTACGGACACTTCCTCTACAATGCCAGCCGCGGACTTGGGCCCGATGAAGTGCAATATGAACGCGTACCCGAAAAGTCGATCGGACATTCGTATACGTTTCCCTACGATTTGGAAACTGACATCGAACTTCAAACAAATTTACTTGCGCTTTGCGATAAAGTTGCGTGGCGACTGCGCAAAGGAAATTTCGTTGGATCTGTGGTTTCTGTCTACGTACGCTACCATGGATTTTCCGGCAACGGTGCGCACCGCAAAATCTCAGTTCCGATTTCTGACGGACTGGAGCTCTACAAAAATGCCTGGACAATTTTGCAAGAAATCCGCGACGTTCACGCGCCCGTACGACTTTTGGGCGTTTCACTTTCAAGCCTTGTGCGCATGCACGCGCCCTCATCGCTTTTCCGCAAAGACCAAAAAACCGCTGAAACAATTCAAGCGCTCGACACGTTGCAAACACGCTATGGCGCTGGCATTTGGCAACGCGCTTCCACGCTAAAAACCGTCATGCTCGAGCGCATTGGCGGTTGGCACTACGATCACGAACTATCAGAGTCACGATCAAAAATAGCTTCTTAGGCGTTTTAGATTACGTTTGTGCCGAAAACAATAAAAGATGAGGAAAAATATCGGACATATTTTGACGAATCTTGAATTGTTTGTAGGCCAAACGGGACTAAAACGACCGAAGATTATTTTTGATCGGGACTCTACAGGCCAAGTAATTCTTCTTCGATTTCCAAAAGTCGATTGTATTTTGCAAGACGTTCTGATCGTGATGGCGCGCCGGATTTGATGTAATCCGCGTTCACCGCAACTGCCAAATCCGCAATGGTGGAATCAATGGTTTCCCCAGATCGGTGTGAAATCACGATCTTGTATTTATGATCTTGCGCGAGCGCAATGGCATCCATGGTTTCTGACATCGTGCCGATCTGATTCATTTTGATAAGAACTGTATTGGCTGCTTTGCGATGCACGCCCTCGTCGATTCGTTTAACATTCGTGACGAAGAAGTCGTCGCCAACAATCAACATTTTTTTGCCAAGACGCTTGGTGATTTGCACCCAATCGTCCCAGGCATCTTGATCGAGTGGGTCTTCGATCGACATTAGCGGATATTTTTTCTGCCAACCCTCGAGTAAATCCCCCATTTCTTCTGCGGTAAGTTTACGTCGATCGGTCTTCAGAATGTATTTGCCACTCGTATGATCAAAAAACTCGCTCGCTGCAATATCAATTCCAAATCCAATATCTTTTTTGAGTCTGTACCCGGCCTTCTTCGTGGCTTTAGCGAGATATTCAAGTGCAGATTCGGTACGCCCAACGTCAGGAGCAAATCCCCCTTCATCGCCAATGTCGGTATCCATGTCATCTTTTTTCAAGACATCGCGCAAGGCATGGTAAATTTCCGACCCTGCCTGAAGCTTACGTGCAAACGTTTTGAAGTTATGCGGGATGATAATGAATTCCTGCATGTCGAGATTCGTATCCGCATGCGCTCCACCGTTGAACACATTCATGAAGGGCGTTGGGAGCGAATAGGTTTTGTACGAAAATCCATAGACCTCTCGCAAGTAAACGAAGAATGGTTTACGTGCGCGCTTTGCACCAACACGCGCGGCTGCCATGGAAACACCCAAAATTGCGTTCGCGCCGAGCACGTGTTTATTTTCCGTGCCATCGAGTAAACGCATCGCATTGTCGAGCCCCTGAATATCGAAAATATTTTTGCCAATCAGTTCTTTGGCAATTTTTGTATTCACATTGTGGACCGCTTTTTGCACCCCCTTACCACGGTAACGTTTTGGATCGCCATCGCGGAGTTCGAGCGCTTCGTGAATACCGGTCGACGCGCCCGATGGAACCGAGGCATGCCCGTGTAATCCATTTGCAAGTTCAACGGTTACTTGAAGCGTTGGATTTCCACGCGAATCCAAAATCTCACATGCGTGAATATGGGAAATTTTATCTTTCATATTATTTGATGAGAGGTTTTAATCCTGGCATGGGTTCGCCTGCCAAAAAGGCAAGCATGGCCCCACCGCCGGTTGAAACAAAACTTAATTTCTTGCCAAGTCCAGTTTCGTCGAGCATCTGCAAGGTGTCGCCCCCGCCGGCAATCGTGCGCCCTTTAGCGTGTACGAGCGCACGCAAAATCGCCTGCGTGCCAAGTCGCGCGCGCGAATCCTCAAGCATGCCCATGGGCCCATTCCACACGGCCGAAGCGGACGATTCAATGATTTTTTGAAATGCACGCTGACTCTTGGGGCCAATGTCAACAATCACATCGCCCATTGTGAGCTCATGCACATTCGATGCCTTTCCATCAGATTTCAAAATCACGTCCGAGGGTAAAATCAACTTATTTGAAAGTGATCGCAAAATCTTTTTGCCAGCGCGAAGTTCTTGTGACGTTGGCTTCAAATGCTCGGCGAGCTTCAATCGATCAGACCTTATCGCTTCGAGCACAACCCCAATGCCACCGCCGATGAGAATCGAATCCGCCTCACGGCCAAGCGATTGCAAAAATCCCATTTTCGTTTCGAGTTTCACGCCACCAAGCACAAGCACAAACGGATGCGCAAGGGATTTTTCGAGTTGCGTCACTTCCTCATTCAAAAGTTCACCCGCATAACTCGGAAGATATTTCGTAATCGCACAAACCGATGCGTGCTTGCGGTGACTTACACTGAAGGCATCGTTCACATAGATGTCCCCAAGAAGTGCTAACTCTTTTGCAAACGAGCGCGCATTCTTTTCCTCGCGCGGATCAAATCGCAAATTCTCTGTGAGGAAAATCCGCCCAGGTTGCATTTCATGCGAAATCTTCCGTGCATCAGGCCCAGCAATATCGTGCGACGTGAGAATTCCCTGCCCAACAAGCGAGGCCATCGGGCGCGCCAAATGATGCGTTGAAAGCGACGTCACCTTGCGCCCATCAGGTCGGCCCAAGTGCGTTGCCAAAATGACGCGCGCACCACGTTTGGTGAGCTCAATGATTTCTGGCGCCACGGCTTTCAAGCGCGGTAATGCGCCACGCGAGACTTTTCCCCCGTGAATTGGCACATTCAAATCCACTCGCATCAAAATGCGAGTGCCTTTTTTTACGCTTCCAAGTGGCAATTTTTTCAAATTCATGACAAATGCTCTCCAGCAAGAATGGCCAAATCAATCAATCGATTGGCATATCCCCATTCATTGTCATACCACGCCACAACTTTCACAAGGTCTCCATCCACAACCCGAGTGAGGGGCAAATCCACAATCGCAGAATGTGCGTCGCCAATAAAATCCGAGGATACCAATTCTTCGGCAGTCACGCCCAAAATTCCGTCCCATCGACGCTGGCCCGCAGCTTTTGCAAGTGCGTGATTAATTTTTTCAACCGTTGTGCGTTTTTTGAGGAGGAGTGTGATGTCAGAGAGAGATACAATCGAGAGCGGAACACGCACCGAGAGTCCATCAAAAACGCCTTTGAGATTTGGTAGTGCTTCCGCTGTTGCTTGTGCTGCGCCCGTGGACGTTGGAATCATATTCATGCCAGCCGAGCGCGCACGACGTGGATCCTTGTGCGGACCATCGACCAGCACCTGATCGGCCGTATAGCTATGCGTGGTGGTGACCATAGCTTTTTTCACACCAAAGACATCATCGAGCACAGCCATCACTGGTGCCACACAATTGGTTGTGCACGACGCGCAATTTATGATTGGGGAAAAATCTTCCTCAAGCTCATCGCTATTCACGCCAACAATATAGGTTGGCACATGCCCTTCTTTTGCCGGAGCCGATAAAATCACGCGCTTGGCGCCTGCTTCAATATGAGCCGTGCAATCTTCTTCTGAACGAAAAACGCCGGTGGATTCAATCACAATATCCACATTGAGTTTTTTCCATGGCAATTCATGGGGATCTTTTTTATTGAAGACTTGAATTTTTTGCCCGTCGATTTTCATGACGTTCCCCTTGAGTTGCATGGGCACGTCCCAAATGCCGTAATTAGTGTCGTATTTCAAAAGATGCATGAGCATGCCAGGCTCTGCCAAATCATTGATCGCAACAATTTGAACGTCATCTCGCCCCCAACTTGCTTTCAGGGCCTGACGTCCAATGCGACCGAATCCATTGATTGCAATGCGAACCATAGTCCTCCGATCGATATGCAGGAATTATATCATATTCTTTTCCTGTTATCTCCACTTTCTATTTATTCGCAGGGGCATCCTGCCCCTTTAACCCTGGCTCCACTTTTCTTTGCTGGCCCAAAGAAAAGTGGAGAGAAAAGAAAGGGCCTTTTTTCATAGACCCGCCCAGCCTCGCCCTTGGCTGGACCGGAAAAACGGTACGGACCTTACA
>JBAYHI010000014.1:0-5375 GCA_041666205.1 Patescibacteria group bacterium
AGCGGAGTCGTCGATGGAAAAGGCGGCGGATATGCGGTGAGTGAAATGGCCCTGAAAGATCTTTCCTATGCTCCCGAGGCTGCAACAACATCGTATCTTGCCTCTGATTCCTATATTGATACGAGCGGTGCAACGCAACTCATCATTAAAAGTGGTGATGTCTCCATTACCGTATCGAATGTTGAAACAATCGCTGACAGCATTGCGCAAATTGCAGACCAGTATCAGGGCACGGTAACAAATCGATCGATTTCAAATTACCCGAATTCTGTAAAGAGCGGTTGGATGTCGATTGAAATTGCATCGCAACATTTTGATGCCGCCATGGCAAGCATCAAAGAACTCGCCAATACAGTTGAGTCAGAAAATATCTACGCCAATGATGTCACAAAAACGGTGGTTGATCTTCAAGCGCGACTTTCAAACGCGCAAGCAGAAGAGGAACAGTATCTTCTCATCATGAGCCGAGCCACAAGCGTGGAAGATATGATTTCTATTCAAAGCGCGCTTTCAAGCGTTCGCGAGCGCATTGAGGTGATGCAATCGGAAATGGACTACTACAATAATTCCGTTACCAAATCGACAATTTCAATTTACATGACCGAAGAAACGACGATTGGATTTGAAACCAATTCCTTCCGCCCACTACAAACGATGATTGAAGCTGCACAAAAAGTCATTGAACTCTTCCAATCATTTGTCGTGGCTCTCATCTACGTGATCATTGTTGGTGGCGCAATTCTCATTCCAGCTGGAGCAATCTTCCTGATTGTGCGAGCTATTTGGCGCAAATATCGTAAATAACTATGAGCGTCCCCTTGCTCCATCGCGGGTGGAAACACCGTGAAACATTGAAAGCTATCGCAACTCGCGATGGGCATGGGATTGGATTGCGAGAAGCTGGTCGCAAACACAAAAATCTTTATGTGCTTTGTGCTGACGTGACAGATTCGATGCGTGCAACGGAATTCAAAAACGAATTTCCTGATCGATTCGTGCAAGTTGGCGTTTCCGAGCAAGCCATGGCAGGGATTGCGGCAGGCATGGCGCTCGCCGGTGCAGTACCCGTCATTGAAACATTTGGTGCATTCTCTCCAGCGAGAAACTGGGAACAAATTCGCACAACCATTGCCTTGCAAAACTTGGATGTAAAAATTTTCAGTTCCCACAATGGCACGTCCGCTGGACTTGATGGCGCTACGCATCAAATGACCGAAGACATCGCCCTCATGCGCACACTCCCTAATATGATCGTGCTGGCGCCTTGTGACGCCATTGAAACGGAAAAGGCCGTTATGGCGGCAATTGCACATGAAGGCCCGGCCTATGTGCGATTTGAGCGTCACACAACCCCACAATTTACAACGGAGACGACCCCATTCCAAATTGGCAAGGCGCTCGTTTTGCGTGAGGGCGACGATGTTGCCCTGATTGGATGCGGGCCGATTGTGTATGAGTGCTTGCAAGCGTCCGAGATGCTCGCAAACGAAGGAATTGAAGCGTGCGTTATTAATTCCCCATCTGTGAAGCCGCTCGACGAAACAACCATCCTGCGGGCTGCAAAAACATGCGGATGCGTGGTCACAGCCGAAAATCACCAGGTTGCCGGAGGATTCGGTGGAACGATTGCGGAATTCCTCACATTTCTGTACCCTGTGCCAGTTGAGCGTATTGGGTTCCAAGATGTCTTTGGCCAATCCGGAAGCCCCGAGGCACTCATGAAACACTACCATTTGACCGCGGAAGATATTGCAAAATCCGCCCTGCGCGCCATCAAGAAAAAACATCGATAATATGCCAGGAGTTCGAATCAATAAATACATCGCGCAAAGCGGACATTGTTCTCGTCGGAAAGCCGACGAGCTTATTTCACGTGGCGAGGTCACGCTCAATGGTCGACGCGCTGAACTGGGCGATACCGTGGGAGAACACGATTCCGTGAAAGTCGGGAGCAAACTCATCAAAGAAGAAGCACATAAAGTCTATATTGCCTTCAATAAGCCAACCGGAGTGATTTCAACTGCTGACGAGTATGCCCCACAAACCATTTACGATTATGTGAAGGTGCCAGAGCGTACGTTCTCGATTGGGCGCTTGGACGTTGGCTCGTCGGGTCTCATGATCCTCACAAACGACGGAGCGCTCGCAAACGTTCTCATGCACAGCCGTGGCAATCACGAAAAAGAATATCTTGTACGCGTTACAAACGATTTGACGCAAGAATTTTTGAGCGCCATGCAACGCGGGGTCGTCATTTTGGGCACAAAAACAAAACCATGCCACACGAAAAAAATCACCGAACGTGATTTTGACATCATTCTCACGGAAGGAAAAAATCGCCAAATTCGACGCATGTGCGAAAAACTCGGGAACCCTGTGCTCGCACTCAAACGCGTGCGTATCGCCTCCATTCGATTGAGAGATCTTCCGATCGGAGAGTGGCGCCATCTTACAAAAGAAGAAGTAACCGGGCTCTTGCGCTTGATATGATGTGGGTCCTTTTCTTTGTTCTTTGGCTCATCCTTTGTAGTGCCGCTATTGCGGGAATATCGGCTGCCCCCTGGGTCCCAACCCGCAAACGTGAACTCGCACACCTCACTAAGATCCCTTTTCAAAAAAATGGCACTGTCATCGATCTAGGATGCGGGAGTGGCACTGTCCTATTCGCGCTGGCGCAACTGCGACCTGATCTGCGTCTCATCGGATATGAGATTTCTCTTCTTCCACTTTTTCTCGCCTACGCCAGAAAATATACACATCGAGCGCGCTACAAACAGGTCTCCATTCGATTCGGGAATTTATTCCACCAAGATCTTTCACAGGCAGATGGTCTGATTATTTTCCTTCTTGAACGAACATATCAAAAACTCCTCTCGCGTCTTGTGGATCGCCTAAAAGACGATTGTCTTCTCGTCGTAGAAGCTTGGGAATTCCCAGGACTCACTCCAGAAGAAACCCTTGAGCAAGAACAAGCACTCCCCCTTTACCTTTATCGCGGAAATCAATTACGATGAGTGAGTATGAAAAACCTTTTTTTCCTCCCATTTGACCACCGTGCTTCATTTGCCGAGGAGCTTCTCGGGACAGAATACCCCGTAAATCATCGTGACGCCCGACGGATTCGTAGTCTCAAGCGTCTGATTTTCCGCGCATTTCTCAAAGCGCGAAAGGAGTATAAGCGCCCCGAGGAATTAGCACTTCTTGTTGATGAAGAATTTGGAAAAAAAATCCTCAAGACCGCAAAAAAGAAAAAAATCCTCTTTGCGCAAACAACCGAAGCAAGTGGCGGAGAACTCATTTCGCTCGAGTACGGAGATCAAACGTCCGAGCATCTCAAAAAATTCAATCCAACGTACGCTAAAGTTCTTGTCCGCTACAATCCAGCGAGTCACGAAAAAAACATTCTCATTCACAAGCGCCTTTTGCAACTGCAAATGATCTGCAAAGATTTGAAGATCAAATTCCTCATCGAGCTCCTCGTTAAAGGTAACGAACCAAAGCACAAACTGATTGCGCAATCGATTCGCAACCTCGAGAAAGAAAAAATCACCCCAGACCTTTGGAAACTCGAGGGACTCGACTCTACCAAAGAATGGAAAGAGGTTGCGCGCGCGACAGACACCCCCATCATTGTGCTGGGACGAGGCGCCTCCAAGAAAGACGTGAGCAAGTGGATTCACGCGGCGTCGCAAAGTGGCGTGGTGTCGGGCATCGCTATTGGCCGTACCGTTTTCATGCCAGCACTCAAGGCCTACCAGAAAAAACAGCTAACGAAGAAAGAAACAATCGCACAAATTGCAAAAGAATATCTAGATTGCGTGAACGCGTGGAACCAAGCAAAAAAAGAGGCATAAGCGCCTCTTTTTTGTTATACTCCAGAGATATGCACGACATTGTGACGATTGGTTCTGCAACGCGCGACGCGTTTTTGGTGTCCAAAGCGTTCAAGACGATCGATCCTGACCCAGAAAAGCCAGGCGCATTTGAGTGTATTCCGCTCGGGGAAAAAATCGATTTGGATGCCTGCACCCTCTCAACCGGTGGTGGCGCGTCAAACGCGGCCGTGACGTTTGCGCGATTGAAATTGAAAACCGCGATCGTGGCGCGCGTAGGCAAAGATGATTTTGGCGATGAGATTGCCCGCGATCTCAAAAAAGAATATGTGGACATTAAATTCTTGAAACGTGATGCAACCGAGCCAACTGCATTCTCGGTGCTTTTAACCGCACCCGACGGCGAACGGTCCGCGCTCGTGTCTCGTGGCGCTAGTGCACATTGGAGCGAAAAAGATATTCCATTTGATAAACTCAAAAGCTCTTGGCTCTACATTACGTCGCTTGGCGGAGATTTATCGCTCGCACTTAAAGCAATTCGCTATGGCGTGAGCCACGGAATGAAAACCGCATACAACCCAGGCATTGCAGAACTCAAAAAAGGGATGGAAAGTTTCGAGCCCGTGCTTCGCAACCTAACAATCTTCAATTTGAATCTTGAAGAAGCACAGCTTCTCCTCACAACCGATACGCGCGACATCGTAAAACTTTGCCGCGGCATTGCACAAAAAGATTTACTCATCATTTTGACTGACGGTCCGCGCGGAGCATATGCGTATCGCAACGATGAATTGTGGTTTGTGCGCCCAGAGGCCGTGAAGGTGATTTCAAGCACAGGCGCTGGCGATGCATTTGGATCAGGGTTTGCTGCCGCATTCATGAAGGAATATTCCATTGAAGATTGCCTTCGCGTTGCCATGATCAATTCACAAGAGGTCATTCAGCATTTTGGTGCAAAACATGGGATTATCCACGCTTTTCCGGGCAAAAAGAGGATGCAGGAGATAAAAGTGCGCAAATTACGATAGCCCAAAAAGGCCATATATTTTATTGACGGATTTCCCTTTTTCGGCTACACTATCGTCCACGAAATGCATTTGGGCTTGTAGCTCAGCTGGTTAGAGCGCCTGCTTTGCAAGCAGGAGGTCAGGGGTTCGAATCCCCTCAAGTCCACCAGCCTTCACTCCTTCGGAGTTTCGGCCGGCAGGCCATCCTGTCAGACGATCTCGGGATTAGTGAAGGCTGTCCTCCGAAGCTCTGTCCTACAGAGCGAAGGAGGACACAATTCGACACAAAAAAAATTTCACGCGCATGCGTGTTTTTTCTTTTTCAAAAATGTTTTTGCAATCGTTGTTGCAAATATTTTTTTATTTTTCCTCTCTTGTGTATAACTTTGCGTGTAAAATATTTTTCTTTCACGTATTTGTATTATAATAAAGATATTGCATCACGCATCGATGCATGATGCATCTCTCGCAACAAAAATTCGTGGTCGACGAATAGCGAAAGATGACACGGCAGTAACATGCCAGAAAGGAGGCC